>NZ_CABUOD010000012.1 GCF_902493135.1 uncultured Parabacteroides sp.
CGTCTTTTGATGCCGCAAGTTACATCACGCCTCAAAATTATTTAGGACAATATTGAATACATAATTGATTATTGCCCCGCTACCCGGTACAGAACAGCCCGGTGCTTATTATTTTTGCCAGTTAAACAGATCATAGAGAAAATAAATCTTTGTTTCTCCCGTTAATAAACCTATAACGACAATAGATCATGAAGATTCGTACGATAGCTACGCTACTATTTATATTACTTTCGATACCTGCTTTCGGACAGGGACGTGCCAAAATCAGCGGTTACATCCGCGATGCGGACGGCAATCCGCTGGATCTGGTCAACGTCCGGGTCAAGAACACGTTAAACGGAGCGATGAGCAATGAAAAAGGCCACTATTCGTTGTCGGTTGCGACCGGCGACTCGGTGACGCTTATCTATTCATGCCTGGGCTACAACAAGGCCGAACGGATCATCCCGCAGGTAACCAAAGATATGCGGCTCAACGTGCAAATGAACTACACCTCGATCGAACTAGGCGAAGTGACGGCCACCGCCATCCGCAAACAAACGACCACCCTCGAAACCCTGAATGCCGACCGCGTCAAGCTGCTTCCCGACCCTGCCGGAGGAAGTATCGAAAGCCTGGTCGTCACCTTTGCGGGCGTTACTTCCAATAACGAATTAAGTTCGCAATACTCCGTACGCGGCGGCAGCTATGACGAAAACATCGTATATGTGAACGGACTGGAAGTGTTCCGTCCGCTGCTCATCCGTTCCGGGCAACAGGAAGGGCTGAGTTTTATCAATCCGGACATGACGGAAGCCGTCAACTTTTCCGCCGGCGGGTTTGAAGCCCGTTACGGAGACAAGATGAGCTCCGTGTTGGATATCACCTACAAGAAACCGAAAGGATTAGAAGGTTCGGCCTCCGCCAGCCTGCTGGGGGCCAATGCCTATGTGGGTAGCTCCTCCGGCAAATTCACACAGGTGACCGGTTTCCGCTACAAAACGGGGCGTTCCCTCCTGAAAACAACCGATACGGATGCCGAATATGATCCGAACTTTATTGACTTGCAGACTTATATGACATACCGGTTTGCCCCGAAATGGGAGATCAACTTCCTCGGTAACCTGGCCATAAACAATTATAAATTCATTCCCCATACCCGTGAAACATCCTTCGGTACAGCAGCCAACGCTAAAAAATTCAAAGTATTCATGAACGGGCAGGAACGGGATAAATTCGAAACGCTATTCGGTGCGCTTACCTTAAAGCACAACCTGAACGAGAACACCGAACTCGGCCTCCAAGCATCCGCTTTTACCAGCAAAGAAGAGGAAGGATATGATATTGCCGGCGATTACTGGCTGGGAGATGCGGCCGAAGAAGGCGGAGGGGAAATACAGAATTTGTCCATAGCACGCTATAACGAACACGCCCGCAACCGCTTGCACTCCAACATCATGAATATCGGACATTATGGCATCGCCCGCCTGAAAAACAACACGTTGAAATGGGGTGCCATCGTCCAGATGGAAAAGATCAACGACAAGATCAGCGAATGGGAAAAGCGCGACTCTGCCGGATACTCGCTGCCACAAGGGGGCGGGAATGTCAACGTGATCGCAAACCTGTTCTCGGACAACAAACTGGAAAGCACACGCATTTCCGGCTATTTGCAGGATGTATTCAAGTTCCGTACCAAACAAGGTCTGTTCACGCTGGTCGGCGGTGTACGCGGCAGTTACTGGAGTTATAACAAAGAGTTTATATTCAGCCCGCGTGCTTCACTCGGCTTCATTCCGAACTTCGACCAGAACCTGACCTTCCGCTTGGCTTCCGGCCTGTATTACCAGTCTCCTTTCTATAAGGAATTGCGTACGACCGTACAGGATGAACATGGCAACAGTATCATACGAC
This sequence comes from uncultured Parabacteroides sp., assembly GCF_902493135.1. Classification (GTDB taxonomy): domain Bacteria; phylum Bacteroidota; class Bacteroidia; order Bacteroidales; family Tannerellaceae; genus Parabacteroides. The sequence continues at coordinate 1,894 of NZ_CABUOD010000012.1, forward strand.
TGAATAAAGACCTGAAATCGCAACGTTCCATCCATGTCATCGCAGGTGGCGATTATACCTTCCGGGCATCCGGCAGGAATTTCAAAGTCAGTGCCGATATGTATTATAAAAAGCTGGATAACCTGAACCCTTATACGGTAGATAATGTCAAAATCCGCTATTACGGTGAGAACTGCGCACAAGGTCATGCAATGGGCCTTGATGTCAAATTCTTCGGCGAATTTGTGCCGGGCACGGACTCCTGGATCAGTTTCTCCCTGATGAAAGCGGAGCAAAGCATCCGGGGCAGCGAATATGTACCGATGCCTAACAGCCAGGGTTATAACGTTTCGCTCTTTTTCCAGGATTATTTTCCCGGCTACAAGCGCGTCAAGCTGAATCTGAAAGGCGTACTGTCCGGCGGCCTTCCCGTCACAGCCCCGCGTACAGGCTACGAGGACGGCTATTTCCGTACTCCGACCTACAAACGTGTGGACCTCGGTTTCTCTTACCAGCTTGCCGGAGGGACGGATGCGATCATGGACCGCGGATTCTTCCGCAATCTCAAGAACATTTGGCTCGGTCTCGACATTTTCAACCTGTTCGACATAAAGAACACAAGTTCCTATTATTGGATAACCAACATAGACAACCACCAGTACGCAATCCCGAACTACCTGACCGGACGGCAGTTGAATGTTCGCCTTATCGTTGATTTTTAGCCGTATGATTTAAAAAATATGCTTTTTAAACATATCCGAATCATGCTGATAAATATTAACGAATTATTTCACTATTCATAAAAAGAGTGTACCTTTGCCCACATAGAACAAAAAACAATATTAAATTACTAAATTATTATTGACATGGAACTTACACATATCGAACATTTGGGTATCGCAGTGAAGAGCATCGAAGCTTGTCTGCCGTATTATGAAGAAGTTTTAGGATTGAAATGCTACAACATCGAAGAAGTTGCAGATCAGAAAGTAAAAACAGCATTCTTTAAAGTCGGTCAGACTAAGATCGAGTTGCTGGAACCGACAAGCGAAGATAGCACAATCGCTAAATTTATCGAAAAGAAAGGTGAAGGTATCCACCACATTGCATTTGCTGTTCCCGACGTACAGGCAGCATTGGACGAAGCAGAATCAAAAGGTGTCAAACTGATCGACAAAGCTCCGCGCGGTGGTGCAGAAGGCTTGAACATTGCATTCCTTCACCCGAAATCGACTTGCAGCGTTCTGACTGAGCTTTGCATGCCGGGAAAATAAAGTACGGGCGGTTCGCGAACCGCACCAACAATTAAATATTCATTTCTAACAAGTACGGGCGGTTCGCGAACCGCTCCGACAACAAATCTATAGTACAATGAGTAACCAACTTGAAAAAGTAAAGGAGCTTATCGCCCTTCGCGAAACAGCTCGTTTAGGTGGTGGAGAAAAAAGAATTGAATCTCAGCACAAGAAAGGCAAATACACAGCACGCGAACGTATTGCCATGTTGCTGGATGAAGGAAGTTTTGAAGAATTCGATATGTTCGTACAACACCGTTGTACAAACTTCGGTATTGAAAAAACTAAGTTTCTGGGCGACGGTATCGTAACAGGTTACGGTACGATCGACGGACGCCTGGTATATATTTATGCTCAGGATTTCACCGTATTCGGTGGTGCTTTGTCTGAAGCATTGGCAATGAAGATCTGTAAAGTTATGGATCAGGCAATGAAGATGGGCGCTCCTGTCATCGGTTTGAACGACTCAGGTGGTGCACGTATCCAGGAAGGCGTTAATGCTTTGGCCGGTTATGCGGAAATCTTCCAGCGCAATATCCTGGCTTCCGGTGTTATTCCCCAGATTTCCGGTATCTTCGGCCCGTGTGCCGGCGGTGCGGTCTACTCTCCTGCCCTGACAGACTTCAATATCATGACCCGCGGAACAAGCTATATGTTCCTGACCGGTCCGAAAGTAGTAAAAACAGTAACAGGTGAAGATGTTACACAGGAACAGTTAGGTGGTGCAAGCGTACACACGACCAAATCCGGTGTGGCTCACTTCGCAGTCGATACGGAAGAAGACGGTTTGCAGTTGATCCGTAAATTGATCAGCTTCCTGCCACAGAACAACTTAGAAGAAACTCCGCTGATCGAATGTAAAGATCCGATCGACCGTCTGGATGATAACCTGAACGACATCATTCCTGACAATCCCAACCAGGCTTACGATATGTACGACGTAATCGGAACCATCATCGATAATGGGGAATTCCTGGAAGTACATGCCGATTATGCCAAGAACATTATCGTCGGTTTTGCCCGTTTCAACGGCCAGACTGTCGGTATCGTAGCCAACCAGCCGAAAGTAATGGCAGGCTGTCTGGACAGCAACGCTTCCCGCAAAGCAGGCCGTTTCGTCCGCTTCTGCGATGCGTTCAACATCCCTCTGGTTACATTGGTAGACGTTCCGGGATTCTTGCCGGGTACAGGCCAGGAATATAACGGTGTAATCCTGCACGGTGCAAAATTGCTTTACGCTTACGGAGAAGCTACAGTGCCCAAAGTAACCGTAACATTGCGTAAGTCTTACGGTGGCGCTTACTGTGTGATGAGTTCCAAACACCTGCGCGGCGATATGAACTACGCATGGCCGACAGCCGAAATCGCAGTTATGGGCCCGAGCGGCGCCGTAGAAGTCATCTTCGCAAAAGAAGTGGCTGCCGCAGAAGATCCGAAAGCTTGCGCAGCTGAAAAAGAAGCCGAATACAAAAAAGCATTTGCGAATCCGTACAATGCAGCTCAATACGGCTATATCGACGATGTTATCGAACCGCGTAACACCCGTTTCCGTATCATTCGTGCTTTACAACAGTTGCAGACTAAGAAGTTAAGCAATCCTGCCAAGAAACATGACAATCTGCCTCTATAATTCTTAAAACAGGAAATGAATATGATGAATAAGAAAATAGGGGCATTGCTGCTGTTCGCGTTGCTCGTTTCATTCGGGGCAAAAGCACAGCGTGCAACCTCCATGCGAATAAATGAAGTGCTGGTCGTCAATGAGGATAACTTCGTTGATGATTACGGCAAACGCCACGCTTGGATCGAATTGTTCAACAATTCGGCAGGTTCGGTCAATATTGCCGGTTGTTACTTGACTAACGACAAGAGCAACCCGAAAAAATATCCGATTCCGAAGGGCGACGTTCTGACAGTCATCCCTCCCCGCCAGCACACTTTGTTCTGGGCGGACGGAGAACCTAATCGAGGTACATTCCATGTTAATTTCACTCTTGACCCATCAAAAGAAAATTACATCGCATTGTATGATGCAGACGGTAAAACTCTGATCGATGAGATTGTTGTTCCGGCTTCACAAAAAGCGGATGTCAGTTATGGCAGAACGTTAGACGGACAAGGTGAATGGACAACTTTAACAAAAGTTACCCCCAGCACCAATAACGTGACATTGGACTCTAACGAGAAGATTGAAAACTTTAAGAAAAATGACTCCTGGGGTATCGGTATGACCCTGACTGCCATGGCAGTTGTGTTTTCCGGATTATTCCTGTTGTTCATTATCTTTAAGCAAATCGGTAAATTCTCAATCGCTGCCAGCAAACGCAATGCACGGAAAGCTGCCGGAGCTGCTGTCGTTGCAGACAATGCAGGTCAGGAATCCGGAGAAATCTTTGCTGCCATCGGCGCTGCCCTGTATGAAATGAGCGACGATAACCACGACATCGAACATACGGTTCTTACGATCCGCAAGGTTCAAAGATCTTATTCTCCGTGGAGTTCCAAGATTTACGGTTTACGTGAAGTTCCCAAAAAGTAATTATCTCTAAAAACAAACAAGAATGAAAAGTTTTAAATATACTATTAACGGTAACGTATATAAAGTACATATCAACTCGGTAGTAGATGATATCGCTGAATTAGAAGTAAACGGCACTCCCTACCATGTTAAGATGGAGAAACCGGCAAAAAAACAGATGGTTACATTGAAACGCCCGGCTCAGGCTCCGACAACGGCAAGCGGCGAACCGGTTATTTCACGCCCGGTTGCCTCAACGACCAAAGGCGCTGTCAAATCTCCGCTGCCCGGCGTAATCCTGCAGGTTAACTGCAAAGTCGGCGATGCAGTCAAGAGAGGCCAGAATCTGCTTGTCCTCGAAGCCATGAAGATGGAAAATAACATCAACGCCGACCGTGACGGCAAGATCATTGAAATAAAAGTAAACAAAGGGGATTCCGTACTGGAAGGTGCTGACCTCGTCGTAATAGGATAATATTATGTTAGGATCAGTATTATTACAGGCTGCAGGTGCGGCTCACGAAAGTTTTCTCCAGTTCCTGGGAGAAAACCTGGAGTTGTTCCTCACGTATACAGGAGTCTACAACGCGACACCGGGTCATATCATCATGATCCTCATCGGTCTGTTGTTTATCTTCCTGGCCATTAAATATGAATTCGAGCCTATGCTCCTTATCCCTATCGGTTTCGGTATCCTGATCGGTAACATTCCGTTCAAGGATGCAGGATTGCAGGTAGGTATTTACGAACAAGGTTCCGTACTGAACATCCTCTACCAGGGTGTAACCTCCGGATGGTATCCGCCGCTGATCTTCCTCGGTATCGGAGCTATGACCGACTTCTCCGCCTTGATCTCCAACCCTAAATTGATGTTGATCGGTGCGGCTGCCCAATTCGGTATCTTCGGTGCATATATCATTGCCCTCCAGATGGGATTCGAACCGAACCAGGCCGGTGCTATCGGTATTATCGGTGGTGCCGACGGCCCGACGGCGATCTTCCTTTCTTCCAAACTGGCCCCGAACCTGATGGGTGCTATTGCGGTATCGGCCTACTCTTATATGGCGTTGGTTCCTATTATCCAACCGCCGTTCATGCGTTTGCTGACTACTCAGAAAGAACGTCTGATCCGTATGAAACCGCCGAGAGCTGTTTCTTCTACGGAAAAGATCGTATTCCCGATCGTAGGTTTGTTGCTGACTTGCTTCCTGGTTCCTTCCGGTCTGCCTCTGTTGGGTATGTTGTTCTTCGGAAACCTGTTGAAAGAAAGTGGCGTGACACGCCGTTTGGCAGAAACAGCCCGTGGTCCGCTGATCGATACGATCACGATCCTGTTAGGTATCACCGTAGGAGCTTCCACTCAGGCAACTCAGTTCCTGACACTGAACTCCATCAAGATCTTCGGTTTGGGTGCTTTGTCATTCGTGATTGCAACTTGCGCAGGTATCCTGTTCGTCAAGTTCTTCAACCTGTTCCTGAAGGAAGGCAATAAGATCAATCCGCTTATCGGTAACTCCGGTGTATCTGCCGTACCCGACTCTGCCCGTATCTCTCAGAATGTAGGTCTGGAATATGATCCGACCAACTACCTGTTGATGCACGCCATGGGTCCGAACGTAGCAGGTGTAATCGGTTCTGCCGTAGCAGCCGGTATCTTGTTGGGATTCTTAGGATAATCGACTTATTCTACATAAAAATCCTCCGCATCGCCTTGATACGGAGGATTTTTTATATCCGGTTTTATCAGATATTCTGCTCGATGGTCATCGGATCTGTCTCAGGATTTGCCTCCTGTTCCAATGTTGTTCCCAAAAACAACCAGATCATCAACAGGATAATCGCGATCACCACTCCGAAGATCAGCAGTACATTCGTATTCTTTCGTCTCATGTCTATTCTTCAATATTGATTTGAAGATAAAACAAGGCGAACCCTTTTTTGGTTTAACCGTTTCCTACTTTTGGTTTCCCAACACCTTATTCTTCGCAATCGTCGCCTGAAACTCTTTCAGGTAGAACGGTTCGAAATAGGCCGTATCTTCGAATCGACCGGCGGCAAATGCTTGCTCGGCAAGCGGGACCATGTTGACGGCAAGCGGATGGATGTCCTCTATAAAAATGGCATTCGGAGAAGTGATGACGGACTTGCATTTGGCAGCACCGTTACCGAAGAAACAGATTTTGCCTTTTTCCAGATAAGGAGAATAGGAATCGGCTTCCACTATATCGGCCGTTGTCTCACGGACAAGTTTCAAAGAAGAGTCATAAATTGCGGCATAGACTTCCATCCGGCGGGCATCCAGCATGGCGCAATACAGACAACCGGTAGCTGCCTTATCTTGCCTGATAACAGTAGCGGCCATTATATCTAATGTATGAATACCGATCAGAGGAATACCGAAACCGAAGCAGAGACCTTTAGCGACTGACACTCCGATACGCAAGCCGGTATAGGAACCGGGACCGCTGCTGACCGCAACGGCATCCAGTTTTCCCCCCTTCTCTTTCAATACGGAAAGGGCTTCTTCGACAAATACGCCTAACAAGGCTGCATGCGAAGGACCGTCGAAGGAGGCCTTCTCAAAAAGAACTTCACCGTCCATAGACAACGCTACAGAACAAACGGAAGTCGATGTTTCGATACTTAATATACAGGACATAATTAATTGCCAATCTTGATTACGGATGCAAAAGTATAAAACATAACTGTAATCGCATGATCAAAATCGATTTTATTAAGACCGACAAACCCCTAATGGCGGAATATGCCTCCTAACCCATAGCTTTAGAAGGTGTAAAGCTATGGGTTAGGAGGCATAAAGCTATGGGTTAAGATCCGTCTGAAATACGGGAAGCCCGACTTTTTCCAATAATTGTCAATTGCCAATTGCCTATTGTCAATTGATTAACTATCTTTGCAATCTAATTTTTAGAACAATGATACAATCAATGACAGGATTCGGTAAGGTTACATCCGAACTCCCTTCTAAAAAAGTAACCGTAGAAATAAAGGCTCTGAACAGCAAGCAACTGGATTTGTCTACCCGCATTCCTTCCATCTACAAAGAAAAAGAAATGCAAATACGAAGTTTGTTACTCCAGTCGCTTGAACGTGGAAAAGTCGAATTTAATATATTCATCGAGTATATTGGCAAAGACATGCCTACACAGATCAACCAGGCTGCGGTGGAAAATTACTATACCCAGATCAAAGATATCGCCGACAAACTGAATATATCGGTCCCCTCCGACTGGTTTCAGACATTGCTCCGCATGCCGGACGTGATCAAGACAGAAGCCCAGGAAGTAAACGAAGAAGAATGGGACGTAGTTGAGAAAGCGATCAAAGAGGCCATCAAGCACCTCTGCGATTTCCGTATTCAGGAAGGAGCGATGTTGCAAAAGCTATTCGAACAGAAAATCGACAATATAGCCCGCCTGCTTTCGGAAGTCGAACTATACGAGAAGGAACGGATCGAAAAGATCAAAACCCGTATCATGGACAACCTCGAAAAGATTGCCGGACAGGATTACGACAAGAACCGTTTCGAGCAGGAAATGATCTATTACATCGAAAAGCTGGACGTGAACGAAGAAAAGAACCGCTTGGACAATCATCTGAAATATTTCATCAGCACGATGGAAAGCGGACACGGACAAGGCAAAAAGCTCGGTTTCATCGCCCAGGAAATGGGACGTGAGATCAACACGCTCGGCTCGAAAAGCAACCATGCCGAAATGCAAAAGATCGTCGTGCAGATGAAAGACGAACTGGAACAGATCAAGGAACAAGTATTAAACGTATTATAAGACAGATCTATGGCTGGCAAACTGATCATATTCTCCGCACCGTCAGGTTCGGGCAAATCCACTATCATCAATTTCCTGCTGAAGCAGAACCTGAACCTGCATTTCTCTATCTCGGCAACCAGCCGGGCCCCGCGCGGGACGGAAAAAAACGGTGTGGAATATTATTTCCTTACGCCGGATGAATTCCGTACCCGTATAGCAGCAGGTGATTTTTTAGAATACGAAGAAGTATATACCGACAAATATTACGGCACGCTGAAAAGCGAAGTAGAAAGAAGGCTGAATAACGGCGATAACGTGATATTCGATGTCGATGTCGTTGGCGGTTGCAACATCAAAAAGTTTTATGGCGACCGTGCCCTGTCGGTCTTTATCCAACCTCCCTCTATCGAAGACCTGCGCGAACGTCTGGAAGGACGCGGAACAGATACCCCGGAAGTAATCGAAAGCCGCATAGCAAAAGCTGAGTTCGAATTGGGTTTTGCCGGCAAGTTTGATGTAATCGTAGTAAACGACAAGTTGGAAGCAGCACAAGAAGAAGCCTTAAAGGTGATAAAAGAGTTTCTTGAAAAACCATGAATAACAAGAGATTATCCAAAAAGTGGTTATGCACGTTCATTATAATAGCAATCGCCGCTCTTGCCACCTGCGTCGTCGGTCTGTATAATAAAGAATACATTATCGCAATCGGTACGGGGTTGGTATTTGGCGCACAAGTCTTCAACATCATCAAGTGGAAACGAAACTAACACGGCAGACGGAAGGGAAACGGAAAACCGGCATCTATTCCGGTTCCTTCAACCCGGTTCACATCGGCCACCTGGCATTAGCCAACTGGCTGTGTGAATTCACGGAGCTGGATGAATTATGGTTCCTGATCACCCCCCACAATCCGCTAAAAGAAAAGGAGGCACTCATGGATGACCGGCTCCGCTATGAGCTGGTGAAGAAATCCATTGCCGGCTATCCCAAATTCCATGCCAGCGATTTTGAGTTTTCCCTGCCTCAACCGACCTATACCATCAACACGCTCCGGGCATTGGAAGAACACTATCCGGACCGTGAATTTTACTTCATCATGGGGGCGGATAACTGGAAATATATCACCCGGTGGGTAGAGTACGAAGCCATCATTTCCAAATACCCGATCTTCATTTATCCGCGCAAAGGGTTTGATGTTGAAATCCCTCCTCAATATCCCCATATAAAAATGGCAGACGCCCCTTTGATCGAAATATCCTCAACCTTTATACGCGAAGCATTCGAGGCCGGAAAAGATGTCCGTTTCTTCCTGCCCGAAGCCATACGTAACCTGCCTTTCCCATTACAAAACAATACCCTTTAAGAACATAAAGCGTAAAGTCACATACGTTTTTAGGCAATAAGTAAGAAAAGTTTTGTACTTTTGCGCCGTATTATACAAAATAATAGCGTAATGAATCTATTAGAACTGAGTGAACAGGAAATCATAAGACGTAACAGCATGGAGCAGTTGCGCCAGATGGGGATAGAGCCTTATCCCGCAGCTGAGTATGTAACGAACGCATTTTCCAAAGAGATAAAAGAGAATTTTAAAGACGATGCAGAGCCTCGTCCCGTAAGTATTGCCGGCCGTATCATGAGCCGCCGTATCATGGGAAAGGCATCCTTCATGGAATTGCAGGATTCGGAAGGAAGAATACAGGTTTACATCTCTCGTGATGATATTTGCCCGGAAGAAAACAAAGATCTGTATAACATCGTTTTCAAGAAATTGCTGGATATCGGCGACTTTGTCGGAATCAAAGGTTTCGTATTCCGTACGCAGATGGGTGAAATTTCCGTCCATGCACAAGAAATAACGGTATTATCCAAATCACTCAAGCCGCTACCGGTTGTCAAATACAAAGACGGTGTGGCATACGATGGATTCAACGACCCGGAATTGCGTTACCGCCAACGCTATGTCGACCTGGTGGTCAATGACGGAGTAAAAGATATTTTCATGAAGCGTGCGGCGGTCATCAAAACCATGCGTGCCGCTTTGGACGAAGCCGGATATACGGAAGTAGAAACTCCGATCCTGCAATCCATTCCCGGAGGGGCAAGCGCACGTCCGTTCATCACGCACCATAACTCACTCGATATCGGCCTCTATCTGCGCATCGCAACCGAGCTCTATCTGAAACGATTGATCGTCGGAGGTTTCGAAGGTGTTTACGAAATCGGCAAGAACTTCCGCAACGAAGGCATGGACCGTACGCACAACCCGGAATTCACCTGCATGGAGCTTTACGTCCAATATAAGGACTACAACTGGATGATGAGCTTCACCGAGCAATTGTTGGAGCGTATCTGCATCGCGGTCAACGGCACGAGCGAAAGCGTAGTCGAAGGCAAAACCATCAACTTCAAAGCCCCTTACCGCCGTCTGCCGATCCTGGATGCCATCAAGGAAAAGACCGGTTACGACCTGAACGGCAAAAGCGAAGACGAGATACGCGCGATTTGCAAGGAATTGAACCTCGAAATCGACGAGACAATGGGCAAAGGCAAACTGATCGACGAAATCTTCGGCGAATTTTGCGAAGGCACGTTTATCCAGCCGACTTTCATCATCGACTATCCGGTCGAGATGAGCCCGCTGACTAAGATGCACCGAAGCAAACCGGGATTGACCGAACGTTTCGAACTGATGGTCAACGGAAAAGAATTGGCAAATGCCTATAGCGAGCTAAACGATCCGATCGACCAGGAAGAACGCTTCAAAGAGCAATTGCGCCTGAGCGAAAAGGGGGACGACGAAGCGATGTTCATCGACCAGGACTTCTTACGCGCCTTGCAATTCGGTATGCCTCCGACGTCCGGTATCGGTATCGGCATCGACCGTCTGGTGATGTTGATGACAGGTCAGACGACCATCCAGGAAGTGTTGCTCTTCCCGCAGATGCGCCCGGAAAAGACCGTTAAGAAAGATGCAGCTGACAAATACGCGGCATTGGGCATCGATGAAGCATGGGTTCCCGCTTTGCAAAAAGCCGGATATATTACAATCGACACGCTGGCCGATGTCAATCCCAACAAGTTGAGACAGGAGCTATGCGAAATGAATAAGAAATACAAACTGGAATTGCAAAACCCCTCTGCCGAAGAAGTGGAGGCATGGATTGCCAACGCAACCAAATAAATAGAATAATACTATGAAATTGCCCGGAAAAATTGCAATAATGGGAGGTGGTAGCTGGGCTACCGCCTTGGCCAAGATTGTACTTTCTACACAAGATAGTATTAACTGGTATATGCGTCGGTCCGACCAAGTGGAAGAGTTTTTGTTGTTGGGACATAATCCCAGCTACCTGTCCGCCGTCAAATTCGATACTGACAAAATCAAATTCTACACGGATATCAACGAAGTAATCAACGATTCCGACACCTTGATTTTCGCCACCCCGTCTCCTTTCCTAAAGCAGCATTTAATGAAGGTGACGACCTCCATGCAAGACAAATTCATCATTTCGGCCATCAAGGGGATCGTGCCGGACGAGAACATGCTCGTAGCCGACTACTTTGCCGAATACTACAATGTCCCGATCGACAATATCGCCGTTATCGGCGGCCCGTGCCATGCCGAAGAGATCGCGCTCGAACGGTTGTCCTACATCACATTGGCCTGTCCGAACATCGAGAACGCAAGAGCCTTCTCTTCCGTATTCAAGAACCAGTATCTGAACAACTCCTGTTGCAAGGATGTTACAGGTATTGAATATGCTTCCGTATTGAAAAACGTATATGCCATCGTCGCAGGTATCTGCCACGGAATGAAATACGGAGACAACTTTTTAGCTGTTTTCATCTGTAACGCCATCGAAGAGATGCGTAATTTCCTCGACGCCGTACACGGATTGGAACGGGACGTGACAGATTCGGTTTATCTCGGAGACCTCCTGGTAACCGCCTATTCCCGCTTCAGCCGTAACCGTACGTTCGGAACCATGATCGGGAAAGGTTATTCCGTCAAAATAGCCCAGCTTGAAATGGAAATGATTGCCGAGGGATATTACGGAACAAAGTGTATCCGTGAGATAAACGAAAAATATAAAGTAAACATGCCGATCCTAGATACTTTATATAGTATTCTATACGAAAAGAAATCGCCGACTACCGCGATACGGCAGTTGACTGAAACATTTAAATAATAATGTAAATATGAAGAACATCAGTCTTAACATTGACAAAGCACTGGGTACCGTAACGAAAGAACAAGTGTACGCTCAGGCTTCAAAGGCTAACGAATGTAATGCCACTTTACAAAATGGAAATGGAGCAGGTAACGACTTTTTAGGTTGGTTGCACCTCCCCTCTTCTATTACAGATGCCGAATTGACAGACATCGAAAATACGGCAAACGTACTTCGTTCCAAATGTGAAGTGGTTGTCGCCATCGGTATCGGCGGTAGCTATCTGGGAACAAAAGCAGTGGTAGAAGCCTTGAACAACAGCTTCGACTGGTTACATACGGACCGTAAGAACCCGGTTCTGGTATATGCCGGACACAATATCGGTGAAGATTACCTGTATGAACTTTGCGAAATCCTGAAAGGCAAACAGTTCGGTCTGATCAATATATCCAAATCCGGTACGACTACCGAACCGGCTCTGGCTTTCCGCATGCTGAAAAAGCAATTGGAAGACGCCGTCGGCAAAGAAGAAGCCAAACACCGCATCGTCGCCATCACGGATGCCAAAAGAGGCGCCCTGCGCACACTGGCTGACCAGGAAGGCTACAAGACATTCATTATCCCCGACAACGTCGGCGGTCGGTTCTCCGTACTGACTCCGGTCGGTTTGCTGCCTATCGCCGTTGCCGGTATCAGCATCCGCGATCTGGTTGCTGGAGCCGTTTCGATGGAAAAAGCTACAGACGTAAGCGTTCCTTTTGCCGAAAACATGGCGGAAATCTATGCGGCTACACGCAACGAATTATATAAGAGCGGCAAGAAGGTCGAAATCCTCGCTAACTTCCACCCGAAACTCCACTACATCGCTGAATGGTGGAAACAACTGTACGGTGAAAGCGAAGGCAAGGACGGTAAGGGCATTTTCCCGGCTTCCGTCGACCTGACAACCGACCTGCACTCTATGGGCCAGTGGATCCAGGATGGAGAACGTACGATATTCGAAACCGTCATTTCTGTTGAAGAACCGACTCACAAGATGCTTGTCCCGACGGACGAGGCGAACTTGGACGGTCTGAACTTCCTCGCAGGCAAACGCGTGGACGAAGTGAACAAGATGGCAGAACTGGGTACTCAGTTGGCTCACGTAGACGGTGGTGTCCCCAATCTGAAAATCACCATGCCGGAAGTAAGCCCTTACTACATCGGCCAGTTGTTCTACTTCTTCGAAAGAGCCTGCGGTATCAGCGGTTACATGTTAGGTGTAAACCCGTTCGACCAGCCGGGTGTAGAAGCCTATAAAAAGAACATGTTCGCCCTGCTGAACAAACCGGGTTACGAAAAGGAAAGCGAAGCGATCCGCGCACGGTTGTAATCAGCAATCACACAACATAAAATAATTTTTTCAGGCACGGTCCTTTCAAAAGAATCGTGCCTGAAAACTATCTATTAGTAAGCGTAAAAAAGAAATGATCCAAGAAGCAATCACCCGATATCTGCAAAAGCAGCAACAAACTTTCCTTTTTCCCAAGGCCGTACTTTTCGATATGGATGGCGTCCTGTATGATTCCATGCGTTTCCACGCCCGGGCCTGGTACGAAACGGCCACACACCATCAGTTGATCTCCACCCCGGAACTATTCTACCTGTATGAAGGCCGGACGGGTGAAAGCACGATCAACGAGTTGTACCAAAAGACTTTCGGACGGGATGCGACCGAAGATGAAAAGAAGTCCATCTACGAAGAAAAAGCGGTCTTGTTCAATCAATATAACGACGGAAAAGAGATGCAAGGAGCAGCCGAGGTATTGAAAGCGGCAAAAGCCTCCGGCTTGCAAACACTTGTCGTAACCGGGAGCGGACAACACAGCCTGCTGGACAAGCTGGAACATACCTACCCTGGCTATTTCAAACGGAAAAAGATGGTGACGGCCTTCGACGTGAAGTTTGGTAAACCCCATCCCGAACCCTATCTGATGGGATTGGAAAAAGCAGGCGTCAAAGCCCATGAAGCCTTCGTCATAGAGAACGCCCCGATGGGCGTACAGGCAGGAGTAGCAGCCGGGATTTTCACGATAGCGGTCAATACCGGACCATTGGATAACCGGGTTTTGCTCGACGCCGGTGCCGACCTGCTTTATCCGAGCATGACGGCTTTAGCGGAGGATTGGGAGAATCTTATAAATGCGATCAAGAACTCTTAATAAATTTAGGGAGGTTTTGACACCTCCCTAAAAAACTTATAAGAACTTCTTACTTCACATAATCCGCCTTGTTCAGGAAATCATAGCTCTGCTGGACGCTGGCAACCGGATCGTTCTGAGTGTACTGTTCGACTTCGACATACCAATCTTTGATATTGTTAGCATACATCTGGTCGAAGATTGGCTTGAAGTCCATCTTGCCACTGGCTCCGATTTCCTTTTCGTCTTTGATATGGACCGCCTTGAATTGGCTCGGACGGTTCTTCAGGTAAGCAACCGGATCACCACCGCCTTCCTGTACCCAATATACGTCCATTTCGAAGAACACATGGTTCGGGCTTACATTATCCAACAAGAAATCGTAGATCAACTGGTCCTCGATTTTGCGGAATTCAAAAGCATGATTATGATAACCGAATGCGATGCTGGCAGCCGCCGTCTTATAGCCGACGGTATTGAAATAGTCGCAATACATCTTCAAGTCGTCCAAAGTCGTCTGGTCGGTAACCGGCATCCACGGTTGAACCATGTATTTGACACCTAATTCATTGTGGGCATCGATAGCCTGATCCCACCAACTCATCACTTCGGCTTCTTTTTCCTTCGTGAATGCTTGACCCAAGTGGGCGCTCGTGCATTTCATACCCAGGTCGTTCACCATCTTCTTGAACTCGGCCGGAGCCAAACCGTAGATCTTGCCATTGTCATAGCTGGCTGTTTCAAGATTCTTATAGCCCATCTTGGAAGCCGTTTCCAACACCTTCTGGATCCCTTCTTCTTTTACAAGGTCTCTTAAGGAATATAGCTGAAGCCCGATATACTTGGAGGACTCGGAAGCTGACGCTTTACCGGCACAAGAAGATAACAACTGAGGCATCACCATACCCCCTGCGAGCATTAACGAAGCCCGCTTTAAAAACTCACGTCTGTTCTGCATAGTACTAAAAAATTAAGTTTGCTTTGAGAATTTCTACAAAAGTAAAACTATATTCGGTGGATTCTAACATAATAACGTTAAAATCATCAAAACGGAGTCATGAATTTTTTCTTATTTGGAAACGGTAGATCACGCAGGCCAGTAGGAAATAGACGCCCGCCTGAATCCATAACACATGATATTCATGCGATACCTCGTTCAATGTCGCTCCGCAAGTATTGATGCGGATGAATCCCTGGATGCCCGGCGTCGAGGGGAACAGATACCCTACGGTCTGCCAGAAAGGAGGGATCGCTTCTTTCGGCCAGGAAACTCCGGAAATGAAGATCAGGATCACGGACGTAAAGACAAACACCAGCATGGGCGCCTCGCGGGTCGTCATGAAACCGGACAACGTCATGGCAAAGAAGATCGAGGCAAACAGGTATGGCAGGATGAACAACAAGATCGTGACCGGATCGCCCACCTGAGGCAGGGAGAAGAGCTTCGGCACGACGGCCAACACCCAGATACAGACCGGCACATAAATCAGGATATATGTCAGAGACTTGCCCAACACGATACGCAAAGTCCCGTTAAAATGCCGGTCTGCCGGGACAAGGCCATGGGAACGGTTCTTCTCGCGTGCCGTCCCTCCCAACATGCCGATCCCTAAAACCAACGTTTGTTGGATGACCAAAATCAGGATGGCCGGAACCAGGAAGCTGGCAAAGCCGTTTTGCGTATTGAAGAGGGTCACGGACTCATAGGGAATCGGGTCGACCGTTATCTCCTCCTGCTTCGCCGACGCACCCGGAGCGTTATGCATCCGTATTTCTTTCCCCAGATCGAACGACACTTCCGTTGCCGCCAACAAGAACGCCTTATAAAACAAAAGGCTGCTCATATCACAATACAAAGGGACGGTCGTCTGCCTCCCCGCATGCAAATCCTTGCTGAACTCGGCTGGGAAATAGAGGATCCCATAGGCTTCCTTCCGGTCCAGCATCCGCCGGGCCTCCTCCATATCCGTCCGGACGGCGACCACCTTGACATCGGGCGTAGCATTCACACGACGAGTAAACTCGCGGCTCAGATAAGTATCGGACTGATCCACGACCACCATCTTCGCCTCGTGCACCACTTCGTTATTATAAATAAAGGAATAGAGCAACGGATAAGCAAAAGGCACCAGGAAAAAGAAGATCAGCACGCCTTCGTCCTTGAAGACGTTTTTCAGCTCGTCCTTCCAGATGTAAAAGATGTCCAGGATCCCTTCCTTGATCATATATCGTAAACGATGTTCTCTTTTCATTGCTTTTCGGTTTTACGGAATATATTTAAAGTACAACAACGCCTTCTTCAGGTTCTTTCCGATCAGGAAAGGCAAAACGAGAAAGCCCGTGAGCCAGGCATATTCGGTCCAACTATAGATGAAAGGCCTTCCGTTCAAAGCCTGGTCGACATAGATCAGGAAATAGTGCCGGAGCGGGAACAGGTCGGAGAGCGCCTGCAACGTAGGATCCATCCCCAACACCGGGAAAGAGAACCCGACGATGGAAAAGGCGATCATCCCGAACAGGCAAGCGAAGCTCAGTCCCAAGCGGAAAGTCGGCAACACACCGATCATGAAAATCCCGACCGCCTGTGAAGCGATCACCAACAAGAACAAGGCCGACAACATCGGTAGCCAGCCGCTATTCAACGGAAACGAATTGAACCCGTACAAGGCCGCCGCATACAAGAATGCCACGATCGTAAAAACCACCGTATGAGGCAATAGCTTTCCTATGAGGCTCGCCGTAAGCGAGTTCCCGCCCATCTCCAACCATTCGCGGGCCGTCGAGTATTTGATCTCGGAACCGATGCTCAACACCGTCACCAGGAAAATCATCAATTGCAAGACACCAGGCAAAAGCGTGTTGTTCAGATAGACCGAATAGTTAAGCCACGGATTCCCGATCGCGTGCGTGTCAATCACGATCGGCTGGAGTTGCGCGCGCGTCTGGGCTTCGGTATAGCCATGCGCCAACCCCGTTTGAAGACCGACCGAAGCACCAGCCAAGACCGACATGGTTTTCATATCCCGGAAGAGCAGGGATGCAGCAATAAGATAAGTCCCGTTCGTATAGAACGACAACTTAGGCTGCCGGCCTGCCGTCGCATCCACGCCGAAATCCTTCGGGATATAGAAAATGCCGTAGACTTTCCCTTCCTGCATCGCCCGGCGGGCTTCCTCGAACGAGACGGTCGTCAGCACCACCTTCGTCTGTTCGAAAGCATCCAACTGGCGGACCAAGTTGCGAGAGTTGGAAGAGCCGTCCAGATCGACAACCGCAACAGGCATATCGGTCGGCAAGCCCTCCCGCATCAACGAAAGGAAAAAGACCACACAGATAGCCGGAGCCACCAACATGCAAAAGAAGTAGACCGGGTTCTTGCTAATCCTGGATACCTCACGCTTTGCGATTGACAATAGACAATTGGCAATTGATAATTGACTCATTGATTTATTTTTCAATCCTTAATTCTCAATTTTTAATTTCTTAATGACCGACATTCCAGGACGTAAGTCAGCCACTTTTTCCACCGGCCGGGCACGCACCTCGAATGTCTTGGAGTCGAACTGCCCGTTCGTTTTCGTCGCTTTCCAAGCGGCGTATGTCCCCATATCCTTCATATAATAGACTTTCAACCTGACCGGCCGGTTGTCCAACGCCGGAATAAAAGCGTCTATCTCGGAGCCGACCTTGATGTCTTTCAGAAGGTCTTCGCGGATGCTGAAGGTCACCCACATATCGTTGAGGTCAATGATATTCATAATCGGTGCGCCCGTACCGACCAGTTCGCCCACTTCCGGGAAACGTTCGGACACTTCGCCGTCGATCGGTGAGACGAGAGCCGCTTCCTTCAGGTAGGATTCCACTTCGGCAACCGCTCCCCCGGCCTGTTGCACAAGAGCGGAGGCGGCGGCCTTATCTTCCGCACGGGCTCCGTCCACGGCCATGTCATACTGGGACTTGGCGGCTTTCTCGGTAGCGATCATCGCCTTGTAATTGGCTTCCGCCTCATCACGTTTCTGGGCGGACATGACCCCTTTGTCGAACAAGTTTTGCACGCGCGTATATGATTTACGGGCAATATCCAATCCGGCCTTCGCCTTCTGCCACATCTCGTATGCGCCGGCGATCTCCTGAGCGCGAGCTCCCTTGACAGCCTTTGCTTGCTGGGCTTCGGCGGCACGGCGCACGGCCTCCGCCTGCTGGAGCTTGGCAAGGACTTCGGGCGTATCCAGGAAGACAAGCGTGTCACCCGCCTTCACCTTGTCGCCTTCACCGAAACGATAGGCTTCGATCCGTCCGGGCACTTTACCGGAAATCCGGACTTGCGTAGCTTCCGCCTGTCCCATGATGATATCGTCCGGCGGTGTCAGCAAAAAGAAACCGGTTAATGCGACTAATCCGACCACACCTAAGAATGTAATAAATGCCAGCAGCATGTTGTTGATCGAAAACTTCTTATCCTCGTTCATAAGAGTATGTATTATTTTTTAATTTTTAATTCTCAATTTTTAATTTCCCCATCGCTTTTGTCAAGTAGACCTCCGTCAGCCTCACCTCTATCTGCGCATCTATCAGGCTGGAACGCGCCGACACCCAGGCCGTCTGGGCCTGCATCAGGTTAAGGGCCGGGATCACGCCTTCCTCGAATCCGAGGTTGGCATGGCGGAGGTTCTCTTCCGCATTCTCCATATTGCGGGCGGAAGCGGCCAGCTTCTTGTTCGCCTCATTGACCTTGTAGACGGATTGGTTGACCTGCAATTCCACCTTCTCGCGGGCATCCTGCCACTCCAACGACTTGATGCGTGTCTCGGCACGGGCCGAATTGCGTTTATAGCTTCCTTCCCACCAGCCGGAAAGCGGCACTTTCACCATCACCCCGAAATTGAACATCCCGGCAAATTCGTTCTTAAAGCCGTTCATGGAATTAGGATTCGTGACCAAGTAGTTCGCCATAAATGCCACATTCGGCAACATATCCGCCAAGACGATCCGTTCCTTGCGTTTATAAATCTTGGTCGCCAAGTCGAGGCTCCTCAACTCGCTACGGTTCATGAAGGCCTCATTCACATCGGCAGCCGTAACGGAGGGCTCCGTCGGGAAATCTTCCATATCCTCATCGGCCAAAGCAAGCGGCTCTTCCAATGGCAACCCGCATATCTGTGCCAATAGCATACGGGAAAGGGCCAGCCCGTTATCGACCTTCGTCTGCGCCATCTCGGCTTCGTTCAGTTTGACTTTAACGGAAAGCCCGTCGGCTTCGGTCGCCACTCCCTCGCCGATCATCGCCGTCATGTCGTGATCGGTCTTGCGGAGCAAATCGACATAGGCGTCGGCCAACTTCTTTTTATTTACTAAAGAAATCACCTGCCAATAGGTTTCATCGGTTTTATAGATGACATCCTGCAATTGCAGGTCATTCATCGACTCGGCCAATTGCTTGGCGTACTTGGCGATCTGGTTGTAATTGATAATCTTGCCCCCCATAAACACAGGTTGCACGAGTGAAACGCTTCCGACCCAGATATTCTGGATGTCGAGGTGTTGCAAGTCGTCCACCCCTTCCGCCAACTTCCCGAACACCGGCAATTGGGCGATCGGTCCGAGAGCCCCTCCGATAGAAGAGCCGAGTGCCCCCATATCCAACAGGTTGATATCTTTCTGGTTCCACATATACGCACCGGTCGCCGAGAGCCCGGGAAAGTATTTGGTGAAAGCGGCGCTTTTCTCATAACCGGCCATTTTAATCTTTTCTCCCGAAATCTTCAGCTCTTTGTTGTTCCGGATAGCCATCTGTCGGCATTCCTCCAATGTCAACGTACGCCCGGCACTTGCATAGCCCGACGAAACCAGTAACGCGACTAATACGACGAATCTTTTCATCTCTATCTTGTTTTATTCGGATTCTTCTCTAACGGTGCAAAAGTACGGGTTCGCTTTAAATATAAAATTGAACTAATTCAATAATTCGTTTCCTCCTGATGAAACCTTTGTTTCCCGCCGATGAAAATATAGTTTCCCGCCGGTGAAAACATAGTTCCATGCCTATGAAACTTTTTTCCCCCGCCTATCGGTTCAGGTGAATGAAAGGACTTTCCGCTTCAGCTTGCAGTACCAGGCATTGCTGATCCCCATATAATGGGCGATATACTTATCGGGAACCCGGTTGATCATCCAGGCGTAGTTCGTGTAGAGAAACTGGATGAACTCTTCCGCCGTGGAGGAGAGGCGGACGGCCAACAATACATCCAATTTATAGATGATCATCAACATGATATTCTGATAATAGGAAGCAAACAAAGGGTAACGGAACGAAAGGCTCTCGATATGGTCGCGGGAGAAACAAAGCAACTCGCCGGCTTCAAGCGCCTTGATCTCGAACTCGGAAGGCTGCTTGGTGAAATAGCCGATGGCGGATAGGAACGGAAACATGTTGTCGGCCGCAAAGCCGGTGACACATTCGTTGCCGTTCTCGTTTACATACAGATTGATGAAAAGGCCTTTGTTGATGAAATAGGCGTCCTGGCACAACTCGCCCGTACGCAACAGGTAATCTCCTTTCTTCACGGAGATCACCTTCGCATGGTTCTCCAGTTCGCCGAGAAAAGCTTCATCGCGGGCGAGGGCATCCGGAAGGTCGGCAAGTAGTCGCGCGAAATGGACATCCGTTTCCATCGCTATTTTTCGAGTGTGAAGCTTTTACGGCCGATCAAATTGCCATCCGCAAATATATCGACCCGGTAGGTGCCCGGAGAAAGGAACTCTTCGATATTCCAGTACATCGTAATTGGCAATTCCTCTCCGTCATATTCGACCATCTTCTTCATGGAGTAATTGATTTCTTTGCCTTCGAAGGTAAAGACATCGGCACGGCTCTTCAACAGGATATCATCGTCCGGCTTCATGATGCGCACATAGATCGTCTTCTCTCCGACCGGGGCCGTAATGTTCTTGCCGATCCGGAAGTCAACGACAAATTGTTCCATCTTCTTGATCACCTTCGCCTTCTTTCCGCGGCCATTGACAGGAGTCACATTGATACCCGTCGCATCCAGCCGGCTTGCCAAGGTGACGCGTTCCGTCAGTTTCTCTTTTTCCTTCTTCAAGGTGGTAGCCGTAGAAGAGGCCTGTTTGTATTTCTTTACCGCCTCGTTCTTTTCCACTTTCAACTGTTCGTTGGCACGGTTCAGGGAGTCGATCTGAACTACATAGTTACGCATGATCTTACGCAATGTCTGCAATTCCTTCTTCAGACGGGCAATCTCTTTCGTATTTGTCGCCTTTACGGTACGAAGTTCTTCCTGTAAGCGTTGTACTTTGGCTTGCTCGGTAGACAATAGATTCAGTAACGAGTCGTTACCTATATTAAATTTATATCCTTCATATTGGAGAGACAATTCGTTAAATTCATCTTCCAATGATTCCTTGTCCAGGACATAGGCCTGTTCCAAGTCTTCCATCTGCCGGTTCTGATGGAAAATATAGTAGGCAGCACCGGCGATAATCAACAATAACACAACCACTGCCATGATCAGCAATGACATCTTATTTATTTCTTTTGTCTCTTTCTTTTCAGCATCCATACGGTTACGATTAAAAATGAACACGCAAAGGTAGTATTTAATAAGTTGCTAAAAAAAGGCGGACGGTTTATTATACTTTTTTTAAGAAAAAAGAAGATCATCCTTTCGTGGCAACCGGCTTCTCCTCTTTAGGGACCGTAGAAGCGTTGCCGTTACGGAAAGCGGTGTAGTGGGGAGATAAGATCTCGACATCGGCAGCCGCAAATTGATCCTGGATATTCTGGAAAAGTTCCGAATACAACTGGTTGAGCTTATCGGCATCCTTGATATAAGCATTGATCTGGTAAACGGGATAAAAGTCGCTCAGGGAAGTTTCCAGGACAAAGGGTTCCGGTTCGCTGCTCACGCCCGGCGTAGCTTTTGCCGCATCGGTCAACAGCTGGTGGACTTTCCGCCAGGGCGTATCATAGCCGATCGTCACTTCCGCATGGATAATCAATCCCAAGTCACGCGCCGACTCGCTATAATTGGTGGTATGGGAAGACATGATAAACGAGTTAGGGATTGTCACCAGCTCGTTCTTAGGCGTACGGATACGGGTGACCAACGTTGTTTTCTCTATCACGTTCCCGACCGTATCGTTCAACTTTATGCGGTCTCCCAATTTGAACGGGCGCATATAGGTGATCACAAAGCCGGCAATGATATTGCCGATCACCGTGCTCGACCCCAACGAAACGATCAGGCCGACAAAGACCGACACTCCCTGGAACACCCCCGAATCGGCTCCCGGCAAATAGGGATAAATCATCGCGATCATAAAGGCGTATAGCAGGAAACGGACGATATGGTAGGTTGGCGACGCCCAGTCGGGATAGAAACCGGATATCTTCAACTTCCCTTCAGCCACCTGATCCGACATATATTTAAGGATACGCACGACATACCGGATCACCAACACGATCACGATGATGGTAAAGAGATTGGGCAAATAATTGACAATACTTTTTCCGATGAATTCCAGCGGCTTCCAAACATAAGAGAAGAGCCGGGACGCGAAATTCTTTGTTTCCGGGAAAATAGAGAACAGGATCGGAACCGTAAATAACAATTGTAATACGATCAACAGCCAACGTATCATATTGGCCAGAAAAATCAAGAGCTTCACCTGCTTGTCGGTATCCAGCAGATCGTAGCCGTGAAAGGAGATCGACTTCAGCCGCGTCTCTTTCAGGGAAGCGATCTTCTCCTTGGCCTTCCGGTACACAAACGAGGTCAGACCGATCAGGGCGGACTGGACCAGAAGAATCGCCAGGAAATACAAGACACGCTTTATTTCCGAATCTTCCAACGACAAAGCTTGCATTTTCTTAGCCAAGCCGTCTTCCGCCTGTAGGAAAAAGGGAGATGAGAGCAATGACGCTGATAAAAAGATAATCCGTTTCATTTTTTGTGACCTCTGATTGAATAATACTATAACCTGATGCCTCAAAAATGGTTCAAGTTTCGAATATTATTCCTACCTTTGTGCCACTCAATTAAATAATAATTTGCATGCACGAGAAACTTATTATTCTTGATTTCGGCTCGCAAACAACTCAATTAATCGGGCGTAGAGTCCGTGAGTTGAATATGTATTGCGAGATTGTCCCCTACAACAAATTCCCCCATGATGCTACAGACGTAAAAGGTGTTATTCTTTCCGGAAGTCCCTATTCCGTATATGACGCCAATGCGTTCAAAGCCGACTTGAGTGAAATACGCGGTAAATATCCCGTATTGGGAATCTGTTACGGAGCCCAATTCCTGGCCTACACATCCGGCGGAAATGTCGAACCGGCCAACTCACGCGAATACGGACGTGCCAACCTCTCGTATGTCGCGGGCACAGACGAATTGCTGAAAGGCATTAATGTCGGTTCACAAATCTGGATGTCTCACGGAGACACCATCACGGTCCTCCCCGAGAACTTCAAAGTAATCGCCAGCACGGACGATGTAAAAGCAGCCGCCTATCACGTGGAAGGCGAACCGACCTGGGGCGTACAATTCCATCCTGAAGTGTTCCATTCGACCGATGGTACTAAATTATTAGACAACTTCCTGAATATCTGCGGATGTGCCAAAGACTGGACTCCGGCCTCCTTTATCGAATCGACCGTTGCCGAACTGAAAGAGCAGCTCAAAGATGATAAAGTGATCCTCGCCCTCTCCGGCGGTGTCGATTCTTCGGTCACGGCCGTCTTGCTACACAAGGCGATCGGCAAGAACCTGACTTGCATCTTCGTCGATCACGGCCTGCTCCGTAAGAATGAATTCGAAAACGTGTTGAAAGATTACGAGCACTTGGGACTGAACGTAATCGGAGTCGACGCCAAAGAGAAATTCTATAAGGAACTGGCAGGTGTCAGCGAACCTGAAAAGAAACGTAAGATCATCGGCAAAGGGTTTATCGATGTGTTCGACGAAGAGGCCCACAAGCTGAAAGACATAAAATGGCTGGGCCAGGGCACTATTTATCCGGACGTAATCGAATCGCTATCCATTACCGGAACCGTTATCAAGAGCCATCATAATGTAGGCGGCCTGCCTGCCAAAATGAACCTGAAGCTGGTCGAACCGTTGCGCCTCCTGTTCAAAGACGAGGTACGCCGTGTCGGTATGGAACTGGGTATGCAACCCCACCTGATCAAACGCCATCCGTTCCCCGGTCCCGGCTTGGGTATCCGTATTTTAGGCGATATCACACCGGAGAAAGTACGGATCTTGCAAGATGCCGACGATATCTATATGTCGCTGATGCGCGAATGGGGCTTGTATGACAAAATCTGGCAAGCCGGAGTGATCCTCCTCCCGATCCAGTCCGTAGGTGTCATGGGTGACGAACGTACTTACGAAAACACGGTTGCCTTGCGTGCCGTAACCTCGACGGATGCCATGACGGCCGATTGGGCACAGCTCCCTTACGAATTCCTGGCGAAGGTTTCCAACGAAATCATCAACAAGGTCAAAGGCGTAAACCGCGTTGTCTACGACATCAGCTCCAAACCGCCTGCAACGATCGAGTGGGAATAAGAATCATAAAGGAACGGAACATAAGACTAACTTAATATAATTTAAAGGAGATATATAATGAAGCAGGATATGATCATTATTTTAGATCTGGGTAGCCACGAAAACACGGTGCTGGCCAGGGCGATCCGTGCATTGGGTGTCTATAGCGAAATCTATCCGCACGACATCACGGTTGAAGAACTCAAAGCGCTTCCGAATGTAAAAGGCATCATCATCAACGGTGGTCCTAACAATGTGATCGACGGCGTTGCCATCGACGTGAACCCGGAAATCTATTCGGTTGGAATCCCGGTTATGGCCGCCGGCCACGACAAGGCTCTTTGCGAAGTGAAATTAGACGAGTTCACAAACGACGTTGAAGCCATCAAAAATGCAGTAAAGTCATTCGTGTTCGACACCTGCAAAGCCGAAGCGAACTGGAATATGACAAACTTCGTCAACGACCAGATCGAACTGGTAAGACGCCAGGTAGGCGATCGCAAGGTATTGTTGGCGCTTTCCGGCGGGGTCGATAGCTCGGTCGTTGCCGCATTGCTTCTGAAAGCCATCGGCGACAACCTGGTTTGCGTGCACGTCAACCACGGCCTGATGCGTAAAGGCGAATCGGAAGATGTCGTTGAAGTCTTCAAGAACCAGTTGAACGCAAACCTGATTTATAAAGACGTTACCGACCGTTTCTTAGATAAACTGGCAGGTGTCGCCGATCCGGAAGAAAAACGTAAGATCATCGGTGGCGAGTTCATCCGTGTCTTTGAAGAAGAGGCCCGCAAGTTGGACGGCATCGACTTCTTGGCGCAAGGTACTATCTATCCCGATATCGTGGAAAGCGGCACGAAGACAGCCAAGAT
Source organism: uncultured Parabacteroides sp. (assembly GCF_902493135.1). Lineage (GTDB taxonomy): Bacteria > Bacteroidota > Bacteroidia > Bacteroidales > Tannerellaceae > Parabacteroides. The sequence goes on from NZ_CABUOD010000012.1 coordinate 27,275, forward strand.
GGTAAAATCTCACCATAACGTAGGCGGTCTGCCCGAAGATTTGAAATTCGAACTGGTCGAACCGTTACGCCAATTGTTCAAGGACGAAGTTCGCGCTTGCGGCCTCGAATTGGGTTTACCTTACGAAATGGTCTTCCGCCAGCCGTTCCCCGGCCCAGGTTTAGGAGTGCGTTGCTTAGGTGCTATCACACGCGACCGGTTGGAAGCGGTTCGCGAAGCGGATGCCATCTTGCGTGAAGAATTCCGGAAAGCCGGATTGGACAAGAAGGTTTGGCAATATTTCACCGTTGTGCCCGACTTCAAATCCGTAGGCGTGCGCGACAATGCCCGTTCTTTCGACTGGCCTGTCATCATCCGTGCCGTCAATACGGTAGATGCCATGACGGCTACTATCGAGCCTGTCGATTGGCCTATCCTGATGAAGATCACGGACCGTATCCTGAAGGAAGTTAAAAACGTCAACCGCGTTTGCTACGATATGTCTCCGAAACCCAATGCGACAATCGAATGGGAATAAGATAAAAAAGGCCGTGCCGAACAAAGCATAGTTTTATGACAACAAACCCTATGTATTAGCCCCCGTAACCCTATGGGTTAGGTGACGTAATGCATAGGGTTTTACTTTACAATACGCTTTGTACGGAAAAAGATAGTCAAACGTCCCATTTATCGCTTGATAATCTTGGCTACCCGGTTACTTGTCCGAACGAAATAGCATGCTTATATGCCACATTAATATTTATCCGTTATTTGAATACTTAGGAGATTGGCTTTTATAAACGGATAGATTCATTTCATCAGACTTATAAATAATCGTATCGATAAAATACAGACCGCCATCTATCCCCACAAGCACATTATTGGGAGAGGCATCGAATATGTCGTACTCTCCATTCGTATAATACTCTCCATCCATTTCCGCATGGAATCCGAGTTTCAAAAATTCATTGTGAATTTCATCTTCTGTAGCTTCACGCCCAAAAATAACATACTTTTGAGCTAACAACGCACACACATTTCCTTCTCTATTCGTAGAAAACCCCATGAGCACATAGTTACAATCCGGAAATAACCTCTGTTGGGCTTTCAACCGAAAGAAAAAGGGAGAAAGATTATCATCCGAATAGCGAAAATCATTGAGTTTATATATAAACTGGCTATTCCCTTTTGACAAATAAACTTCATTCTCGGACCCCCGGTCCACAAAAGTTCCCAACTCATCCATTGAATCAACCCAACAGGCATTTTCAATGGCCCACTCTTTCAATCTTGCAATTTGGACTCCCTTGCAAGCCGTTGTTCCCGTAAGTGACTCAAGTGTTTCAAGCACTCCTCGTGCGAAAGTTTCAGCTTTTTCCAAGAGGCCATCGACTTGAGTTTCTCGATAGTTACTTTTTTGTGATATTCGTTGAGATAGACTTCCATTCATTACACATTTATTGGTTTACCCACAAATATAGAGATTTTCTCTTAATTCCAAAGGAAATGGATAAAAATAAAATACCCGATATCAATGCGACTTGCCTGCAAAGAAGCCTGCTTCTACCCGATCTTCCTGATCACCCGGCAAGGATTACCTACGGCGAGCGAATAGGCTGGAATATCTTTTGTCACCACGCTACCGGCTCCGATTACCACGTTATCACCAATTGTAACACCGGGGAGGATGATCACTCCGGCACCGATCCATACATTATCACCGATCGTGATCGGGTAAGCATATTCCAGTCCCTTGTTGCGATCGGATGCGTCCAAAGGATGTCCTGCCGTATAAATACCGACATTGGGTGCGATAAAAGCATTATCTCCTATACGGACCTTTGCCCCGTCCAGTATAACCAGATTGACATTCGCATAAAAGTTCTCCCCTACTTCTATGTTATACCCGTAGTCGCAGGCAAAAGGAGGTTCGATGATCAGGTTCTCCCCGGTCTTCCCCAAAAGTCTCTTCAGGAGTTCCATCCGTCCAGCCTGCTCGGAAGGACGCAAACAGTTATAATCATAAAGCAATTCTTTTGCACGCTCACGATCCGCCAATATTTCAGGATCATAATTGGCATCGTACAACAGGCCGAGACGGCATTTTTCTTTTTCGGTCATTGTGTTTCTTATCATTGATTCAACACATGTATCGTATGGCAAGCGACCAATGCCGCCGTTTCCGTACGCAAACGGCTTTCGCCTAATGAAATGGGTTCGAATCCCTGTTTTAGGGCAAGCGCTATTTCTTCGGGACTGAAATCTCCTTCCGGACCGATCAGGACGAGTGCGTTTTCACCCGGATGATACGTTTGTTTCAAGAGAGGTTTTACCCCTTCTTCGCAATGGGCAATAAACTTACGACCGTCAAAAGGCTGGCTGACGAACGTACGGAAATCGGTCATTCCGTTTAGTTCCGGCAAAGTCGCTTTCTGTGATTGCTTCATTGCGCTGACCAAGATCTTTTCCAAACGGGCAGGCTTAATCTCCTTCCGTTCGGAAAAACGGCAGTTCAGGCAAGTGATGGCATCGATACCGATCTCGGTCGCTTTCTCCGCAAACCACTCCATACGGTCCATATTCTTGGTCGGAGCCACTGCTATATGAAGATTGAAGTTCCATAAAGCAGGCTGTTCCCACTTTTCCAGGATATTCACTTCGCAATGTTTAGGATGGGCACGGCTGATTGCCGCTTTAAAAAAGGCACCTTTGCCATCCGTCAATAAGATCTCGTCGCCTTCAGTTAGTCTGAGTACACGAATACAATGCCCGGCCTCTTCTTCCGGAAGCTCCGGATTCACGGCTATATCCGGCGTATAAAATATCTGCACTTGAATAAATTAAAAGTTGAAAATTAAAAATTAAAAGATTTCCCCATTGTCAATTGACAATCAACATCATTCCTATAATCGTAGCCGAAAGTACCGATACCAACGCACCGCCAATCATAGCCGGAAAACCGAAACGGGTGATCAGTTCCCTCTTTTCGGGAGCCAGCACGCCCATTCCTCCCAGCAAGATGCCGATAGACGAGATATTGGCAAAACCACATAAGATATAGGTAGACATTAAAATAGATTTCTGAGACATGAACAAACCGGCATCTTTCCATTCCTGTAGCTGGAAATAAGCCACAAACTCGTTTAAAATGGTTTTCTGTCCCAACAAGGAACCGACCAGCATCACATCCTGATAAGGGACACCGATCAGCCACATAAAAGGAGATAGGATCCCCCCCAATATAAACTGGAACGTCAATCCCTGGGCCTTCCCGTCCGTAACGGAAACGATCCAGCCATTCAGCCCGGTATAGCGTCCGATCACACCCTCCAGGATATAATTGGCAAGTGCGACCATCGCTATGAATACAAGCAACATCGCCGCGATATTCACCATCAGGCGTACACCGGTCGACGTTCCGGCCGCCAATGCGTCCAAGGCAGTGGAATGCTGTCCGATCTTCTCCATCTTCACCAAGCGGTCGTCGACCTTTTCTGTCTGCGGACAAAGGATTTTAGCCAGGACGATAGAACCCGGAGCCGCCATCAGCGACGCCGAGAGCAAATGCTTCGCAAACAAAACCCTCGACACGGGATCACCTCCCGCTAACATGCCGATATAAGTTCCCATCACCGTTCCGGCTATCGTCCCCATCCCGGAAACCATCACCAGGAATATTTCCGACCGGTTCATCGCCGGCAGATAATTCTTGATCAAAACAGGCGATTCCGTCATTCCCATAAACACATTGCCGGACGTGACCAGTCCTTCCGCTCCGGAAATATTCATGAACCGCCGCAGCACCCAGGAAAACCCGCCCACTACGCGCTGGATAATCCCCCAGTAATAAAACAGAGAAACCAGGGCAGAGAAGAAAATCACCACAGGAAGCGAGTTCAACAAAAAGATAAACCCTTCACTTTTGGTTACCAGCGGCCCCAAAAGAAAAGCGACCCCGGACTGGGTAAAATCCATCAACTTGATAAAAGCCTTTCCCATCCATTCCAGGACGATCCCGACTACCGGAACATACAACACGGCAAGGGCAAAGACAAACTGCATAAACAATCCGCCCCCCACCAGTTTCCAATCGACCCGTTTCCGGTCGTAGCTCATCAGGTAAGCCACCCCCAAAACAGTAGCAATACCCAGAATACCACGTAAAAAAGATTCAAGACTAAAACCAAGTTGTTGTTCCATCATCTGGCCCCGCCCTCCTCTTCACGGCGTCGTATTTCATCCTTGTACATCTTTGCATACTCGTAATTCTCGTCGGAGATCGCATCGTCCAAACGGTCCGACAATTCATCGGCATCCAAAAGAGAGAGCCACTTCTTCAATTGAGCTTCATCTTGTATTTCTTCCGGCTCCATAGCCAGAATGGAATCATCACTATCCTTATCGGCCTCTTCCGTTGCATCTTCAAGCACGACTCCACATCCGCGGACGATCTCGAGTGTCGTATAGATATCGCATTTCACGCGCAAAGCAATGGCGATAGCATCGGAAGTACGTGAATCCAAGCGGATCTGTTTTATTCCATCCTCAAAAAGCAGTTCGGAATAAAACACGCCATCTTCAAACTTATAGATGAAAACCTCACACAAACGAACACCGAATGCCTGTGCAAAGGTAGCAAACAAATCATGCGTCAAAGGGCGAGGAGGCGTGATGCGTTCCAAAGCGATCGCGATTGACTGGGCTTCCGACGTTCCGACAATGATAGGTATGCGGCGAACGCCATCTTCTTCTGCCAGGATCAAGGCATAAGCGCCAGACTGTATCTGACTGTTCGTTAAACCCTGCACCCGTAGTTTTATTCTTGTATCCACACTATTTAGTTTTTTAGTCAATACACAAAAGTAATATTATTTCGGAATCTTAAAAACTTTCGAAAGGAAAGAAAAGTACAAAGGGACTAAAAAAAGAAAAGGTTGTCATCACGACAACCAATCTTCATTGCTAACCTTAAATCTAATACCATGAAAAACACAGTGCAAATATACGAGTTTTATGTTATTCAGCATAGTTTTACGGCAGAACATTTAAGTTTTTAGCATTATTTTAACCTGCAAATCTCCTGTTTAAAGGTGGTTAACAGTTTATTGCTGATTCTTTGTGTACTCATCCGCTTTTTCTTTCATCCTTTCGACACGTTTCTGTGTTTCGGGATGGCTCGAAAACAACTGGCGGAACTTGGATGACTTGGGAGCTTCCGCACTTAGTTCCAAGAGCTTGTTAAGCGAATTATACATACTATAAGGATCGATACCGTTCGCGATGCTGAACTCAAAGCCGTAATCGTCCGCCGCATTCTCCTGCTTTTGCGAATACTGTGCACCGGCAAGCGTTTCGGCCAGGCTCCCCAATTGCGAATCGGTCAGCTTGGCAGCCGTATTGTTGGCAGCCCCGACAGCATTCTTGGCGGCCGAAGTCAGATAAGCCTGCTTCATGGCGTCTTTCGAATCCGTATGTAAAACATGACCGATCTCATGACCGATAACGGCCAGCACTTCATTATCATCCATAATCTTCATCAAGCCTCCACAAACACGAACGCTTCCGTCGCCGCAAGCAAACGCGTTCACGTCGATCACATTATACACCTTAAAATTCAGATCGAGACCTTCGACCTTGATATCTTTCGTCAGATTTGCCAAACGCTGTCCCATCTCCGTTTCCAGTCCGGCAACCTCATTATGCGTATCCATCCATTGGATATACTCGCGAGCCATGGCAGCCACGTCCTCGTCCGACAAAGTCACCGCTTTTGCCGCATCGGATGCTGCATTCACTAATTTTTTAGTATTGATGGATTTACCTCCGATTTTAAACTGAGCCGAAGCATTCAGGCTGACTCCGGCAACCAAAGCCATTGATAATAAAATAGTCCTTACTTTCATATCATTTGTTATTGTTTTAAATAATTCTCTACCTGATTGAATGTCACATCCTTCAACACCACCCTCTTATCCTTGTCCAGCAGATAAAGGGTAGGTATTGCCTTCAGATCATAAACCTCGTCATTTTTCAGACTCACCGTACTGTCATAAGAATTGATCCAGCTTGCAGGCATATAAGAAATATGGTTTTTCCAGGCCTCCAGGTCCTCGTCCGGATAAACGGCCAGGATCTTAAGCTTGTTATTCTTGATCTGCTCCGTCACAAGCGGCGAAGCAGCGAGCCGGTCCGTAATTTCCTTACAGGCATGACAATCCGGATTATAGAAAAACAAGAGCAGATAATCGGCTTTCGTATGATACAAAGTTCCTTTCTTACCGTCCGCCAGCGTGTACGTGAAATCGGTTGCCGGTTCTCCCACCCTGTTTTTAAGAGCCAATTCGAGCAAATGAGCCGGACGTATCTTGCCGACCTCATCCAGGACCGGAGCTTCCAAAACAGCTTCCAGCACATAAATATACAAAGACTCATCCCTCATGGGAGAATTCGGATCATAGAGATACTTTTCATACAAACCGGCAAAATAGGCAAACATAGTACTGTCTGCCGACGCTTTATGCATCATATCCTTAATAGAAGAAGCAGCCGCCTCTGCCGGGACATATTTCATCATATCGATATAGTTGGAAGTCGCCTGCTCCGTTATTTCCGGGAGATGGATCAAAGTCGTATCCGTAAAATCGAACTTATCCCAATAATGTTTTACCAGGTAAGCGGCGCGTTCCTCCGGTTCCGTAATGACACTGGGGACAGAAACCATTTGAAAAACACGCTCTTTCGTGTTTTCTGCTTCCGTTTTCTTCGTCTGTTGGCCGTTGCAGGCGCTAAAGATCAATGTAAAAAATAATAGGCAAAGCATTCTTATCCTCATAGTATCTTGTTTTTATTCGTTGCAAAGATATGATTTATCAACAATTAAAAAACCGGAGGAACAAATAATTAACGATCTCATCCATAAAAGTAAGAGGTTATCCGAAAACCGGCGGGCTCATTCAGAAAAAAATGCCGGTGCTCTATAGATAACCTCTTACAGGCTACAGGTTGAAATTCGAGGTCCTTATATCTTTTTACCTTAATTGATAAATCAAAATAAATTATAGTTCGTCCGCAAGACTTTAAATTCCGTCCGACGGTTTATCTGGTCTGCAATCTCCTGCTGTTCAGGAGTCAGTTTTTCTATGAATTCTTCGGTCAGGACATCTCCTTCATTCAGGAAATCATAACTCTTGGCCATCTTCTTGTTGATTGTTTTAGGAACGCTTTCGCCATACCCTTTGGCCTCAAGCCGGTCTTGGGCGATCCCTCCGGCAATCAGATAGTCGACAACCGACTGTGCCCGCCGTTGCGCCAACCGTTCGTTGTACTGTTCCGAACCTTTCCGGTCGGTATGCGCTCCCAACTCGATCGTGACGTTCGGATTATCGTTCAGCATCTTGATCATTTCGTCCAACGCCTTCTTTGATTCCGGACGCAAAGTCGCCTTGTCGAAATCATAGAAAATATTTTCGATCACGACAGGTTTACTGATCGGGGAAAGGAAAAAGTCCACGATATATGTTTCGTTCTTCTCCTCCGGCCCTGTTTTCAACTCAAAATTCTGATTCAAGTATCCGCGTGCGCTTGCCATCATCACATAGCGGATATCACGTTCCAGTTCAACCCTGTACTTACCGTCTTTCTTGGCCAATACTTTTTCGTTCAGACCGTCCTTGCCGACAATACGGACCGTTGCGTCTTCTATCGGGTTCTCGTCCACATCCGACACGATGCCTTCGATAAAGATAGTGATAACCGGCAATTCGAAGGAATACAAATGGTCATACCCACGCGCGTCATTGCGGTTGGAGCTGAAAAAGCCGCTTTCCTTATTTCCGGCAAACGTAATGCCGAAATCATCGCCGGCAGAGTTGATCGGCGCTTTCATATTCTCGACGTTCCACTTGCCCGTGCTGTCCAAGGTGGCTTTGAAAAGATCCAACCCGCCCATTCCCGGATGTCCGTCGGAAGCAAAATAGAGCGTCACGGAATCCCGCACATACGGAAACATTTCATCGCCCGGTGTATTGATGTCCGGTCCCAGATTCTCCATCGGGCCGAAGTCGCTCCCCATGACACGCGCCCGAAACAGGTCTTTGCCTCCATAGCCGCCAACGGCATCCGACACAAAATACAGATACTTGCCGTCCGGCGATATCGAAGGGTGGCCGAGAGCCGTCACCGAATCTTTTACGATATTCGCCCTGGTTCCTTTTCCCCATTTGGCACTGCTGCGGGAAGATATATAGATTTCAGAAGTACGCGGCCCTTCCGGATCCTGTGCGCAATAGGTGTAATACATCGTATTCCCGTCTTTGGAAAAAGAAGGCGTTCCCTCGTCAAACTCGGTGTTCACCTCGTCTTCGAGTTCGACCGGAGCCAGCCAAGCTCCATTCTCGTCCTGCTTTACCAGAAATAAATCGTTGTTACGCTGTCCGGTGATGGCACTATTCGTTTCTTCCTTATCTTTCCCGGCTCCTTTCGGGGTACGGGTAGAAGCAAAATACAGCTGATCGTACTTTTCACCGTACAACATCGGACTGAATTCGGAACGGCGGGAGTTAAACTTGTCCATCCGCTTCACCGTATAACGGGTCGGCGACTGTTTCCATTTCACGGCCTCCTCGCAACCGGTCACGCCGTTAAAGGCCAATACGCTGCCCGGTTCCGCCAGCAGATAGTCGTTGTAATATTTGACTGCTTCCCCATAACGTCCGCTCTTCTGGTACATCTGTCCCAGGCGAAGATTCACGATACTGTCCGGATATTTGTACCTGAGCGCGTTCATATAAGCGCTGGTCGCACGCGGCGTATTGTTGATCAAACGGTTACATTCCGCCATCCTGAAAGCGATATATCCACGCAAGTCCCGCTTGGCAGGAGGAGTCTTCGTATATACTTTCCGGTAAATGGCCGCCGCTTCAAAATATTCGCCGATACGCTGCTTCTCTTCCGCATCGCTCAACTTCGCTGATTTACAGGAATACAGAAAAGACACTGCCAAGAACAGGAACAAATATGGGGTAAATTGTCTCATTTGCTATAATCTATGTTTTATTAAACAGGATTATGTACTATTTATTGTATGATCATTACAACAACAGCGAGCTGTCCCCGTAACTCAAAAAACGGAAATCATGCCCCAAGGCATAATCATAAATATTTTTCCAATCCCCTTTCACAAAGGCGGATATCAGTAACAGCAACGTGCTTTTCGGTTGATGGAAATTGGTCACAATACCGCGCACGATTTTAAATTCATAGCCCGGAGCGATAATGATACGGGTAGCCGTCACTAACTTGTCCGCTTGGTGCCGATCCAGATAATCCAGGATATTTTGCAACGCTTCATCAGCCGTCAACCTATTATTCGCCCCTTCATAAGGCATCCACTGTTTGACGATCAGTTCTTCGGCAGTGGCATCCGGATTCGAAGCCAACGTGACACCCATATAATAAAGGCTTTCGAGCGTACGGACCGAAGTCGTGCCGACTGCTATGACCTTACCGAGGTTATTCTTGATCCGTTCGATCGAACTCCGGCGTACCGAGATAAATTCGGTATGCATCTCATGTCCTTCGATCGTCTCGCTTTTCACGGGTTTGAACGTCCCCGCCCCGACGTGGAGCGTCAGTTCTTCCCTTCCGATACCACGTGCATCGATATCTGCCAGGACCTCCGGCGTAAAGTGCAAACCGGCTGTCGGCGCGGCAACCGAACCTTTTATCTTGGAATAGACAGTCTGATAAGTCTGCAAATCGCTTTTCTCGGTTTCGCGGTTCAAATAAGGAGGAATCGGCAAAACGCCGGCAGCATCCAACAGGTCGGCAAACGTACAAGTCGGATGATCCCATGTGAATTCAATCAGATGGCTATCCCCGCAGGTTTGCAATTTTTCGGCTTTCAGCACAACAGTCTCGCCATCCAACAGCACTTCCTTACGCAGAACCCCTTCTTTCCACTTCTTCAGGTTGCCGACCAGGCAAGTCCAACGGCAACGTTCGGTCTGCTGGAAAACCAAAGCATAATCATGCGGCTCGACCGGTTCCAGGCAGAAAACCTCGATCTTCGCACCAGTCTCTTTCTGAAACAGAAGACGCGCCTGGATCACCCGCGTATTATTGAATACCATCAGGGAACCTTCCGGCAGGTAATCCGTAATATGCTTGAATATACTTTCGCTGACTTTTCCTTCTTTATATAATAAGAGTTTCGACTCGTCCCGTTTAGGTAACGGGAATTTGGCGATCCGCTCATCAGGCAGCGGATAATCAAAATCTTCAATGCGTATCTGTTGCGTCTTTGTTGTCATGACTTCTTAATCTCTATATATGCCTGCAAAAGTACAAATTAATATTTTCCACCATCATAATCAGAAGCTGTTTTTCGCCCTGTACCACAAACTCTCATCGGCATGAGAAAAAAGTTTCTCCCGTATGAAAATAAAGTTTCCCGCAAGTGAAAATTTATTTTCATGCTCAAGAAACTTCTGAAACTTTTGTTTCAATCTGAATTTTTCTTTGAAACTTTTTCCGAAAATCTTCTGAGAGTTTTGTACTTCAATTTTAGTTGATTAAATTTGTAAATCCTATCGCAACTTAAAAGCAGACCCAAAGAGAGGAGGAAAAAATCAGTCTGTATCCCTATTTTACTATTTCACAAATCACATTAAAAACAAAGAGAGAAATGAAAACACGATTACAAATCAAATGGCTGTTGCCAATCTTGTTGCTGACGATCATGCAGATCGGTGGCGGAGCTTGCAGTGACGAAAACAACTATGAATCAGAATACTTAAAATTGACAGGTAGCTGGAAAGTGATTAAAAGTAGTGCTCAGGATATGCCTACATTCGATATCCTAATCTTTCAAAAAGATGGATTAATAGATGCCTACGAACCCATTATCGGTTGGTCGTATAGTCTAATTTCGGATTCTGAAATCAAATTTCAGGACCCGACAGGAGAAAAAGCATTCTATTGCAAATTTGTTCTTAACGATGATTCAACATTAACTATCTACAATTTTGTGGATAATTATTTAACGGAAGTTGTCAAAAATGTTACATTCTCAAAAATTTAAACGGTATGAAAAAACAATATTTTTAATTCTGTTATTGTCAATAACAGCTATGATTTTTTCTCAATCTTATTATTATAAAGATTGGATGTGGTTGCTTCTGGCCGTAATATTTTATCTACTTTGCCTAATAATCAAACAGGATATGGAAGTGGAACTTCGTTTGCTGCTCCTCACGTTACCGGTGTCACCGCCCTCGTCCTTTCCGCAAATCCCAGCCTTTCGGCACAAGAAGTCCGCAGGATCAATGTCCCGTCCAATGCGACCGTGACATGGACTTGTTCCGGCGGTGTCAGCCTGTCAGGAAGTAATACGAGGACAAGCTGCTTTGTGAAAGGAACTACTCCTGGATATGCACATATAACAGTATCCGCCAGTTTATCTGGAATGCCACCCCTATCGGAAGCAGCGGTTCCTCTCAAAGCTCGACGACAGGCCCTGCCGGAGATTACTGGTCGATACCCAAAGGCAGCTATAACGTGGAGTGCCGCATCGTCACACAATGCGCCCACATGATTGCCACTACAACCATCGGCGGTTACCGCTCTGCCGTATATCCGAATCCCATCGACAACACTCTGCATATCGATATCACAGAACTGAAGGATACTGATAACGCAGCAACGGTTTCCGCCCGACAACAAGCACCGTCAGGTTCACACGAATTGCGCCTGTTCAATTTCCAAGGAAGCCTGGTCCACAACCTGCGTATAACGGAGCGCCAAGTATCCGTCGATGTTTCCGGATTGCCGGGAGGCAACTACTTCTTGCATATCATCCGCGCAGGTTCTACCGAACCGGAAGTGCATAAAGTCATTATTTCTCATTAACTGACATAAAATGGTAGAAAGATGAAAGTTGGAAAAAGCCTTTCCGCTTCCTACCAAAACATAATTCAAAACAAGAACAAAAATATCTTCTTGATTGTTTTGTATTTCAATCTTATTTGATTAGATTTACAAAATCTTAATCACCACTTAAAAGCAGATCCAAAGAGAGGAGGAAAAAATCAGTCTGTTCCCTTTCACTATTTCACAAATCACATCAAAAAACAAAAAGAGACATGAAAACACAATTACAAATCAAATGGCTGTTGCTATCGACGATCTTTTTGATCGGTGGCGGAGCTTGCAGTGACGATGAAACGTATGAATTTGAAGGAAAAGGGTTAATCCTTTCAGCAGAATCAAATATTTGTATGGACTATACACATATTCTAAATATGGAGAATAAAACGTTGCCTTTAAAATTGAATAAAAAAGATGGAAAAACTTATGTCGGCAAATATGTCGTTGTGTATGGCCATTATATTCCTCCTATAGAATGTGACAGTGTAGTTGTGGTTGAAAAAATTAGAGAACTAAAAAAATGAATGATATGAAAAGAATAATATTTGTAACGTTTTCATTATTTATTTGCATGTCGATTTTATCTCAAAATGCAAAACAAAAATGAATTGGAAATAAGCTTTATATAAGACAAAATACTTCTTGTTTTTTCACAAATCACATTAAAAACAAAGAGAGACATGAAAACACGATTACAAATCAAATGGCAGTTACCTGTCTTATTGCTGACGATCGTATTGATCGGCAGTGGAGCTTGCAGTGAGGATGAAGTCAATTGGAAAAAAGAAATTGAAGGTTCTGTTTTCAAAGACTTCAAAACGATTCTGTATATCGGAAAAATACCAAAAACAGTGGATAAGGATAATTCAGTATACTTGTATTATCCAGATAAAACAAATCCAATAATAGATGAATTTGGAAATGAAGAAGTCGGGTATTTCCGATATTCCATACCTTTTGTAGCTCTTTATACAGATGGACATAAATATAAATTAGTTGATGAATATGGAGTCATGGATGCTTTTTTAAATGATAAACAAATATCGAAAGATGGACTTCAGATTGAATTATCTGGTACTATCATAAAAGAAGAAGGCTTATCATTTGACACTCAATACTATTTTTTTAAATTAATGAATATAAAAAAACAGGAGGAATAATGTAAAAAATATAATATCACTCATATTTTTAACTATTTCAACCTCTATTACTTCTCAAAATCAGTATTATTATTACGAGGGACAGAAGCAAATATTAGAGACTATTGAAGATTATGTATTTGTTGCTATGAAGAATTACCAAGGAAGCTTGGTCCGCAACCTGCATGTAACGGAGCGCCAAGTATCCGTCGATGTTTCCGAATTGCCGGGAGGCAACTACTTCTTGCATATCATCCGCGCAGGTTCTACCGAACCAGAAGTGCATAAAGTCATTATTTCTCATTAACTAACATAAAATGGTAGGAAGAGGAAAGTCGGAAAAAGCCTTTCCGCTTCCTACCAAAACATAATTCAAAACAAGAACAAAAATATCTTCTTGATTGTTTTATTTTTCAATCTTATTTGATTAGATTTACAAAATCTTAATCACCACTTAAAAGCAGACACAAAGAGAGGAGGAAAAAAGTCAGTCTGTTATCCCTATTCACTATTTCACAAATCACATCAAAAACAAAGAGAGACATGAAAACACGATTACAAATCAAATGGTTGTTGCCAATCTTGTGGCTGACGATCATGCTGATCGGTGGCGGAGCTTGCAGTGACGAAGACAACTATGAATCAGAATACTTAAAATTGACAGGTAGCTGGAAAGTGATTAAAAATAGTGCTCAAGATATGCCTACATTCGATATCCTAATCTTTCAAAAAGATGGATTAATAGATGCCTACGAACCCATTATCGGTTGGTCGTATAGTCTAATTTCGGATTCTGAAATCAAATTTCAGGACCCGACAGGAGAAAAAGCATTCTATTGCAAATTTGTTCTTAACGATGATTCAACATTAACTATCTACAATTTTGTGGATAATTATTTAACGGAAGTTGTCAAAAATGTTACATTCTCAAAAATTTAAACGGTATGAAAAAACAATATTTTTAATTCTGTTATTGTCAATAATAGCTATGATTTTTTCTCAATCTTATTATTATAAAGATTGGATGTGGTTGCTCCTGGTCGTAATATTTTATCTACTTTGCCTAATAATCAAACAGGATATGAAAGTAAATGATTAGGAAGCGGAAAGTCGGAAAAAGCTGTTCCGCTTCCAATACCAAACAAGAACTCTGCAAAAAAATAGTTGACAAGCATATCCACCAAAAATATCAACAAGAACCGGGATTACTCTTCAGGATTTACTATTTTTGTGGCAAATAACAAAAGTAAATCGCATTATGAGTAACATAAAAGTAGGAGACAAAGTGCGTTTCCTGAACAGCACCGGTGGAGGTGTCGTTCGCAGTTTCAAAGGGAAAGACCAGGTTTTGGTGGAAGATGAAGACGGGTTCGAAGTGCCGGCGCTGATCCGCGAATGTGTAGTCGTAGGAGACAGCGAGATGCAGGTACACAGCTCCCGGCGTTCACCGCTGCCTTCCGTGGCACAGGCACCTGTCACGCAACCCAAGAAACCGGAACCCCAACCCGAAATGGAAAAGGTAACGGAGACCGCAGAAGGCGAACGGCTGAATATCTACCTGGCTTACCTCCCGATAGAGCCTGCCAAGGTGATGCAGGGAAGCGGCTATGAAACCTATTTCATCAACGACAGCAATTACTATCTGTTCTTCAATTATATGAATCGCCAAAACAACAGCTGGATCAGCCGATATAACGGCATCGTGGAACCGAACACACAGATTTTCCTGGAAGAATTCGGCAAAGAAGGACTGAACGACTTGGAACGTATCTGCGTGCAACTGATCGCTTTCAAAAAAGACAAACCTTATTCATTGAAGAATGCCATTTCGGTAGAACTCCATCTCGATACTGTCAAATTCTATAAGCAACACTGCTTCATGGAAAACGATTTCTTCGATGAAGATGCGATGGTCTACCCGATCGTGCGCCAGGACATCCCCGAAAAAGAATTGCTGATCTCTGCTGCCGAACTCCAGCAAGCCATGCAGCAGAAAGTGCACGAAGACCGCCGTGCTCCCCAAACGATCGTCAAGAAGAAAGCGACCGACAGCTCGATTCTGGAAGTAGACCTGCATATCACCGAGCTGCTGGACAATACCAACGGGCTGAGCAATGCTGACATGCTGAACTACCAATTGGAGAAATTCCATGAAGTGCTCGCCAAATATGCCGCCAACAAAGGACAGAAAATCGTCTTTATCCACGGTAAAGGCGACGGGGTACTGCGCAAGGCAATCGAGAAAGAACTGAAAACAAGATACAAACAGCATTATTACCAGGATGCCTCTTTCCGTGAATACGGCTTCGGGGCGACGATGGTAACAATCAAATGATCATGGCGACTGAAATTGAAAGGAAATTTCTGGTAAAAGGGGATTTCAGCAAACAGGTTTCCAAATCCGAACGTATCGTGCAAGGATATATCTGCTCGCAACCCGGACGGACGGTACGGGTACGCATCCGGGGGGAAGAAGGGTTCCTCACGATCAAGGGCGCATCGGACGAGAAAGGGTTGAGCCGCTACGAGTTCGAGCAGAAGATACCACCCGCGGATGCGGAAGAACTGTTGAAACTCTGCGAACCCGGTGCCATCGACAAAGTGCGCAATCTGGTTCCTGTCGGAAAACACACTTGGGAAGTCGACGTTTTCCACGGCGACAACGAAGGGCTGATCTTAGCGGAAATCGAACTGGAATCCGAGGACGAGCCTTTTGAACGGCCTGACTGGGTCGGACAAGAGGTCAGCGGAGATCGTCGTTACTACAACTCGATGTTGACAAAACATCCGTATAAACAATGGTAAGATGTATGATTTCAGATTTATGATTTATGAAAACGATAAAGTCATAAACCTGAAATCATAATTCATAATTCATAAATCATCAATCAATGAACAGACTCATCATCTCCCTCGCGGCAGCCATCCTGTCGCTACCGGTAGCAGCCGATGAAGGCATGTGGTTGCTGCCTTTGCTGAAAGGACAAAAATTCCCGGAAATGCAAGCACTGGGACTTAAATTGCAGGATTACGATATCTATAGCCCCGACTCGGCTTCCCTGAAAGATGCCGTCGTCATATTCGGAGGCGGTTGTACGGGCGAGATCGTTTCGCCGGAAGGATTGCTCCTGACCAACCATCATTGCGGCTACGGCTGCATCCAACGCCACAGCACGCTGGAACACGATTACCTGACAGACGGCTTCTGGGCCATGTCGCGCGAACAGGAACTTCCGAACCCCGGCATGACCGTCACGTTTATCGACAAAATTGAGGATGTGACCGACTATGTGAAAAAGGAACTGGAAAAAGACACCGATCCCAACAGCATGAACTTCCTCTCTCCCAAATTCCTGAACGGACTGGCCAAAGCGAAAGCCGGAGAAAAGTTCCTGCAGGACAATCCGGGCACGGAAGTCGAGATAAAGGCGTTCTACGGCGGCAACCAGTATTTCATGTTCACAAAGAAAATCTATTCCGACATCCGTCTGGTCGGGGCTCCTCCCTCATCGATCGGGAAGTTCGGCGCAGACACCGACAACTGGATGTGGCCGCGCCATACGGGCGACTTCTCCGTCTTCCGCGTCTATGCCGATGCGAACGGCAATCCCGCTCCCTACTCCGACAAAAATGTGCCGCTTCGCCCGAAACGCTGGTTCAAGATTTCATTGAAGGGCGTCCAGGAAAACGACTATGCCATGATGATGGGATTTCCCGGCCGTACCAATAAATACTATACTTCCTGGGAAGTGGCGGAACGCCGCGACATCGACAACACGGTCCGCATCCACATCCGCGACTTGCGCCAGAAAGTCATGTTGGACGAAATGTTGAAAGACCCCGCTGTCCGGATCCAGTATGCCAGCAAATATGCAGGCTCGACGAATGCCTACAAAAACGCGATCGGCAGTAACTGGGCCATCAAAAAGCGCAATTTCGAACAAGTGAAAAAGGAGGAACAGGACAAGCTGATCGCCTGGTCCAACAAAATGTGCGAACCGAACTATCCCGACGCCCTGATGGCACTCGAACAGATCGTATCGGATCGCAAAGACCTTCGTTTCCGCAGTTGGATGTTAGATGAAGCCATCCTGCGAGGCATTGAATTCACAAGTGTGCCGACTCAAACGGATGCTGTCATAGAAGCCTTGAAAGGAAAAGATAAAAACGCGCGGCAGGAACAGCTCCGGTTGTTGGAACGGGCTTATCACGGATTCGCCAACAACAATTACTCGGCCGATGTAGACAAGAAAATCGCCAAAGTGATGCTGAAAGAATACCGCAGCCAGGTCGATCCGAAAGTGCAACCGGCCTATTTCGAACAGATCGACAAGAAGTTCAAGGGAGACACGGACCGGTTCGTCGACTATCTGTTCGAGGAATCCATCTTCGGCAGTGAAGATAACTTCAACAAATTCCTCTCCCGCCCGTCTGTCAAAGCGTTGGAAAACGACCCGATGATTCTTTTCGCCAAATCAGTCCGTACGGAGGAAGCCCATCTGAAGAATGCGTTAAAAGAGTTTGAGGATGGATATGCAATGGCTCACCGTAGTTATGTAAAAGGTTTGCTGGCCATGTACGGCGATCGTGCCAATTTCCCCGACGCCAACTTTACCCTCCGCCTCACCTACGGACAGGTAAAAGGGTACAGCCCGCGTGACTGCGACTACTATGGCCACCAGACAACCCTCGACGGCGTGATGGAAAAAGAAGATTCCACCAATTGGGAATTCGTAGTGCCCGCCCGCCTGAAAGAACTGTATGCCGCCAAAGATTTCGGACGTTACAAAGCTCCCGGCGGAAAAATGCCGGTTGCCTTCAGCGCGACCACCCATTCGACCGGAGGGAACTCCGGCAGCCCCGTGATGAACGCGAACGGCGAACTGATCGGCATCAATTTCGACCGCAACTGGGAAGGAGTCGGCGGCGACATCCAGTATCTCCCCGACTACCAGCGCAGCATCATCGTCGACATCCGTTACGTCCTTTTCATCATGGACAAATATGCCGGAGCGGGATATTTGCTGGATGAGATGGAGATTGAAGAGTAACTGGTATATATGCCGATTGATCCGGCGGAGGGTACACGCAAGGCACGGCGCCATCGCCCCTATTACGGGTGACAGGCTGTCACCTATCACCATAAACAACTGATAATCAATAATAGCTTTTTTCCCCACTGCTTTTTTATTTTTCCCGGATGCAAAAGAAACGGCTTGTTTTCACACGACTCGATCCGGAAAAACATAAAGCTATGCTTTACGAGGGCTAATGCTATGGGTTACGCCACCTAATGCATAGCTTTAGAGAGGCTGATGCGTTTTCGACCGCAACTGGGAATAACTT
This sequence comes from uncultured Parabacteroides sp., assembly GCF_902493135.1. Lineage (GTDB taxonomy): Bacteria > Bacteroidota > Bacteroidia > Bacteroidales > Tannerellaceae > Parabacteroides. The sequence continues at coordinate 45,664 of NZ_CABUOD010000012.1, forward strand.
CAAACACACATGAAAAAAAGATTTCTTTCAACAATATTTTTAACGATATTGCATTTATTAAACTTGCAAGCAGAAACATTCAACAATAGTACATTTTCTATAATAGGTGCAATTTCAGATAAATTCAATGGGCAAGAAGTGACACTATCAGTTGTTCATAGTGACTCTTTATTACTATTATCCGTCGACACGATACAAAACGCAACTTTTTCTTTTAAAGGCTGCAAGTATTTAGAACAAGTCGCAATAGTTCGATTGAATGACTCGGAACATAATTATTCAGCCGAAGTTTTTTTGGAGGCTGGGGACATTCAAGTTAGCTTGGACAGCATAAGCCATGTAAAAGGAACTTTTCTTAATGATTTATATGCAGCCTATCTATCCGAATATCAAAACCGCATAGCTACTGCCGAAAAAGAGTATAAAGCAAATATTGAAAACAAAGAAGATCCGCAAACAGAACGATTCGAATCACTTCAAAAAGAACTTTTTGCTTATATGTCTAAATTTCAAATAGAGAACATTAACAATGCTGTAGGGAAATACCTTTACATAAAAGAAATCGGCCGTTTTTGGGATCCGTCATTTTGGGAGAATTACGAACAACTGCCTTTGGATATCAAATCTCATCCTAATGTCCAACGCTATTGTGCACGAAGACAAGAAATGGACCAAACGCAAAAAGCAATGGAGCAACAAATCGGACAAAAAATAAAAGACATACAGCTTCACACGATGGACAGCTGCAAAGTAGAATTGTCGGATTATCTAAACAACAGCTACCTATATGTGGATATATGGGCTTCCTGGTGCGGTCCTTGCATCCAAGAACTTCCTAAATTAAAGTTGATTCGCGAAAAATACAAGGATAAAGGATTGAAAATAATACTTATTTCCATTGATACAAAATTCAGTTCCTGGATGCATGCCATAAATGAACACGCATCAGGTTTTGACCATTTAATAGACTTGACCGGAGGAGAATCATTGAAACATACATTCAATTTTTCAATAATACCACATGGCGTACTATTGAACCATGAAGGAACCATCATTGCCAATAATCTATGGAATGTTTCATTAAAGAAAAAACTGATAGAACTATATGGAGAATAAAAGTAAAATAGCAAAACAGGCAGTCGTTGTATAAGTCAAAAATCATAAATCTTCTTACCTTTGCGGAGGAAAAGTAAGAAGATTTATGATCGATCAACCTACCATAGACCGGATATTGGATGCCGCAAACATTGTGGACGTTGTTTCCGAATTCGTTACCCTTCGGAAACGAGGCATAAACTATGTAGGGTTGTGTCCTTTCCATAGCGACAAGTCGCCCTCTTTCTATGTGTCGCCGGCAAAGAATATCTGTAAATGCTTTGCCTGCGGCGAAGGGGGTACGGCTGTTCACTTCATTATGAAGCATGAGCAGCTTTCTTATTATGATGCGCTTCGCTTCCTTGCCAAGAAATACAACATCGAAATACAGGAACGGGAACTGTCGGAACGCGAAAAGCAGGTGCGCAGCGACCGCGAAAGCATGCTGATCGTCAATAGCTGGGCGCAGAAATACTTCACGACCCAACTCTACGAACACCAGGAAGGCAAAGCCGCCGGCCTGCGCTACTTTGCCGAACGTGGTTTCCGGGAAGATACCATTCGTAAATTCCAGTTAGGCTACAGCCTCGACCAACGGGACGCCCTGTACAAAGCCGCAACAAAGAGCGGTTACAAAAAAGAATTTCTCGAAAAGACAGGTTTGGTGATCGCCTACGACAACGGCGGGGTAAACGACCGTTTTCGCGGGCGTGTCATTTTTCCGGTCCATACGCTCAGTGGAAAAGTCGTCGCTTTCGGAGGACGCGTCCTGAAGAAAGACGAAAAGACAGCCAAATATGTCAACTCGCCCGAAAGTGAGATTTACCATAAGAGTAACGAGCTTTACGGGATCTATTTCGCCAAACAGGCGATCGTAAAGGCTGACCGCTGCTTCTTGGTGGAAGGCTACACGGATGTGATTTCCATGCATCAGGCAGGGGTCGAGAACGTGGTCGCCTCGTCGGGTACGGCCCTCACGCAGGGACAGATCCGCCTGATACACCGCTTCACCAGTAACATCACGGTCTTGTATGACGGCGATGCAGCCGGTATCAAGGCGGCCTTGCGCGGTATCGACCTGCTGTTGGAAGACGGCATGAACGTGAAAGTGGTGCTCCTTCCGGACGGAGAAGACCCCGACTCCTTTGCCCGCAAGCACAACGCGAGCCAGTTTGCCGAGTTTATCCGGCAGAACGAGACCGATTTCATCCGTTTCAAAACGCGCCTGCTATTGGACGATGCAGGAACGGACCCGATCAAGCGGTCGGCGCTGATCTCCGACATTATCCGGACGGTGGCCATCATCCCCGACAATATCGCCCGCTCCCTTTATATCCGGGAATGCAGTACGATGATGGAAATAGACGAGATGCTCCTGTTGAACGAAGTGAACAAAATCCGTCTCAACAAGGAAGAAAGGCAAGCGAACACTCCGTCCTCCCCCATTCCGGCTACTCCCGCCAATATCCCCGAATACCCGGATATTCCCGGTTACCAGCCCTACCCGGAAGAGACGCCGGCGGAACAACCGCAGGAAAGTCCCCTGCCTCCTGACAATACGATCCCGCCCCCCCCACCGGAAGAATACAGTCCCGATGACGGAGGGGGCAACATGCCGCCGCCAGCGCCTTTCACGCCGCCGGCAAACATTCCGGTAGGGCCGAAGCGTTCGCCTTACGAGGCATACGAAGTCGCCCTGCTGCGCTACATCGTGCGTTATGGCGAACGTATCCTGTTCCAATATACGGACGAAGAGACGAACGAGGATGTCGTGATCCGCGTTTCCGAATATATCCGTTCCGAGCTGGAACGCGACGACCTGACCTTTTATACTCCGCTCTTCAAGAGTATGATGGATGAAGCGGCCGATCGCTGCCGGTCCGAAGGGTTCATCGCGAACCGGTATTTCCTCGCCCATCCCGACCCGAACGTGAGCCGCCTTGCCGCCAACCTGATCAGCGAAAAATATCAGCTCAGCAAGTATCACACCAAATATCGGGAACTGGAACAGGAAGAAGACAAACTCGACCAACTGGTAATCCGGGAACTGTATGCTTTCAAAGATGCCTATATCCTCTCGCAAATCAAAGAGATACAGGCACAGATCAAAAGCATGCAAAACAACGGAGACATGGAACAGGTTTTCGAGCTGATGAAAAAGCTCACGCGCCTGAATGAAATAAAGAATGTATTAAGTAAAGAATTGGGAGAAAGAATCATATTAAAAATGTAATGCCTATGAACTTTTTAGAAACGGAAGACGTGGTAAAGCAATACGCCAACCACCTCGCCCTCAACAAGGTCAGCATCCAGGTTCCCGAGGGGAAAGTCTTCGGGTTATTAGGGCCGAACGGAGCCGGCAAGACCACGCTGATCCGTATCATCAACCGCATCACGGCCCCCGACAGCGGCCTTGTCCGTTTTAACGGACGCGAGTTCCAGCCGGAAGATATCTACCAGATCGGTTACCTGCCGGAAGAACGCGGACTGTATAAAAAAATGAAAGTCGGCGAACAAGCCATCTACCTGGCACAGCTCAAAGGACTCTCCTACCAGGAAGCCCGCACACGGTTGATACGCTGGTTCGAAAAATTCGATATCATGCCCTGGTGGAACAAGAAACTCGAAGAGTTGTCCAAAGGAATGCAGCAGAAAGTACAGTTCATCATCACCATCATCCACGAACCGAAGCTGCTGATCTTCGACGAACCGTTCAGCGGATTCGACCCCGTAAATGCCGAATTGCTGAAAAAAGAAATCCTCGAACTGAAAGATGCCGGACACACGATCATCTTTTCCACGCACAACATGTCGTCCGTTGAAGAAATTTGTGACAATATCGCTTTGATCAACCGTTCGCAAGTTGTGCTCTCCGGCAATGTGACAGAAGTGAAAAGCCGTTTCCGGACAAACAATTTCACCATCCGTTTCCATACCGAATCAGGGAAGTTGCAGCCTATCCCGGAAATGTTCAGCCTGCTGACGGAGAAAGACCTGGCCGGAACAAGCGAAGTGCGCATCCATAAAGAGCCGGGGATTACCAACTCCGCACTTCTTTCCGCATTGGCGGGACAGACTGAGATCATCTCCTTCACGGAAGAGATCCCTTCGATGAACGACATATTTATTAACACCGTCTCCGGTACAAATACCACGCAAGCATGAATAAGATAGGACTTATAATAAAAAGAGAATACCTCCGCCGTGTCAGCAAAAAATCGTTTCTGTTGCTGACATTCCTGACGCCGTTCCTGTTTGCCGCCCTCGTGTTCGTCCCGCTTTGGTTATCCACTATCAAAGGAGATGATGCCAAGCAGGTGGCAATCATCGATACGACAGGCAAATACGCCCCGCTGTTCAAAGATACGGAAGAATACACTTTCATCACCGAAAAAGGTTCCAGCCTGGAAGAATATCGTAAAAATCCGGATAAGGAAATATTCGCTTTCCTGAATATCACAGACGATTTGCTGCAAAATCCGACCGCCGCAACGCTCTATTCGCAGAAACAGATTCCGATGGGATTGAAAAACACGATCGACAAAACGCTGTCCGAATACCTGAAAGACGAGAAACTCGCCTCTTACAATATCGACAACCTGAAACAGATCATCGAGGACAGTAAGATCGATTTCAACATCAAGACCATCAAATGGGACGAAGACGGAAGCGAGAAAAGCACTTCGGCCGAAGTCGCCTCTATCTTGGGTATGATATTGACATTCATCATCTATATGTTTATTATCATGTACGGAGCGATGGTTATGCAGGGAGTGATGGAAGAAAAGACGAACCGCATCATCGAAGTGATGATTTCGTCCGTCAAGCCGTTCGACCTGATGATGGGAAAAATCATCGGCATCGGTTTCGTCGGCCTGACACAGGTATTCCTGTGGGGAATCCTGACAACCGTTTTGGTATCGGGAAGCCTTTTCTTTTTCGGTGGCAGCACGTCGCCTGAAGACATGATGACAGCACAGATGGCGGCACAAGGTGTGGGCGATGTGGCTGCCGGTTCATCCAATATCAGCATCCAGGTGCAGGAAATCATCAATTCGATCAACTTCGGGATGATCGGCATCTGCTTCGTTCTTTATTTTATCGGAGGTTATTTGCTGTATGCAGCTCTATTCGCCGCTATCGGAAGTGCCCTGGAACAGCAGGAAGACACCCAGCAGTTCATGACTCCGATCATGCTTTTGATGGCGTTCAGCTTGTATGCCGGAATCTACAGCATGAATAATCCCGACGGCCCGCTGGCCTTCTGGTGTTCGATGATTCCGTTTACCTCCCCTATCGTGATGATGGTCCGCTTGCCGTTCGACATTCCGGTATGGGAATTGGCGCTTTCGTTTGCCTTGCTGTTTGTCACATCCATACTTATCGTCTGGTTCTCGGCCAAAATCTACCGTGTAGGTATCCTGATGTACGGTAAGAAACCGAGCATCAAGGAGATGATTAAATGGGTAAAATATAAATAACCGGATATAAAAAAGGTTCGTCACTCAAAAGAATGACGAACCTTTTTTGTTGTTCAACCAGGACTCGAACCTGGACTAACAGGACCAGAATCTGTTGTGCTGCCATTACACCATTGAACAATGTGTTTCTGACTAAGGGATTTATTTATTTTTTGTTGTTCAACCAAGACTCGAACTTGGACTAACAGGACCAGAATCTGTTGTGCTGCCATTACACCATTGAACAATTTCAAACAACTAACTCCCTTGTTTGCGAGTGCAAAAGTACATACTTTTTCAAAACAAACAAACGATACGGTAATTTTTTTTCATTAATAAACTTTTTTCTTTTCCTGCTTGTTTTGATTTTGCAAGTATATACATATATTAATAGGAGGAAATCACCCACATAATAAATATAAGAAGTATATTTGCGACTTCGAATATTACTCAATAAAAAATAGATGGATCAAACAGAAGCATTAGTTAAAACGATTGTAGAAGGCCTACAGGAAAAAAAAGGTAAAAACATTGTAACCGTAGACTTAACCCAATTATCCGGCTCGATCTGCCAATATATGATAATCTGCGAAGGAAGCACTCCTACCCAGGTTTCCGCATTGTCTGATTCGGCTTGGGATTTTGCTCATCGCCGGGCAGGTGAAAAACCGCTTTCGATAGATGGAGCACAGCGTGCCGAATGGATAGGGATGGACTATGGCACGGTTCTTGTACACATATTTTTACCGGAACTTCGCGAGTTTTACAATCTGGAAAATCTTTGGTCGGATGCCAAAGTGACTCAGATTGCCGATCTCGACTGATGACCGATCTTACATAGTATAGAGATAATCATATATGGAAAATAAAAACGACATGTTCAACAAAGCACCGAAGAATAATAAGCAAAAGATGTTCAAGTTTAATCTTTATTGGATGTACGGGCTCATCTTTATCATGCTTTTTGCTTTGTATCTGACAAACGACTCTTCGGCATCTAAAGAATTAGGCTGGACCGAGTTCCAGAAATTAGCGCAGGAAAACGTATTCGACCGGATGGTCGTCTACAACAAAAAGAATCTGGTTGAAGCAACCGTAAAAGACGGACGGAAAGGTCTGGTGTTCAGGAAAGACAGTGTGGCATTGGGCACAAACCCGAAAGTGTATGTCAAAATACCGTCGGCCGATAAATTCTCGGACTTCTATGACAAAGCCGTTGCCGATAATCATATCACTACGCAGGTCAGTTTTGAAGAAGGCGATGATGCGATCTGGAATTTCCTTGTTTCGTTCGGTCCGATCCTGTTGATCATCGTCGTGTGGATATTCCTGATGCGGCGCATGTCAGGCGGCACAAGCGGCGGTCCCGGCGGAGTATTCAGTGTGGGAAAGGCAAAAGCACAGCTTTTCGATAAAGACAACGACCGGAAAGTGACATTCAAGGATGTCGCCGGCCTTGCAGAAGCAAAACAGGAGGTGGAAGAGATCGTTTCCTTCTTGAAAAGTCCCGAAAAATATACGGAATTAGGAGGTAAAATACCTAAAGGCGCCTTACTCGTAGGCCCTCCAGGAACCGGTAAGACTTTATTGGCCAAGGCTGTAGCCGGAGAAGCCGACGTTCCGTTCTTCTCCCTGTCCGGTTCGGACTTCGTAGAAATGTTCGTCGGCGTAGGTGCTTCCCGCGTACGTGACCTGTTCCGCCAGGCAAAAGAGAAAGCTCCTTGTATCGTATTCATCGACGAGATCGATGCCGTCGGCCGTGCCCGTGGCAAAAATGTAAACATGAACAGCAACGATGAACGTGAAAACACGTTGAACCAGTTGCTTACGGAAATGGACGGTTTCGGCTCCAACAGCGGTGTGATCATCCTGGCCGCCACGAACCGTGCCGACATCCTGGATAAGGCGTTGCTTCGTGCCGGACGTTTCGACCGTCAGATTCACGTGGAACTGCCCGACCTGAACGAGCGTAAGGAGATATTCGGAGTACATCTGCGTCCGATCAAAATCGACGAAAGCGTCGATGCCGAATTCCTGGCACGCCAGACTCCCGGTTTCTCCGGAGCCGATATTGCCAATGTCTGCAACGAAGCCGCTTTGATTGCCGCCCGTAGCGGTAAAAAGTTTGTCCAGAAAGAAGACTTCATGAATGCGGTCGACCGTATCGTCGGAGGTCTGGAGAAACGCACTAAAATAACGACTGCGGATGAGCGCCAATGCATAGCCAACCATGAGGCGGGCCATGCCACCTTGAGCTGGCTGCTGGAACATGCCAATCCGTTGGTTAAAGTCACGATCGTTCCGCGAGGCAAGGCATTAGGCGCCGCCTGGTATCTGCCGGAAGAACGTCAGATTACCACCCGCGAACAATTGCTGGACGAAATGTGCGCTACCCTCGGCGGCCGTGCTGCCGAAGAACTTTTCTTGGGAAAAATCTCTACCGGAGCATCCAATGACCTCGAACGGGTGACCAAACAGGCTTACGCGATGGTCGTCTATTTCGGTATGAGCGACCGTCTGCCGAACTTGAACTACTACGATTCAAGCGGACAGGACTGGGGCTTCACCAAACCGTACAGCGAAGAAACAGCCCGGATGATCGACCAGGAAGTACAGGCCATTATCAACGAACAATACGAACGGGCCAAAAGCATCCTGAAAGAATACGCGTCGGGCCACAACATGCTGGCCCAGGTATTGCTGGAACGGGAAGTAATCTATACGGAAGATGTCGAACATATCTTCGGTAAGCGTGCTTGGGTTTCCCGCTCGGAAGAGATCCTGGAATTGCAAGAAAAAGCAAACGGTAAAAAAGCCGAAGAAGCGAATGTTGCCGAAGCCGACAAGCAGTAACATGACGCGAACAAATAATAATTCCATGCCCACGAATTTTGAAACAGATGGGCATGGAATTTATTTTTTACGTATATTTGTACCTGAATAAATCAATAAAAAAACACTATCATCTTGAAAAATTTGATTATACGGGCGTTAACCGGCATTATATTCGTCGTGGTACTGGTCAGTGCCATTTGTATCCATCCGATTTTTTTCCTCATTCTTTTTTGTATCATAACGGGATTGACCCTTTGGGAATTCGGTGGTCTGGTCAAGCATTATGAAAATGCGAATCTGCAACGGGCCGTGAATGTGCTCGGAGGAGTATATCTGTTTATCGCCACCTTCGTTTATGCAAACGGGTTGACGGACGGAAAGATCTTCCTCCCCTATCTGCTATTTATCATGTTGACAATGATAGCCGAACTCTACTATAAGGCTCCGAACCCGATCAACAACTGGGCATTTACGCTCTTTGCCCAGGTTTATTGTGCCGGCTCCTTCTCCATGCTGAACTTCATCGGTGCAGAGCCGGGAACACCCGGTGTCATGAGCTACACGCCGCTCTTCATCATGGCGATCTTTATTTTTGTCTGGTTGGACGATACCGGAGCCTATCTGGTCGGCTCCCTGATCGGAAAAAGGAAATTATTTGAACGGATTTCTCCCAAGAAATCATGGGAAGGTTTTTTTGGCGGATTGATCCTCGTTTTGGCTTCCTCGCAGGCATTCGCCTGGTACGCCCCAGAAATAAGCCGGCTTAATTGGTTGGGGCTGGCAGCAACAGTCATCCTGTTCGGGACTTGGGGAGACTTGATCGAATCCCTGCTGAAACGTACGCTCGGAGTAAAAGACTCCGGCAATGTATTGCCGGGCCACGGAGGAATGCTGGACCGCTTCGACAGCGTTATGCTGGCTGTTCCGGCCAGCTACATCTATATCGAACTCTTCATTCGAAATTAAAGGTGAGCGTCACCATCCGGGAAGTCGCTTTGGACAGGGAGCTCGGATATTTGATCAAATCCTGGTCTGTCAGGTCACCCCGGTCTTTCTCCAGCAGGTCTACCAGACCGAAACTGAACTTAAGTTCCGGACATAATTTGAAAAACGGAAGATAAATATCACATCCGATACCGAACTCGACACCGAAATCCGTTCCTTTCAACAGGATCGGATTTCCTTTTTTACGCCCCAAGTCGAAAGCGCCGTAAATACCTCCGATCAGATAAGGACGATAGTTATTCACGCGAAAAGCGCTATACTTCACATCGAGCGGAAACGTCAGGTAGTTGGAACGGACGGAAGTGGAATACATGCTTACCACCGGATTTTCATCCGTTCCCTCCATCCCTTCCATTTCAGGACGACGGAACACAAATTTCTTGTCACCGAAGTGGATCGTCGGCGTAAAACGCAGGTTGAAATATGGATTCAGGTACATATCCCCGATAACCCCGACACTAAAACCCGGCGAATAGCTCGGAATCTCGGCATACCAGGTTTCACCGTTTGTCGCCACACCGGTATTAGTCAATATCAAATCCTGCGCATGCAAACCTACATGAAACCCCAGATGGAACCATTTCAAATCCGCATAGGGCTGATTCTTCACCTTTTCTTTCTGCGCCATTACAGCAGTTAAAGACAGAAAGAACACACATATGATAAATAGTAGACGTCTCAATTCTTTTCGTAATTTTGAATTTATAACGGGAAAGAGCCCGACTTATTGCAAAAGAGCATTTATTTGTAAAAAAAAGGAGGAGTTCTTTTTTTAATTCAAAGAAAGCTCTATTTTTGCACGAACTAATAGTTATCAATTTAAACGTTTAAAAAAATGGCTTACGTAATTAGTGACGATTGTATCGCTTGCGGTACTTGTATTGACGAATGTCCGGTAGGAGCAATTTCAGAAGGCGACAAATACAGCATCGACCCTGAAATGTGTACAGATTGTGGAACTTGCGCAGATGCTTGTCCTACTGAAGCAATTCATCCGGCAGAATAAACCGCAACATCGATAGGTTTCCTTCAACAGGACCTATAAAGATAAGGGGCTGTTTCCTTTCGGAACAGCCCCTTATTATTTCCTCATTCTTTGCGCCGGCTCCGTCAAAATTCGATATTCAGTTTGATCTCATCCGAGTCGTCTTCCTGCCGATCTTCATCCGACGCCGTCTCCGCCGGCCTTTCACCGGCTCTACATTGCTTAATGTAACTGATTACATCATTCATTCCATCCATGAACTTGTCAAAGTCCTCTTTGTACAGGAAAATCTTATGTTTTTCAAAAGAGACCTGCGTACCATTCTTCGGCTGCACCTTTTTACTTTCCGTCACAGCCAGAAACAAATCGTCCTTCAGATTCTTCTTTACATCCAGATAATAAATTCTTTTTCCTGCTTTAATGGTTTTAGAGTATAAAATCTCTTTGTCACCACCTTCAACCTGCATTTTCTTCACCGAGTCTTCCATTATAGCAAACATTCGTTAAACACCCACCCTTTTATCATAACTTGCTTCAAATATGTGCATTTTTTTTTAAACAACAACTATTTTAACGCATGAAAATGCATATAAAGAATCGGAATATTATGAAATAATAAATAACGCACATAAAATTAAGCGAAGCGGCGAACTTTTATCAAAAGAATGACTAACTTTGCAGCCAAATTTATAACAAGTAGTTCCTTCAAACGATGATCAACAGAATTTTAATCCGCATTAAAGTTTTACAGATAGTATATTCTTACTATCAAAACGGCAACAACGACCTCAAAGTAGCGGAAAACGAATTGCTTTTCAGTCTTAGAAAGTCTTATGACTTATATCATTATTTTCTTCTCCTAATTGTCGACGTCACAAACTTGCAAAGACGCATCCTGGATGCCCGTAAGAACAAGTATATGCCAACAGAAGCCGAATTGAATCCAAACACTCGCCTGATAAACAACCGTTTTGCTGCACAAATAGCCGAGAACGAAGCGCTTCGGAAGTATGTAACCGAGCAAGGCCTTTCATGGGATAACGATGAAGATTTCATCAAGATGGTACTCGACCTGATCTTATCGTCCGAACAGTACGCCGAATATCTGAAGAACGAAAACGATTCATACGAAACGGACAAGGAATTCTGGCGCACCGTATTCAAAAAACTGATATGCGGCAACGAAGCGATCGACGACTACCTGCAAGACAAAAGCATTTACTGGAACGACGACATCTCCATCATCGAAACATTTACGCTGAAAACGATCAAACAATTCGAAGAAGCAGCCGGAAGCAAACAAAAATTGTTGCCGATGTTTAAAGATCTCGAAGACCAGTCTTTCGCCATCAAACTATTCCGCCAATCCTTGATGAAAGGAAGCGAATTCCGTGAACGTATCAACAAGCACATGAAGAACTGGGAGACCGAACGCATAGCCAATATGGACCTCATTATCATGCAGGTTGCGCTGGCTGAAATCATGACGTTCCCGACAATTCCCATCAACGTGACGCTGAACGAATATATCGACACGGCTAAGTACTACAGTACTCCGAAAAGCGGAACGTTCATCAACGGTATTTTAGATTCAGTAGTCAGCGAGTTAAAAAAAGAAAAGTTATTGCTCAAAGATTAATTATTATCCTTACATTTGTGTCAGTATCGAATTGATATTAACTTATTAATGTTTATAGTTATATGAGCTTACTTACTATTTTACTTCAGGCCGCAGGCGGAAGCCAGCAATGGTCTGGTATTTTGATGATGGTTGTCATTGTTGCGATCTTCTATTTCTTTATGATCCGTCCGCAACAAAAGAAACAAAAAGAAATTCAGAAAGCCCGTGAAGCCTTGAAAGCGGGAGACAAAGTGATCACTGCCGGAGGTATCTACGGAAAGATCAAAGAAATCGGTGACACATATATGTTGATTGAAATTTCTGATGGCGTACGCATCCGTGTAGACAAAACATCCGTGTTTGCATCTGCAGAGGACGCGCAGCAAAAATAAACAACGGAACATATGTCACGACTTGGACAAACCAAACAAACATTCAAGTCTGTCCGGATAGAGATTAAGGCTTTTCTTCGCCGTCAACAGTGGAAAGAAGCCTTGATCTTTTTCTGTTTTATCCTGTTGGCTTTCGGCTTCTGGCTTCTCCAAAGCCTGCAACAGGAATATGAAATAGATATCAAGATTCCGGTCAAATACAAGAATGTACCGCCGGATATATCTTTCACGGAAACGCCGCCCGAAGCCATTACGGTCAAAGTGAAAGACAAAGGGAGCGTGTTACTGAACTACTCTTTCGGCCGTTCGTTTGCCCCGATTGAGGCCAACATGAAGACACAGCCGGAAAAAGCCGGTAAACTGGTCATCAGCCGGAAAGATATCGAAAGCGATATAAAGAAACAGCTGATTGCGACTACTTCCCTGCTCAGCTTCGAACCCCAGCTTATTGATGCGGCTTACAGCAAACGTATCAAGAAAGAAATTCCGGCCGTGTTCGAGGGAACCGTCCGGACGAATGCCGGTTTCAAAGTCTCAGGCGACATATCCATTACTCCCCGTAACATCAGCGTTTACGCCAGCGATGTCGTACTGGATACCTTGAAAGAGATAAAAACGGTCTATACCGAGATCAAGAAAGGAAACAAGAGCGTCACGCGTACCGTCCAACTGGAAAAGATAGACGGAGCTACTCTCGAACCGACAAGTGTGACCGTTACGATCCCGATAGAAGAATATACGGAAAAGACGCTGGAAATACCGGTTATCTGTACCAACCTCCCCCGCCATTACACCTTGCGCACATTCCCGTCTGTCGTAAAGGTGAGTTGCAGCGTCCCCCTTTCACGCTTCAAGGACGTCTCGGCGGATGATTTCGAGATACGGATCTCTTTTGCCGACCTGGAGCAAAACGCTTCGGGGACATTGCCTTTGCAACTGGACAAGAAACCAAATTGGGTGGATGTCGCGACAATTTCACCCGACCGGATCGAATTTATATTGGAACAAACAAAATCAAATGATTAAGATAGGAATCACCGGAGGAATCGGAAGCGGCAAATCAGTGGTAGCCGCTCTGCTGGAGTTGTCGGGCATTCCCGTGTATATCGCCGATACGGAAAGCAAACTTCTGACAACCACGTCGCCCGTTATCCGGGAAAAACTGATGGCCTTGTTCGGCGAGGAACTTTATACGGCCGACGGTTTGGATAAAAAACGTCTCGCCTCCCATATTTTCGGTAATCCGAAACGGCTTGAGCAGGTAAATGCCATCATTCACCCCGAAGTGAACCGCCATTTTCTTGCCTGGTCGGACAGGCAGGATGCTCCGGCATGCGCCATCGAATCAGCCATCCTTTTCGAATCGGGCTTTAACCGGATTGTCGATACGACGCTGATGGTCTATGCCCCGATGGAAGTACGTATCGCGCGGGCACTCGAACGCGATGCCGTTCCGCGCGAAGAGATCATGCGTCGCATCGAAAGCCAGTTGCCGGACGAAGTGAAGAAAGAGAAATCGGACTACGTGATCTTCAATGGCGGAGAACAGGCTTTACTTCCGCAAATAACCGCTTTCCTTGCCTGGCTAAGGATATGAAAACATTGACTTTCAATTTTATAGCAAACATAAGAACGAAGATGTCCGGTTGGAAGGAACTTTTACGCTTAGTGAATAATCATTAGAAACAAGAAAATATGTTCAAAACTGCCGGAAATTTCCGGCAGTTATACTACATTTGCAACACAAAAGTTAAACACTATTAGAAAAACAAAGTATTATGTTGAAGACGATTTTGTCTATCTCGGGCAAACCGGGATTGTTTAAATTGGTTTCCCACGGGAAAAACATGCTGATTGTTGAGTCGTTAGCAGATCAGAAAAGAGTTCCTGCATACGCAAAAGATAAAGTAATCTCTCTGGGTGATATCGCTATCTACACAGATGAAGCAGAAGTTCCCTTACACGAAGTTCTGACCAGCGTCAAAAATAAAGAAAACGGACAGCAAGCATCTGTTTCCACTTCCGCCAAACCGGACGAACTGCGTGCTTATTTCGCAGAGATCCTGCCTAATTTCGATCGCGAACGCGTATATCCGAGCGACATCAAGAAATTGATCTCCTGGTATAACATCCTGATCGGCGCCGGCATCACAGACTTCACTCCCGAAGAACCGGTAGCGGAAGAGGCTCCGGCAGAAGAAACAAAAGAAGAAGCGTAATAGATCCCTACCAGCTGGCGCGTAAGGGTACTTATTGTAGAAAACGCATTTTTCAGGCTCAAAAGAGATCTGAGACCAAACAGAGGTTAATTCGCTTTTTCGACGTCAAAAAGGGATTTTCACCTATTTTCCGGCACTTCTTCGCCACGAAGACGGTCGTCATTTCATTTATAAGGGACTTCATCGCCATGAGAACGGTCGTCATATACAAAGACAAGGGACCTCATGATGATGAAGTCCCTTGTCTTTGTAAAAAACCGCGCACCTCACGGCAGCAAGCCCCTAAAATACCGATGGAATATTTGGAACGCCACCCGATTTGTCTGAAAATATTCGATTCTCCGGGAGTTAAGGTTTATCACTTTGCACGCGTTTCCCGCTTCCGGCAACCCAATTGCCTGCTTTTCCAAACGACCTCAGCACCTCATTTCTCCTGTTGTCAAAAAAGGCTGCTGAAACCTTAAAAAGAGTCAATCCAAAACAGGCCAAGATTTCGGATGAAATAGAAAAACAGCCAGAAAAGGGGTTATTGTACAAAATATAATCTTTAGAACAACGGATTAGCCACCTTTTCCTTCAACAAGGCCAGATCGACCACCTGACGGATATCATCCACATAGTGGAAAGTCAGTCCTTTCAGATAGTCGGGCTTGATCTCTTCGATATCTTTCCTATTCTCCTGACAAAGGATCAGTTCCTTGATTCCGGCACGTTTGGCCGCCAATATCTTTTCCTTGATGCCACCCACCGGAAGGACTTTGCCGCGCAGCGTGATCTCGCCGGTCATGGCCAGGTTGCTGCGCACCTTGCGCTGCGTAAAGGCAGACACCAATGAAGTGACCATCGTGATACCGGCACTCGGACCGTCTTTCGGAATCGCTCCCTCAGGCACATGGACATGGACATTCCAGTTTTCAAACATCTCTTCGTCGATACCGAACAGTCCGGCATGTGAATGAATGTATTCGAGTGCCAACATGGCAGATTCTTTCATCACGTCACCTAAGTTACCTGTCAAAGTGAGCTTCGAACCTTTTCCTTTGCTCAGACTGGATTCCACAAACAGGATCTCACCGCCGACAGCCGTCCAGGCAAGCCCGGTCACGACACCCGCATAGTCATTTCCCTGATATTTATCACGGGTATATTCGACAGCTCCCAGGTAATCGTGCAGGTCTTCGGGGCGTATCTGCGCAGGAAGCACCTCATCGGAAGCCAGCTTGCGGGCCAGCTTACGCATAATCTTGGCAATCTTCTTATCCAGCTCACGGACACCGCTCTCACGGGTGTAAGATTCGATGATCGCCTGTAACGTCTTTTTCGGAAACTTCACTTTTCCTTTCGACAGGCCGTGAATCTCCAACTGTTTCGGGACCAAATGACGGGCAGCGATTTCCACCTTCTCTTCCATGATATAACCGCTCACCTCGATCAATTCCATACGATCCAGCAACGGTTGGGAAATCGTGTTCAGGTTATTGGCGGTAGCGATAAACATAACCTTGCTCAAGTCATAATCTATATCCAGATAATTATCATGGAAGGCATTGTTCTGCTCCGGGTCCAACACCTCAAGCAAGGCGGAAGCGGGATCGCCCTTGAAATCATTCGTCACCTTGTCGATCTCGTCAAGGATAAACACAGGGTTTGAAGTTCCGGCCTTCTGGAGGTTCTGGATGATACGTCCGGACATCGCACCGATGTAGGTACGGCGATGGCCGCGTATCTCCGCCTCGTCATGCAGGCCACCCAACGAAACCCGGACATACTTGCGGTGCAAGGCTTCTGCCACCGATTTACCCAGCGAAGTCTTACCGACCCCCGGAGGTCCGTACAGGCAGACGATGGGCGACTTCATGTCCCCTTTCAGTTTCAACACCGCCAAATGTTCGATGATACGCTCTTTCACCTTCTCCAGTCCGTAGTGATCGCGATCCAGGACCTTCTGGACATGGGCAAGATTAAAATTATCCTTGCTGTATTCGTTCCAAGGCAGATTGATGATCGTCTGCACATATTGCGTCTGGATGGAGAAATCCGGAGATTGCGGATGCAGGCGTTCCAACTTGCGCACCTCCTTCTCAAACGTTTCGGCCACAGCCGGCGACCATTTTTTCTTGGCAGCCTTCTCGCGCAGTTCCTTTATCTCCAACTCATTGATATTGCCCCCCAATTCTTCCTGGATCGTCTTGATCTGCTGCTGGAGGAAGTA
Source organism: uncultured Parabacteroides sp. (assembly GCF_902493135.1). Taxonomy (GTDB): domain Bacteria; phylum Bacteroidota; class Bacteroidia; order Bacteroidales; family Tannerellaceae; genus Parabacteroides. The sequence goes on from NZ_CABUOD010000012.1 coordinate 62,488, forward strand.
TTCCTTCTGCTGCTGGTTAATATCCTCGTGCGTCTTCATCTGGATGGACGTTTTCAGTTCCACCAACTGATACTCACGGTTCAGGATGAACAAAAGACGGTACGCGCGATCTTTCAGGTTACCGATCAGCAACAAATCCTGTTTTTCAGACGATCCGTTGGGGACATTGCAACAAGAGAAATTGATCAGGTAAAGGATATTTTTATTATTCCTTATTGAAAATATCAAGTCGCGGGGCGGTTCGGAAGCAGCTCCGAGCATCTTGATCGTCAAATCCTTGATAGTCGAGACAAGTGCTTCGAACTCACGGTCGGACTTGTCCGGCATGACATCTTCGAGCAATTTGATCTTTCCGTTCAGGTAAGGATCATAAGCTGAGAGTTCTTCCAGTTGGAAACGTTTCTTGCCTTGCAGGATCACGGTCGTCGTTCCGTCCGGCATTTCAAGCACGCGGACAATATCGGCCACAACTCCCGTCGTGTACAGATCTTCCATCTTCGGATCTTCCGTATTCATATCCTTCTGGCAAACCACTCCGATCAAACTTTTCTTATGGGCGGCCTCCTTGATCAGGCGCATGGATTTAGGACGCCCTATCATGACCGGCATGGCTACACCCGGAAACAACACCATGTTCCGAAGCGGAAGAATGGGCAATTCCTCTCCCACCTTCTCCATTCCCTCAGTAAAGTCTTCATCAACATCACAATCTGTGAGGATAGGCATTACGATACCAATATTATCATCCAGGTCGTTGTACGACTCCTCGGCAAACATCGTTACTTTATCTTTCTTCATATATTCTTTATCATAGTTGCGGAATATTCCTTTATCGCCCGCAATTCTATTTTACACAATAAACGTGCCAAAGTTACTATTTTTAACTCAATTCCGATTACTTTTGCACAAAACAATTGTCAATTACTATGTCAAATCCTTTTTTCCAATTCAAACAATTTACCATACGTCATGATAAATGTGCAATGAAAGTAGGAACCGACGGTGTTCTGCTCGGTGCATGGGCCGGAACGGAATCGTGCAACCGCATACTGGACATCGGGACAGGGACCGGACTGATCGCCCTGATGCTGGCTCAACGCAGCAAGGCGGCTATCGACGCTATCGACATAGATGCCGATGCCTGTCTCCAGGCACAGGAAAATGCAGAATCCTCCCCTTTTGCCGGACGGATAAAGATCCGGCATTCCGCCCTGTCCGATTTCGCACAAGCCGGCACGAACTTATATGACCTGATTGTATCCAATCCTCCTTATTTCACCGATTCATTGAAATGTCCCGACCGGAAACGGAACACGGCTCGGCACACCGATACGCTGACATTGGAAGATTTGTTGCAGGACAGCCGCAGGCTGCTTGCCCCGCAGGGACGCATCGCCCTCATCCTGCCCTACGACCAGAAAGAACGTCTTGCGGATTGCATCCGGACACAAAACCTGTTCCTTTCGAAAGAAACTTCCGTCATACCCGTGCCCGGTGCCGAACCGAAACGGCTGTTGGCCGAGCTGACGGCAGAACCACCCGCATCTCCCGTTCGTTCCGACCGGTTGGCCATCGAGATTGCAAGACATCAGTACACCGACGAATATGTCAACCTGACCAAAGATTTTTATCTAAAGATGTAAGGGAGTTTCTTATCGAAGAAACGAGTTACTTCACCAAACAGGTTCTGCACCTCTTCCGTAAAAGAAACTGTTTCCGGCGTCAATACGTTCAATGATTTAGGAAGAACGGAGATTTCGATCCGGCTGTCCGCCATGACCGGCTCGCCGTCCAGGTGCATGACTCCCGGTTTCTGGCGGATGATCGTCACCTCTTTCCCTTTGAATGTCTTGATCTTGCTGTTACGGTCGATCTGCTTCGTGAATAGCTGGATAGCCAACGGTGCTATGTCCAGCGGACCGAAAGGGGAAAGGATCGTAATATCCATTTTACCATCCTGGATATTGGCATGGGGAGCGATAAACGCATTGTTACCATACTGCGAAGCATTCCCGCAGGCCACCAAAAACGCCTTCTCCTTGACCGTCTGGTTGTCGATCAAGAGTTCATAAGGTTCGGGTTGATAGCTCAGATATTCCTCCACCGTGTTTTTTATATAAGTAAGCGACCCGCGACGTTTCTCACCGGCAAACTTCTGGCTGACCGCCGCATCGAAACCGACTCCGCAGGTACAGAAAAAGATACGTCCGTTCGCCTTGCAACAATCGATTGTCGAGACGTGCCCCTTTACGATCAGGTCGATCGCCCGGCGTACATCCATCGGAATATGCAATTCACGCGCCAGGCCGTTGCCGGAACCTTTCGGGATAATCCCCAGCACGGCATCCGAACGGAGCATGGCACGGGCAATCTCGTTCACAGTCCCGTCTCCCCCGACGGCAATCACACAATTGGCTCCTTTATCGAGGGCTTGCCGCGTCAGTTCGCTGGCATGTCCGGGATATTCCGTAAAAGAAATTTCAACACAACAATTTTCGCCCGCAAAAGCGGTTTCAATCATTTTCGGAATCTTTCTTTTCGAACCGACACCCGAAATCGGATTTATAATGGCCTGTATATTGATTGTTTGTCCCTCCATTCTCACTGCTACTTACTTTGAGAGGACAAAAATAATGCTTTTGTAAAACTTTTAAAGCATTTCGGCTACTATAAGTTATTTTTTTACTACTTTTGCGGCTGGATTTGCCGAAACATAGATATTATGTAGTAAGCAGACCTGGGTTCTTTTAGAATAACAACGTAGCGAGAAAATCATTCTCTGTTAATTATAATATGAAACTTTTACAAGAGAAACTATCAAAGTACGATGCACCTCAGCGGGCTATGGCCGCAGGAATTTATCCATACTTCAGAATGATTGAAAGTGATCAGGATACGGAAGTAATGATCAGCGGTAAAAAAGTCCTGATGTTTGGTTCTAACGCCTATTTGGGCCTGACAAACCATCCGAAAGTAAAAGAGGCGGCTATTGATGCCATTAAGAAATATGGTACGGGTTGTGCCGGTTCGCGTTTCCTGAACGGAACGCTGGATTTGCACATTCAGTTGGAAAAACGTCTGGCCGAATTTGTCGGAAAAGAAGATGCCATCGTTTATTCTACGGGATTTCAGGTGAACTTGGGTGTCGTTTCCTGCCTGACAGGACGTGAAGACTATATCATCTGGGACGAGCTGGACCATGCATCCATCATCGAAGGACACCGTCTTTCCTTCTCTACCAAACTGAAATACAAGCATAACGATATGGAGTCCTTAGAAAAGCAACTCCAGAAATGCGAACCCGACAAGGTGAAGCTGATCGTTATCGACGGTGTGTTCAGTATGGAAGGCGACATTGCCAAATTACCGGAAATCGTTGCGTTAGCCAAGAAGTATAATGCAAGCGTAATGGTAGATGAAGCACACGGCCTGGGTGTTCTGGGCGATCACGGTCGCGGAACCTGCAACCATTTCGGCGTAACCGACGATGTAGACCTGATCATGGGCACATTCAGTAAGTCGCTTGCTTCTATCGGCGGTTTTATCGCTTCTGACAAGGAGACGATCAACTACCTCCGCCATAACTCCCGCTCTTACATATTCAGTGCAAGTAATACTCCAGCCGCTACAGCAGCCGCCGGTGCAGCACTCGATATCATGCTGAGCGAACCGGAACGCATCGAGCACTTGTGGAAACTGACTCACTATGCATTGGACGGATTCCGTAACATGGGGTGCGAAATCGGCCATACCTCAACCCCGATCATTCCGTTGTTTATCCGCAACAATGATCTGACATTCCTGATTGTAAAAGAATTGTTCGAAGCCGGTATTTTCGTAAACCCGGTAGTCTCTCCGGCTGTTGCGCCTGAAGATACGCTGATCCGCTTCTCACTGATGGCGACTCACACGATCGAACAGCTTGACTACGCATTGGAAGCAATCCACAAAGTATTTAAAAGTCACGGTCTGGTTAAGTAAATCAGCACGGACAACGATATCGAAAAGGGCAAAGCGGAGCATTCTGTTTTGCCCTTTCTCTTTATAATTCATTCTTCATTTGCTACGAACCAAATATTTTGACTATTTTTGCGTAATTGTACGCACTATAAATACATTATATATACCAGACAAATGGATTTTAAATTAAATACAGGAAGTTGCTGCATGGGTAAAAAAGGATGCAGCAAGATACAAAATAATAAACTGAACACCTACGACTGGCTTTGCGACGTGCCCGATGCGGCAAACGCTACCGATTACGTGGAAGTGCAGTTTAAAAATACCCGCAAAGGGTATTACCTCAACAGTTCCAAGATACCTCTGGAAAAAGGAGATTTAGTCGCAGTGGAAGCCAGCCCCGGACATGATATCGGGACCGTGACACTGACCGGCAAGCTCGTCCTTCTCCAGATGAAAAAGAACAATGTCCGTACCGGCGAAGGCAATGAACCCAAAAAGGTGTATCGTAAAGCCAAACCGACCGATATCGAGAAATATGAAGAGGCGAAGGCCAAGGAACACGCCACAATGATCCGTTCGCGCCAGATCGCTGCCGACTTGGGACTGAATATGAAGATCGGGGATGTGGAATACCAGGGTGACGGCAATAAGGCGATCTTTTATTACATTGCCGACGAGCGTGTCGACTTCCGCCAGTTGATCAAGGTACTCGCCGAAGCCTTCCGTGTCCGCATCGAAATGAAGCAGATCGGTGCCCGCCAGGAAGCCGGACGCATCGGAGGTATCGGTCCTTGCGGACGAGAATTGTGCTGTTCAAGCTGGATGACGAGTTTCGTATCGGTAGCCACCGGAGCCGCCCGTTATCAGGATATATCCATGAATCCCCAGAAGTTGGCCGGCCAATGCGCCAAGCTGAAATGTTGCATCAACTATGAAGTGGACGCCTATGTGGAAGCGCAAAAACGCTTACCGTCCCGTGAAGTGGTGCTGGAAACAAAGGACAATACCTATTATCACTTTAAAACGGATATCTTCAAACGGGAAATCACCTACTCTACCGATAAATCGTTCGCGGCCAACCTGATTACAATCTCAGCCAACCGCGCCTTCGATGTGATCAACATGAACAAGAAAGGTATGAAGCCCGTCACGCTCGAAGCCGATACCAAACCGCAACCGCCCAAACGCGATGCGCAGGATATCTTGGGCCAGGACAGCGTTACCCGTTTCGATGCTTCCCTGAAAAAGAAGAAAAAGAAACGCAGCGGAAACGGCAACAAGGAAAACCTGCCGAAAGAAGCCGCCGCCAACACCGGCAACGAAGGGAACAGCAAACCTTCCAACGGAGAAAAAGCGAACGGCAACAACGGCAACGAAAATAAAAACGGCAAAGGAAACGGGAACAGAAACGGAAACCGCAACCGTAACAGCGGAAACCGGGAGAACAACAACCGGGAAAACAACCGCGAACGGGAGAACCGCGAAAACAACCGTAACAGACCGCGTCCGAACCGAGTAAATAACGATAAGCAACCGAATAATGACAAACCTCAGCAACAAGCTAAGCCTGCTGCCAAACCGGAAAGCAAGCCGGACACAAAGCCGGAAGCTTAAAGGAGTCATTGCCGCACTGACTTGTTCTCTGTTCTTTTCCTGCGAAAACCCAGCCTTGTACGACCAATACCAGGCGATCAACAATATCACGTGGGAAAAGGACAAGGAATACTATTTCACCTTCGAGGTGAAAGATATATCTGTTCCTTACGACCTGACACTGGAAGTAAGGAACAATAACTTGTACCCCTATCAGAACTTATGGCTTTTCTGCAGTGAAGAGCAGCCGATCGGCCCGCTCCGCCGGGACACCATCGAATGCATACTTGCCGACGAATTCGGCAAATGGCACGGACATGGCATTTCCTTATACCAAAGCAGTTTTCCCATTCATTCGCAATATAAGTTTCCGCATGCCGGACAATATACGTTCAGTTTCCGCCAGGGGATGCGCGACGATGCTTTGAAAGGAATACAGGAAATCGGTTTCTCGGTTCGCCCGGCCAAGTGAGCAGCCCAGTCCTACCGTTCCCTCCTGGAAGCATCCAGGCGAAGGAAGATAAAGAGCAGGATCGTGAACCCCCAAAGGGAGGAACCGCCGTAGCTAAAGAAAGGCAGCGGAATGCCGATCACAGGCGTAAGCCCCGTCACCATCCCGATATTAATGGCCAAATGGAAGAAAAAGATAGAAGCGACACTATAGCCGTACACCCGGTTGAAAGTGGAGCTTTGCCGCTCCGCCAGCACGATCAGGCGCAGGATCAGGAATCCGAACAACAACAAGACAGCCGAGGCCCCGATGAACCCCTGTTCTTCACCTACCGTACAAAAGATAAAGTCGGTATCCTGCTCTGGTACATACTTCAACTTAGTCTGCGTACCGTTCAGAAAGCCTTTTCCGGTAAACCCACCCGAACCGATCGCGATCTTCGACTGGTTCACATTATAGCCGGCACCGCTCGGATCGTCTTCCAATCCCAATGACACCTTGATACGTATCTGCTGATGCGGTTCCAGGATATCGGTAAACACATAATCCACCGAATACATAAAAGCCAGCGATCCCAATGCAAAGACAGCGATCAGCACATAATGCCACACCCAGTTGCGGACAGAAAGGAAAATCAGATAGCAGGCAGCCAGCAAGACCAGTCCGATCGATATCAAGGAATAATCGACCGGCATAAAGAAAGAAGCGGCATACCCTCCTAAACAGGCAACTCCCGTAGCGCCCAATATCACCTGTATCGCACGAGTGTCTTTCCTTTCAATCTGTATCAGGATAACCGTGATCAACAGGATCAAAGAAGAGACCAGCAACTCTCCCACCGCCGTAGCCCCCACCGTTACATCCGAGAACTTCATGCTGGTGACAAAAAAGACGACCGCACAGACTCCCGACAAAAGAATATAGCCCGACATCCCCTCCCGGTATAACATCAGGAAGAAAGCCAGGTAAACCAGCGCCGAACCAGTCTCCTGCTGCAACAGGATGCAAACCATCGGCAGGAATATCAGTGACAAGACGAGTATGAAGTTTTTAGGAACAGTCAACTTGAAACCATACGTATTCATCAGCTTCGCGACAGCAAGCGCCGTCGCAAACTTGGCAAACTCCGCCGGCTGCAACCTGACAGGCCCCAAAACGAGCCACGAATGGGAACCTTTTATATTCGGCGCCAGAAAGATCGTAGCTATCAGCAACACGATGACACCGGCATATATCAGATAAGCGAAAACATCAAAAAACTCACTCTCCAGCATCAGGATCACAAAGATCAACCCAACCGACAGCCCCATCCATATCAACTGCGAACCGGGACGACCCGACGGATCGAACAACCCCACGTTATCGAATTCATAACTGGCCCCGCAGATGCTGAACCACCCGGCTACGATCAACACCACATAAAGGATGATCGTCAACCAGTCAACCGTCTTCCATATTTCTGTCTTCCTATAACTCACGATTCGGTAAAGATAAAACGTTTGGCGATACAACCGCATTCGACATCGTCTCTTCCAGCAACTTGTTTTCTTCCGAGATCTCGCCTTTCAGATACTTCTCCATCATCAGCTTGCCGATCGGCACGCCATAGGTCGCACCGAAACCGCCATTCTCCACATACACGCAGATGGCGACCTTCGGATTCCGATAAGGAGCAAAACCGATAAAGGCCGAGTGGTCTTTCCCATGCGGATTCTCGGCCGTACCGGTCTTGCCGCAGACTTCGATATCCGTTATAGCCGCTCCCCGGCAAGTCCCGCCTATAACGGCATTCCGCATACCTTCGGCTACGATTTCATAATTTTTGCGTTCCACCATCGTGTACCGTTTATCCGTGTAAAGGGAATCCAACGGGGTGTCCTGCACCTCCTTCACGACATGAGGAGTAATAAAATACCCCCGGTTAGCGATGGTTGCCGCCAGATTACAAATCTGCAATGGCGTAGCCAACACTTCACCCTGCCCGATCGCAATGGAGATGACAGTACTGGAACTCCAACGTTTACCATGATATTTGTCATAATACTCGCTGTTCGGCAAAAAACCTCTATTTTCCCCAGGCAAGTCAATGCCCAGCTTATAACCGTATCCCATAGATACCAAGTAGTTTTTCCAGACCTCAAACGCCTCTCCCACGCTCGGATAACGCCGGCGGCTATCGATCATATCACGCAACCCCCAACAAAAAAAGGAGTTGCAGGAAGTAGCCAGCGCATAGGTCACATTCAGAGGAGAAGGATGGCCGTGGCAGGCCGGTTTGCCGTTCCGGGCCCCTGTATATCCATGTGCACAGGTGTACAGGGTCTCTGTCGTAATCACCCCCTCCTGGAGGAAAGTCAACGCCTGTGTCGGCTTGAATGTCGATCCCGGCGGATAACGGCCCATGATGGCACGGTCCAGCAAAGGCTTATCCGAATTTTTCGACAGCATGATATGGTTCTTCCCCCGCTGGCGGCCGACCAACAAGTTCGGATCGTAAGAAGGCGAAGAAACCATGCACAGGACCTCCCCGGTTTCCGGCTCGATCATGACAATGCTGCCCCTCTTGTTCTGCATCAGCTTCTCACCCAAAGCCTGCAAATCCATATCGATCGAAAGCGTCAGGTTCTTGCCGGACACGGGAGCCACATCGTGACGGCCTTCTTCATATCGCCCTTTTATACGTCCATGCGCATCCCGCAGCAGGATCTCCACACCTTTCACACCGCGTAGAGCCTCTTCGTAAGACAATTCCACGCCCGAACGTCCGGCATTATCTCCCTGCACATAGTAGGGATCTTTTTCGATATCCCCCCGGTTGACCTCCCCGATATTGCCCAACAGATGGGCGCCATAGGGATATTCATATTCCCGGATCGTACGGTTCTGGATATAAAAACCGGGGAATTTATATAGCTTTTCCTGCAAGACGCCGCATTCCTGTGCGGAGAGGTGATTCATAAACACCTGCGGGACATAAGAAGAATAACCGGGATTCAGCCGCCTGTTCTTGATTTCGGCTATACGTTTTACAAACAGTTCTTTTGTAATACCGAGGATATTGCAGAAGTCGAGCGTATCGAACGGTTGGATCTCACGCATGATCAGCATGACTTCATAAGAAGGCTGGTTATAGACCAGCAATTTCCCGTTGCGGTCATAAATGATACCCCTGGAAGGGATCAGTGTCTTTTTCTGAAACGCATTGCTGTCAGCCCACGCTTTATAATCGCTGTCCACCACTTGCAGGAAGAACAGACGAATGATAAAGATGAGAACCAGCAGAACAACGGCGCCGCCAATCACGTAACGCCTGTTCTCAAGAGTATACTTCGTATTAATCTCCACTTTTCTGGGACTCTATATTGAATGCTTCTATTGTACAAATTAACAAGGTCGTTGTCACCACACTCGCTGCGACGCGAATCGCCAGGAACAGCGGATCGAATAAAGTCAACGACTCGATCAAAAACAACGCCACATGATGAATCACGACAAAAAACAGCGTGTAGCGGAAGAAACCGCCATATCCGAACGTTTTGTAGGAAGGATTAATTCCTTCCGGCAGGTCTTTTCCCATCAACAACTGAATCAACGGATGACGGATAAAACCGGCCAGCGTACAGGCAAACGCATGCATTCCGGGCGTATTTGAAAAGATATCGATCACCAATCCGATCAGAAAAGAGAAAAACACCACATTCGTCCGTGAACTCCCCACAGGCATTTTCAGTATGAAATAAAGATACAAGAACGGCGTGGCCACACGCAGGAAATGGATATTGTTCAGGATCAAGACCTGGACCAACACCAACACCACAAAATAGATGGAACCCCGCAGTATATTGTTAATCATTCTTTTTCGCCTCCCGCTCTGTATTTTTTTGCTCCGCCTGACGGTAGTTCTTTATGATACGCACATTGTTCAAGGCCTGGAAATCAGTAGCCAGTTCCACTTCAAGCGAATAGAAGTTATCATCATGCTGTTTCTCGAAATTCACAACTTTGCCCACTATAATCCCGGACGGGAAAATGGCGGAATAACCGCTCGTCACGATCGTATCTCCTTTCTCGAACTCCACGTGGCGCGGCAATTCGTCCAGATTGGCAAAACGCGCGTTACGCCCGTTCCAGCTCAACGTCCCGAAATAACTGCTCCCCAACACCTTGCAGCTCAGTTTGAACTTCGGGTTCAACAACGGGATTACAACGGAAAAATAATCGGAAACCGTCGACACGATTCCCACGACACCCCGTTCGGACACGACCCCCATGTCCGGCTCCACTCCATCCTTACGGCCTTTGTTCACCGTGATATAATTGGATAAATGCGTAACACTGTTGTTCACGACATCCGCCGTCACAAAACTATACGGAAACTGTTCGGTCGAGTCGGATGCAAAACCGGCAAACAGAGCCGTATCGGCCCGCATCATCTCCAACTGGTCCTGCAATTCGAGCAACTCCATTTCAAGTTGCCCGTTCCGCTCCAGAAGCTCCCGGTTTATGTCACGCAGGTTCAGGTAGGAAGTCACGAAGCCGGAGACAGAAGCAATATGCCCGGTTATCACATTTGCCGAACTGAACATGATGTTCCGTTGATACGCATTATTACGATACACTAGCGTCAACGATATGATCTCAAGCAAAATGAATAAGAACCAATGCCTCTTTCTGACTAAAAAATCCAGAAGTTTACGCATAATCTGTTGAAAATTGAAAGTTGAAAGTCGAAAGTTGAATATTCAGCAAATGTACCACCCGCTTATTCTCAACTTTCAACCCCCAACTTTCAACTTATATTTACCGGATAAGGAAATTAAACTTGTCGATATTCTTCAACGCAATCCCCGTACCTCTGGCAACAGCATGCAGCGGATCGTCCGCCACATGGAATTCGATCCCCATCTTGTCACGCAAACGTTTATCGATACCACGCAGCAAAGCGCCGCCACCGGCCAGATAGATACCGTTCTTCACGATATCGGCATACAATTCGGGAGGCGTCTGTTCCAACGCACTCAAAACGGCAGCTTCAATCTTGGAGATCGATTTGTCCAGACAATGCGCGATCTCCTGATAGGAAACAGGCACCTTCATCGGCAGAGCCGTCATCTGGTTAGGTCCGCAGACTTCGAAGTCTTCCGGCGCATCTTCGAGGATACTCAAAGCGGAGCCGACATTGATCTTGATACGTTCCGCCATACGTTCGCTGACGCGTATATTATGCTGGCGGCGCATGTATTCCACGATATCGTTCGTCAGGTCGTCACCTGCCATCTTGATCGATTTGTTAGATACGATACCACCCAGCGAAATCACCGCGATCTCGGTCGTACCGCCACCTATGTCGACAATCATATTCCCTTCGGGAGCAAGCACATCCATGCCGACCCCGATAGCGGCAGCCATCGGTTCGAAAACCATATATACTTCACGGCCACCGGCGTGTTCGGCAGAGTCGCGCACGGCACGGATTTCCACTTCCGTACTACCCGACGGGATACCGATCACCATACGGAGCGAAGGAGCGAACCAGCGTTTACGTCCGCTGGCCATTTTGATCAATCCCCGCATCATCTGCTCGGCAGCGTAAAAGTCAGCAATGACGCCTTCACGGAGCGGACGGATCGTACGAATATTCGGATTGGTCTTTTCGTACATCTCACGTGCCTGGCGTCCTACCGCCAACACCTTTTCCGAACGAGCATCCAGAGCGATTACGGAAGGCTCATCCACTACCATCTTATCATTGCAGGTAATAATGGTATTGGCAGTCCCCAGGTCCATTGCCAATTCTTGTGTGAAAGAAAATAATCCCATTTTAATTAGTGTTTAAAGTGACGAATACCCGTCTTGACCATAGCCAAGCCATGTTCGTTGCAATAATCAACGGACAGCTTGTCGTTAATAGAACCTCCCGGCTGGATAACGGCTGTGATACCCGCCTTGTCGGCAATTTCCACACAGTCGGCAAACGGGAAAAACGCATCCGAAGCCATAACGGCACCATTCAGGTCGAAATTGAATGAAGCGGCCTTTTCAATGGCTTGTTTCAGAGAATCTACACGCGAAGTCTGTCCGATACCGCTTGCACAAAGCTGCTTGTTCTTCACCAGTGTGATCGCGTTGGACTTGCTGTTCTTCACGATCTTGTTGGCGAACAACAGGTCTTCTACTTCCGGAGCCGTCGGTTTCTTTTCCGTCATCGGTTCCAGATCGGCTTCCCCTTGAATGCTAAGGTCTTTTTCCTGCATCAGCACGCCGTTCAGCAACGAACGGAACTGCATCGGACAAGTCTTGCATTCCTTGCGGACCAATATGATACGGTTTTTCTTTTGTTTCAATACTTCAAGAGCGTCGGCATCATAAGCCGGAGCGATGATCACTTCGAAGAAGATCTTATTGATTTCTTCCGCCACTTCCTTGTTTACAGTCGTATTGGTGATCAGGATGCCTCCGAAAGCAGACACCGGGTCACCGGCCAAAGCATCTTTCCAAGCTTCCACCACGCTACCGCGGGATGCGATACCGCAGGCATTGTTATGTTTCAGAATGGCGAAGGTCAGTTCGTCGAACTCGTCGATCAGATTGACAGCCGAGTCGATATCGAGCAAGTTGTTGTAGGAAATCTCCTTACCATGCAACTGGTCGAACATATTGTTGAACTTGCCATAGAACTTGGCAGCCTGGTGCGGGTTTTCACCGTAGCGCAGGTGCATCTGATCGTCTACGGCAGCACGGAAATGCGAGCCCTGGCGATCGTCGAAGTAATTGAAGATTGCAGAATCGTAGCCTGAAGAAACGGCAAACGCCTCTTTGGCAAACCATTTGCGGTCTTCGATAGAAGTTTCCGCACCTTTTTCGTTCAGCAACTGCATCAACGGCTGATACTGAGCTTTGGATGCTACGATCACTACATCTTTGAAGTTCTTTGCAGCGGCACGGATAAGAGAAATACCGCCTATATCTATCTTTTCGATAATTGCCTGTTCTTCCGCGCCGGAAGCGACTGTTTCCTCAAACGGATACAGGTCGACAATCACCAAGTCTATTTCAGGAATTTCATATTGGGCAATCTGAGCCTGATCGCCTTCGTTGTCACGACGGTTCAGAATGCCGCCGAACACTTTCGGGTGAAGCGTCTTCACACGTCCGCCCAAGATAGAGGGATAACCGGTAAGGTCCTCTACGGCATCGCAAGGAAGTCCCAAGTCTTCTATAAACTTCTGAGTACCACCTGTTGACACAAAACTAACACCTTCGCGGTGGAGCTTCTTTAAAATTTCATCTAATCCATCTTTATGGTATACCGATACCAATGCACGTTTAATACGTTTTGTTGCAGCCATCTTCGTTGGGTTTATTTTAATGTTTTAGAGCACAAAAGTAGGGATTTATTTTCAATATGTATATAAGGTATGAAAATAATTTCCCGTCACCAACTATTAAAGAGTGCTACATAAAGCGAAACCCGGCTGTCCGCAAACAAGCGAAACAGCCGGGAACAAATCACTTATCCTGAGACGTTTTCAACGATTCTTCGATAATCTTCTCGTTTTCATCCGCTTTTTCAATCGTTTCGTCCAATTCGGTTACATCATGAGCGGTGTAATCATCGGACAAGATCGGATGCGGGGTAAGCGTTTCATCTTCCAGTTCGGAACTTTCGTCCCACAAAGTGTTCATTATTCCAACCATAACTATTTGTGTTTTATTTGTTAATACGAGAATAGAACAAACCGGAAGGCTAAATTGTTGAACCCGTACATTACAGATCCGTCTGCCGGGAGATTACTTTGATTTGCCTCCATGATTCACACTCAATATTGGCAATATCCGAAACATTTTTCCCGTTTCATCCTCCTGTTCATAAATAATGCATATATTTGTGGATTACATAACAAATAAAAAACAGTAACTATGAAAAAGGAAGAGTCAGATCTGAAAATCATGGAAGAGATGGAAAGAAAAGAGTTGCAGGACAGGTATATCCGTTTTGATTGGGCCATCAAGCGTCTGTTGCGCCAGAAGGCCAACTTCGACGTGCTCGACGGTTTCCTGACCGTCATGCTGAACGAAGAGATCAAGATCGTCGAGATCCTCGAAAGCGAGGGCAACCAGGAACGCGCCGACGACAAGTTCAACCGCGTCGACATCAAGGCGCTCAACAGCAAAGGCGAGATCATCATCGTCGAGATCCAGAACACCCGCGAGATAAACTACCTCGAACGCATCCTCTACGGCGTGGCCAAAGCCATCACCGAACACATCTCTTTGGGTGAAGACTACGACAAGATCAAGAAAGTCTACTCCATCAGCGTCCTCTATTTCGACATCGGTATCGGGACGGATTATATCTATCACGGCCAGAACCATTTCGTCGGCGTGCATACGGGCGACCAGTTGCGGGTCAACGAGCGCGAACGCAATGTCCTCGTCTCGCGCCTCCCCGCCGAAATCTTCCCCGAATATATCCTGATCCGCGTGAACGAGTTCGACAAAGTGGCCCTCACGCCATTGGACGAATGGATGGAATACCTGAAAGACGGCACGATCCGTCCGGATACGACCGTTCCCGGCCTGAAGGAAGCCCGCGAGAAATTGAAATTCTATTCCATGTCGCCCGCCGAACGCCTCGTCTACATCCGCCACCTCGAAGACATCAACATCCAGAACAACGCGATCTACACCTCCCGACTGGAAGGAATCGCAGAAGGGAAAGCCGAAGGGCTCGCTGAAGGTGAGGCAAAAGGAAAAGCCGAAGGTATGCGCCAAGTCGCTTCCAAAATGAAAGAGACGGGCGTGGATATAGCTACCATCGCAAAGTGCACCGGCTTAAGCGAAGAAACGATCCGGTCTTTATAAGGGAGGCTTATTACTGTAATGAAAAGGTTCGTTTATAAGAATGGAACCCATCCGATCCCCTCTATATGACAAAATTGAAAACAGGGTTCACAGCAGCATACTGACCTATAGGGCTTTCAAACGCCGTGAACCCTAATTGCATAAAATAACCAAGTGGCATTTAGAGGATAATCCAAGATGATTTGAACCGAAAATGATTAATCCTCATTCCAAAGAACGACGCCAAGCAAGATTAAATATGCAACTGCAATCCCAACGAAACAGGATGGACTTTCGGGCCTTTGTCCTTTTCAAACAGGCCGAAAGGAGAATATTTGGCATAGAAACCGATGCAACCGACACCCGCCTGGAAAAAGAAATCCATCGTTACCGGACGAAGGTTCATGCCCCGATCCATCTTCTTCTTTTGTTTGTCGCCATCCGCATCATGATAGACAATTTTGGAAGAAGAAATAGTTTTGACCACGCCAACGACACCCCCGGAAACAAAGAAACGCGGAGACTTGCGGCGATGTTTCGGCGACTGCCATTCCAGCAGGACCGGAATCGTCAGGCTGGTGATGTTCAACTTGCTGGCATTATAGACGATACCTTCGGGAGCGGGAACCAACTGCGTCACGCCGTCCACTTCCTGAAAATGGGCATTCATATCCAGACGGTAACGGCTCCAACGCATACCGGCTCCCGTCACAACCGCCCATCTATGACGGGAAAAGGGGAAACTGAACTCCATAAAATTCAAATTATATTCTAACGAATTCCCGCTACGAAGCGAAACACCGTCCACATCGTTGATCCCGTCACTACCGGAAAAGTTGGCGAAGCCCATGCCGAAACCCGCCCAGTGCGGATCGAAATCCTTGTCCCAGGAAGGGATCGGGATATTGATCGACTTGATATGCTTGCGCCGTTCGTAACTCTGTCCGTCCCGATAATGCCCTTCGAAGACCATTTCGCTGTCTATCGAATCGCCTTCTTCGGTCAGCTCGAACACCTTCACTTTCATCCGTTCGCCGTTGTCCTTCACTACGATACGTTTGTTTTCCAACCGGATGACCGTATCAGTCGGCATCGGTTCAACATCTGCAGCCAGCAATCCGATGGCAGGAAAGCATGCGGCTATGATCAGTAGAAATCTTTTCATATCTTTTCTTGTTTATCAGTTTATAAATCTTTTTTGGTAAATAAAAGGGTGATCAGGTCGTCGCTGTCCAGTTCGCCTTCGATATAGACCAGCGTAATCGTCCCTTTGGAGTTGACTTTGAACAGGACAAAGCGGTTCACGTCGGGTTCCTTGCCCGGAAGCTGGTAATAAGCGGAAACCACTCCCCCGTCGTCCGTCACCTCCTTGATCTTGCGTGCTCCCCGTTGGTCGGCTTCGAGACATTGGCGGGTAAAGCGAAGAGCGTCCGGATCGTTCTTGATCGTAATGCTCTTGTAACGCGTCATGCCGTATGTTTCCAGCATTTCGTTGGAAAGTTCCACCATCGTGACATTCTTCTTTTTCCCGTAGCGGGCAAAGACATCCTGTATCTTCAGGTCTTTCTGCGCTTCGGCAGCTTCCACACCGGTCGGCACCAACATCAAGGCCGCCAACATTATTAATAATGTATATCCCAACTGTTTCATCTTGATATTCTTTTATTCGTCCTCACTAAAAAGACTACCTAATTCTTTTAATTGATTGTCTATTATTCGGCGGTCCGCCTCATCCTTATCCATCTCCGGGAAGTAGTCATCGGCAGGAGTGGCCACCTCCTGCAACGCTTCGATCGCCAGTGAACGAACCTTATGGATGTCGGTATAGCAACGGCCGTTTATCACGACATAGTTATCGGAGCAGAAACAGGGATCGGCAGGATACAGCAGACGGGTAAGGCTCAACAGAGCCAGCACGCAGGCAGCCACGCCGGAAAAGATGTAAAGGACTGCACGCTTCCGGTTCGCAGGGCGGAGCGGAACGGATACCGGTTCGGGTTTCGAATCCGGTTCGCCAACTTGCGCTTCCGCATAACGTTCTATTTCTTCGTCAAAATAGGCGAACAGAGGAGCATAGGCGGCCAGATGCTCCGGCACCTCTCCCGAAGCGAAAAAGGCACGGATCAGCTTTTCTTCCGCGGCAGAAGTCTCGCCTTCGAAATACCGTTCCAGCAACTCCTCCATCATATGTAGATTCCTCTTTCCCATAAATCATAAATTATAAATCATAACTCCTTCATTAACTGTTCCCGTATCTTTTTCCGGGCTCTCGAAAGATTCACCCGGACCGCTTCGACCTGAGTGCCTGTTATCTCGGCTATCTCCGCCAACTCATATCCTTCGACGTCTTTCATCCGGATAATGGTTTGCTGAAGCGAAGGCAGCTTGCTTATCAAGCAACGGATACGGGCAACCGTATCGTGCTGTTCCAGCTCTTCCGCCGGGTTCCTGGTTCCCGAATCGAGCGAAAGCAAGGCGACATCCGTCCCTTCCGGCCGGTGCTGTTTCAGTTTGTCCAGCACCAGGTTCTTTACCACCTGTACAGCCAGCGCCTCGACACTGTCATAGCTGTCCAGCTTCCCGCGGATCTGCCACAATTTCAGAAAAGTCTCCTGCACGATATCCTCTGCATCCGACCTGTCCTCCATCATCCGCCACGAAATATTGATCAACTTCTCCCGCAGCGGCAGCACGGTTATTTTAAACGTTTCGAGTTCCATTCCTGCTATTATGACGACAAAGAAACGAAAACATAACATGGAAAACCCGGAAAAAACAAAAAAGGCCGGAAAAAACTTCCGACCCTTCCTGTTTCTCAGAATGTGCACCCGGCCTTTATTGCCTTTCGCTGCATCTGTTCCAAAGATTTCGCGTATGTGTCATTCAAGCGATCCGAACTATGGATGACCCGATAATCGCTTGCACTCGCCCCGTCCGCCATATCCGGTGCAATCGAATGGGCTTTGTTCATACCTTCCGCCCTTCCTTTTCGTCCGGCATTCGCCTTTGTCCCGTTTGCCAGGCGGGAAGAGAGCCGTTTGATTTCGGAACGATAGAAAGCGCAGTTGTTTCCGCCTCCCCCGGAACTTCCGCCACTGCCATAATCGGCTCCGCCATAGCCTCCACCGTCATTTGCATGGGCAGCCAACGACATATTGCTCGTTGCCGACACATACCCGGCGACATCGCCTTCAACGAGGCTGCCCACAGCCTGCCCGACCGAACCGATATCACCACCTCCATTCGCAACAGCATCCACAGCCAATGCAGTTCCGGCAGCTACTCCGATAATGTTTGCGGCAGTCATGAATCCTTGTTCCACCCGGTTCCACCGTCGTTCACGCCTGTCTTTCTTGGCTTGTTTCAGGTTGGCTTCTATCTCTTTGTTATCAGGGTCCAGTTTATTGGCGATCTTCAAGCGGTTCATTCCTTCTTTAAAGCTTTCACCTTCGATATCCATAATACCCAGGTTGTTATGTACCATTGCATAAGTCGGATCAATACATAATATTTTCTTATATTGCACGCGTGCCTCCGCATGCAAACCGGCTTCATCGTAGACAACAGCCTTGGCAAACGCCCGGTCCAAGAGATCATCCATCACAAGTCCGTCCGCCCCAATCTGTCCATGCTCGAAATTGATCCAGCCCACAGAAGTTCCGGCCACAAAGGGTTCGATCCGGTCGTAACTCGGCGGGACGACCAATGCCCCGATCCGACTATACAGTCCGACCGATTCATTTTCATAGACCGCAAACATTTCCCCTTCGGCCATATATTCGATCATTTCAAATGCACAAGGTATCACCAACCGTCCATAATGGTCAACCACTCCCCATTTATCATCCTGGGCGACCAAAGCAAAACCATCGCCTACACGTGCGATCTCTTCATAGCGCATAGGTACGGTCCAAAGCGAATCTGCCGGGACAGGCGTACGATAAAGGCTATCCATAATCAAGGCATCGATAGTCTTCCCTGCTTCCTCTATCTTAGCCAGGGACTCGTCATACAACCCATTGTCACGGTCGGACTTCACCTTTTTAGCGGCTTCCTTATAGAGCTTATTCGATGTCGGCAACTTGGTCATCATCTCTTTCAACTTATATTTACAGGGAACGACAATTTCGCCTTTCAGATCGATCGCTCCGATCTTCCCATCCATCTTAACGGCCGCCAGATCATTTTCCTCAAAATTCTCCGCCCACTCGAATTTCGGGGGGATCACAAACTTGCCTGACTTGTCGATAAATCCGAACATCCCGTCTTTCTTCACCGCAGCCAATCCCCGGCTGAACCCCTCCAGCCTGTCGATCGATTCAAACTGCGGTTCGATAATGAAACGGTTATAACGGTCTACAAAACCGACTCTCCCGTTCAGCTGCACGCCTGCCAAGTTTTCCTCAAACTGTTTGGCGACCTTTTCATACTGGGCGGGAATCGCCCATTCCGTCTCATAGCCTACATGCAAGATGTCATCCAACTGATTTCCAAACGAAATCCCTGTCCCCAAAATTCCGTTATTGGAAAGTGTAGCGGCTTTCTTCCACCAACCGCTTTTCTCCCCCTTGTTCTCATATCCCCATCTCTTGGCTTCATTAGATTTTGCCGCCAAACCGGAGCCGTCGGCTTGGGCAAAACCCAAGACCGGAATTGCCCAAGCTAAAATGATAGCCCATTTAACCCTATTTGTCCAGTACCTTTTCATATGCATTATATTTATTATTTGTACACCACCGTACCCTACTCTGCTTGCAATCTCTTTTCCACAAACAAACCTAAATATAGTTTTCAAATATATAAAAACACATTCTTTCAGGCAAGCAGTTTTTTTTCAAAAATCAGACAAGTTGCAGATTTTGCCGTTATGCGGAAGAAAACGGCCAATAAGTGGAAACAAAAAAGCGCCTCGGCTTCTCTTGTCGAAGAGTTCATTATAAAAAATTTTTACCCGCCGGATAATACTTTCACAACTATACGCCGGGATGCTTTTTCATGCATGCGGACAACCTTGACGGCAAAAGAATTGTTTCTTTCGAGGCGGAGTTCGATCGGGAACCCACCACGAATAGTAACAATAAAAAAACAACAAGTCATGAAAACTAAATTATCCGTCTTGCTCTTGTGCCTATGCAGCCTCACCCTGTTCGCCGCATGCAGCAACAGCCCGCAAAAACAAAAGGCAGCTGCCGAGAATGTCGCAGCCCCTATCCTGAACTTCCTGAAACAAAAGTATCCGGCCGCAACGATCCTGAAATCCGAAAAGGAGACTAACGGGACGGAAGTGGATATACAAGAAAAGAATCTGCACAAAGAAGTATGGTTCGACACGAAGGACCAATGGGTCTCCACGCACTGGGAAATCAGCGCCCGCGACGTGCCTGTCGCCGTCATGGACGCGTTGCAAAGCTCCGCCTACAACCAATATAAAGTAGAAGATATCACGGCGATCGAACGGCCGGACGGCCTGTTCTACGATTTCGAACTGAAACAGGACAACAACGAGATACACGTCGTACTCAATTCCAACGCGCAGATCGTAACACAAAGGACGACCCGCGCACCGGGATATGACTGGTAAAGAATACGGCAAACGGATCAGTCAACAGAAAACCGCTTTCCATTCGCCGATGTTGCGTTCTTCTTTGTCGAAGGAGGCGCCGACTTTGACCGGTTGCCTGCCGTCGACGGCGTAAGGGATCAGGTAGCCTTTGTCGTCGATCTGGCGGAGGGCCTCGTCTACCGAGCCGTTCAGCTTGAACTCGAACACGTAGATATAATCCGTTGTCTTTACCACGGCATCGGCACGCCCGCGGGCGCTCCGCACTTCGGCATCGACATATTGTCCCAGCAGCTTGAAGACAATATAGAAGACCACCTGATAATGACGTTCCGTCTTGTCGTTCAACTCGTAAGGCATACCGGCGAAGAAGGCGCGAAGGCGTTCCATAAAACCGTCGACATCCCCCTTACGCAACTCATCCCAGAACTTCCCTATATAAAACGGGGCATTCACTTCCGACATCGACGTGTAATAAGGAGTAATGAAATTCAACCATCCGTATTCCACTTCCGCATTCGGATAGCCGAGCACATAGAAGTCCTTCAGGGGGTCGTACTCCTTTATCGTCAGGTAGCCGCTCTGGTAAATGACCGGCACCGGGTTATGGAAATCCATCCGGTAATCGGTCAGGGCGGCGGCAGGCACTTCTATGCCGTCCAGTTCACGAAGGTCGTAGTCCGTCTTTTTCAGCATATCGACCAACATGGTAGGCGTGCCGGTAGCGAACCAATAGCTGCTGAAACGACGCTGGATCAATGCATTCAGCACGCTGAACGGATTAAAGACCCCTTCCGTCTGGAACTCCGAGAAATGATAACCGTCGTAACGTTTCGCCAGTTCGTTCACCGCCTGTTCGTAAGTCAGCCTGTTCATGGCGGCAAGCGCAGCCAGTTCGGGTTGGAAATCACGTTCGATCTCGTCCTTCGTCATGCCGCAGACGGTCGCATAGTCGGGATTCATGCTGATATCCATCAGCTGGTTCAAGTTGCTGAAGACACCCAACTGCGAGAACTTCGTCACACCGGTGATAAACACAAAACGAAGATAGCGGTCGGCATCTTTCAGCACCGTGTAGAAGCCGGTCAGCATTTCGCGGTAAAGATCGTGCAAACCGTCGTTGAACAAGGAGCGAAGCAGCGGTTTGTCGTATTCGTCGATCAGGACCACCACCTTCTCACCGGTTTTCTCGCAGGCCTGCCGGATGATCTGCATGAAACGGCCTTCGTATCCCAATTCACGGTCAGTCCCGCCATATTGCTTTTCCCATTGGATAAAGTGAGATTCCAATATCTGCTCCAGACTCTCCTTTGTTTCGTAAAACTTGGCATTCAGACTCAGATGAAGCACCGGATACACTTTCCAATCCTTTTCCAACTGCTCGATGGCCAACCCCTTGAAGACCTCTTTCCGGCCCAGGAAATAGGCTTCGAGCGTCGAAAGCAGCAGGCTTTTGCCGAAACGGCGCGGGCGGCTCAGGAATATAGGATTGCCGGAAACAGCCATTCGATAGACCAAAGCCGTTTTATCAACATACAAAAAATTCTCTTCACGCAATTTCGTAAAGTCCTGTATCCCCACCGGGAGTTTTCTGATCGGTCTCGTTTCCATATATCCGTTGTTTTAAGTATGCACACAAAGATAAGGATAATGCGGCAATATGCCCTAAAAACCGTTTCGAATTTACGGGACGGGGCTATCCGAAAACTCGGTCATAGCTTACGTTGTGTTATGATTTCAGGAAGGTGTGTCAAAATATAAAATAGAACACAGATGACACAGATTCAACAGATAACCGCAGATTTTTATTTTATTGATTTGCAATAATCAATCTGCGTGAATCCGTCTCATCTGTGTTATCTGTGTTCTAATATACAGATTAATGACACCCCCCTGAAACTTACCTTACCGCGACCTTGAACACCTCTTTTTCACCGAGGCGTACCAGATAAAGGCCGGGACGTAGCGGTCGCGTCGTTTCGCCGGCAGGCGCGTCGAAGAGCAGGCAGACACGGCCGCCCATGTCCACGATGCAGACACACGCCGGGCTGTCGAGCGAAAGATGCAGCCGGCCCTCTGCCGCCCATACCCGTGTGTCGGAAGCAATGGCGGCATTGGCTGTCGGCTGGTCATCGTTGCGGACAATCCCCTCGACCGCGACCGTGATGTCTTCCTCGACAAAGCGAACGACATATTTGCCGTCCGAAGCACGCGGTTCGAGTATTTCTCCCCGGCTGGTCCTGACGACCGGCTTCGAATGCAGCTCGTAGCCCTCCTGCAACACGAGGGCGAACGAGAAGCTGTAGCCTTCCTCGACCGTATAGGCTCCGGCCTTTTTACTGAACGTGACGCCCTCCACGTCGGGAAGGGTGACGGTGTAGTAGTTCGTGACAGGCGGGACATAAGGCGGCGGCGTGTAGGTTTTTATCCAGGCGATGCCGAAGGGGCTGAAGCTGTCGACGTCAAATTCGAGGCCGCGAGCGGTCTTCTGCAACTCTTTTTCGCCCTTGCCTGTGTCGGGGGCATCCCGATAGACTTCCGTCGTGCCGTCCGTCTTCAAGTGGACGATGACAAAACTGTCATTGCTGTTCGTGCCGGAAGGATAAGGATAGACCACATGGACCTTGTTCCCGTCTTTGGGCTGGATGGGGGTCATGGTGGTCTGACTGCTACCGGAGGTAGTCGTGATTTCCACCAGGGCGATTTCGGCAAAGATGATATTGTCTTTAGCAATATCGGCAGCAACCTCTTCGAAGGTCGCTTTCACGCTCTCCTGATGTTCGTCTTCGAGCGCTCCGGTGATCAGCTTGACTTCGGAACCGGTGCTTGCGGTAGTCTTATCCTTATCGATCACGGCAGTCGGCTTTTCGACCGGCGTTGACGGGAGTTTGCTTACATCAGCGACAACAACCGTCTGGGTGGTGTCGGCAGGCTCGACAGTCTTTGCCTTGAAAGCGGCTGTGATGGTAACGGCCGTAGCATCGGTCGGGACAGTATATTCGGTTGGCGGATTAGTATTGGTATTGTTTTCACCCGGCGTTGGTGTTATTGTGACATCCTTCAGCTCGTAGCCCGGCAAGGGGTAGTATTTGAGTGCCAGCTTGACTCCGTTCGGGATGGTGTCCGCTTTTGCCAACAGGCTGTCGCCGGAGAAGACGGAGATCGTGCCGCCTCCCTGTGCCGGTTGGGTGACGGCCACCGGGATAGCGGCTTTCACGCCGGTGAAGGCTGCGACCCCGTTATCGGCAGGCGCCTGGAAATAGACGACCGGTTCGGCAGGGGTGGCCGCTGTCAGGCCTTGCTGGCGGGTACGGACTTCGGTGCCATTATCAGCACCGTCCTTCGTCACCGTCCAGAGCCGGTAGGTCTTGCCTGCCGTAACGGTCGTGGCAAAGGTTTTGCCCTGGCGCAGTCGGGCGGCCGGGAATGGGTCGGCGGCATCGGTGGCGGCGAAGGCGATTGGGGCATCGTTCGTGCCGTTTCCATCGTTTTGTGCCGTTGTTGCAGCGAACTGCCATTCCATCCACGCGTTGCCGAGGGTTCCGGTGTTATGGATGGCGGCGTTGGCGCAATGGAAGGTGACGGAGGTCGACGACGGATCGGCCACGGTGAAGGAGCCGGAGTTATCGAGGCCGTAATATTCGTTATTATCGTCAGTATTTCCGATGTACAGGCCCTTGCCCGTCAGCGTCACAGAGCCTTTGTTCACGAAGGTAGAGGCGCCGGATGCGCTAAGGGTGGAAGTGCCCTCTCCCGTCGTGTTGAGGATCAGGGCGCAACCGGACCCGATGGTCAGGGCGGCAGCGCCGGTCGGTTTGATTTTCACTTTGTCGAACGTCAGCGTCGGGTTGCCGATGGCGGCGGAGATGCTGAGTTTGTTGGTGGACGGAGATGCGCCGTTGGCCATCTTGACCGTGCCGTCGAAACGGGTCGAAACACCATCTTCTCCCTTTTTGTAACTCCATTTGCCATTGGAGCAAGAGAGGGTGAGATCTGTATCGTCGGAAGACAAAGACAACGGATCAGGGTAAGGCAGATAGGTGGAAGAGGTCAAGTCGTCGGGCTGGCCGGGGATGAAATCGGACTCATCGTAAGTCTCCGGCCGGCCGTCGTTGCCAAAGCTGGCGATTTTTTTCAGTCGCGGGAGCTTGCCGTTTTTGGTGGTATCGATGGCGGTGAAGGCTTTGCCCTCACCTGTCCAACCGGCGATAACGTCAGCGACCTCATCGAGGTAGACGTTGGCCCCGTTGATCGCATCGACGGCGATGCCGGTGGTCGGGGCGGCAGTATTATCTCCTACCGTCAGTTTAATATTGACGCTGGCGTAGTTGCTGGAAAGGGTAGCATTATTATTATTTCCGGCAATACGACCGGCATGTTTTTCAGAGGTGCTTATGGTAGCTTTCACGCCGTCGGTATTTAAGGCGAGGCAATCCTGTACAGTAACGCTACCGCTCCAAATCCACCCGATGATACCGCCTGCATAAGCATAGTTGGTAGGGTAGCCGCTGTTGCTTGATGATTCAGCGGAAACAGAACCCGTGGCAAAACAAGATTCAATAACCGCATATCGAGCACCTCCGACAATACCGCCGGAAGTACTTGTCGTGGCTGTTTTAGCGGTTATATCCCCTGTTGAATAGCAGTACGATATATGACTCGGAGTACTGCTATCACCATTAATATTACCGTCGCCTACGATACCGCCCGCATAGGCGGTATTAGTATTACCAGTAGCACTGACATCACCCGTGTTGAAGCAGGAAACAATAGAAGATTGGGCACTTTCCCCTGCGATTCCACCCCCCATAACCGGTGATCCATCGACAGTGATGGCTCCACTGTTTGAACAAGCGCTAACCACCGAGTTTTCAGCTATCATACCGGCAAATCCACCGACATTTCCAACCTTGTCAGACATAGAGAAACTGACCGCACATTTATTATGGCAATTGATGATTTTTCCACTATTCACCCAGCCTGCGACACTGCCAAGATAGTAGTTATCGCCTGCGGCTGAATCAGTGGAAGTGGAAGTCCCCAAATTAATTGCTGGGGAAGTTCCTTCATCTGCCATCGTCAGATCCTGCACGGTCGCTCCATTCAAATACCCAAAAAGACCGATATAGTTTACCGAAGTTGAGTCGATCGCCATTCCGGTAATGGTTTTGTGATTTCCGTCGAAGGTGCCTTGAAAGCTTTTAGAAGAAGAAGTCCCTATCGGCATCCAATTATTCCTGAAACCAGTGGCGACGCCCTTGGTAGGCGTAGCCAGAGAGATATCGTTGGCAAGCTTAACCGTGCAGTCCTTAAAGCCTGCATTGGTAGGATAGTAAGCATCACCGGTATTGGTGGTATTGTTGGTAGTATTGGCGGTCTTCCCATTATTCGTCACCCAAGCGATCCACGCGAGGCCGCGGGGGGTTTTGACGGTGTAGGTTGTGCCGGAGACGGAGACATCGGTGCCACCCGGGCCGACACTGACTGTCTGACCGTAGGTAGGCCAGTCGGAAGGAAATTGCATTTTTTCGAAGGAGAATAATTTATTTTCCGTCGCCGTAAAGACGGTTGTTTTTTTCTCATCCATGAGTAGATTATCGTCTAACCAAACGGTATAGCCGATGTCCTTCTTGACGTTGACAGCGAAATGCCTATTTTTGTCGTCGGTGGTGAATTGGATAGCAGGATTAAGCGATTTGCCGTTGGCATCTTTTATTTCCAGCGTCTTGCCGCTCTCCGGGGCGGAGGAGTTAAACCTCCATTCGAGGAAGGGGGAATGCACATTATTGTCAAGAATTGCTTTTAATCCCGCAGAAGCCGTTATTTTCGCATCTTCGGCCGCAGATAAAGAAGCGCTATTCCCTATCGACACGGCATATTTGTTATCCGCTACGATATCTATTTTGCCTTTGAGGATGAGGCCTACCGGATGACCAGTAGTGTACAAATATATTCCATTTGACTTTTTCCCAAGGATATTCAATCCGGCAGCTCCACCATCCAGAAGCAGGTCGCATCCACCGTTGTTGTTGATTACTACTCCTTGGCATTTCAAGGTACTGGCTGAGCTGCCTGTCGCTTGGATACAGAGCGGTTCACCGCCCTCTACCATATAAAGCAATGAGTCGTTGGCATTGTAGGTTAAGTTCAGCTCCTTCAGTTGAAGGATCGGGTAGGTGTCAAGCATATTATTATTAGAATCCTCTATCTTTTTCTCGCTTTTGATATCGATCGCCCCCTGCGACCAACTATTATTCGTGCCCGTCAGCGTACCGGAGAACTCGGTGTCGGAGCCATCAGTCCCGATCTTGTAAAACCAAGCATAATCGGTCGAACTTTCAGCTTTCAGCTTATAAGTCAGAGTTAGTTTTCCATTGATATTGCTATTGCTCACATCGAGATCAGAAAGGCCTCCTCCTGTTTGCGCCCCTCCCCTCGCCGGCCATAAAAAAGCCAGTATCATGATACTGATTATCCGTGCAGCGAGCCGGAGGGGCGCTGCACGGCGGTTTCTTTTTATAAGTAAAAAGTCGTTCATAAATAGATGTATATTATTAAATGATGATGATTTATCCGTTGTTTTCGGCTTGATCCGAAAGCAACCAAAAGATCAAGGCTCCTCCGTCAGTCATATAGGTGTCAGCATCGGCCATCCCAAAAGAGCCGTCAGGCTCTATCTCCGGCCTAAGCTGGTGAGCGTCAAGCGCAGAGACCGCAGTGAGCGTCCGGAGCGTCTGCTGTTTGAGCGAAGCGAGTTTCAGACGCGACAGCGAACGAAGGGAACGGAGTAGCGAGGCAGCTTAAGCCTTGAACTTTTGGTTACTTTTCTTTCAAGAGAAAAGTAACAACCTCCTACAATTCACCGGGACGCTCCTCTTCGCCTCCGCCACCGCCTCCGCTGTCAGGCCCGCTGCCGCCGGAGGTGCTGCTGCCGGCGATGGAGGCGTAGAGGGTGACGAGGCCGTTGACGTCGTCGATGAATTTTTCGATCACATCGCTGGTGCTGACAATGGCATAGGCATTGACAATGGTGATGATCTGCCCGTAAAGCTCGTTAGCCGTCCCGACGGCCTGGTCGGAGCTGACATCCGTCTGTGCCAAGCGGGTCGACGCCTCGCCTGCCTTGCTGAGGAAAGCCGTTTCGAACGCGGTGTTCGCCTTGGCAAGCTCCGCCACTTCGTCTTCCAGGCCCAACGCCTTGACCGCCGCCACATTGGCTTCGAGCGCCAGGACAGTCAACATGCCCTTTACCTCAGCAGTCTGCTTGCTGTATTCGTCACCGCCGATCCCTTTGTAAGGGGCCAGGTCGGCATCCAACCGGATGGCGTAGGCCTGCTTGGCGGCGATCGGGTTCGTCTTGTGGGCACGCACGACGTTGCTGACGACGCCCACCAGGTTGTCGCGTCTCTTGTCTTCCGCTTTCATCTCCGACGTGGACACGAAGGTGGTCGAGCGGTTGACGATCGAAGCCAGCAGCGCACATGCCTCGGCATAGAGCGCCGCCTGGTCCACGATATAGAGCGCGGAGGGCGTAGCCTTCACGATCAGCTCGTTCACCTTGCTGTGGAAATCGCTTGTCGACCCTACGGTGAGTCGCGAGATACTGAAAGTCTTAATCTGTTTTACCATATTTCTTATTTTAAAATGTCAATATCAATAAAATCGTATCGTTTTCAGGCGATTTGGCCCTCCGAACAGCTTCGGGAACCCGAATGGCGGGCCGTTCGCCTCTCCGAACAGGTTCGGAACCCCGAACCGCAGGCCGTTCGCCTCTCCGAAGAACTTCGGAACCCCGAACCGCAGGCCGTTCACCTCTCCGAAGAACTTCGGAACCCCGAACCGCAGGCCGTTCACCTCTCCGAAGAACTTCGGAACCCCGAACCGCAGGCCGTTCGCCCTTCCGAAGAACTTCGGAACCTCGAACCGCAGGCCATTTGCCCTTCCGAAGAACTTCGGAACCTCGAACCGCCCGCCATTCAGTTTCCGGACACTCGCCGCCGGTCGCTATTCGCCCCATTTCTTAGGATGCGAGATAGGCGGCGTGTTCACCGGTTGGTTGTCCGCCGTCACTCCGAACTTGAAGTTTTCGGGCAGATCTTTTGTCGTGTAGCAGAGCTTGAGGGGATGATGGTTGGTCGCCCCTTTGAACCACGGCTCGCAGGAGGGATCCACCCGCCACTCTGTTGTCCAATAGCTCTCGAACAGGTTCTTGTTGTCCGGCAACTCGAAGGGGCGTTTCCATTCGGTCCCGCCCGTCGAGGCGATGATCGGATGGCCGTCGGCGTCCCTGTCGTAGATGCCGATGCCGGTGATCAGCTTGTCCTTGGGCGTATCGGAGGTGGCATACTTCACATAGACGTTCTTGTTCACGATGATGCCCGATTTGGAGATGTCGGCGTTGTCTCCCCTCTTGGAATAGCCGGAGGGCCTGTCCTCGCTGATCGTCACGTCGGTGAGCCCCGGATGGACGTCGTCGTAGCTGAGGGCGTAGTACCAGTACTGGTCCTTGTTGTCGTTCACGCTCACGTAGGTCGACTGCGAGGTTTCGAGCGCGTACCCGCGGTCGGTCGGGGCATTGTCGTTGGCCATCAAAGGATAATAGATCAGCTGGTTGCCGAAGTCGTCCTGGGCGACGAACGATTTGGGGTCTCCTGTGGCATGGTCGTTGCGCCCGTAGACCGACATGAAGTCGGCGAGTATGGCCCGCGGCATGGTGCGCTTCGGAGTGTGCTTTTCATCATAGGCTTCGAAGTATTTCATGATCGCATTCTTGCGCACCGAGTCCTTCACGAGGTCGTAGATGGGGATGAGCGCTTCGCCGGAGTCGTCCTTCGTCGTGTAGCTGATCGGGATCCAGGTGGAACGGCTGTCGGCCGTGATGCTCTGGTCCCAGGCTTTGACGTCCTGGCTGGCGTTGCCTCCGCTCGACTTGATCACGTAGCGTGCTTTCGAGGCCTGGCTGTAGTCGTAGCTGTAGTCGCCTCCGCTCGCGTCGGCGCGGATATAGTTGCTGCCGTGGATGCGCTGGTAGTATTCTATCCACTCCGTGGCCGGCTGGTCGCCGACGAGCTGCTTGACCTGTATGTTGGCGGCGGCATCGTGCCCGATGGAGTGTTCGTACATGTTCTCTTCCCGTGCGTACATATAGATAAAGTTACCGCCGAAAGAGGCCTTGCTGATGACATGCGTCCCGTAGTGGTCGAGCAGGTCGAAGATCGTCTTTTTGCCTTTTTCGGGGACCGTGTCGTTCGAATAGACCTTATAGGCGTCCGATCCGCTGTTGTTGAAGACGTCGTTGACCGTCTCGTCGAGCAGGAGGTAGATGTTCGAGCGGTCCGCCCCCGCCACCTTGGTGATCCAGTCGGGGTTGATCCGCACCTCGGCCATGTTCTTGCCGTAATAGCCGAGGTAATACTCGAAGTTCTGGCGCGTGTTGGTCATCGTCTCCTGCGAGAAGGTGACGCCTCCCGAAAGCCCTACCTTCTTTTTGATGCCGATCTGGCCGGTGATGCCCACGGCGACGTTCATTTTCTCCATCGTCTCCTCGAAACGTTCGCCGCCGCACTCGAACTTGATGCCGTCCTGGATGGACGACTCGTTGTCGAGGAGCTGCCCGCGTATCATGTCGAAGGAAAGGATCGGATAGGTGGTGTTGCCCATGTCCGCCCAGATGTGCGTCCCTTTGCCGATCGATTTGGCATAGGTGATATCGCCTTCGGCCGAGGTGGCGGAGCTGCGGAGCACGAGCTCCAGGTCTTTCGTCACCGTCTCGTCTCCCTCGACGCCGAGCGTCAACTTATAGCTGCGGGGCACGGAGAAGTCGGGCATCCCGGCTTTCGTGCCGTCCTTCAGGCGAAGGATGAGATATTTCACATTGTCTTTCATCTCTTCGGTCAGTTCGAAGGGGAAAGAAGAGTCGTGCAGTTTCAGGCGCAGTTTGCGGAGGGTTCCGAGCTTGAGGCGGAAGTTTTCGAGCTTGTTCACGTCGACCATCACGATCCGGTAGCCGTTCGTCAGGTCCGCGCTCCCCTCTTCCAGCGGAGGATATTCAGGTTCTTCGGCCCCGTCGTCGCTGCAAGCGGCAAAAAACAAGGCGCTTCCTGCGACGAACAACGTTGCGAGCAGGAGAGAAGCCAAGTTGCAAATGAGAGAGGTTCTTTTTTTCATAAGAATGAATTTAATAGGTTATACATATTGTGAAATTTACCTTATTCGATCTGTCGTATCCAATCGTCCATCGTGACGCCCTCCGGCAACGGCAACTTCCGCTTGAAGCGGTAGCGCGTGGTGTGGAGGCTGCCGGGCGAGATGGACATGCGGTCGGCGATTTCCCGGCTGTTCAGGTTCATCTTGATCAGCATGCAGAGCAGTTCCTCGACCGGCGTGATGCCCGGGACCAGTTCGCGCAGGCGGAACAGGAAAGCGGGATAGATGGCGGTGAAGGTGCGGCGGAACGCGTCTCCCTTCTTTCCCGTCTCATCCACCGCCAGGCATCCGGCAAGCAGCTGCTCCTTCTTCACCGGGCACTCGCGCGAGTGGCGGTCGAGGAGGTCCTGCAACTTTTCAAGGCGGTCATCGATCCTGCGCACCAGGAACTGCCAGAACAGATAATCGGTGACCAGGACAAACGCGACACAGAAAAAGGAAGCCACCGCAACGGCCGCCAGCCATCTTCCGCGGTCTTCCGTCGCTGCCCCTTCCATCCCGATGCCTACGAAGGCGAAGAAGACGAAAAGCAAGACCATTGTCGCTATTTGCTTTCTATTCATCATACTGTTCTTTCCGTGCTTTCAAAGTAACGCAATCCATTTCGTACCTCCGCTTTACTTTTATGGGCAATAGTCTGTACAACGGCTGAACAATAGCATTTTTCTATTGGAAACAACGCTTGATAATCATCTATTACTCGCCACGGTCCCTATGCCCTTTCACAGAAACAAATATAGAGGGGTTCGAGCTGCCGGCAAGGGGAAACCGATAGACGATTCAATAGATTTCGTCCGATTTCCGACCGTTTTTGCAAACGTTCGACTACTTTTGTCGAAAAAAAAGATGATGAAGAAACAAATGCTCGTTTTCGCCCTTGCAGGGGCATTTATCGCCTTCACGGCCTGCCGCCGCACGGCGGAAGATCCCTCGTCGCCGACGGCCGGATGGGAAAACCGGGGGACGGACAAAACGCTGAAAGCACTGAACCGGGAATGCCGGACGCTCTATGAAGCCGACCGTACGGACTCGGCTTTCACCATCTACAGCCGGATCTTCCGGAATTTCCCGGCTTCTCCGGCGGGCAACCGGGACAGCCTGCGGGCCGAAACCGGCATCGCGCTGCAATATTTCTACAATTCTTCCTATTACGAAAACAAAGAGGAGGTGTTCAAACAGATCACGGATAGCCTGGCGCACACGCGCCACCCCTACCTGACCGGGCCTTGCCTCCATTACCTGACGGCTTACCGGTGCCTGGCGACCCGCTTTACCGGCGACGGGGATTCGGAAGCCCTGCTGCGCGAAGCCGCCTCGCTACCGCCTGCCGGCGACGCGACGCAGGAGATGATATTCGCCCACCTCGTCGCCCGTACCTTGCAACGCTACAGCCGGCCCGCCGAACAATACATCCCGATGCAGCAACGGGCCGTCCGGGCTTTCCGGGCAGGCGGACAATTCGAGGACCCGACCGACATCCTCTCGCAGATGGGATATTTCTACAACCGCACCGGCCAGTATGAAAAGGGAGCGGAATGCCTGCAAGAGGGCGTCGACTACCTGCGCAGCCATCCCGGCTACAAAAAGATAGGGGCCATCTACCTCTATGGCGACCTGTCCAACCTCTACGCCCGCCTGGGCATGTCGGACAAGGCGCTCGAAGCAAACGCCTCCGCCATACAGGCCAGCCGCGAACGGAACGGGCTGCTGCTGACCGACCTGTTCCGGATGAGAGGCAACCTGTTTGACGAGTTGGGGCAGACGGATTCCGCCTTGGTCTGCTTCGAAGAGGCATTGCGGGCGGCCGCCGCCATCGCAGACAAGGCAAGGGCGGAGAGCCTGGCGGACGGGATCAGGTCGGACCGGGCCATCTTCATGGTCGACCACTCCGAACGCTTTCCCGGCGCCTTGCCCGAAGCGATCGCGTTACTGCAAAAGAGCTGCGCCGACACGCTCAGGGATACGACAACCGAACAGTTCATGTTAGGGCTGGCATTCGCCAAGAACGGGGACCCCGGCAAAGGAATCCCGATGATGGAAGAGGCGGCACGCGAATTTGCCGCCCAACAGTTCGACGAAAACCTCGACCACGCGTACGGGGAGTTGATGAAGATGTATGCCTCGCAAGGCTTGAACGACAAACTGGCGACGCTGTTCCCGCATTTCATCGCCTTGCGCGACTCTGTCCGCAAGGAAGACAAAATCCGCGCGACCATCGCCGCCAACATCCGGTACGAGACCGGCCGCAAGGAACAGGAAAACCGCGTGCTCACGGCCGAGGTGGCCTTGAAGGAACGTTCGCTGGTCTACATGCACATCATCCTGATACTGGCGGGATGCTTGCTGGCGGGCGCCGTCGCCTATCTTTTCCAACGCCGCCGGATGCACCGCGAAGAACAGGAGATGCACCGCCGCCAACTGAACGGATTGCTCTCGGCCCAGCAGGAACTGAACCGGCGGAACGAACAACTGAGCTTCGAACTGGAACAGGCGGTGCACAACGAGACCATCGACCACGTGCGCCAAAAGCTCGATCCCACTTTGCTCAGCGGGGAGGACGAGAAGCGTTTCCGGCAATCCTTCGCCGCGCTCTATCCGCGCTACCTGCCGGGACTGCGGGCCCGTTGTGCCGAACTGACCAAATCGGACGAACTCCTTTGCATGCTCATCCACCTGAACCAGAACACGGACGAGATCGCACTGGCACTGGGGATATCGCGTGCCAGCGTCAATTCGGGCAGAAGCCGCATCCGCAAAAAGTTCGGGCTGAGGAAAGAGGAATCGCTGGAAGCCTATCTGGAAAATGTGGACTGAGACGGGATCGTTTTACTTGAAATGCGACTTTTCCCAGGTGTAGACCTTCGGTTCGGCCTTCAGGAAAGGTTCCACCTGCCGGCGTTCGGCTTTCGTCAGGTAGCGGGGAGTCGTGTATTCGACCGTCAACGTCCGGTCGTCGGGGCTGAGCGAATATTTCCGCAGGTCCATGTCCAGGCGGGCGGTCGCTTCGATAAAGGCGGTACGGTTCTTGTCGGCATCGTCTTTGACAAACCATTCTGCCGGGACCGGAGTGTACAGGTCGGCGGCCTCCAACGGTTTCCAGTCTGTCGTGAAAAACTCGACCCGGCTGTCGGGAACGGGACCGCATACGGTCGTGACCATACAAACGACATAGGTATCGTTGACGAGCGGAAGAAGTTTCATCTCCACCGTGCTGCGATCCGTCACCTGCAACAGCAGGTAATCGTCCGTCAGCTTCTTCAAGTTGGAAAAGCCGTTCATGGTGTTTTTCAGCTTCGCCTCCTTCCCCGATTTATACAGATCTATCAAATCCTTACGCCAGGCGTTTTCGAGTTGGGGCACGTATTGGTCGGGCATGGCGACAAAGACCGCATCCATCTCCTGCGCCTTCATCCCCCACGCAAATGCACAAAGCAGTATAGAAAGAAATAATCGTTTCATATCTTAAATTGAATTTATAGGGAGACAAAGATAAAAATAAAATATCTACCTTTGCAATAAGTAATCGTAAAAGGTAACGTATATGAAAACAGTAGGAGATAAAATATTAATTTCCCCAGACCTTACCCACTTGCCAAATTGGATAGAAGGGACAATTATCGAAGTGGAAAACAACCCATTCGTGGGTGTCGTCATCTCTGCTGAGACCGAAGACGGAAATGTCTTCTTCGGAAAAGAAGACTTGTTCAAACCTCAAAACCGGAGATCTTTAGCGCGTACCGAGATACAGGAATATCATTCCTAATAATACTAAAAACAGGTCGATCGCCTTGCTTTTCAGGTTCTTTTCGTGGAAGAACAAAGCACCGGCGATGAAGGTGACCAGCACATTGCTGCGACGGACCATCGAGACGATAGAAATCATCGAACCGGGGAAAGTCAGGGCATAAAAGTAAATCCAGTCCGCCACGCAGAGGAAGACGGAGATAAAGATAATGTTCCAGTGCCACACAAAAGGCGTCGTGCTTTTCCGGCGCGGATACCAGAGAAACAGAAGGATCGGCAACATCATCAGGCACTGGTAGACATTGAACCAGACCTGCACCGTCATCACATCCAGACTTCCCATCAGATATTTGTCATACAAGCCGCTCGCCGCTCCGGTGAGGATGGACAAGACGGTAAAGAAGATCCATTTATTGTGCGTGAAACGGATGCCCTCTTTTTTGCCGGATGAGGAAAGAAGATAGAAGGAGGCAATGGAAAGGACCACCCCGACCCATTGGTACAGGTTCAGCCGTTCGCCAAAGACAAGCATGGCTCCCACCAGCGTCACGACGGGCTGCGTCGCTTTGATCGGCCCGGTAATGGTCAGCGGCAAATGTTTCAGGGCAAAGTAGCCGAATATCCACGACGACAAGACGATCACGGCCTTTACGAACACGGCCGCATGCGTCTCAAAGGAGACACGCGGCACATACAACATCGTCCCGTCGAGCACATCCGTAAAGAACGAAAGAAAAATGAAAGGGACGAAGATAAGACTGCTTATCAATGTATTGAAAAACAGAACCGGGATAACGGCATTGCCATTCAACGAAATTTTTTTGTTTACTTCATAACAGCCTAAAAGGAAGGCGGAGATGAAGGCTAATATGAGCCACATGAAAATTAAGAATTAAAAATTAAAGAATTAAAGGATTAAAGGAAAATAGTTTCGGGGTAGGTGACGTCGAACAGATAGAGGGCGTGTCCGGGGGCGGAGGTTCCGGCGCGGCCACGGTCTTTGGCTTCGATTACTTGGCGGAAACCGTCGACGGAGAGCTTGCCCCGCCCCACTTCTAAAAGTGTCCCGACAATGGCACGCACCATATTGCGCAGGAAACGGTCCGCCTGTATGGTGAAAACCCAGACATCGCCTTCCTGCTCCCAACCGGCTTTATAGATGCGGCAGTTGTTCGTCTTCACGTCCGTGTGCAGCTTGCTGAAGCTGGTGAAATCGATATAGTCGAACAGAACCGGACAAGCCTTGTTCATCGCGTCGAAATCGAGTTTGCCCGGAATCCGATAGACCTGTTCGTAATTGAACGGGTCTTTCCGGGTCGTGATATAATATTTATAGGTACGCGAAGTGGCATCGAACCGGGCATGCGCATCGGGGCGCACAGGCACGATACGGTAGACCGCGATATCTTTGGGAAGCAGGCGGTTCAGCTTCTCCGCCAAGAAAGCGAGGTCGGCGATCGGTTCCTGCCAGTCGAAATGAGCCACCATCAGGCGGGCATGCACGCCGGCATCCGTCCGCCCGGCTCCCACGACCGGGACCGGCCGTCGCAACAACGTAGCCAATGCCTCTTCGACGGATTGCTGCACTGTGATTCCATTCGGCTGTATCTGCCAGCCACAAAACTTCTTGCCGTTATAACCTAAATATATAAAGTATCTGTTCACGTCCGGATATCCTTGCTTCTGTTTGTTTTCGGATGCAAAGGTAACAGAAATCTCGCCAGGGGATTGCCTATGCAGACAGAAAAGTGTAATTTTGCAAACATAAATCTTCACAACAAAACTATTTGACATGTTTGAAACATTGCTTCAATCGTCTTATTTTGCCTTGTTCCTGATTATCGCCTTAGGGTTCGTGTTGGGCAGAATACAGATCAAAGGCCTCTCGCTCGATGTATCAGCCGTTATCTTTATCGCTCTCCTGTTCGGGCATTTCGGGGTAATCATTCCTAAGGAACTGGGAAATTTCGGTTTGGTATTGTTCATCTTCACCATCGGCATACAAGCGGGTCCCGGTTTCTTCGACTCCTTCCGTTCGAAAGGGAAAACGCTGATCATACTGACGCTTCTGATTGTCGGTTCCGCCAGCCTTACCGGTTTGATACTTAAATATGTGGTCGGAATCGATACGCCGAGCCTCGTCGGACTGATCGCCGGAGCGCTGACCAGTACGCCGGGTCTTGCCGTCGCGATCGACAGCACGCATTCCTCCTCCGCCTCGATCGCCTACGGTATCGCCTATCCGTTCGGAGTGATCGGGGTGATACTTTTCATAAAATTACTGCCGAAGCTGCTGCACAAGGACCTTGTCGCCGAAGCGAAAGCGCTCGAAGCACAGCGGAAAGGGAAATATCCTCCGTTGCACACGGCGACTTACCGCATCACCCATGCCAATATATTCGGGAAAACGCTGGCCCAGTTGCAACTCCGTTCCATGACAGGAGCCGTCATTTCCCGTGTGAAACATAACAACCTGACCAGCATACCGGTAGCGCAAACCATCCTGCATGAAGGAGACCTGATCAAGGCTGTCGGCAACGACAAGTCCTTGGAACAACTGGCACTCCTCGTCGGCGAACGTGTGGAGAACGACCTTCCTTTCGGCAGCACGCAGGAATTGCAATCGCTGTTGGTGACGAACAAGAACGTTATCAACAAGAGTTTAGGGTATCTGAACCTGCAAAGCACGTTCAACTGCACCGTCACCCGCGTACGCCGAAGCGGGATCGACCTCTCGCCCGAACCGGACCTGTTGCTGAAATTCGGTGACAAGCTGATGGTCGCCGGAGAAAAAGAAGACATCAAGGAACTGGGCCAGGTGTTCGGAAACGACGAGAAGAAACTTTCCGACACGGACTTCTTCCCGATTGCCGCCGGTATCGTGCTCGGAGTGCTGTTCGGAAAACTGAATATTTCGTTTTCGGACTCTTTCTCCTTCTCGCCCGGCCTGACAGGTGGTATCCTGATCGTCGCGCTTGTCCTGAGCGCAATCGGCAAGACGGGGCCGATCGTCTGGTCCATGTCCGGTTCCGCCAACCAGTTGCTTCGCCAGATCGGCCTGTTGCTGTTCCTCGCCGAGGTCGGGACATCCGCCGGCGTCAACCTTGTATCGACCTTCCAGGAAAGCGGGTGGACATTGTTCGGAGTCGGTATGGCGATCACAATAGTGCCGATGGTCGTGGCTGTCCTGTTCGGCTATTTCGTATTCAAGATCCATATCCTGGACCTGATCGGGACGATCGCCGGCGGCATGACCAGTACGCCGGGGCTTGCCGCCGCCGACTCGATGAGCGACAGTTCCGCTCCCAGCATCGCCTATGCGACGGTCTATCCGATCGCGATGGTGTTCCTGATCCTCTTTATCCAGTTCATTGCGGCATTGGTTGTATAAGAGGAAACATGTTTCCCCCGGCAGGAAAATAAATTTTCCATAGCGTGAAAATTTATTTTCTTGCCAGTGAAAATTTATTTTCACCGAAATGGAAATGCTGAAAATATTCAGTCACTCGACTTCTTTGCTATGCAAAACAAGCGTTTTCCCTCTAATATATTGGCGATTCTAATATTTTTCCTAATTTTGTGAGAACTAACAATATTAGAAATTCGCCATGCAAACAAACCAACAGTTTGACCTCGCCTTCAACTTACTGCAGAACACTGGGACCAATCTTTTTCTGACAGGAAAAGCCGGAACGGGCAAAACGACCTTTTTAAAAAGGTTGAAAGAGGTTTCTCCCAAACGAATGATCGTTGTAGCGCCAACCGGGGTAGCTGCCATTAATGCCGGGGGTGTCACGATCCACTCCTTCTTTCAATTGCCATTCGGTCCCTATATTCCCTCTTCACCGGAATATCAGGGCGGTAAAAAAGATTTCAAGAACCAATTCCGCAAGGACAAGATCAATATCATCCGCAGCATGGACCTGCTGGTGATCGACGAAGTCAGTATGGTGCGTGCGGACTTGCTGGATGCGATCAGCGATGTCTTGCGACGTTACAAAGACCGCAGCAAACCTTTCGGCGGTGTCCAGCTACTGCTTATCGGAGATTTGCAGCAGTTGGCTCCTGTCGCCAAAGACGAGGAATGGAATCTGCTGAAAGAGCACTATCCGTCCACTTTCTTTTTCGACAGCAAAGCCCTATCGGAAAGTAATTATTACTGCATAGAGCTGACACATGTCTACCGCCAGAGCGACACGAATTTCATCCACTTGTTGAATAATATCCGTGAAAACCGTTTCGACGACGAGACTCTGCAACAGCTGAACCAACGCTATATTCCCAACTTCCTGCCGGCTGAACAGTCGGGCTACATCACGCTTACGACACATAACTATCAGGCGCAGCAGATCAACAACCGCAAACTGGCGGAACTTCCCGGTCAGACTTATACTTTTACGGCTGAAATCAATCATGATTTCCCTGAATATTCTTATCCGACCGACGACAAGCTGACTCTGAAATGCGGTTCACAGGTCATGTTCGTCAAGAACGACTCTTCTTCTGAAAAACGTTATTATAACGGGAAGATCGGGAAGATCGTTTTTATCAATCCCAGCAAAATAACAGTGGTTGACCAAGAAGGAAACGAGATCATAGTCGAAAAGGAAACCTGGAACAATGTGAAATACACGATCGACCCCGAAACACAGGAAATCACCGAAACCATTTCCGGGACCTTCAACCAGTATCCGCTGAAAACCGCTTGGGCGATCACCATACACAAGAGCCAGGGATTGACCTTCGAACATGCCATCATCGACGCCTCGGCCGCATTCTCGCATGGGCAAGTGTATGTCGCACTGAGCCGTTGCAAGACATTGGAAGGGCTTGTGCTGAGCAGCCCGATTACCCGCAATGCCATGATCAACGATTACCGGATTCAGGAATTCACCTCTTCGGTCGGCAACCGCCAACCGGGCGAAGAACAAATGCAGGCCGCACAGCAACAGTATTTCACGGAACTGATCTGCGAACTTTTCGATTTCAACAACCTGCAACAGCGTATCCAATATGCCGCTTTTGTCGTGTATGGCAACCTGCAGAAACTTTATCCGGAACTAAGCGTCCAATATTCTAACACCCGCGACACATTCCGGTCTACAGTCACGGATGTCGGAGAACGTTTCATCCAGCAACTGAAACGGATGATAAGCGGAAATCCGGACTATCTCAAAGACGAAATGATACAGGATCGCGTCCGGAAAGGCGTTTCCTATTTTTTGGAACAGATAGACCGTCTTTGCACGCCTTTGCAGGAAGCGTCGGAGGTGGAAATAGATAATAAGGAGATCCGTAAAACGGTCAAGAACGCATTGGACAAATGGGACGAAGACCTTCGCGTCAAACTGGCCGTCCTGGAAGGATGCAAAGAGCGATTCACGATATCCGGTTATTTGTCGGCAAAAGCGAAGGCGAGCATCGAACAGACGCAAGCCCCGACCCGCAAGAGAAGCGAAAAGTCAGCCAAACAGGAGAAAGAAGCGATTTCTACCGACATCAAATATCCGGAATTATATGCCAGCCTGAAACAATGGCGCTATGAACTGGCAACCGAAAAAGGTCTTCCCCCTTACACCATCCTGCAACAGAAAGCACTGATCGGCGTAGTCAACACGTTGCCCGTCAGTGGACGCGATCTTCTCAGAATCCCCGGAATCGGGAAAAAGATCGTTGAAAACTATGGTGCAAAGCTATTGGAAATAGTAGACGAATACAAAAGAAGCAAGCCATAAAAAAAGACCCGGCACCGGCCATAGCAAGAGAGCCGCAAAGCGGCTCTACTTCCGGCCTCCCTACTTTTTCAGCTCGAACCCCATCATCATCCCGTCATACTGGCTTGCCAGCTTATTAAGCGTCTGCAAAGTCGTATTCTTGGAAACGGCGGAGAGTTTCGTCAGGAAATCCAGCAACTTATCCGCATTGAAAAGCAAGGATAACTGGTCGTTCGTAACAACGACATGAGCCGTCATCGTCGTCAGTTTGGACTTTCCGATCTTGCCGTAATGTAGTTCCATCGTCTTATCGTCCGCATTGAAAGAATAAGTGCCTTTCAAAGTACGGCCTTTCAAAACGCTTGTGAACGTACTGTCGGTATTAAAAGTATATTTGAATGCTCCTTCGATGATCCCGACTTTCGCACAATATTCTTTCAGCTTCTTTTCCATCTCCGAAGAGGCTACGCTTGCCGCCACATTTTTCAAAGCATTATCACCTTCCAACTGAATGGCCGGATTCACATATGTCCACGTACCGGCCAGATTTTCCGCCGTCAGCTTTTTGCCTCCGGTCACGGCGGTTACAGCATCCTTCACGGCAGCAGAATTCAAGATATCTTTAATCGATTGTCCATACGCTGCATCCGATATGGACAAAATGCCACAAACGGCAACTCCCAAAATCCAATTTTTTTTCATTTTCATCTATTCTTACTCATGTTTACAGTAGGCAAAGATACGAATATTATCCCTACATTTGTATCCGGGCAATCATCCCGACACTTGGATATCCTAATATACATTAATATGACAACTATGGTGAAACTAACTAAACACTTCTGCCTTATGCTGGTTTGTACACTCGCTTGTTTCAACGGTCGCGCAGAGATCAGTCCGACTGTCGTCCAATCGACGATCCGGTCACTTGTCGCAAAAGACAGCCGGAACAAGGCTGCCATCGAGAAAGGAGTCCGCCAGGCCGCCCGCCTCTGGCAGGAATCCGACGGAAACGCTGAAGAATTCAAAACATTCTGCGAAAAGAACTACATCTCCGATCCTGCCGAAAAAGAACAGGTATTCCTTAAAATCAGCGATTATATGGAAGGCATCAGCGGGCACTTCAACGAGATGTCCCTGCGCCTGATGAAGAACCTGCACCAACCGACCGGCCCTCTCCACGCGATCGACGAGAAGTTCGGTTCCTACAGTCCGGGCACGCACCTGCAAGACGAC
This sequence comes from uncultured Parabacteroides sp., assembly GCF_902493135.1. GTDB lineage: Bacteria > Bacteroidota > Bacteroidia > Bacteroidales > Tannerellaceae > Parabacteroides. The sequence goes on from NZ_CABUOD010000012.1 coordinate 103,799, forward strand.
TTCTATAAAAACAAGATCGCTTTCATCGTCATGCTGAATTTTCCCCATTATACCTTGGAAGAAAAAGGCAGGTTAGGAGCAGACCGGAAAGCATGGGCATATGCCCGCCTCGGCGACCTGTTCACCGAGCGCATCCCGGCAACAGCCTTGCAAGCCGCCGGAAACGCAGAGAGCGATGCCGACATCTACATCTCCGACTACAACATTTATATGGGACACGTCGAGAACAAAAAAGGGGAATACTTGTTTCCTAAAGACATGATCTTGCTTTCACACTGGAACCTGCGCGACGAGATCAAAGCCAACTACAACAAAGGGAAAGAGGGCCTCGACAAACAGCGCACGGTCTACGAAGTGATGAAACGGATCATTGCACAGGACATTCCGGTCGAAGTCATCAACTCCGGCAAATACGAATGGAACCCATACAAAAACGAGATCAGCCTCGACGGCAAGCAGGTGCCCGGAACACCCGAATCGACCACCCGCTACCAAAAGATGTTGAACAATTTCAAAGCGATGCAGGAAATAGACACATACACGGGAAATACTTACATCGACCGGAAGTTCTCGGAAGATATGGAAGTCTCGCTGGACGACGTGGAAAAACTTTTCGACGAATTCCTTTCCGCTCCGGAACTGAAATCCGTCGGCAAGATGATTGCCAAACGCCTCGGCCGCAAGCTGGAAGCCTACGACATCTGGTATGACGGCTTCAAGGCACGCAGCAACCTGGACGAAAAGAAGCTGGACGAAAAGACACGGGCGCTCTATCCGAATGCGGAAGCGTTGGACGAAGACCTGCCGAACATCCTTGTCAAAGCCGGCTTCTCCCCGGAACGCGCCAAGTACCTGGCCGACAAGATCACAGTCGATGCCGCCCGCGGTTCGGGCCATGCCTGGGGAGCGGCCATGAAGGGACAGCAATCGCACCTGCGCACCCGCATACCGGAAACCGGCATGGATTATAAGGGCTACAACATTGCCATCCATGAGTTCGGACACAATGTGGAGCAGACCTTGTCCATGTACGATGTGGATTATTATATGCTGAGCGGCGTCCCCAACACGGCTTTTACCGAAGCGCTGGCTTTCGTCTTCCAGAAACGAGACTTGGAACTGTTGGGAATCGAAGACAACAATCCCGACAAAAAGGCGATGGAAGTCCTGGACAAGATATGGACGATGTACGAAATATGCGGCGTCTCCATGTTGGATATCTCTGTCTGGAAATGGATGTATGCACATCCCGATGCTACGGCCGGACAGCTGAAAGAGGCAACGATCTACCTGGCCAAAGAGATCTGGAATAAATACTATGCTCCCGTTTTCGGCGTGAAAGACGAAACGGTTCTGGCAGTTTACTCACATATGATCAGCTACCCGCTATACTTGTCGGCCTATGCCTTCGGACAGATCATCGAGTTCCAGCTTGACCAATACTTGGAAGGAAAAGATTTCGCAACCGAAGTCGAACGCATTTTCCGCCAGGGACGTCTGACACCCAACGAGTGGATGCTGGAAGCAACCGGCAACCCGCTGACTGTCGAACCGATGCTGGAAGCCGTACGGGAAGTGATCCATTAAAGATACAAAAGAAATGATATCAGCCAATCGTGTTACAACTGTAAACGAAACAGACGGACTGCCCCTGCCCAAACGCTACTGGGCGATACTTGCCACCGCATTGGGTGTCGGTATGTCCGTCATAGACGGAACTATCGCCAATGTCGCCCTGCCGACGATCGCACGCGATTTAGGGACAGAGCCCTCTGTTACCATCTGGGTAGTGAACGCTTACCAGTTGGCCATCACGATCTCGCTCCTCTCCTTCTCCTCCTTAGGAGATATTTATGGCTATAGGCGCATCTACTTGTCGGGGATCGCCGTGTTCAGCGTCACCTCCCTGATCTGCGCCCTGTCCGGCTCCTTCTGGACCCTGACGGTTGCCCGTATCTTACAAGGTTTCGGGGCAGCGGCCATTACCAGTGTGAACACGGCTCTGCTGCGCATCATCTATCCGAAAAAATTCTTGGGAAGAGGAATGGGGATAAACGCCCTTGTCGTGGCAGTCTCGATCGCTGCCGGACCGACCATCGCGTCGGCTATCCTGTCGCTCGGCTCGTGGCACTGGCTGTTTGCCATCAATGTCCCGTTCGGCATCGCCGCTCTGGTGATCGGCATCTCCCACCTGCCCGGCAACCCGGTGAAAGTCTATGGCAGACGTTTCGACAAAGTCAGTTGCCTGATGAACGCGTTGACCTTCGGACCGCTGATCTTCTCGTTGGAAGGGATCGCCCATAAGAAAAGCGCCGCCCTGGTTATCATCGGGATCGTGGCACTGGGCATAATCGGGTATTTCTTTGTCCGCCGGCAGCTACACCAGCGTTTCCCGTTGCTTCCTGTCGACCTGATGAGGATACCGATCTTCTCGCTCTCCATCGGGACCTCGATCAGCTCCTTCACGGCCCAGATGTTGGCAATGATCTCCCTTCCCTTCTTCCTCCAAAACACACTTGGGCGAAGCGACGTCGCCACCGGACTGCTGTTGACTCCCTGGCCTCTGGCAACCATGATCATGGCTCCGACAGCCGGTCGCCTGGTCGAAAAGATCCATCCGGGGATATTAGGCGGAATCGGCATGAGCATATTCGCAACCGGGCTGTTCCTGCTCGCTACCCTGCCGGCCCATCCTGCCGATATGGACATTATCTGGCGTTTGTTTATCTGCGGGGCAGGCTTCGGCTTGTTTCAGACACCTAACAACAGCACGATCATCTCATCCGCTCCCACCAATCGTAGCGGCGGCGCAAGCGGTATGCTCGGCACGGCCCGCCTTTTGGGACAGACGTTGGGAGCGACACTGGTCGCCATGCTGTTCAACCTCGTTCCCAACCACAGCACACAGGCTTGCCTGTACCTGGCGGGGTCGTTTGCCGTCATTGCCGGAATCGTCAGTTGCCTGCGCATCTCCCAACCGGCTCCCCTGAAAAGGAAATAAAAAAGGGACACCCATGAGGCATCCCTTTCTTTTATCTCGTCCCGTAAACAGGGATTAGAGTTTATCGTTAGAACCGAGTACGTTGATAATTTTGTGCTTGTACAGCTTTTCCATGTTATCACGAGCCGGACCCAGATATTTACGCGGGTCGAATTCAGCCGGTTTTTCTGCGAAAGTCTTGCGGATAGCAGCAGTCATGGCCAGACGAGAGTCCGAGTCGATGTTGATTTTGCAAACAGCCGATTTAGCAGCCTTGCGCAATTCTTCTTCAGGAATACCGATAGCAGCCTTCAAAGCGCCACCGTATTTGTTGATTGTTTCAACTTCTTCTTCAGGAACAGATGAAGATCCGTGAAGAACGATAGGGAATCCCGGAAGTTTTTCCATTACAGCATCCAATACGTTGAAAGCCAATGGAGGAGGAACCATCTTGCCTGTCTTCGGATCGATATGGCACTGTTCCGGAGTAAACTTGTATGCACCGTGAGAAGTACCGATAGAGATAGCCAAAGAATCGCAACCTGTACGGTGAGCGAAATCGATCACTTCTTCCGGATCGGTATAAGTGTGGTGGTCAGAAGAAACTTCGTCTTCAACACCTGCCAATACACCTAATTCACCTTCTACGGTTACATCAAATTGATGAGCATAATCAACAACTTTCTTTGTCAGAGCTACGTTTTCTTCATAAGGAAGATGAGAACCGTCGATCATGACAGAAGAGAAGCCAGAGTCGATACAGCTTTTGCAAGTTTCGAACGTATCGCCGTGATCCAGGTGCAAAACGATCTGAGGATTCGGACAGCCTAATTCCTTAGCATATTCAACAGCTCCCTGAGCCATGTAACGCAACAGAGTAGCATTTGCATATTGGCGAGCACCTTTAGATACCTGCAGGATTACCGGAGACTTTGTTTCAACAGCAGCCTTGATGATAGCCTGCATCTGTTCCATGTTGTTAAAGTTGAAAGCCGGAATTGCGTATCCGCCTTTGATGGCTTTTGCGAACATTTCTCTTGTGTTCACCAAACCTAAATCTTTGTAATTTACCATTGTTGTATATGTTATTACGTTAATGATTAGAAATCTCCCACAAAGATAACAACTATCCGGTAACATTATGCTTTTAAGCATATAAAATAACACAAAAGTAGACCTGATTGAAAAAATAGTTCGAATTTCTTTGTTTGTTCAACTCTAATCCATACCTTTGCAACCCAAAATACCGGTTACCAGACTTAAGTACAAGAGTATAAATTAAAAATAAGATAACAAAGCAATGAAAAAAGGAATTCATCCTGACAACTATCGTCCTGTAGTATTCAAGGACATGTCAAACGAGGACGTATTTATCACTCGTTCTACTATCAATGCAAAAGAAACGATCGAAATTGACGGCGTTACTTATCCGTTAGTAAAGGTCGAAATCTCAAGCACTTCTCACCCGTTCTACACTGGTAAGGCTAAATTGGTCGATACTGCCGGACGTGTTGATAAGTTCATGAGCCGCTACGGTAACCGCAATAAGAAGTAATTGGAAATGGAAAATTGAGAATCGTAATTGCCGGTTCTCAATTACGATTATATCGAATAAGAAAGGCTGTCCATATTGGATAGCCTTTCTTATTTTATACGGGATTCACCGATAAAGAAAGCAACTTCCGTTTTTTATTTACAAAGATATTCTTACTTTTGTGCGTAACTGAAGATTGAAATGAAGTCGTGCACCGTGCATCCCTTCATCTTCAATTGTCAATTATCAATCATCAATTAACATAATGCCATGGCAAAAACGAAAGAACAATTACTAAACATCCTGGACCAGTTCCAGCTCACAGAGAAAGTAGTTTCCGCCGAACCATTCGGAAACGGACACATTAACGATACGCTGAAAGTAACAAACGAAAAAGGCGAAATCAAATACGTGCTGCAACGCATCAACCACTTGATCTTTACCAACGTGGATATGTTGCAGAACAATATCCAGGTCGTTACTTCGCATATCCGTAAAAAACTGGAAGAAAAAGGCGAAAACGATATCGACCGCAAAGTCCTGACTTTCCTTCCGACAAAAGATAACAAATTGTACTATTTCGACGGAGACAGCTATTGGCGCGTATGTTTATTCATTCCGAACAGCAAAAGCTACGAAGAGGTCAGCCCTGAACTGTCTTACGAAGCAGGCAAGGCTTTCGGCGACTTCCAGTCCATGCTGGCCGACATTCCAGAAGGCACGTTGGGCGAAACGATCCCGAACTTCCACAACATGGAATTCCGTCTGGAGCAATTCCACGATGCAGTAAAGGCCAATGCCGCCGGCCGTCTGGACGAAGTGAAAGACTTGATCGAGGAAATCGAAAAACGCGCCGAAGACATGTGTATCCAGGAACGCCTCTATCGCGAAGGCAAGCTCAAAAAACGCACGAACCATTGCGACACGAAGGTTAACAATATGATGTTCGATGCCGAAAGCGACAAGGTGTTATGCGTGATCGACCTCGACACGGTCATGCCGGGCTTCGTCCTGTCAGATATCGGTGACTTCATCCGCACAGGAGCCAATACCGGTGCGGAAGATGACGAAAACCTGGACAACGTCAATGTCAACATGGACATCTTCAAAGCCTATACACGCGGTTACATGGAAAAAGCCAAGTCATTCCTGACCCCGACAGAGATCAAGTTGCTCCCGTACGGCGGCCGCTTGCTGACTTATATGCAGACAGTCCGTTTCCTGACCGACTACATCAACGGCGACACCTATTACAAGATCCACAGCCCGAAGCACAACCTGATCCGCACAAAGGCTCAGTTCAAACTGCTCCAAAGCCTCGAAGCACATGCAGACGAGATGGATGCGTTCATGAGCGAATGGCTGTAGGAACAGTTCAATAATTCAATTGGCGGTTGGCAATCAGGCAGTGAGATGATTACTGCCCGGTTGCCAACTGTTTTTTACCGGTTTTTTCGTATCTTTGTGATTGACAGACAATGCCAAAGTAACATCATGACAAATATATTAAATAAAATAAACTCTTTGTTTCCTATTTCCGATGATACCATTCAAGTATTGAAAGAGAATGTGACCTACTGCCGCTTTCCTAAAAAGTATCAGTTGATAAAAGCTGACACCTATTGTAAATCCGCCTTTTTCATCGAGAAAGGAATTACACGTTCCTTCTGGCTGGTAGATGGCGAAGAGGTCACGACATCGTTTGCCGGCGAAGGGAGTATTGTGTTCAGTATGGATGAACTCTATTACGGAAAGATAAGCGAAGAATTTGTCGAAACACTGGAAGAGGTAGAAGCCTACCGGATATCGTTGGCTACTTTGACGCATCTTTTCGAAACAAACATCGAACTGTGTAATTGGGGAAGAATCATCCACCAAAACGAATACAGACGTTTACATCGCAGCCACAAAGACCATTTGACCTTGTCGGCGCGGGAACGATACGAAGCTTTCAAGGAACAGTTTCCGGACGCATACCGACGAGTGAACTTAGGATATATCGCCTCTTATTTGGGAATCAGGCTTTCCACGCTCAGCCGGCTCCGAGCTAACGGATAGACGAATTTGACATAGGACAATTTTTTTACCCCAAAAAACGAATACTTTTGCCGCATATTACAAATATCTAATTCAATATCAATGTCAGACACAACAATCTCTTCAGCCGCATTTGCGGATACCAAACCCCATTACGAACTTCTTGACGGATTGCGAGGGGTGGCAGCCTTACTGGTTGTTTTTTATCACATCTTTGAAGGTCTTTCTTTTGCAGCCGGAGGAACTCCTATCACAACGATCAATCATGGCTACCTGGCTGTCGATTTTTTCTTCATCCTTTCAGGTTTCGTAATTGGCTACGCCTACGACGACCGCTTGGGAAAAACAATGACGACCGGCAACTTTTTCAAGCGCCGCCTGATCCGTCTCCATCCGATGATTATCATGGGAGTAGTATTGGGGACAATAGCCTTTTTCATACAGGGTTGTGTCCAGTGGGACGGTAAACACGTGACAATCTCGGCAGTGATGTTATCCACACTTTGTGCGATGTTTTTCATTCCCGCCCTGCCCGGTGCAAAATATGAAGTGCGTGGCAATGGCGAAATGTTTCCGCTCAACGGTCCAAGTTGGTCACTTTTTTTCGAATATATCGGTAACATCCTTTACGCCGTTTTCATTCACCGTCTTTCCACTAAAGCACTGACCGTACTCGTCGCCCTTTTAGGGATAGGGCTTGCCGGATTCACGCTTTTCAATGTTTCAGGATACGACATGATCGGTGTGGGCTGGACCCTCGACGGCGTGAATTTCATCGGCGGTTCCTTGCGCATGCTTTTTCCCTTCTCATTAGGAATGCTATTATCCCGCAACTTCAAACCATTCCAAATGAGGGGAGCTTTCTGGATTTGTTCGATCGTTCTGTTGATTCTCTTCTGTGTCCCCTATATAAAGGCAGACGCTGTTCCTATCAGTCTCAACGGGCTATTTGAAGCTGCCTGCATCATTCTTATTTTCCCGGTTCTTGTCTGGCTTGGAGCCTCCGGCAAAACGACAGACAAACGTTCGACGCAAATATGTAAATTCTTAGGCGACATATCCTATCCGCTCTACGCTGTTCATTACCCGATCATGTACCTATTCTATGCTTGGCTGATCGACAACGAACTTTATACTTTAGCCGAAATCTGGCCTATGGCAATAGTAGTTTACGCCGGCAGCATCGTCTTGGCTTACCTCTGCCTGAAACTTTATGACGAACCGGTAAGAAAGTGGTTAAGCAAAAAGTTCCTGAAAAAGAAACCTGCACTTTAAAAACACTTTAATATAGATTTATTGTACCCAAAAGGTCGGCTCCAAGACCTTTTAATATACCATCAAACAAACAACAATTAACGGGTGTCGATGTGGATTAAGATAGCACAGCGTCGGCACCCGACATTTTTTCGAGTATTTCTGAAACCTTCCCGCAAGTCACCTAACAATACCTTGTCTCTTCCAATCGTATAGTAATCACCGAAGTCGTAGGCAATTACATCATTGTTGTACTTATCCTCGCGAAACTAAACTTTCTTCTCGTCAAGCCAGATGCCAAAACGGGTGTCAGTCTTTTCAAATCGGTCGACATCGAATCGAAATTGTCTATCAGAACATCCGAAAAGAATAGCTCGTAGTAAATCTTGAGGGTGCATACTGCAAAGTTAAAACTTTACTCATGAACTCCCCACCGCCCACCGGGAAAATCTGCTGACCCCAGAAACCGGTCAAGCCCCCATGATCCCTGACAGCTGTCCATCCCTAACAAAAAAACCGACTGTTGCTTACAGAATATGAAAAAAGGAGTCAACTCCTTTCGGACTGACTCCTTCTCTTTCTTTCAGCTTTGACTGACTTCTAAAACGG
>NZ_CABUOD010000013.1 GCF_902493135.1 uncultured Parabacteroides sp.
TGTCAACAAATTAAAGATGATTAAAAGAATGTGTTATGGACGAGGAAGCATAGAATTACTCAAAAGAATGATGATTTGTGTATAAGGCAGCAAAAGTGAACAAGACCCTTTGGAATTAGTATAGCGGGTAATATTTTTTAACATTTCAGAATGTATTGCTTTACCCGCATAAAGATGGCAGAATGTCAATAAAGGAAACCGAAGAGCCACAACGGGATCTTGTTGCCAAAGACATAACAGAGTTTATAAGTGACCCTATCATGGAGATAGAATAAATATTTACAATAACCTCCTTTTCAGACAATTTCTATTTCAGACAAAATCCCGGTTCAACCAAGTCCGTCATTTTGATTCTCCAACCCACGATATACTGACAATAAAAAAAACGAGACAGGCAGAAAATAGAAGATCAAGGCTTTTTTGTTACAAAAAAGACATAAAAAACAGACATTTTGGAAAACCTCAACTCCCGGAGAATCGCCTATAGCAAAGGGAAGACGGTGGCGAACCCGAATATCGCAAAACAAATCCGGGGATTTGCCGGCATGAAGACGGTCTTCATAGCCACGACGACCGTCTTCGTTACCATGACGACCGTCTTCATGGTGGATACTCTCGGCACCTCACGACAATGACGACCGCGTTCATGGCAAAAAACTGCGCACTTCATGGCTGAACGGCCGTTTTTAATGCTAAAAAGTCGGATTTTACCATCATTTACAAAAAACATATTTAACCGTCTATAAAGGTTAATTACACAATAAGGGGGTGGGGGTTAAAATCAGTTTCTACTAAAAAATCAATACAGGAAATCGTACGACACAAAGTACACTTTCACTATTTGTGACTTGCACAAAAAGTCCCTCCAAACATTTTCTTCCCGCCAACCGGCACTAAAAATGAATTAATTGTGTAAATTTGCCGTTCAAACTAAATGACCGATGAGCGTAGTAATTAAAGAAGTTACCAGTAAAAAGGAACTGAAGAAGTTCGTAAAATTCAATATCGAATTATATAAAGGCAACCCATATCACGTGCCCGGCCTGATCGAAGAAGAGATGGTGACGCTGGATAAAAAGAAGAATCCGGCGTTCGAAGTGTGTGATGCGATCTATTTTCTGGCCTACAGAGACGGGAAGGTTGTGGGGCGTATTGCAGGGATGATCAATCGCCGGAGCAATGAGACCTGGAACCAGAAACATGCACGCTTCGGGTTCGTCGACTTTATTGACGATGTTGAAGTAGTGGATGCTTTGTTCGGCGCCGTAGAAAAATGGGCGAAGGGACAAGGTATGGAAGCTTTGCAAGGGCCGATGGGGTTTACCGATATGGACCATGAGGGAATGTTGATAGAAGGATTCGACCAGATCGGGACGATGGCGACCATCTACAATTATCCTTACTATCCGAAACAAATGGAGCGCATGGGATATACGAAAGACCAGGACTGGCACGAATTTAAAATCTATATCCCGGACGGCGTGCCGGAAAAACATTTGCGTATCGGTGAGATCGTAAAAAAGAAATACGGGCTGAAGGTGATGAAGTTCAAGAACGCGAAATCGATTATGCCGTACGCGCAGAAGGTGTTTCAGACTCTGAACGAGTCGTACGCGCCGCTATACGGATTCGCCCGTTTAACCCAAAAGCAGATCGATTACTACATCAATATGTATATTCCGATGCTACGCTACGACCTGGTGACGCTTATCGTTCGCGAGGAGGATGACGAAGTGGTCGGCTTCGGCATCTCGCTTCCCAATCTGTCCAAGGCCTTGCAGAAAGCGAAAGGGCATCTTTTCCCCTTCGGCTGGATTCATCTGCTGAAAGCTTTGAAGAGCAAGCCGAAAGTGATCGACCTATACCTGACGGGAGTCTTGCCGGAATATCAGAGCAAGGGTGTGAACGCGTTGCTGTTCAACGATCTGATCCCTGTTTACAAAAGTGTCGGAGCCGTTTATGCGGAAAGCAATCCGGAACTGGAAACAAACAATGCCGTACAGGCACAGTGGGATTATTTCAAACGCGAACATCATAAAACAAGAAGAGCATATATTAAAAAATGGACGAACTAAATTCAACAATGCAACAGCCGACAGCGTACAACGATGATGACATCAAGACGCTTGACTGGATGGAACATATCCGTCGCCGCCCCGGTATGTATATCGGGAAGTTAGGAGACGGCAGTTATGCCGATGACGGTATTTATGTATTGCTGAAAGAGGTGCTGGACAACTCCATCGACGAATATATGATGGGGTATGGTAAAACCATAGAAGTGACCGTTGAAGAAGGCACCGTTTCCGTACGCGACTATGGCCGTGGCGTTCCGTTGGGCAAGGTAGTCGATGTCTCCAGTAAGATGAATACCGGAGCGAAGTACGACAGCAAGGCCTTTAAAAAATCTGTCGGATTGAACGGGGTCGGCATCAAAGCCGTAAATGCGCTGAGCAGCTATTTCCTGATCACCAGTTATCGGGACGGAGAATGCAAGCGGGTGGAATATAGCAAGGCGATCGTTACGGATGACGCTCCGATCTGCCCGACGGAAGAAGCGAACGGAACGCTTACCTATTTTATTCCGGACAAGGAGATATTCAAGGATTACCAGTATAAAGACGAATACATCGAGAGCCTGCTGAAGAATTACGTGTTCCTGAACTCCGGGTTGACCATTGTCTTTAACGGTAAGAAATTTCATTCGCGGAACGGCCTCGTAGACCTGTTGAACGAGAACATGACGACAGAGCCTTTATACCCGATCATTCATCTGAAAGGAGAAGATATAGAGGTAGTCATTACCCATAGCAACCAGTATGGGGAAGAATATTATTCGTTCGTCAACGGCCAGCATACGACACAGGGAGGTACGCACCTTTCCGCCTTCCGCGAAGCGTTGGGACGTGTCATAAAAGAATATTACGGCAAGAACTTCGAATACTCGGACATTCGCGCCGGAGTGGTGGCGGCCATCAGCATCAAGGTGGAGGAACCGGTCTTCGAAAGCCAGACAAAGACCAAGTTAGGTTCGAAAGACATGGGTCCGGACGGTCCTTCGGTCGGCAAGTTCATCGGGGACTTCATCAAGAAAGAACTGGATAACTACCTGCACAAGAATGCCGAGACATCGGATACCCTGATGCGTAAGATCCAGGAATCGGAGAAAGAGCGCAAGGCGATCGCCGGCGTGACAAAGCTGGCCCGCGAACGGGCGAAGAAGGCAAACCTGCACAACAAAAAGCTGCGCGACTGCCGTATCCACCTGAACGACACGAAAGGCGACAATCTGGAAGACAGCTGCATCTTCATCACCGAGGGAGACTCGGCAAGCGGTTCCATCACCAAAAGCCGCGATCCGAACCTGCAGGCCGTATTCAGTCTTCGCGGTAAACCGTTAAACAGTTTCGGGCTGACGAAGAAGATCGTGTACGAGAACGAAGAATTCAACTTGCTACAGGCCGCATTGAACATAGAGGACGGGCTGGAAGGCTTACGTTACAATAAGGTGATCATTGCGACCGATGCCGATGTGGACGGTATGCATATCCGCCTGTTGCTGATTACCTTCTTCCTCCAGTTCTTTCCGGACCTGATCAAGCGGAATCATGTGTATATCCTGCAAACACCGTTGTTCCGTGTGCGCAACAAGCAGAAGACCTGGTATTGCTACAGCGAGGAAGAACGTGTAAACGCGATCGCTGCCGCCGGGAAAAATGCCGAGATCACCCGATTCAAAGGTTTGGGAGAGATTTCTCCGGACGAGTTCAAGCATTTTATCGGAAAGGATATCCGCCTGGACCCGGTCACGATGAAGAAAGAGGACCTCGTCAAAGATATGCTGGAGTTCTATATGGGCAAGAATACCATGGAACGCCAGAACTTTATTATCGATAACTTAGTTGTAGAAGAAGATGTCGTCAATTGAAAATAAGCGTATCGCTCTTTTCCCCGGAACGTTCGACCCTTTCACGATCGGACACGCATCACTGGTAAGCCGCGGGCTCGAACTGGTGGATGAGATCATTATCTCGATCGGTATCAACGACACGAAGCGGACTCATTTCTCGCTGGAAAGGCGGCTGGAGGCAATCCGGGAGCTCTACAAAGACGAACCGCGCGTACAGGTCATGTCGTACGACTCGCTGACGGTCGACTTCGCCCAACAGATGAATGCCGGCTTTATCCTGCGCGGCATCCGTACGGTGAACGATTTCGAATATGAGAAGAGCATAGCCGACGTGAATCGTAAGTTGAGCGGCATAGAGACATTTATTCTTTTTACGGAACCGGAACATACGCATATCAGTTCCAGCATTGTGCGGGAGCTGCTGCGTTACGGCAAAGATATTTCCCAGTTTGTGCCGAAAGGGACAAACCTATATTAAAAAAACAGAACAATGAAACGAATTTTCCTGCCACTCCTTATATTGAGTGTGTTTGCCGCTTCGATGTCGGCACAGCGTGGTAACAATACGGATGCCCGCAAGCTTCAATTGGCCTTGTATGCCATTTCCAATTTATATGTAGATTCTACAAGCGAGACGAAGTTGGTAGAAGATGCGATTGTCGGCATGCTGGAGAAGCTGGACCCTCACTCTACATATACGGACCCGGAAGAAACAAAAGAGATGACAGAGCCGTTGCAGGGGAACTTCGACGGGATCGGCATCCAATTCAATATGCTGACGGATACATTATATGTCATCCAGGTAATTCCCGGCGGGCCTTCGGAGAAGGTAGGTCTGATGGCTGGCGACCGTATTATCATGGTAGACGATACGCTGATTGCAGGCGTCAAGATGAAAAATACCGACGTGATGAAGCGTCTTCGCGGCCCGAAAAATACGGAAGTACGGGTGAAGGTTTTGCGCAATAAGGTCCCGGACCTGATCGAGTTCAAGATCACACGCGGGAAAATTCCGGTGTACAGCCTCGATGCCGCTTATATGGCGGATAAAACGACCGGATATATCAAGCTGAACCGCTTCGCCGCTTCATCGGCCGACGAATTCCGGGAAGCATTGGAGAAACTGAAGAAACAGGGCATGAAAAACCTGATCCTCGATTTGCAGGGAAATGGCGGGGGATATCTGAATATCGCGATCGACTTGGCCGACGAGTTTTTAGGCAAAGACAAGCTGATCGTGTACACCGAAGGGAACAAGCAGCCGCGCGAAGAAGCCAAATCTTCGGCTCGCGGAGGCTTTGAAGAGGGACGTTTGGTCGTATTAGTAGACGAAACATCCGCATCCGCCAGTGAAATCCTTTCCGGTGCGGTACAGGATTGGGACCGTGGCGTCGTCGTAGGCCGCCGTACGTTCGGAAAAGGACTGGTGCAGAAACCGATCCCGATGCCCGACGGTTCGATGATCCGCCTGACGGTTGCCCGCTATTACACCCCGACAGGCCGTTCTATCCAGAAGCCGTATGTAAACGGCAACCAGGAGCAATACAACCATGACCTGATCGACCGTTACAACCGGGGCGAACTGATGAGCGCGGACAGCATTCACTTCCCCGACTCGATGAAGTACAATACGTTGGAAACAAAACGCATCGTCTACGGCGGCGGAGGCATCATGCCGGATGTATTTATCCCGGTCGACACGTCCCGCTACACGGATTATCACCGTAGTGTGGTGGCTGCGGGCCTTGTGAACCGCATCGCCATGAATTATCTGGACCGCCATCGTGCCGAACTGAACAAGAAGTATCCGAAGTTCGCCCAATACAAGCAGAACTTCAACGTGACAGAGGATATGATGCAGGAGCTGGTCACACTGGCCAAAGACGACAAGATCGAATTCAACGAAGAACAATACAATCGTTCCAAACCGCTCATCATGCTCCAGATCAAGGCGCTTATCGCACGCGACCTGTACGACATGGCCGAATACTTCCAAGTCATCAACGATGACAACGAAAGCTTCCAGGAAGCCTTGCGCCTCATCAACGACGAACAGCGGTACGAAAAAGAATTGGGACGATAAACCTATTATCGATAATACTTAGTATATTTGTATTCATCAACGAAAAAGAAAGGAACACAAAAGATGGACACAACGATGAAAACGATAGAACTCACTTTGCCGGATTCGGAATTGTCTTTCATCAAGACAATAGCGAAGAAATTCGGATGGACTCTGACAACCAAACGCACAAAAACTCAGAAAAGTCTTGATGAAGGCATTGCCGATATCAAAGCCGGACGTGTTCGCGAAGTTTCTACGGATGAACTAAAACAAATGATGGGATTATGAGTTCATACACGGTCCTAATAACCAAACGATTTGAAAAAGACTTGGAAATATGCAAGAAGAGGGGACTAAAACTTAGTCTCCTTTATACTGTAATAGAGCAACTCAAATTGAACGGGACATTACCAAAACAATATCGTGCCCACAAACTAAGTGGTAATTATGCCAACTATTGGGAATGTCATATTAAAGGCAATTGGTTATTAATATGGAAGCAAAACGATGATGAACTCATTTTGATATTAACCTCAACCGGAACACATTCAGATTTATTCTAAGAGCTTATGTACTGGACACTTTTTCTGACATTCGTCAAAATAGGGACTTTCACTATCGGGGGTGGGTATGCGATGCTGCCCCTGATACAGCGGGAGGTGGTCGATAGAGGATGGCTTTCGAAAGAAGATTTCATCGACCTCTTCTCCGTAGCCCAGTCCTTGCCCGGCATCTTCGCCGTGAACATCTCTATTTTTGTAGGATATAAGCTGAAAAAAGTGCCGGGTGGCGTCGTGTGCGCTTTGGGAAGCATCCTTCCTTCCTTTTTCATCATCTTAGCTATCGCGCTGTTCTTCACGCAGGTACAGGACAACGTATGGGTAGAGAAAGCGTTCAAAGGATTGCGTCCGGCGGTCGTCGCCCTGATTGCCGTGCCTTGCCTGACAACGGCACGTTCGATTAAGATGAGTTACAAAGAACTGATTATCCCTATCGCTGCCGCACTACTGATCTGGCAGGGAGGATGGTCTCCCGTGTGGATCATTCTGGCAGCCATCATAGGAGGACTTGTTTACGGACTGAAAATAAAGAAAGACTGATATGATCTGGTTGCAATTATTCTATGTATATCTGAAAATCGGGATATTCGGTTTCGGTGGCGGCTACGCGATGCTCTCCCTGATACAGGCGGACGTGGTGGACCGCTACGGTTGGATCTCGTCGCAGGAATTTACGGATATCGTCGCCATCTCGCAGATGACACCCGGCCCGATCGGGATCAACAGCGCCACCTATATCGGATATACAGCCATCCACAATGCCGGCTATTCGCCCGCGATGGCCATATTAGGCTCCTGCCTGACGACATTTGCCGTCTGCCTGCCCTCTTTCCTGTTAGTGCTGGCCATCTCATACGCCTTTGCCAAATTCAGGAACAACAAATATGTAGCGGCCGCTTTCTACGGCCTTCGTCCGGCTACGGTCGGCCTGATTGCGGCGGCGGCTTTGCTATTGATGAATAGCGAGAACTTCATCGACTATAAAAGTTTCCTGATCTTCGGGGCTGCGTTCATCCTCACCTGGAAGTTCAAGATCAACCCGATCCTGATGATTATCCTGGCAGGAATCGCCGGGATAGTTCTCTATTGGTAAATCTCACTGCAAAAGTCAGGACTTTCACAATCAATATTCAGGGCTTTCTATAAATAAACACCCTTATTTCAAGTCAGGCTTTCATCGATAGAAAGTCCTCCTTTGTCGAGGAAACGCTCCTCTTTTTCTAATCTGATTGTATAGGCTTTCATCCTGTTGTAGTTTTGCTTTCGTAAAAAGGTAAAAAGATTGTCAGGTTACAAAACGAAAGCATCATGAAACAGATTTCTTCCATACTCCTCTCCTGCCTGCTTCTCCTGCCCGCCGGGATGAAAGCGGAGGAAGACGCACCCAAGCAATGGACGCTTCGCGATTGCATCGATTATGCACTGGAGCATAACATCACCATCCAGCGGAACCGTATCAGCGCCGAGAGTGCCCAAGAAGACGTAAAGACAGCCAAGGCGGATTTCCTGCCCTCCCTGAGCGGGAACATCAGCCAGCGCGTCGTCAACCGTCCGAACAGTGCAAGCGGCACCATCATCAGCGGCGATAACATCACGACAAGCGAAAGCAAGACCTCGTACAACGGCAGTTACGGCATCGACGCCAACTGGACCGTGTATAACGGCAGCAAGCGGGTGAACACCGTCAAGCAGCAGAAGCTGAACAACCGCATCGCCGAACTGAACGTGGACGAAAGCGAAAACTCCATCGAGGAAAGCATCACCCAACTATATGTGCAGATCCTCTATTCGGCCGAAGCCGTCAAAGTGAACGAATCGACACTTGAAGTAAGCCGGAAAGAGTTTGAACGGGGACAGGAATTGTTCAACGTCGGCAGTATCGCCTCAAGCGACCTCGCCCAACTGGAAGCGCAGGTAAGTAGCGACAACTACCAGTTGGTGACTTCCCGGGCGACCCTTCAGGACTATAAGTTGCAATTGAAACAGCTTCTCGAACTGGACGGGGACATCGAAATGGACCTCTACCTGCCGCAACTGAGCGACAGCAACGTCCTGATCCCGCTCCCTGCAAAAGACGACGTCTACAACACCGCCCTCGGCTTGCGCCCCGAAATAGAGGCGGGCAAGCTGAATGTGGAAACTTCGGACCTGGGCATCAAGATGGCACGCGCAGGCTACCTCCCGACTCTAAGCCTCAGCGCAGGTATCGGAAGCACGAATGCCAACGGCAACGACTTCAGCTTCAGCGAACAGGTCAAGCGGAACTGGAACAACTCATTGGGACTGACCCTCAGCATCCCGATCTTCGACAAACGGCAGACGAAAAGCTCCATCAACAAGGCCAAGCTGCAAAAACAGACCAGCCAACTGGACCTGCTGGACAACCAAAAGACACTCTATAAAACGATCGAAAGCCTCTGGCTGGCTGCCAACAGCGCACAACAGCAATATGTGGCTGCCGCCCAGAAGCTAAAGAGTACCGAAACAAGTTACTCCCTCGTCAGCGAACAGTTCAACGTAGGTATGAAAAACACGGTCGAACTGCTTACAGAGAAAAACAACCTCCTCAGCGCACAACAGGAAACGCTCCAGGCCAAATACACGGCCATACTGAACGCAGGCTTGTTGCGCTTCTATCAGGGAGAAGAGATCAATTTATTCTGAAACATGACATTAGGGGTGAACCGCTAATGAATATATTCACTCTCTTTTTGTTTCGGTCCCTGCTCCGGTTCACTCCGGCAGGGACCCCACAAAAGGAACCGCTATCAAAGAAGAAATAAAAACAGATAAAGATATATGAACAAGAAGAAACTAATCATCGGTATAGTAGGCGTACTGGCCGTAGCCGGCGGCATCTGGCTCTTCACAGGCAAAACGTCGAAAGGCGGCATCCGGCTCGAAACCGCCAAAGTGGGACGCAGTTCCATCTCGAACACGGTAACGGCAACCGGGACAGTCGAACCGGTAACGGAAGTAGAAGTCGGTACGCAGGTGTCTGGCATCATCGACAAGTTGTATGCCGACTACAACGATGTGGTCAAAGCAGGGCAGCTGATTGCCGAAATGGACAAGGTCAACCTGAAAGCCGAACTCGCCTCCGCCGAAGCACAGTTAGCAAGCAGCAAGAGCGAATACGAATACCAGCAGAAGAACTACGCCCGCAACAAGATCCTCTTCGAAAAGAAGCTGATCAGCGATGCGGACTACGAGACGTCCACTTACAACTACGAGAAGGCAAAAGCCGCCTACGAACAGAACCAGGCGGCAATGGTCAAGGTGAAACGCAACCTCGAATATGCGACGATCACCAGCCCGATCGACGGCGTCGTGATCAACCGCGCCGTTGAAGAAGGACAGACAGTGGCCGCCGGCTTCGAGACCCCGACCCTGTTCACCATCGCGGCCGACCTGACCAAGATGCAGGTGATCGCCGATGTGGATGAAGCCGATATAGGCAACGTGGAAAACGGGCAACGTGTCTCCTTCACCGTCGACGCCTACCCGAACGACATTTTCGAAGGCACGGTCATGCAGATCCGCCTCGGCGACAGCGAAAGCAGCAGTTCCGCTTCTGCCTCGACCTCGACGGTCGTCACCTACGAAGTCGTGATATCGGCCGATAATCCCGACCTGAAGCTGAAACCGCGCCTGACAGCCAACGTGACGATCTTCACGCTGGAACGCGACAACGTGCTGACGGTCCCGACCAAGTCGCTCCGTTTCGTGCCGGATGCGGGGATGTTGACACAACTGGGTTACATCGTCTCCGAAGCCGGTGCGGAAGCCCCTGCCGGGAAACGTCTCGTATGGATCAAGAACGGACAGGAACTGAAACCGAAAGCCGTCACCGTCGGTTCCACCAGCGGAAACATGATCGAGATCACCGACGGCCTGAACGAAGGTGAAGAGCTGGCAGTCGATTTCGAGGCCGCCTTCATTACCCCGGCAGCCGAAGCCGAGACGGAAAGAAGCCCGTTCATGCCAGGCCCTCCGGGAAACAATAAGAACAAGAAGAGTGCCAAGTAGGGGCAGGCTTACCTGCCCTCCAAACAAGGAGTACAACAATATGAAAGAGATAATCAAATTAGAAAACATCAAGCGTGACTTCAAGGTCGGAGACGAAACGGTCCATGCCTTGCGTGGCGTCTCCTTCACGATCTACGAAGGCGAGTTTGTCACCATCATGGGGACATCCGGCTCCGGAAAGAGCACCCTGCTCAACACGTTGGGTTGCCTCGACACGCCGACCGGCGGGGAATATTACCTCGACGGTACATCGGTCCGCACGATGGGCAAGAACGCCCGCGCCACCCTGCGCAACCGCAAGATCGGATTCGTCTTTCAGAGCTACAACCTGCTCCCCAAGACCACTGCGGTCGAGAATGTGGAGCTTCCCCTGATGTACAATCCGAACTATAGCGCCTCCGCCCGCCACCGGAAAGCAGTCGAGTCGCTGGTTGCCGTAGGCTTGGGCGACCGCCTGATGCATAAGAGCAACCAGATGTCCGGCGGACAGATGCAACGCGTCGCCATCGCCCGGGCACTGGTAAACGACCCCGTCGTCATCCTCGCCGATGAAGCGACCGGAAACCTCGATACCCGTACCTCCTTCGAGATACTGGTGCTTTTCCAGAAACTGCATGCCGAGGGACGTACCATCATATTCGTGACCCACAACCCGGAGATCGCCCAATACAGCAGCCGCAACATCACGCTGCGCGACGGGCATGTCACCTCCGACACGGTCAACCGGAATATCCTGAACGCGGCGGAAGCTTTGGCGCGGCTGCCGAAGAACGATGATTGATCATTTAATCGATATTAAATGAATATAAGGTTATGCACCTTGCCACCCTTCCGTGGGTGCCCCTTTATGCGAATACCGGAATCATCCGATACAAGCGGAAGGAGGCAAAGGTGTTTAAAGAGTAACTTATAAAACAACAAAAACAATGAACGGAACAAACCTAATAAAAATAGCCATCCGGGCCCTCGCCAACAACAAGCTGCGCGGCTTCCTCACGATGCTGGGCATCATCATCGGCGTGGCCTCCGTGATCACGATGCTTGCCATCGGACAAGGCTCGAAGCGAAGCATACAGGCGCAGATCAGCGAGATGGGTTCCAACATGATCATGATACACCCGGGCGCCGACGTGCGTGGCGGTGTCCGGCAGGATGCCTCCGCGATGGAGACCCTGAAACTACAGGACTACGAAGACATTGTGGACGAAACGCGCTTTGTCTCGGCCGTTTCTCCTTCCGTCAACAGCAGCGGGCAGGCGATCTACGGCGCCAACAACGCCCCGACCACGGTCTACGGCATCAGTCCCGACTACCTGGAGATACGGCGCTACAAAGTCGGAGACGGTGACATGTTCACCGAACAGGACATCCAGACGGCCGCCAAAGTATGCGTGGTCGGCAAGACCGTCGTCGACAACCTCTTCCCCGACGGCAGCAACCCGGTAGGCAAGGTCATACGATTTCAGAAACTGCCTTTCCGCATCGTAGGCGTGCTGGAAAGCAAAGGATACAACAGCATGGGAATGGACCAGGACGACCTAATCTTAGCTCCATACACAACTATTCAGAAAAAGGTCCTGGCCATCACCCATCTGCAAGGCATTACCTGTTCGGCCCTCAAGGAGGAATACACCGACCAGGCCATCGACGAGATTACCGAAATACTCCGCCGCAACCATAAGTTGAAGGAAAGTGACGATGATGATTTTACCATCCGTAGTCAGCAGGAGTTGAGCACGATGTTGACAAGCACTACGGATATGATGACCGTGCTGTTGGCGGCTGTGGCGGGTATTTCGCTCCTCGTAGGCGGTATAGGAATCATGAATATCATGTACGTCAGCGTGACGGAGCGTACACGCGAGATCGGCCTCCGTATGAGTATCGGGGCAAAAGGCATCGACATCCTGGCACAGTTCCTGATCGAGTCCATCCTGATCAGTGTGACAGGCGGTTTGATAGGTGTAGTCTTTGGAGTGGGCGCGGCCCTTGTCGTGAACGGGGTCGCCCACTTTCCGATCTACATCCAGCCCTGGAGCGTCGTCCTGTCGTTTGCCGTCTGTACCGTCACGGGCGTGTTCTTCGGATGGTATCCGGCCAAAAAGGCGGCACAGCTCGACCCGATAGAGGCGATACGTTACGAATAGCAGGCGGGAAGCATCGAGGGAAGAAGACGCTCTGCGTCGAGCATGCCGCAAAGCTACGCGGCTTTTTACTGCATAGTTTTGCGGCAATAAACCGCATAGCTACGCGGTATTGCACCGCGAACGTTTGCGGTAAGCCGAATGCTTACCGTCTTCGATGGCCGATGCTTACTTGCGTTCGACAAAGAAGCAACACTTCTTCCATGCCCGATGTTTCTCTGATATATAATAAACAGTATCTTTGCATAAATGGAAACAACAGAGACAATGCACACATTACCGGCTCCCCCCTTCAAAGGCATGGGGAAGCTGATCCATATCGCAGCCTGGGCCATCCTCTTCGGGCTGCCGTTCTTCTTCACCGGACGCGAGTCGCAGACGGTGACGGTCCTGAGCTACGTCCGCTCCATGATCGTCCCGCTGTCGTTCATGCTGGTGTTCTATGCCAACTATTTCGTGCTGATCGACCATTTCCTGTTCGCCAAGCGTCCCTGGAAGTTCTTGCTATGCAATGTCGTACTGATCGCTGCCTCGATGGGGGCCGTCCATCTGATGTTCGAACTGCTCCCGCATCCCGAATGGGAGCATCCGAGGCCGGAAAGGGAATGGCAGGAGACGGTCGGTTTCTTCATGGTGAACGCCATGTTATACATGTTGGTGGCAGGGCTAAGCGTCGCCATCAAGATGACCGGGAGCTGGTACGAGATGGAATCGTCGCGCCGGGAACTGGAGAAAAGCCGTGCCGAAGCGGAATTGCAGAACCTGAAAAGTCAGTTGAACCCCCATTTCCTTTTCAACACGCTGAACAACATCTACAGCCTGATCGCTTTCAGCCCGGAGAAGGCGCAGGAGGCGGTGCACGACCTGAGCCGCCTGCTCCGCTACGTGCTCTACGACAGCAGCCAGCCGATGGTTCCGTTGGAGAAGGAACTCGATTTCATCCGGAACTATGTGGAACTGATGCGCATCCGCCTGCCGGAACATGTGAAACTCACGACCGACATATCGTCCGCCACATCTGAAGCCCAGGTGGCGCCTCTCCTTTTCATCTCCCTGATCGAGAATGCTTTCAAGCATGGGGTGAGCCACAACAAGCCCTCTTTTATCGACCTGAAGATTCACCAGGAAGGGACACGGATCGTCTGCTCCATCCGCAACAGCCACTTCCCGAAAGACAACGGACAGGACAAGAGCGGCTCCGGCATAGGACTGCAAAACCTCAGCCGGCGGTTGGAATTGCTGTATCCGTCGCATCATATCTTCACGTACGGGCAAAAAGGGGATGAATATGTTTGCCTGTTAGAGTTGCAGGCATAAGGATTTATTGTATTTTTGTCCGGTACATCAATACAACAAATTATGACGTTAACATGTGCAATCATCGATGACGAACCACTGGCCATCAGTCTGCTGGAAAGCTATGTGGACAAGACTCCGTTCCTCCGCCTCACGGCAAAGTTCAACAGCGCCCTTGAGGCATTGCCCGTATTGAGCGCACAGCCGGTAGAGTTGCTTTTCCTCGATATCCAGATGCCGGAGCTGAGCGGCATGGAATTCTCACGGATACTGGAGGCGGACACCCGCATCATCTTTACGACGGCTTTCGAACAGTACGCCCTCGACAGCTACAAGGTGAACGCCCTCGACTATCTGCTGAAACCGATCAGTTACCCGGATTTCCTCAAGGCGGCCAACAAGGCATTGCAATGGTACGAGCATATGCAGGCGCCTGCGGCAGAGATCGATTCGATCTTCATCAAGACGGAATATAAACTCGTACAGGTCGAACTGCGCAAGATACTCTACATCGAAGGGCTGAAAGACTATGTCAAGATATTCGTCGAGGATAAACCGCATCCTATCCTTTCACTGATGAGCATGAAGTCGCTGGAGGAGATGCTGCCGGCAAGCCGCTTTATCAGCGTACACCGTTCCTTTATCGTACAGCCTGAAAAGATCAAGGTGATCGAACGGAACCGGATCGTGTTCGGAAAAGAATATATCCCGATCTCCGACAACTACAAGGCAAAGTTTACCGAGTTCGTGGCACAACGTTCACTCAATTTCAATTGACAATAGACAATTGTCCATTAAAAAAGTTGCAGCAGCAACTGTTCCAAAGCGCCCGTCATCCGGCTCATAGGACAAGAATAGTTATTCGAGAAAACAGCTACCGCATACGTCTTTCCATCTTTCGTGATATAGCCGGCATAGCTCCTGACACCCGTTATGCCGCCGCTTTTCAGGCGGGCTTTTCCCTGCAACTTCGATCCTTTCAGGAAATTGCGCACCGATCCCTCTATCCCGGCTTGCGGCAAAGAGGCAATGAAGGCATCCGAAACGACGGATTCCGTCGCCATATAGACCAACAGCTCTCCCATAAATCCGGCCGACACCTTATCTGCCGGGGCCAGGCCGCTGCCATCGTTCATCCGGAGCGGAAAGACATCCAGCCCCTTCTTCTTCCAATATTCTTTCACGACCTGCACGCCACGGCCGAACGAAGAGATCACCTCGTTCTTGCGCGGTTTGTATTGCAACCCGACCGTTTTGACCAAAGCATCCGCATAGAGGTTATGGCTGACATGGTTACATACGCTTGCTATCTCCCGCAGGGTGGGCGAATAGGTCGTAACAACCTCTTTCCTCTCTCCCTTCTTCCACCGGTTTTCCTCCGCCTCGATACGGTAACAGGAAGGAGGGCCATCCACCCGGATTCCCTTCCGCTGAAGCTGGTCCGTCAGATAGCGAGCCAAATACAAGGCAGGATCGGGAATATCTCCTTTCAAGACATACGCCTCCCGGTTCGCAGGCAGGACACCATACAGGTAGCGCACATCATCGAGCGGAGCACCGATAATATAGGCGCTGTCCGAAGAAACCGGAGCGGCCTTCAGATAGTTTTTAAACCGGATAAAGGGGATATCCGGTTCCGTGCCCCTCAAGGTTGGCCGCGTCCCGGCAGCCCCCGTTTGCAAGGATAACTTATACATATTATCGAAGACGGAAAGGCCGTAACTTCCTGGAGCGTAATAATTCCCCATATCTTCCCGGAGCCATTTAACGGAGGCGCCTTCCGTATCGAAAATACTCTCGTCGGATATTACAGAACCGGTTATATGCCGGATGCCGGCCTTCTGCAAAGCGGCTATCCAGGTAGCCAGGAACTTGTTCTGCCCCGGAGCGAAATGCGAAGAGCCCAGGGAGGGATCGCCACTGCCTTTTACATAGAGGTTCCCCTTCAACGTGCCGTTTTCCAGTATTCCGTCATATTCCAACGTGGTCGGGTAGCGGTAGTCTTCTCCCAATATCTCAAGCGCTGTCGCCGTGGCGACCGTTTTCAATACCGAGGCGGGAGACTGTAAACGGTCCGTATCATAACTGTAGACCGTTCTCCCATCCTGCACATCTTTCACAATCAAGGAGAAAGAGGCTCCCCGCATATAAGGAGCCTGCAATACGCGTTTAATGGGAGCGGGAGTCTGGGCATCCGCCATCAGTTGGAAGCAAATCAACAGGCAAAGCGGCACTATTTTGTTTCGTATCATCTTTTCTATTCAACTTTATTTTATCTTTGCCATAAAGGCGAAGATAAGTCGGTTTGCATTATCTTTGTCCACAAAGATATGAATTTAATATGAACCCATTGTTTGATAAACCATTCACATTCGACAGGGTGGCACGTATTCTGTTCGGCCTGGCTGTTATCAGCGGCATCATCTATCTGATCGCCGTCCTTCGAAATGCTTTGTTACCTTTCCTGATTGCCTGGCTGCTGGCTTATATGATGCAACCGTTCGTCAAGTTCTTCCAGTATAAAGTCAAGCTGAAAAGCCGCTTGCTGTCTATCCTGGCCGTTCTCGTGTCCATCCTTCTGGTGATCTCGCTGGTGGGTGTCGTAATCGTCCCCTCCGTCACCCAGGAGTTCAACCGGACCTTGGAGTTGATGCAGGAACATAACAGCGGCTACGGGCATATCCCGATGATTCCCCAGTCATGGGCGGAATACTTGGAAAAGAATATCGACCCGGATCAGTTGGCACAGCTTCTGAGCAAGGAAAACATAGAAAAGGCGGTCAAACAGATCGCTCCTAAAATGTGGATAGTCCTGACCAACACCTTCTCTATCCTTTTCAGCATTACGATCGTGTTCGTCATCTTACTCTATTTCATCTTTATCCTGTTGGATTACGAACGGATTGCCAACGGTTGGATCCGCCTGATCCCCGAACGTTACCGTCCCTTTGTGCAAGGATTGGCCGATGATGTCGAATACAGCATGAACCGCTATTTCCGCGGGCAGTCGTTGATTGCCTTATGTGTCGGCATCCTCCTCGCCATCGGATTCAAGATCGTCGGCTTCCCGCTGGCCGTCATCCTGGGACTATTCATCGGTGTCCTCAACCTTATCCCTTATATGCAAGCAATCGGCATTATCCCGATGATCTTGCTGAGTCTCCTCAAATCTGCGGAGACCGGAGAAAACTTTTGGCTGATCTTCGGAGCGGGAATTCTTGTCCTTTGCATCGTGCAGTGCATACAAGACTTGTATCTCACTCCCCGCATCATGGGAAAGGCAATGGGTCTGAATCCGGCTATCATCCTTCTTTCTTTATCCATTTGGGGCACTTTGTTAGGCTTTATCGGCTTAATCATCGCTCTCCCCCTGACCACTCTCTTTCTTTCTTATTATAAACGTTTTATACTTATGGAAGAAGACCAATCTCTCGTAGAGAAGCACGAGTTATCAAAAGTTCAAAAGAAAAAAACACCTCCAAAAGAATAAAAAAACCCGCACCAGCTATTGCATATATAAAAAAAAGCCCTACCTTTGCACCCGCATTACAGAAGTAACGCACAGGATGATTCGCTAGCTCAGCAGGTAGAGCACATCCCTTTTAAGGATGGGGTCCTGGGTTCGAACCCCAGGCGGATCACTGAAAGACAAGTCAAAACAAGACTTTAAGAAGATAACTCCTACAATATCAAGGTATTGCAGGAGTTTTTTCTTTGTATAATGTCCGTGACCAAAGACATCAAAAGGTCACAAAAAGACATACTTTCATGACCAATTCGTGACCAATCCAATCTTTGGCAAAACAGGTCACAGAATGTCCAAAATTGGCTAACCGATGTCCATATTTGTCCGGTCTGCAAATATCTCATTTTCAATCAATCAAAGTAATTTTGTAACTAAAAAAATTGAGATTATGAGAAGTACATTTAAGGTCTTGTTTTTCGTAAAACGAAATGCAGCAAAGAAAAACGGCAATGCACCAATTATCGCACGCATCACCATCGACCAAATCGTGGCACAATTCAACACCAAATTGGAAATAAACCCTATTAATTGGAGTGTCAGCGCAGGAAAGGCAGCAGGAAGAAGTGCGGAAGCGGTGAGTATCAATTCCATGTTAGACAGTATCCGCAGTTCCGTACACCAACATTACCACTCTTTATTAGAGATGGACGGTTATGTTGTTATACCTTTATCCGTTCTACAATAGCAAACAAGAGTTAAAAGAATTACGCTTGGATGAAGATTACATGCAAGATGATTTGAACAAAGATTTGTTGATGGACTATTGCGACAAATTCCAGAGTAAAGCTCTTTTCCACAGGGTAAAACTTCTTTTTAAGACATACCAACTTTAGAATAGAAGATTTTTTATTCTGCGAACAAAATGATAAATTGCCATTTTTGTTTTGCGCATAAAATAAAAATACGCTACCTTTGTACTGTTAGTAGAATAAAAACGGGAAGATATGGACAAGAATATTCTGAAAGCGGTTATAGCCGACAATCAACTGGAAGTCCCAAGATACAAGGTAATTCCTCGCGATTTCACTTTTGAGGAATTTGGGAACTACGTTTTTGTAGGTATCCGGCGAGCGGGAAAGTCTTACCTGCTATATCAACGGATGCAACAACTACTGGCGCAAGGTGTGCAGTGGGATGAAATACTTTATATCAATTTTGAAGATGAACGCCTTACAGGAATGAAAGCGGAGGATTTGAATCTGCTGTTAGAAGTTCATCTGGAAATGTACGGAAAGAAGCCTATCCTGTTTTTGGATGAGATACAAAACGTTTCCGGATGGGAAAAATTTGCCCGTCGAATGGCTGACACCAAACATCGGGTTTACATCACGGGAAGTAATGCCAAAATGTTAAGTCAGGATATCCAAACGACTTTAGGAGGGCGTTATATCCCAGTAGATGTTTATCCGTATTCTTTCAAAGAATTTTTGACAGCAAACAATGTTCCTGCAACTGCTAATCATCTCCTATCTACGGAAGGCAAAGCCGAAATATTACGAAAATTCAACGATTATTTCTACTTTGGTGGATTCCCGGAAGGAGCAGAGTTTTCTGCCAAACGGGATTACCTGACCAGTGTTTATCAGAAAATTCATTTGGGAGATATTGCAGCCCGTCATACAGTAGATAATACGTTCGCTTTGCGTATCATGTTCAAGAAACTGGCTGAAAGCGTAAAACAACCCTTATCGTTTACCCGCATAGCGAATATCGTATCTTCAACCGGAGCAAAGGTAGGAACACAGACCGTTATTAATTATATGGAATACGCCAAAGATGCTTGGCTTATCAATCCCGTGCAAAACATAGCAGGTAAATTGGTCGATAAGGAAACTTCACCGAAGTACTATTTCACGGATAACGGTATTCTCAACCTCTTTTTATTGGACGGAAACACTTCTTTGTTGGAGAACATGGTAGCCGTAAATCTATTGCGTAAATACGGGCGAAATGATGCCGTTTATTTCTATAATCAAAGCATTGAAGTAGACTTCTACATTCCTGATGATTACACAGCGATTCAAGTATGCTACAATCTCGACAATAGCGACGGCACGTTTGACAGGGAAGTAAAAGCTTTGCTAAAAATTACCGAAGTATTAGAATGCAAGAAACTGCTGATTATTACCCGTGATACGGAGCGGGTGGTAGAAATGAACGGTAAAACAATTGAAATCGTTCCGGTATGGAAATGGCTGTTAAGTTTGTAATAACAAGACAGAATTAATATATTTGCAACAACAATCGTGTTAAATCACGGGCAGAACGATGGGAAATAATCGTGTGCTAAATCGTGTGGATTTTCCGATGAAAGAATAGATAAGTCGGTGATTGTCAATAATGATAAGTGAAGCGTTCACTTTTTGGCGGCAATTAATGTGAAATTCTATATTTTGTAAATATGAAGAAGAATAGCTATCTTTACCCTCAGTATTCTTCATGAGCAAACTACCGCAAAAGCACGTAGCAAATCAGTGGGTTAAATCATGGGATATGCTTGAAGATAAAAAACGTAAAGTTTTAAATATCAGCGTGGTAACTCTGCAAGGAGAATTCCAGGCGGATCACTGAAAACAAAATCCTTGGTAACTCGATGTTATCAAGGATTTTTTGTTTTTTGACAAGAGGCAGAAACGGTTCCACACAAATAGAAATATACAGAAGCCATTAATACACTACAAATCAATCTCATATATCACTCATTAAAAGCTCCTGCATACAGCCTCCCTACGAAATTCATCCATGCACCTTAACTATTTCCATAAAAAGTTTTTGTGGAATAATTTGTTCTTGTATATTTGTACTATAATAATAGTACAATATTCATATAGCATAATATAAAATTATATGATCAAGTTTTTATTAGATTACTCCAGCGGTATGCCGATATACCGTCAGATCATTGATCAGATCAGGTTTGGCATAGCATCCGGGCAACTCAAGTTGGGTGAACAGCTTCCTACGGTCAGAGCGCTTGCCGTAGAGTTGAAGGTCAATCTAAATACGGTATCCAAGGCTTATAAAGAATTGGAGATCAAGAATATCTTGGAGACTCAACAAGGGACCGGAACATTTATTAGCAGAACAGACCATGTGGTACCGGAAAAAGAACGGGAAGACAAGTTGAAAGAAATTTGTACGCAATTTTCTTCTGTTATACTGAGTTACGGCTTCAGCCTGGACGAAGTTATTCGAGAATTAAAGGATATCGAAACTTTCAAAAAACAATGAATATGACAACAAATGTAATTAACAAGGGTTGGTTTAATCCCATATCCCTTTCCGTTCTGCTGATACTGGTGATCGTATCAGCCGTTTTGTATGTTCTGCAGATTGTAAACATACCGGTATTCATCCTCCTGCTCCTTCTTTCCGGATTGGCGGCTTCTGCGATCCGCATTGCCGACCAGTGGGAACGGGCGGTAGTCCTGCGTATGGGGAAATATAGCGGTTTGAAAGGTCCCGGCCCTTTTATGATTATCCCGGTTATAGACAGTGTATCGACTTATATCGATCAGCGTGTACGGGTAAGTGCATTCAAGGCCGAACAAACTCTGACTAAAGATACGGTTCCGGTAAATGTCGATGCAGTCGTATATTGGACCGTCTGGGACGTGGAAAAAGCGGCTCTGGAAGTACAGGAGTACCAGAAAGCGATCGAACATATCACACAGACCGGCTTAAGAGATACCATCGGTAAGCACGAACTGTCGGACCTCTTGCAAGAACGCGATAAGATAGCCGAAGATCTGCAACAGGTCTTAGACAGGAACACGAACCCGTGGGGTATCACATGCCAGACTGTCGGCATCAAAGACATCGCCATTCCGCAAGACCTGGCCGAAGCGATGAGCAAAGAGGCGCAGGCCGAACGTGAAAGAAGGGCACGTGTCATCTTGGGAACGGCAGAAACGGAGATCGCAGAAAAGTTCGAACAAGCCAGTAAGAAATATACCGACAATCCTGTGGCATTACATCTCAGAGGAATGAATATGCTGTTCGAAGGCTTAAAAGAAAAAGGATCAATGGTAATCGTACCGAGTTCGGCACTCGACACCATGAACTTAGGAGCCATGGGAGGCTTGGTTTCATTGGCTAAGAATAACGAAACATTGAAATAAACGAAAACGAATTTATAAATATCATCCGAAAATCATCATTTATGAACCTGCACAAACAAAGGATCACTTTTGTTTTCCTTCTTTTAATCTTCACAAGTTGTTCGCAAAAACAATCATTGCAATGGATTCCATTCAGCTGGGAGGGTGATACGATTTCCGGAATATATATTGAAAAAGCATTTTTAAATGTCCCGGTAAAAATAGAAGACTTACCGTATGAATTTACAATGCAATTTGATTTAGGAGCATATAATTCAGTCTTTTACGGGAATACTTTCACTCCTTATCTTGAAGAGGTCCCATCTTTAATGAGCAAAAGAGATTCAACCGGGATGTATAAAAATGTCCACTTACAAATAGGAACAGTGGAGTTTCGTAATGCCAACATTGGATTCAAGCAAAATTTCGGGAATGAAATTCCTAAAGATTCACTCCATTCAAATACACCCAAGCATATTGGGACCCTCGCATCTGACATCGTGCAAGATAAAATCTTAATTATCGATTACCAATCAAGCAGGCTTGCAATCACAGACTTCTTGCCGGACGAATACAAAAATCTACCGGCTGAAAAATTTGAATCAAAATATGGGGAAGTGAAGTTGCCTTTACAGATTGATGGAAGAAGATGTAAAGTATTGTTCGACACTGGTTCAAGTCCTTTCCAGTTAATAACGACACAAGAAAGGGCCTGGAGCATATCGGACCTTACCATTACCGACTCTTTAAGCGGTCCTTTGTGGTGGGGACAAGAAATAACATTTTACGGTTTTAATGTAAACAAGCCGATCGAGTTCGGAGGAAAAGTACTAAACAATTCAAAAGTCTACTACGCCAAAGACGGGCTTTGGGATAATATTTACAGTTCTTTTGATGTCTGGGGGATAACCGGGAATGCTTATTTCTTTGAGAACACCGTGATTATCGATTACAAAAACAAATTATTCAGGATACAATAGAAACTCGCACCCTACGTCTTCATCCAGATGCATAGTCATTCGGTGCCGTACCAATACAAATAGATGGTTGCTTTGATCTAAGTGTAATTTGTTTTCGACAATGTCGAGATCATATTTGACAATGCCGTGTATATTCTCGACAATGTCGAATATATACACGACAACGGGGAAAACAGATTACACTTGCATCTAATCAGCAGAAGATAAGCATACGGGCGGCGGTTCAAGCGTGCAAAAGAAAAAACAGATAAAGGACTTTGCGAAGAATGGCAAGGGCGGCGGTCAGGTGGTTTTCCACTGTCCGTTTACTGATATCGAGGCGCGTGGCGATTTCGTCATTGGACAAACCTTCCTCACGGCTCATCCGGTAGATCCTGCTTCGCTGGGGAGACATCCGCTCGACCGTACGGTTGATGACCGATTGCAGCTCGCGGACGAACAAGGCTTCTTCCTCCGATTCGGCCGGGGAGGCTTCCTGCAGGTATTCGTTCGTATATTTTTCCGAGACAATGAGACGGTCGAAGTAGTCATACACGGTAAAACGCGCCATCTGGAAAAGGTAGGAGGAGAAAGAACGGACATTCTTCAGTTTTTCACGGTCTTTCCACAACGAGAGAAACAAATCCTGGGCCATATCACGGCTGACTTCCCTATCATGCGTCAGGCCGATAAGGAAATTTACCAACCTCGGTTGGTACTGGAAAAACAGATGCTCGAAAGCTTCCACATTTCCGGCGGCGATCTCCCTTAACTTATTTTGCTCCTCTGGTAATTCCATAACAAATGCGAAGTAGCGAAAAATATCAGAATAATCAAAATAAAAGCTTGCACCTCAATTGAATTAATTTTGTTGTACCTTTACCGTGTCGAGAAAAGAATAGAATCATGTCAACAAAACAATGCGAAGAGAA
This sequence comes from uncultured Parabacteroides sp., assembly GCF_902493135.1. Classification (GTDB taxonomy): domain Bacteria; phylum Bacteroidota; class Bacteroidia; order Bacteroidales; family Tannerellaceae; genus Parabacteroides. The sequence continues at coordinate 23,522 of NZ_CABUOD010000013.1, forward strand.
ACTCAAAGATAAAGGCGTACGCCCGACAGCCGCCCGGATTCTTATATTGCAGGATCATATAAAAAATCCCGGTCGTACAGTTGCCCGAAGGCTTCATCATGGATACGATCAACTACACGGTCAAAGGGATCTGCCCGGCATGCAAGTCCCCGGATCTGTAAAACGCAATCGAGTTGCAAAAATATCTTCAGATCTTTGCATCAGAATAATAAAAACAGATTGAATCATGGAAGCTAAAACAACTTGCCACTCAGGATGCGGATGCAGTTGCGGACACAATAAAGGAGAAGAACGCCCGAACGTGGCATTGCCGGTCCTGTCCTTCATCCTGCTCGTTACAGGCCTTATCTTTGGGCATACCGGACAAGGCTGGTTCTCGCCGGCGGTAAGGCTCGTCTGGTATCTGGCGGCATTCCTTCCGGTAGGGCTGCCAGTCATGCGGGAGGCCTATCGCGAGGCTTTGCGAAAAGACTTCTTCACCGAGTTCACATTGATGTCGGTCGCTTCGCTCGGAGCTTTCAGCATCGGCGAATACCCGGAAGCCGTGGCTGTCATGCTATTCTATACGGTCGGGGAAATGTTGCAGAACAAAGCAGTCGAACGTGCATCACAAAATATCAGCCGCCTGCTCGACGTCCGTCCCGAACGTACGGATGTATTCCGTGAAGGCAAGTATGTCAATATCTCCCCGAAAGAGGTACGGACAGGCGAACGGATCGAGGTAAAGCCGGGCGGACGCATACCGCTCGATGGGATTTTGCAGGAGCCCGAAGCATCGTTCGACACCTCCGCCCTGACAGGCGAAAGCATGCCCCGCACGCTCCGGAAAGGGGATGAAGTCCTGGCGGGGATGATCGTACTGGGACAAACCGTCCGCCTCGAAGTGAACCGCCCGTATGAGCAAAGCGCATTAGCCCGCATTTTAGCGTTGGTGAAAGATGCGGCCGAGCGTAAAGCTCCCGCCGAGCTGTTCATCCGCCGGTTCGCGCGGTTCTATACGCCTGCCGTGATCGTGTTGGCCCTGCTGATCGTAACGGTTCCGGCGCTTGCCGGACTGATGATGCCTTCTTTCCAGTACGTCTTTCATGACTGGTTGTACCGGGGATTGGTCTTTTTAGTCATCTCCTGCCCGTGCGCCTTGGTGATCAGCGTGCCGTTGGGATATTTCGGAGGCATCGGGGCGGCGTCACGTGCCGGCATCCTGTTCAAGGGTGGCAATTATCTGGATGCCGTCACCCGGATAAATACCGTTGCATTCGACAAAACAGGGACATTGACCACCGGACGCTTCGACGTGACGGATATGCAGGCGCACGGGATTCCCGGCCCGGAAGTATTGGCCCTGCTTTTATCCGTCGAACAGAAAAGTACTCACCCGATCGCACAGGCGATCGTCCGATACGCAAAGAAACAGAATATCTCTGCGGCAAGCATATCGGAGATGCATGAACTGGCCGGACACGGCGTGGAGGCTGTCATCGGCGGGCAGGAAGTGCTTGTCGGGAATATCCGCCTGATGAAAGAGCGCGGGATTTCCATCCCCGAAGAGTTGTCCGACAAGGTGGCGACCGTAGTGATCTGTGCCGTCAATAAGAAATATGCCGGCCATCTGCTATTGTCCGATACGTTGAAAGACGATGCCGTGGAGGCGATTGCCAAACTGAGGGAGTTAGGGGTGACGGATATCCGTCTACTGTCGGGTGACAAAAAAGAGATTGTCGCCTCTTTTGCCAAACGTTTAGGAATCGGCCGGGCATACGGGAACCTGTTGCCGGAGGACAAGGCGGCACATATCCGGGAAATGGTTGAAGAGCCGGGCAAAACCGTGGCTTTTGTCGGAGACGGAATGAATGATGCTCCGGTATTGGCTCTAAGCCATGTAGGGATTGCGATGGGCGGACTCGGTTCGGATGCGGCGATCGAGAGTGCCGACGTCGTTATCCAGAACGACCAGCCGTCCAAGGTGGCGACCGCCATCACGATCGGGCGCAAGACGCGTACGATTGTCCGCCAGAATATCATAGGGGCACTTGGCGTAAAAGGGATCGTACTGTTGGCAGGCGCATTGGGATACGTCACATTGTGGGGAGCGGTCTTCGCAGATGTCGGTGTCGCTCTGCTGGCGGTCTTCAATTCGGTCCGCATACTGAATAGGAAGACATGGTAAAACCGGATTTCACGGATTAAGGAGCCAAAATGAAACCTCTCTTTTGCCGGGGGATTAATCTCCCGGCAAAGGATAGATTTTCTTTTATTTCAGAAAAGGTTTCCCATTTTTCCAAACCACCTCTTCCTGTGTGATATACCAGGTTTTTCCGTTATCATTATTTCCCTGATAGAACAGGTAAGTGCGTCCGTCCGAATCGGTAAAAATATGAGGATGGCCGGATTCGCTGGAATTCCATTCGCCGGATTTACCGTTCCTAAGGAAAGGTTCTTCCGAAAGGCGTTTCCAGACAATGCCGTCTTCGCTTTCCGCCACTCCGATCTGCTGGGGGGCATTATTGTAAGCCCCGGCATAAAACATATAAAGTTTGTCACCTTTCTTTGCGATCGAAGCCCCTTCGATGCATTTTCCTTCCCACGGATACACGGGATACAAAATAGAGGAATCCGTCGCCTGCACCCAATCTTCCCGGTTGAAATTGGTATTGCCCGGAGCAACGGCTACTCCCTGCATCTGGATGTCATAATTTTTATCGCGGGTTGCAAAATAGAGGAAATAACGTCCCTTGAACTCGCACACTTCCGCATCTATGGCACGCCCGCAAGTCCAATCCCCGACCGGGTGGAAAATCGGATTCGTAGGATTCCTTCTGAAATGAATGCCGTCATCCGATACGGCATGGCAGATGGCATCTTTCTTCCCATTCCCGTATGTCTGATAAAACAAATGCACCTTTCCGTCCTTCACCAACGCACCAGGCGCACAAAGTCCTTTTTGCTCATAATCGGCTCCGGGAGCAGGCGTGATCTCTCCCACCTTCGTCCAGTTCACCAAATCCTGACTCTCCGCAATCCCAATATTCCATCCGGAATCAGGTTCCCCCTTCATCGGCGGAATGGAATGATACATCAAATAGCGCCCCTTAAAATTAACCACATGCGGATCTTTCGAATAAGGAACCCCGACACGGGAGGTATCACCGTATAGCATGAGGGGACGTTGTTGAGCGCTTGCACACAAAGAGAGGAGCAGGCTGAGAATTGTTAGCAAAAGTGTTTTCATTATTACTTTATTATTCATTAATCCAATATACAAAGATAAAAACAAATTCAAGGAGAGACAAAAACTCATCTCTCCCTAAACCATATATAGAATCAAAAGTCTCAACCATTAGTTACCATAACCCGGATTCTGTGTAAACTCTTCCGGATTTGAAACATTGGTGAGTTGATCACGAGGTATTGGACGTAAGACATGGAACTCTTCAAATTTTCCAGCAGTAGAAGAACTCATATTCGAATTATTCATACGTTCCATTAATTTGCCTGTACGTTTTAAATCATACCAACGATGCATTTCTCCCATCAGTTCACGCCCACGCTCATCCAAGATAAAATCAATGGAAACATCCGATGATTTTATCTCCATATCTGTTTCATGGCCAGGAACAGCCGCTCTATGACGAACTACATTAATATACTCGACAGCCTTTTGTGAATTACCTAATAAAAATGCAGCCTCAGCAGCCAACAAGTAAGTATCCGCTAAACGGAAAACAAACACATCTCGTGAACCTGCTGTCCAATTGACTTCCGGACGTAACGGATCTAAATGTTTTACCAGATAAGCATACATTTTATAACTTGTGAAGCGGGTGTTGGAAGGCCACTTTGCATTAGGATTCGTTTCAGACTGGACATCTATCGCCGGATCAATTTGTTCACGCATATATTCAGGTAAGAAAACAAGAACCGGCCAAACTTCTTTGATTTGCTCCGGTGTCCAAGGTTCTCTCGGATCGATCATTGCTAATTCACCTTTTTTCCAAACTTTTTCTTCCATCTGTTTGCTATAAGGACTGAATATTTTTTCAGTCACAGATTTTTCTGTAACATTCCATCTGGAAATAAAGCAATCATTCCAACGTTTATCGATCGCTCCATCAAACAAATTAATAGCAAAATCTGTTGAACGCTCTCTACTCCAAGGACGACCATATTCTATTACACGTAATACAGCCGGATGTTCTTCTGAATAAGCAGAACAGAAAAACATATGAGCCGTATTCCCCTTTCCATTCAATTCTGCATTTTGCGTATACAGCACCGGAAAAATAACTTCCGAATTATGTTTATTGTTCATATCCCAAAGTTCTGCATGAGACTGAACCAATGAATATTGTCCAGAATTAATCACTGTTTCTGCATACTGTAATGCATTTTCAATATCACGATTATCCCGCTTTACTGTCAATAAAACTCTTGACAGATGATGCATCGCTGCATATTTTGTTACTCGACCATATTCTGAAACAGAATAGGATTCCGGTAAATTCTGCATTGCATACTCCAAATCAGAAATAATTTGCGTCCATACTTCATCAGCCTTTGTTTTGTACACAGCTGTTTCAACAGAATTCGTAGGTTTTAAAGACATTGGAATATCTCCAAATTGCTGAACCAAATGATAAAAATAATGAGCTCTGATAAATAAAGCCTCCGCCAAATATTGTACACGCAAACTTTCATCTAATCCTTCAATTTCATCATTTTCCAGACTATAAATAACAGTATTGCATTGATTTATTGACTTATAAGAATTATACCAAAAACTTCTTACATCATTATTGGTTGCATCTATTGTCCAATTTCTCCATTGTTCACTACCATTATAAGCGATCCATAAATCAGACGGCCCCTCACACATATAAATCAGGTATTCCTGTATATACATGTTTCTTAAGGTAGAATACAATCCATTCACACCATTAGTAATTCCCTCTTTAGTGGTATAGAAATTACCGACAGTCACTTTGTTATAAGCTGTTTCTTCCAAGAAGTCGCAAGACACTAAGCAGAATAAAGACAGCAAACCTATTAATGTTTTATTTAGTATTTTCATATCTCGTTATCAATTAGACTATTTAGAAAGTTGCATTTACTCCAAACACAAATGAAGTCAACGGACGATGGTCCGTATAAGCATTACAGTTTTCCGGATCCAGTCCTACATAATCACTTTTTGTCCAAGTATATGGATTTTCAACCATAAAATACATTCTGAACTTTTCGCTATAGAACTTCTTGGAGATTTCTTTCGGCAATGTATAGCCCAAGTTAATGTTCTTCAAACGAATGAAAGAAAGATCCCTATATGCATAATCACTCGATGTCAGTAACTCCTGTGAATTAGTTATGACAGGTTTAGGACAAACATTAGATGGATTATCCGGCATCCAGAAATCCACATTCAAATGATTATAACGAGTAGAACCCGCTTCATCTGTCAAGACACCTAACACCTGCCCATATTTCTGACGCGTATAGAAATAAATATTCAAATCGAAATTCTTATAATACAGTCCGGTAGACAAGCCTGCCGTCCACTTCGGTATCTTATTGAATGTGTACAAATCGCCTTCATCATATACACCATTATTGTTTACATCTTCTATTTTAGGATTTCCCGGTTCACGCCCATATCGTGCAGCCTCTTCCTCTTCTCCCTTTTGCCAAACACCGATATATTTATACAAGCGTTCAATATACAACGGTTCTCCAATAAACCATTTATTCCCCGGGCTATCCTCTTTCCCGTTAAACAATTCGACAATTTCATTCTTGTTATAACCAAACGTCAAGTCCACTGTCCATCTGAAATCTTTCGTTACCACCGGAACTGTATTCAACGCGATTTCTACACCCGAATTACGAGTTTTACCTACATTCTGCCAAGTAAATTCATATCCGGTAGTAATCGGTAAATTACGTTTCATCAACAAGTCATCCGTATTACGGACATATCCATCAATAGAACCGTTGATACGATTATTCAAGAAGCCGAAATCAACACCGACGTTATATTCTTCCGTTCGTTCCCATCCCAATTGGTTATTAGCTAATTCTGTAGGAAGATATCCCATTGCCGACTGTTCATTCGTACCAAAATAATAGACATATTTACCTAAAGCTCCTTGTGTGGCATATTCCGATATGGCCGTATTGCCTGAATTACCCCAACTTAAACGGAATTTCAAATTTGAAAGCCAATCAACATCTCTCAAAAATACTTCATCATTCATACGCCAAGCTAATGCCACAGAGGGGAAGAAATCCCATTTATTACCTTTAGCCAGACGAGAAGAGCCATCATAACGTCCTGTCAATGTCAATAAATACCGATCCTTAAACGAATAATTGATCCTTCCCATGAATGACAACAATGCCCATTTCCGTACAGAAGATAGACGAGTAAAGACATCTGGTGCTTCATTCACATTAAACGAAGAACCAAAGTAAGGCATGCCTTGCCCTGTCAATCCGACCAATTCCGACTTATCAGTCTGCATATCATGCACGAGCGAAGCATCCAAACTATGCTCATTCCATGTTTTTTTATAGTTCAACATATTTGTGAATGTAATCTGCTGTTCATTCGTTTTCTTATACTCAGCAGACGGATCCGCCAGTTGGCGAACTTGAGAAGTAGAACTCTTATAAACTCCATTCTCGATTGACGACAAGCCATATGTCAAACTTGTACGGAATTTCAAGTCTTTGATTATTTCCCAATCCGCGAATAAGTTCAAAAGGATACGGGTACGTTTTTCTTTATTGTCTACATTATTCTTATCAGTATCGAACAAAGGATTCGAATGCAATACCGTCTGATACCAACCGCTATTGTAAAAGCGCATATCTCCATTCTCGTCATAAACCTCCGTTAGTGGATCAATAACTGTTCCATATTTCCAGACACTATTATCTCCATTATTACGAGTCGTCAATGCTAAAAGAGAAGAATAGCCTACCGTCAAGTTCTTTGCCAATTCCATATCCCCGTTAATACGAGCAGAGAAACGTTCATATCCCATATTATCAATAATACTTTGGTCTTTATTATAACCTAACACTAACATGTTACGGTTACGGCCATTCGACTGGTTGATACTGACATTATGGTCTGTTTTATAGCCCGTACCGCTAAACATCAAATCTTGCCAATCTACAAATTGTCCGGAGTTCAAGGCTTTTAATTGAATATCATCAAATATTTCCTTATCTGTCTTTCCGTAATTAGCCATTCTTTTCCAGTCTGCATATTTTTCACCGCTCATCATATCATAATTCTTGAATGACTTGGACACGCCGACATATCCGTCATAGCTAACAGACAGTTTAGCTTCCTTACGGGCACGTTTAGTCGTAATGATAACAACACCATTTGCTCCTCGAGAGCCATAAATGGCAGTGGATGAAGCATCTTTCAAGACATCAATCGATTCGATTTCTGCCGGGTTGATCTCATCGATCTTTCCTCCGAACGGAGCATCATCCACCACTATCAATGGATCATTGCCCGCATTGATCGAATTATATCCACGGATCACAATGGTAGAAGATGCTCCAGGAGAGTTTCCCATCGTAATATCCGCACCTGCAATTTTACCTTGCAATGCTTGCATAGGATCTTTCATCACCGCCTGATTCTGAATCGACGAAGATGAAATCTGTGAAACAGATCCTGTCAGGTCACGTTTTTTAACAGAGCCATAACCAACCACAACCACTTCATCCAAAGCTTGCGTATCTTCCTTCAATTGGATGTTCAAAGTTGTCTTGCCTTTACTAACCACGACATCCTTGTCCAAATATCCGATGTACGTTATGCTTAATTGGGAGCCTTCGGATATCGACAATGAAAAATTCCCATCCATATCCGTAATCGTACCATTAGCCGTCCCTTTTTCTACCACATTCGCACCGGCGACCGGTTCTCCATTCTCATCTTTTACGATGCCTTTTACGATGATCTGCTTTTGTTGGGTGGCAGAGGGTTCTGCGACTTCTTTCTTGGAAATGACGATCATCTTGCCTTGGACGGAATAAGACAATCCGTTATCCAATACGGCAGATAGCACTTCTTCCAAGGATGCATCATTAAAATTATGCGTAATCTGCTTCTTCTCATTCACTTCATCCTTTTTGTAAATGATGGAATACTGCAGTTCTTTCTCTACTTCCGCCAAGACTGTTTTTAAAGGAACATTTTTAAATTGCCGGGTGATCCGTTGTGCATTCATGGAGGTAGCCCCAGAAAGCATCAAGGCAAGGATTAACGCCCTTCCTACATGTTTTCTATACATAAACCAATAAATTAAAGAATTAGATTTAATAATATATTAACAATTGCGCTATTGTTTTCTAATATAAATATCCCGACCCCGCCGTTCATAACGGATCGGAATAATCTCGGATAGAGCGTGAAAGACATCTCCGACCGTCTCTTCATTGCGAAGTGATACGCGGAAAGCTATATCTTTTTCCAAGTCGTCTCCCAAATGAATCTGAACGTCATATTTACGGGATAGGCGGACTGCCAGCTCATTGAGAGTGATTTTATCATATTCAACTCTCCCTTCTGTCCAAGATTTATATTGAGATGCCTGAACCTTCTGACGGGAAAAACTTCCGTTTTGTTTGTCAAGACTCAGCAATTCTCCCGGTGCAACCGGAATATGTCTCCCTTTATATAAAATATCGATAGAGCCTTCCAATAATGTCGTTTTAGCAGAAATATCTTCAGGATAAGATGATACATTAAATTTTGTTCCTTTCACCAATACACTGTACTGATCCGTTTTAACCATAAAAGGAGTTCCATCAGACTGTTTGGTCACTTCGAAATAAGCTTCGCCGGTTAACAAGACTTCCCTGTTTTTAGAATTGAAATTACCAGCATACTGTAAAGAAGAACCGGCATTCAACCATACAATCGTTCCATCCGCCAGTATCAGTTTGCTTTTTTCTCCATAGGCCGTTTCTAAAGCAAACAGGTTATTGGCGAGCTCCATACTCCGGTAAAAATGAAAACCATACATACCGCCCAACACTAACACGCAGGCAATTGCAGCGACCGCGATAAACCGCTGCAATTGCCTGCGTTTAGTACTAAACGTGCCATTCAACGATTGACGCACCTGCACTCGGCGTTGTAACTGTTTCCATTCATTCGAAACTTCAGGAATCAGTTTATAGGAAAGCATCCATTCTTCCTCCCATTGACGGAACGTTCTTTCATTAGATGGTGCATCATTCAAAAACCGGAAAAGAAGCTCTTCTTCGGAGGGAGTAATGCGTCCTTCAAAATAACGTATTGCCAACTGGTGATTATCGATCTCCTGCTCTTTCATAACTTTTGCTTTCTATATGATGTAACAACTCAAATGAATTTTACCCAACCCCCTTCTTAAAAAAAATCCTCAAAACAAAAGAAACGAGATTTCATTCGGAAAGCAGCCAAGCCAGTATAGCGATATAGACATCCAACGGATATTTGTCTTTAAAATGTGCGGAAAAGCGTGCTAAGGCTTTGGCTATATGTTTTTCCACCGCAGTAGTCGATATTTGGAGAGCATCTGCAATCTCCCGGTTTTTCATTTTCTTAAAACGACTCATTTCAAATACTTCACGGCAACGGGAAGGCAAATCATTCATAACAAGACTGATCTGTTGTTGCAATTCCTTATACAGGAGGGAATATTCCGGGCTCAGGTTAAAATCCCAATAATAAAGTTCTTCACGTCCACCCACCTCGTCCAAATGCTCCAAACTATGCTGTTCCACCAATTGTAAATGTTTCAAATAGTTCAGGCAAGCATTCCTCACCATTGCGAAAAGGAGGGATGAAATGGAAACTGCCTCTATCAAATCACGTTTTTCCCAGAATCTCAAAAAGCTTTCCTGTATGATATCCCGGACCGCCTCTTCATCTGTCACAAAACGAGCAGCATATCCCCGTAACCGGGGATAATAGGTATTGAACAGAAATTCGAACGCTTCACCGTTTCCGTTCTTTATCTCCTGAAGGAGAATCTTCTCGTCTGTGAAGTTCTTCATACTGATTATCGATTATGCTTCATCTCCTTATTCTCGCAATTATAAAACCCCTCTATATAGATATTCAAGTCTTTGTCTATCTCGATAACGGCAAAGCTGTTATTTTCGGGAAGGCTACCTTCGATCATTCCTTTCATCGTAAAATAGTGGATTCCTGCCCGGAAACTATAATTACCGGCATGATGGTGCCCTTGGATAACGGCTACGACCTTGCCGCTTTGCTCAAGTATCGAAACGATCTCTTCTGCATTGCCGATACAAAGTTCCTTGTCGATCCCGGAGAAAGTATCCAACAATTCGTGGATAAAGATCACGACCGGCAAATCGTCTTTCATCAGTTCCTGCCGGAGCCATTCCTTCTGAGCAGTTGGAATAAACGCTTTGGTCCAATCGAAAGCGCCGGAATCATAATCGGAACCATCCTCGTTGCAATTACCGTCCAGCACGATAAACTTAATTCGGTTCCGTACGAAGGAATAATAAGGCTTTCCTTTCGCATCCCCGTAATTGATCGTATGAGCAAGAAATTCAGATTTCGAGATGCTATCCATATCGTGATTACCCAACACATGGTAGACCGGGCCGTCGAAAGTCCGGAACTTTGCTTCTATCTCATCCAAAAACGATAAAGTCTGTCCTCTTTCAGGGGTATCTCCCATATCTTTCAAGTCTCCAAGCTCAATCATGAAATCTAATTTCCGCTTATTAAAAACGTCTATCGCTTCCGATAATTTTATGATGGACTGTTCATAATAGCGGGTTCCGTGTACGTTCCGATGAGCAAAATGGATATCCGTCACCAAGCCGAAACGCAGGTTCTTTTGCCGGTTTAGACCGACGGCAAAGGAATCCGAACAGGACAAAAGCAACACCCCGGCGCATGATTTCTTAAAAAATAATCGTCTATTCATGGTTTATCAGATTGATCACGGCAAATGTAAACAATATTCCCGGAGAATTGGATAAAACTGATTACCTTTGCCATATCAAAATACGAATCTGCCATATGAAACTAAAAGTAATTATCTTGCTGATCAGTCTGTTATCCGGCTCGCTCGAAGCCCAGACAATTCATTACAATGCTTTCTCGCACAACGATTATGAACGGCCCCGCCCGCTATTCGATGCCCTTTCCTTCCAATTCAATTGTGTGGAAGCGGATTTATGGCTAATCGACGGCGAACTGTATGTCTCCCACGATTCGGTCGCTCCCAACCCCGATATCACATTCGAGAAACTATACCTCCTGCCCTTGGTCGAACGGATCACGAACAACGGCGGCAAAGTATATCCGGACAGCGACCGCCCGTTTTACCTGATGGTCGATTGCAAGACAGACGGCGAAGCGATGTATCCCGTCCTGAAAAGGAAGTTAGCGCCGTACGAATCTCTTTTCTGCCATGAGAAAGACGGCAAACTTCAAGAAAGCGCCATGTTGTTCTATCTGTCGGGCCGAAGTCCCCGCAAGGCTATTGCCGCCGAGAACAACCGTTTTATCTTCCTGGACGGCACGATAGAAGATTTGGGAAAAGGCATTCCGTCTACCCAAATGCCCGTCATCAGCGATAATTATTCCCAATACATCGGTTGGAAAGGCCAAGGAGAGATACCTGCCGAAAAGCTCGAAAAGATGCGCGAATATATCCGGCAGAGCCATGCGGAAGGCAAACTGTTCCGCTGGTGGGGTGCGCCGGACACGCCCCAGTTCAAGAAATTCTTTATCCAGGAAAAAGTGGATTTGATCGGGGCGGACGATTTGAAGGCGTTGAGTCTGATTTTTATAGAATAACGATGTTTACCAGCCGGCATACATAAACAAAACATATATTTGTATTGCTTAAAAACTTTAAATCATGGCAAACATCAAATTAAAGGACGGACAAACAGGGAAACAGATAATAATTTTGATCTTCGGATTCTTATTGTTATCAATCTGTATATACGGACAAGAAAAGCCCATATATACTGTAGCTTCGCATTCCCTCCCTGAAAGTAGGACTACAACGTCTTCCGGCAATATAGCGTACCCGATTCCATTTTCTTACAAGCTGACGCCCGAATGGAAAAAGCATAAAATATGTCAAGCGTGTGGATGGACGGCATTTGGCGTCGGGAGTGTCATGGTGATCAGTGGTTTTATGGGATATGTCATAGATAATATGGATGGTCCAACCCTTCGGTATCGCTTTATGGTATTGGGATTTGCGGGCGTCGCCGTAACCGCCGCCAGCGTTCCGCTTTTCGTCTTTTCAATCAAGAACAAAAAGAAAGCCCGTTCGCTCACCCTGGGAAGCAATATGCTGGCAAGCCCCTTACGAAACGGTTCGGGGATGGCCTATACGACGGGGATGTCGGTCGGGATCCGTTTTTAGCGTCATAGGCGCGTGACGTGACAATATGATAATAGGGAATGTCTGTTTTCATGCCTGCTCCCCTTGGGGAGCTTTTACGAAGGCGAGGCCGTACCTCAATCCGATGCGGCCTCGCCTTGTTTTTTTGCACTCTCCCTGTTAACGGAACGAGGCTACTTATAAGACGAAATATTGAACAGTTTCTTCATTTCGCCCGCTTTCACCTTAGCCGTAAACAGGTCTTGCAAATCCTTTGCGGATAAAGAGTAAGAGGGTGCGAAGGCTGGCGTTTCCATGTATTCCAGCAGGCTACGGTAGAATTGCCGGGCTTCCGGTTTGTCTTGTACGGCTTTCAGGTCGGACATGCAAACCAAGAGGTTACCCTTCCCGACCTTGAACTCGAACAACAAGCCTAATTTATGGTTGCGTTCGACATTGTCGATCACCTGCACGATCGGCCGGTAATCGTCCGACAGACGATCCAAGATCAGAGGATAACTCTCCTTGACGATCGGGAACCATTGCCAATTGGTATGGAACTCGGTCGGGAAATCAGCCAATGCCGGATGGGCAGGATCGGTCAGAATCCCTAATGTGCCCGGAGAGACAGGGCGTCCTAAGTTCTCACAAATGGAACGGAACATGCGGTAATTCCAATAATCCGTCTGGAACAGCCCGCCTACCGTTTGGTCCTTATGTTTGTCTTTCGGGGGGAACCAAAGGACTTTGCCGCCTTCCGTCAGGTAGTTCAGATGAGCGTCCAGATCATCCGTCACACAAATATCGCCGGCAGGTTTCACCTCCTTACCAGCCGGATAAATCCATAGGGGATACTCATTCCGATAAGGCGTGCCGTCTATCGACAAGGCAAGCGTGAGCTTTTCCGCCTTTCGGACAGAAGCGATCGAGGGCTTCAAAGTACCCGCCTTGGCCAACTCTCCCTGTTTAACCTGCAAAGGCAAAACTCCCTTGTCCAAGACCTGTTGTTTGCTGTCGGTCAATGTCCAGGACAATTGTTTGCCCTTCAAATCAGCCTCGGAATAATTGGCAATCTCCACCTCTCCGGTGGGTGCCTCATCGTTTGTCCAACAAAACTTCTCGATGCAGAACAGAGGGACAACTTCCGAACAGAACTGCCGCCATTCCTCCGGCGCGATCAACCCTTTGCTTTCCATGAAAGCATCCAAGATGCCGACATAGGCCGATCCCTGCCCCGGATAATCCTGCAAATCGAGCAACTGGAAACCGCCCCATTCCGGTGTACGCAGGTTCATCTCGATATCCGCCCGGTACAACAGAGCCGACCACTTGCCGGAAGCCATCATAAAGTCGTGCGCCTGTCCGATCATGCCGGCCTCTTCCAGGCGTTTCCTAAAGATTTCGAAATTGCGGGGCTTCAACACACCCGTATATTTCTTGATCTCTTCATAATCCGGATATACCTGGAACTGTCCCGTCTCATGGCTGATAATCGGAATATCGCACAAATCATTGGCAGATGAGAAATTCATCTCCGAATTCGGGTACGTATGATTCAGATACCCGCCGTCATACGCATCGGCAAACGAGAAGGAGGCGCGGGCATGCGTGTTGAACTGCTTCTCGTCTTCACGCCCGACACGGCAAGTCGTGAAATAATCCTCATCCGCCTGTTTGCCCTTAAAACCTAAATAATTATTCGAACCGGAAGCATAGAGATGGCGGTCGTCTTCTTTTTTGAAGGTCCGGATCAGCATGGCAAGCCCCTCTTCGCCGGACATCTCGTTGCCTAACCCGAACATGACGAAAGAAGCATGGTTGCTATATGCCCGATGCAGGTTCCGCCCTTCTTTCAACAGATAATCGCATAATTCCCGGTCGTTGATATCGATGTTTCCCCAGACGGGAAGTTCCGGTTGCAGGTAGATGCCTTCGATATCGGCCGCCTCGAAACAAGCTTCCGGAGGACACCAGGAATGGAAACGGTAATGGTTGATGCCGTATTGTTTCGCCACCTGGAAATAGTGCCGCCAAGTCTCTACATCCATTGCGGTATGGGCAATCAAGGGGAAGACACAGGCATCATGTTTCCCGCGCAGGAACGTAGTCTTGCCATTTATGGTAAACTGGCGTCCTTTTGTCTTGAAATCGCGCAAGCCGAAAGTCGCCTGTTGGGTATCGACGGATCGATCTGTTTTCAACGAAACAGAGAGACGGTATAGGACGGGTGCAAATTCGCTCCATAACAACGCCTCATCACCCAGGGCAAGCTCGAACTCCTGTTCCGGTTTCGTCCCGTCCACTTCAATCGTCCGTACCGGTGTTTTATGTTGTTTATCCGTATTCCAGGCTTCGGCATAGAAGGAGAGTGTCCCTTTTCCCGCCCCTTTATCCGGGTTACGGAGGGTGACTCTAGCGGTCACCGACTTTTTCGCGACATCCGGATAAAGCTGGATGTCATCGATCCCGCAAAGAGGGGCGCTTTCCAGATAAAAATCACCGATGATCCCGTTCCAGTTTGTCTGCGTGGAAGCGGAATAGGCATGTGAAGAACCGTAGACCTTTTCCGGAACCGCCTCTTTCCCGTTATCGACTAAAATGGCAAGGGTATGGGTTCCGGGAGAGAGGTAGGCGGACAGGTCATATTGTTGGGCGGTAGAGATATCGCTATTCGACCCGGCCTCTTTTCCGTCGACCCAGATCGTCGTGGGTTTCGTGCGTTCCATCACCAGGCGGACGGCTGTTCCGCCCCACTCTTCCGGTATCTCGACCTGTTTTGTGTACAACGCTTTCCCTTCAAACAGATATTCCCTGGAAAGGGCTGTAGTCAGTGTCATATCGGTATTGTAAGTTCCTTTTTTTCCTATATCGGTAGTGCCGGGCAGGAAAAGAGAGTCGGTGCCGGTTGTCTCCAGTTGCAATCCCCAATTCCCCTCTAAGGAAAGGCGACTCCGGGTATCGCGAGGCATTTGTTGGGTACAGGCGGAAAAAAATCCGGCGGTTAACAACAAGGCAACAAGTGTAATCGAATTTTTCATCTTCTTCAAGTTTATATTTACGTGCTTGTGGCGAAATTACAAAAAAAAGCGCATCAGAGTATCCTCGGATAGTCCTGACGCGCTTTTTCCTTATAATTCAGAACCGGTTATTATTTCCAGCCTTCGTTCTGGGTGATACGGCCTGGGTTCAAGTCGATCTCAGCCTGCGGGATCGGCCACCAGAAATCTTTTACGGTATAGGCCTCTCTCTCTGCCGGGATCAGAACGGTAGGTTTAGGCGTCCCGCTTGAGAAGTCGCGATATTCGATGCCTTCGATCGGCTTGTTCATCACATCCAGCAAGATGTTCCAGCGACGGATATCGGCAAAACGAAGGCCTTCCTGCGCCAGTTCCACCCGCCTTTCGTTGCGGACCAGGTCACGGAGGCTGCCGTTATAACGTTCGGCAACCATCTTGTCGATATCGTTCGTATTGCCAGCACGGTCACGGATCACTTTTATCAGGGACTTGGCCTCGTCCGTACTTCCTCCGGTTTCCACCAACGCTTCGGCTCTCAACAGGTAAGCTTCCGCATAGCGGAAAATGATAAACGAGTTGTAGGTCGTCCAGGTTTCAGGTTCCTGGCAATATTTCTTCCAGGACAAGCCGGTAGGCGTCTTGTTCCATTCGCCGCCACCGCCTTCCGACAAGACATCGCCTACGCTGACTTCCTTGTCCTGCAAAGTCCCGTAATCCTTATTGGGGTCGAAATAGGCTTTGCCATCCTTTTCAACCACATTGTTCGGAATCGTATTGAAATATTTGCCGCGCATTTCCATGCCCGGAGCGTAGATGGTCTGGTAAAAACGGGCGTCCTTATTCAGATAGGGCATGGCCTCGTTCCTCTCGCCCACATATTCGAATGCATCCGCCAAAGCCTTCACCGGAGTGGTCACGCAATATCCGCCGATAGACTGGTTATACCAATTCCCCCAACTGTTCGTCGCATCCAACGAGTAGCGTCTGACGAGGATCACCTCGTCCAGGTCTTCACAACCAGTCATGAACAACTTGTCAAAATCGGCCAGTTGCGGAGCGGATGCAACCAGATGGGCCGTTTCGTCCAACGTGATCTGGAAATAAGACTTATCATTCAGGTAACCGGCGGCATAAGCGGCGGCACGTGCACGAAGCAAGCGGGCGGCCGGTTTCCCGATCTTCGACTTATTGCTGGGCTTGTCCGGCAGTCCGGCAATTGCCTTGTCCAGATCATCCAGGATAAAATCGAACACTTCTTTCGGGTCCTGTACTTGCTTAACGTTTTCACTCTCCGCTACCGTAGCCGGATTTTCCGTATAAAACATGATATGTCCGAAGATGGAAACCAAATCCAGGTAGAAATAAGCACGCAAGGTACGAGCTTCACCCAAAACCTGGTTCCGGTTAGCATCGCTTTCCCCGCCCGGCCACTGGTACTTATCGATGTTGTTGATCACGTTATTCGCACGCTGGACGGAAACATATCCTTTATCCCATTTGTCGGCCGGGAAAGAGGAAGCCGTACTTCCGATGCCTCGTCCCAAATCATATCCCCTGTTCCAACTATGCGTAACCAAGCCATTATCCGTCACGCCATCCATCCATAAATCATAGCTTTCGACATTCAGCCTCTCATACAAGGCGGTCAACGCCTTTTCATAGTCTTCTGCCGATTTGAAATAACCGTCTGCCGTAATGATACCTTCCGGCTCCAGATCGATATTGCTGTTACAACCGCCTGCCATACAAAGGGTAAAAGCCAATGCCCCATATAGCAACGATTTCTTATATATTTTCATAATGCTCTATTTATAAGTTTAGATTAAAAGATAATGTTCACACCGAAATTCACGATTCTCAACGGAGGGAAATCATTGATCCGATCACTCTTCCCTTCCGGGTCCAGACCTTGATACAAGCTACTGAATGTAAGCAGGTTCGAACCTGAGACATACAATCTCAGCTTCGTGATTCTCAGTTTGTCCGTGATGCCCTTCGAGAAGGTATAACCCAACTGGGCATTCTTCAGACGAAGATAGTTTGTCTTTTTCAGGAAGAAAGAGTTGTAAGTAGAGGCGTTCCGGTTATTGGCCGCTTCCAAACGGGGCATTTCGGCATTTCCATTCTGGTTCTCTTCCGTCCATCTGTCGCGGAAATGGACGCCGGTGAAGGCCTCATAGCTCGGTCCTTCGATCCATTCGCCGTACATCATACGGTTCGCGCCGCTCGATCCCTGGAACAACAGACTCAGATCGAACCCTTTATATTCGCCGCTGATATTCCATCCATACGTGAACTTCGGGATGTTGGAAGTAAAGATCTGACGGTCGTCCGGATCGATCGTCCCGTCGTTATTCGTATCGACCAGTTTCACATCGCCGGCATGAAGATCGGACATACCGCGCGGGTCCGATTTATATTTGGCGCGGTATTCTTCCAACTCCTGTTCGTTCGCGATCAGACCGTCTGCCTGATAGATGTAGAAAGCGTTCAAAGGCGAACCGATCGTCTGGATATTATAACCGCTGATATTCTTGTCGTCGCCACCGCGGTCGACCCATTCGTTTTTGTTATAAGCCAGGTTGAAAGAGGTGTTGAACGTAAACTCTCCGAATGTTTTGCGAAAACCGACCATCGCTTCTATACCTGAGTTACGGACCACTCCGGCGTTTTGTTCGGGAGCATCCAGACCGATGAAATGAGGAATGCCCAATGCTAACAGAATATCTTTCGTATCTTTGGAGTACCAGTCCAGTTCACCATAAATCGTGTTATTCAGGAAGCCGAAGTCCAAACCGATATTGGTCTGTTCCACCGTTTCCCACGTCACATCCGGATTGGCCATCTTCTTCTGGTAAACCGCAGAGACGAGGCTGCCGTTCATAACTACATTCGAGGTGTTATACTGGGGCAGATACATGAAGGCATCGATACGTTCGTTACCGGTCTGTCCCCACGAGGCTCTCAGTTTCAGATTATCCACAAATCCTAAATTCTTCATGAACCCTTCTTCCGAAATACGCCATGCGGCAGAGAAAGACGGGAAAACACCCCACTTATGGCCTTTCGCAAAACGGGAAGAACCGTCGGTACGGATATTCGCTTCAAATAGATACTTATCCTTGAAACCGTAGTTTACACGTCCGAAGAAAGAATTGATGCCCCACTTTGTCGGATATCCTTCCGCAAACTGGCTACCGGCCGAACCTAAAGAAACGTCCGGCAAAGCATCGGAGATCAAATCCTTACGCTGAGCCATCGAATAGTAGTTGCGGTACGAGATTTGTTCCATACCGTAGAGCAATGCCAGATCATGATCGTCGCCGAAACGCTTCTTGTAATTGGCCAGGAAACGAAGTGTCATCTGGTAGCTGTTGTTACGTGAATCTTTTACACTGTTCGGGTTATTGCGTTGTGTAACCAGTTCACCGGCTTCATTGTAGTATTTATAATTCTTATAATGGATCTTTCTTCTGTCCCAGGAACCGTTCAATGAGGCCATACCCGTAAACACCAAATCCTTGATCGGTTCGAAATCGGCTTTTACCTGTCCGTAAACAATATCCTTGTTATAACGGTCTTCCCCGACCACGTCCATATCCATAAGGGAAATCGCGTTCCGGTTTTGCTTGTCCAGCCGGTAATCACCATTTTCATATTTTACAGGAGAGGTGGGTTGCATACTCCATACTTCATATTGCACGCTTCCCAGAGATTCCGGCCACAAACGGTCGATGTGACGATAGGTCACGTCACTACTGACTTTTAGCATCTTTCCGATATTCAAGTCCGTATTGACACGATAGCTGTAACGCTGGTACTCCGTATTCTTAACCAACCCCGGCTGATCGAGATAATCAAACGAGACCAGATAGCGTCCGACTTCGCTTCCTCCTGTCAGGTTCAATGTATGTTGCGTGATATAAGTGGGCTTATATACTTCGTTCCCCCAGTTCAAGTAAGAATGATTATACGGATCATCGCCTCTTTCCGTTGCCAGGATATCATCCTCCGAATATTGGATCGAACCTCCCGAATTGACAAGCGCCTCGTTTACCATCGTCATATACTCGCGTGCGGAAACCTGCTCAGCTTTTACCGCCCGGTCCTGGAAACCGATCGTACCGTCGTACGATAATTTTACTTTCCCCTCCTTGCCGCGTTTGGTCGTTACCAAGATTACACCGTGAGCAGCACGTGAACCGTAGATAGAAGCAGATGCGGCATCTTTCAAGACGGAGATATTCTCGATTTCGGAAGAAGGGATCTGGCTGAGTGACATTTCGATACCATCCACCAATACCAGCGGTTTGGCATTGCCGGTCGTACCGACACCGCGCAAGTAGATTTCAGGATCGTCACTACCCGGAGCGCCGCCACGGTCGACGACCGTGATACCGGGGCTCAAACCCTGTAATGCCTTTGTGGCATTCACGACGGTCATCTTATTGATCTCGTCCCCTTCCAGTTTGGTAACGGCGCCGGTAGTCGTCACTTTACGCTGAACACCGTAACCGACCACAACGACCTCGCTCAATGCCTGGGTGTCTTCGACCAACCGGATAGCCAAGGTCGACTGGTTACCGACCTTTACTTCCTGTGTATTATAACCGATATATGAGATCTGTACGACCGCTCCCGGAGCGACTTCCAGCGTAAACTTGCCATCGATATCAGTGATAATGCCGTTTGTAGTTCCTTTTTCAATCACGTTGGCTCCGATAATCGGTTCACCCAGATCGTCCGTGACCACCCCTGTGATTGTCTTCTTTTGCTGGGCAACGACCGGGGCGGATGGGTCCTTTGCCTTATGGCTCGACAGGACAATGTAGGAACCCTTCTGGGAATAACTTAATCCCAACTGGGTAGAGAGATTATCCAGAACCTCCTTGATGGACTTACCGACCATATTAACGGATATCCTTTTATTCACATTCACGCCTGTGTCATAGATAAAAAGATATTCCGTCTGCTTTTCAATAGTATTCAGATAATCTTTCACTGAAAGATTATCACCCTGCAAGGTGATCTTTTGCGATATCGCATTCTCTGCATGCAAGCAGAGAATGGCTGCAAATAATAACATATAGGTTATTCTCATAATCCTAAATAAATGTTTATGCCGTGATTTTAATAAGAGACAAAACCCCGACAAAGGTATTTTATTCATAACTTTGTGATATTTAAAGATTAATACTTGTGTTAGACATGTGTTAGTTGCAAGGCGGTGAATCTCGCACATTCATCGCCTTTTTACATTGTTTTCCGTGCTTTATTTCATTCCATAGGCATTTCTCGTTTTTAATTTAAGGTTACTTACTTGATATAGATAATCGTGTTATCGTCACTACGGGTAAAGCTAAAACGCGTACTGCGTTGCAACACCTGCAAGATGAAATCCACACCGTCCGAGACACGGCATTTACCGCTGCATTTATAGTCATGCAGTCTTTCGTTCCGGATTACGATACGGATATCATACGTCTTTTCAAAGCGTTGCATCAAATCGGCAAAACGGATATCCTCAAAACAGATCAGCCCCTCTTTCCAACGATAATCATCCAGGTTGCGGATCGATTCGACCACCATATCATTGCCTCTCAATTCAGCTTTCTGCATAGGGGCAAGCCGGAGCTTCGATCCCGGTTCCAGGTTGTTCGTCAATTCGATAGAACCTTCCAACAGAGCAGCGGAGAACTCACAATTCAGCTCCTCCACCCGGACATTGAATTTCGTTCCCAAAACTTTTATATCGTATCGATTCGTTTGTACGACAAAAGGATGTTCCGCATCTTTAGATACGTCGAAATAGGCTTCCCCCTTCAGCGAGACGTTACGGGTTTCCTCCTTAAAAGAGGCCGGATAGGTCAATTCGCTACAAGCGTTCAGCCAAACGTTCGTCCCATCGGACAGGGTGATATTCGCCCGCTGACCCGGAGGGACGGAAATCTTGTTCATCGCCAACGCAGGAGCCGGCTTCGCCATACGGTCATATATGTACAAGGCGGATACTATCAAAACGGATATTGCAGCAGCTATCTTCAGGGATTCTCCGATAACGAAAGGCAAACTGAGACGGCGGGCGGCCCGTTCCGAAGGGCTATTTTTCGCCTGATGCAACAACAGCACATCAAAATATTTCCGCTCTTTTATCAGCTCTTCCCTATTTTTATCAGAAGCATCCGCCCAATTGCAGACAGCCTCTTCCTCTTCAAAAGAAGCTGTCCCTGCAAAAAACCGATGTAATACTTTTTTGTCCATATACTATATAAGCACTCCCCGGAAGCAACCCCCTAAAATTTTATCCGGATATTTTCACCTTCTTTTATTTTCCGGTTGCTGATCGTTTTTCCGTCGGAGAGAACGGCAACTTGCAATTTATCTCCGGCACGCTTCACCTCGATATCGAAGACCTTTCCGAAAGCGCAGATCTTCCGCAGGTTCATGTGATCCCACTCCTGCGGGAGGCGGGGAGTAAAGACAAATGAATTCAGGCCGGTCGGGCGAATACCGAACATGCCTTCCGTGATGATGCGGCAATACAAACCGCTTTCGGCCGACAAATGGCGTTGGCTGCCTTCCGGCCATGCCTCGATGGCATAAGGGACGTGTTCTCCCAACAAACGCTGGGAAGAGTAGAACTTCAGGTAATCTGTGGCTTTCTCCGTTTCGCCGCAAGCATACACGCCACGCAAAGCATACAAGGTGGAACGATCCCAGAATGTTTCACTTCCGGCCTGCGTCAGCAAACCGTTTTCCGTCCACAGGCGCGGCGAGAACAAAGCCTGTATGGTCGCATCTTTCCGGTCCTGGATTCCAACCGTGAGCGGTATGCAGATCCAGGAACGCAGGACATCGTTGCCTTCATAATATTTATAGGTATCGAATCCCTCGACGGTCCCGCCGAAATAGCGGTCGATATTTTTCTTCAGCGTTGTAGCCTGACGAGCATAGGCAGCTACCGGCTTACCCAAATCTTTTCCTAAATAACCGGCCGAGATCAAAGCATCATAATATAAGGAAGAAGTACAAAGATTTGCTTTTCCGGCAGGGAAACGGTTTTCCAGTTCATCCGCATCGGAAGCCACAACTCCGCCTTCATTCAAATTGCGCCGGCAATATTCCAGGCACCATTCGATCAGCGGCCATAATTTTTCGGCCTCCTCCTTGTCTCCGCATGACAAAGCATAACGGGAAGCGCCATACGCAACCATTGCCGCATCGCCACGGTCGCCGGCTCCCGCCCAGATGTCGATGCCTTCGGCTATGATCGAACTGGGGATCGGCTTGTATTCCGGATTCATGAAACGGGCAAAGTGCTCATAGGAACACAGTGCGGAGCGGTTTCCAATCTCATACCCTAAATAAGGGAAGAAGGGATTGATATATTCCGCCTGGTCGTTCGCCCAGATAGCGGCATAATAGGATTCGCCGCCGGGACCGTGCATCAAGCCGCCTTTCGTGTCGTAAATACTTTCGGCACCGCGTATTTTTGCAAAGGCGAACATCGTGTTGATGACAGGATCGGGCGTGTCTAAGACCAGCTTGTCCCAAAATCCGGCAATCAACGCTTGGCGGGCCTGCAATTCCTGCTCTATGTCGAAAGCCTGTTCATTTTCATCCTTCTTATATCCGGCGAAGGTCGCGCTGAAGGTCAACTCCTCGCCCGGTTGCAACTGGCGGGCCGCTTGTCCGTTGATAGTCGCAACCAGCTTGTAGCTACCCTCCACTCCTTTCGCAGGATCCGTCCCGATCACCGAACGGGAAGAAGGAATTTCCACCGACACGACGGATTCGCCTGTATTCCGTAAAATATATTTTTCACAAAAAGCAGGATTCTTGGTGGAAGGGAACAGGATGCGGGTTAGGCCGAGCTTGCCTTTGCGGGGAAGCACATATTCGCTCTGCACGACCATCGTGCCGTTCAACGTGACCTCTTTTACTTTTTCGTTCAGCAACGACTGTCCGTTTACTTCGACCATATCCGTCACGTCCCAGGCAAAACGGCGCATCAGGCTGGCATGCGTATTGTTCGGGATCGTGCGGAGCATCGGCCATACCAGACTCCTGTTCAGCAGAAAAGCCCCGTTCGCATCGACTCCGTAACGCAGGACGGTCGAAACTTTCAACCCGCTCATTTCGAGATGGTCTTCATGCGGGACGCGCCCGTCTATCTGCCAGGTAATACCACCGGCAGGATTAATGACCCAACGATCGGCTGCCGAAACGGAAAGGCAACTGATCCATAAAAGAGATAAAAGGCAATAAATCTGTTTTTTCATGTTATTTAATTGATAATGTGTTTTTCAAACTTCCTATAATAATAAGCACTTCAAACGGAGAACCCCCTAAATCATATGAACAACAGGATGGTCATATAATCCTTCAACTGCACCTTTAAGATCCTCAATGCTTTGGAAATATGGAACTCCACGCTCTTGACGGAGAGCGAAAAATGGGCGGCGATTTCCGGATAGGTTTTATTTTCATAGCGGCTCATGATAAAGATCCGGCGGGTCTTGTCGGACATCATCGCCAAGGCCTCATCGACGAGACGTCCGGCTTCCGAACTGAAGATTTCCTGCGGATCGCAGGCTTCAAGGGTGGCGATCCGCAGGTCGTTCACCCGCTGCTGGTGTT
Source organism: uncultured Parabacteroides sp. (assembly GCF_902493135.1). Lineage (GTDB taxonomy): Bacteria > Bacteroidota > Bacteroidia > Bacteroidales > Tannerellaceae > Parabacteroides. The sequence continues at coordinate 47,574 of NZ_CABUOD010000013.1, forward strand.
CCTGGATGCGTTGTTCCACATCCTCGCGGACACGAAGATGGCGAAGGTAGTTCAGGCATTTATGTTTGATCGCTTCCAAGATATAGGCAGGGATATTCGAATCGGATGCAAGCGCGTGGCGGTTTTCCCAGTAATACATGATCCCCTCGACAGCAATATCTTCCGCTGCCGCTTCATCTTGTGTGTACGTATTGGCGAAACGCACAAACAATCCGTGATAATCGGCAAACAATTTGTTAAAAGCTTTTATCTCCGAGGTAGTTTCCATGGTTCCTTTATTCGCGGATAAAGATAATATAAATTTCCTAACAGAAAGTTTCCGGGAAGAGTGTTTTCCGGAAACTTTCTGCGCATTTATCTTATTTTTTCAAACCAAGGAAGGCGTTCCAAAGGAGCCGCCACGTCGATCGTTTTCGGCCCCTTGAACTTTTTGCCCGTATCGTCCAGCCATACGCCTTTTGGCAACTGCACTTTTCGTGTATTCCCTTTCGTCAGTACCGGAGCAACCAAATATTTGTCGCCCAACATGAACTGGTCTTTACAATCGATGAAACCTTGATGCGGGAACGCATATTCCATATGACGGATAATCGGTTCCCCGGTCTTTGCGGCATGATGCGCCTGTTCGAGGATGTATGCTCCCATCTTTTCATGCAGACGGGCATAATCGCGGCAGATCGCCAGATGTTCCGCATCGAGGATACGCCATGGGGCTACCGAAAACTGCATCATCGGCATCAAGGCGTGTACCTGGCAGGAACGGACAATCAATTCCTGGTCGAGCTTCGTCTGATCTACCCCCAAGAATGAAGCGAACTGTCCGCCGCCGATCATATCCGGGCAGGCGTATGCATAGCCCAACAGGCCGGCAGCCATCATGTCGGGTATCAGCAGACCGACTGCTTTCCAGGAGTAATCCTTGTCACCGAGGCGTTGGACCAATGCTTCGCCGCCCATCTTCCATCCGGCCCGGTATTCATTGAACGGGAAGTCCAACCCGATCTTCGCCCAATACCGGCATATATCGACGGAGGTAGCCGACTTATCGTAAAACTCCAGTTCCGGGTCGTTATAATGGCCGATGTCACCGGCATCGAACTTAAAGCCATCCGCCCCGTATTTCTCCTGCATGCCGCGCAACTGTTGTTTCAGATGTCCGGCAGCCGCCGGATTACTCAGGTCATAGCAGGCGCTATAGCCGTTCCACCAAGAGTAATCCGTGCCTAAAAGAAAGTACAACAGGAATTCTCTCACGACAATAAATCATCAGTTACCGAATATTTCGGCAAATATACGTTTTACAGTTGGAATGCAATCACCATCCGGCTGGTTGGAGTAAGGACTTGTCTGCCTTGTCCAGGGTTCCTCGATCGCATAGAAGTCGATCTTTGCCGGAGTTTTACCCTCCAAAAGCCGTGTCTGATAGTCGAACCAGGTCTTCCAACGCATATAATAGAAATCTTTCAGGATACCGTTCCATTCACGATGGGCATAATCACGCAAGCCGCCTTCGTCGGCCGCCAACCGGTTGCCCCAGGTCGTGATCTGCACACGGGCGTTCCATTCGTACAAGTCCTTTTCTTCGGGGGTATTTCCCAGACTGCGGGCCCGGCCAATCCAGGTTCCGACCCTGAACTCCGGGCGTGTTCCGAGCAATTCGTCCTGCAACAGGATCAGGCGCAGGAAACGGTCGGCGGCATCCTTATACAAAACCTTGTCGCCGGCGGCGAAGGCCGCTTCCACGACTTTTTCCGTCAGACGTCCTTTCTCGGCGATTGCCTGGCGGACGATATCGACCAGATCATACTCGAAATTATTGTTTCCCTTGAACTGATCGGCAACAGACACCATCATGGCGGCGGCACGGATCACATCGTTCGGATCGTAATAATCTTCCATTTCCGACCAGCTCGAAACCAGATACGGATGATCGGTAGGACGGGCACAGAACACGGACTCATGGGTTCCCTGCTGCGTATTCGCGTCCGGACAATTATAGATGGAATTGCTCAACAGGACCCATGCATCCTCAACAGCCGGATCGCTCTTTCCGTAACGGGCCGCCGTGTAGGCTTTCAACCACTGATCTTTATCGAAACGCTGCGAGCGCCAAGGCAGTTCGGTCAACAGTTCGAACATCACCGGGTTGTTTTCGCTTCCTTCCATCGTCATGCCGACCCCTTTCAGCGTCGTGCCGAAGGGGCTTTCCTTTGCCTTATAGAATTCGTCGATCACATGTTTCATCTTCCCGTGCAACCCGACGTTCCCTCCATAGTTCAACAACATGCAGTAAATCCAGTCGTGCTGCCCGAAACCATCCTTCCGATACCAGGTAGAGGCCGGATCCCCCCACTGCGGACGGCTTTCCGCAAACAAATCCAACACGATCAGATCACCGGCTTTTAAATTCTCGATCATCCGGGGACGCGGGTTCGCCTGCCAGGCCTGCGCCACCCAAACGGCTTCCGGATTGTTCTTTTTCATCGCCTGCATAATCGCTTTGCCGGCCGCATCCAGATCCACGCCGGCCACACTCCCGCCTTCATGGAACGGGTCCATGCTGTAATAGTTCGCTTTGCCGTACAACTTATTCATCTCCTTATAATATAAGGAAGCAATCTCCTGGAACCGAGGGTCGGTCGGCTGCAAAAATGCCGGACGGCGATATCCGCACCACAAACCCGGATCGGAGACATTCAAGCCTAACTTTTCTTTTGCGTTATGGGGAACCATCCCGGAGTATCCGGGGAAAACCGGCTCGATACCGTACTCACGCATCCGCTTCACGATCTGTTTCTGCAAAGCGACCTGCTGCCCGTACCAACTGTCCGGATTCGGACCGCCCCAGCCTTCCAGGTTGTTCATCAGCCACCAGGCCTGGAAACCGGGACCGGCTACAAACTCGTCGATCTCCTCCTTCGTATAGCCCAACTTGCTCAATACATTGTACCAGACACCATCCGTCCCGACCATCGCCAACGGCAGGTTGATCCCGTGCAACGCCATCCAGTCGATCTCTTTCTCCCAACGCGCCCAATCCCAGAAAGCCATCGTATAGGAAAACGTACAATAGTTGAAGTCATAACGGTATTTCATATCCGTCTCATGACGTTCCTTCTGCTTCACGGCGGGCAGGACTTCGGGCAACTCCGCCTGCATGCCGTTCCAGGAAAGATGAATCCCAGCATAATATTTCAGATACCAGTTCAACCCGGAAGCGATACTCACATAATTGTTTCCACGGATCACCACCTTGTCGCCTTTCTGGTCGAGTTCGAAGAAATCGGCAGGCGATTTTACCTGTTCAATCACAAATTTACGCGATGCACCTTTGTCGATACGTTCCAGCAACCCTTCGATAGGGGAAGCCGCCTTAACGGCAAGCGCAACCAGCAGCAAGCCGAGGATATGGATGATTTTCATTTGATAGAGATTTTATTCATTAAGATATTGACACCATACTTTCCGTCAGGCGACACCCACCATTGCGTATCGCCATTCGCGCAACGGATCGCGCAACGGTTATCATACTGCAGACGAGCGGAACCGTCCGGAATCCATAGGCCGAGGCGGTACGTCCCTTTTTCCAGGTCTGCCGGAATTTGCAGATCGGTCGAAATTGTATGCAGCAACGGAGTACATGCGCTATCACCCGGCTCATACGGTTGCCAGTCGTTCACATCCGCATCGGTCAAGGCGGCATGGCAGACCTTGCCAGACTCGTCGATCAGGACCAAATAGACCGGATGTTCGTTAAACAAGGTCGAGAATCCCCGGTTTACCAAAGATATCTCGACCGGATTAGCCTGCCCGGCAAGCAAAGTCGCCGGAGCCGTCATCTCCTGCAACTCGATACGGTAACCGAGGTGGTCCCGGATATAATCGAATACGTTCCGTTCTGCCACAGAACCGTCTTTCCTGGTGAAATATCCGTCCGATACCGGCATCTTGTTTTCCCGCAGGAATTCTACGGAAACAGGGGTTTCCTTCCAATACATCATGGAATACTTCTCTTTCGTATTCTTTTCTTTATAGTTATGGGTCGCACTAAGCGAAGTGAAATGTTGCAGGAACAGGCGCCGTGCCGTCTGCAATCCGTCGATCACCCATCCGGCTTCGGGATTATCAGGGTCCTCATTCATGCTCCAGGTCCCCCAGGGCAGTTCCCCGTCGACCGGAAGATAAGGAGACTCACGCACAATTTGTTCATAAGCCGGCGTGCCTTCGGACATTTCACCATCCCAGCGATGTTGCTTGATCACAATAAAATCATCGTGAAAAGAGACACGCTTATAATCATCCGAAACCGGATCCAACAAGTTCTTATATTCGGGAACCCGTATCTGGACAGCCCGCCCTTCCGGTGCCATCCGGCAGATGTGTTGCAAAACAGTCCGTTTCGTCTCGTCCGACTTCTCCAAGCCGTGAAAAGAACTGTGCCATTCTCCCCAAGCGCCGATCATACCTGCTTGCACGACCTGGATCACATCTTTATTCTTTTCGAGAAAAGGCCGGAGCTGTTCCGTATGACGGACGATATCTTCCAACGTCGGCCCCGTTGCCGCCCTTCCCATAAATTGGGTTTCGTAGGCAAAACGGAGCACTGCTTTCTTGCCAAGTTCACGCAGTTTATCAAGAAAAATATTCATCGTCCGGAAATCCGCCTCTGTCAAATCCTTTCCGACTGCTCCCGTCAGATAGAAATAGGTCTGAACCAGGGAAACACTGTCGGATGCATAAAGTTCGGACTGCTCTTCCAGATAGGAGGTGATATCAGGATATTCTTCGGGAGCCCAGACATAGTTCTTTTCCGTTACATCCAGCGCCACTTCAAGACGGAACCCTCTTTCGGGATTATACAGTCCTTCCATACCTGCCGGATCATCCGCATAAATGCCCCGGAAAGTACGATGCTGCACACCGGAGTTGCAAGAGGTGAAATACCCAAGTGCCAATGCGATAGCCAGAGCCAAGGTCACTATGTTCTTCATATCAATCGTTTTTAGTTGTTGTTATAATCAATGTTGCTTCCTGCCCTTTCAGCAAATCATCCGACAGGCCGGTGATCTTTCCGTTCACGATAACCGTCCCGGCATCCTGAATCCGGCGAAAGGCAGTATCGCTCAACGGTTCCCATTCCACGAACTGCTGTGTTACCGTCCCGTCGTTATAATGCACGTTCACAAACGAAGGCGTGTACAACAATTCGCGTGTCACATGTCCGTCAATATCGCGCAAGGTAGCTTTTCCTTCGGATACCTGCAAGCGGGCAGGCTCGATTGCAGTAATACGCAGTTCATTTTCCGGTACCGCCTGACAGCTGTCGGGTATCTTCTTGTACATGCGGATATAGTCGATATCGAAACTCTTCGGATACGGGACAGAGGGATCGTACGTCCCTGTCCAGCCGTTCTTCGCTTTCCGATTGTCATAGAAAGAGATAATCTGGATCAGCGGATACGTGATCGCCGCCTTATGCGTCATCACCTGTATGCCATCCACATAAACGGTTACGCCTTCCGGTGTCCAGTCGAAGCCATATACATGAAACTCATCCGCCAACTTCTTATTGGCAAACCAGGGATGTTCCGTATGATATCGGATCGTCGAGTCTTTCCAGCTATGCACGGTCGACCAGATGCGATCCACATCCGTTCCCAATATTTCAAAGATGTCGATCTCGCAACTCTGGTTCGGATCATCCTCAAAGCCGATCAGCCACCAAGCACAATGCACACCGCCTCCGGCCTGCATCTTCGCCCGCATTTCATAATAACCATACTGGTTGATCTGCGTAGCTTCGGTCTTAATCCGGTGAAGCGCCTTTCTTTCCGGGTCATAATGATGCATGCCTGTACGGCTGGCACTCATAAAGCCCGATATATACATCCCTTTATCAAACTCGTTCTTCGAATCCCGATCGATCGTCAGCCGGATCACGCCGTCTTTCATTTCGTATGTCGGTGTACAGACAGTCCGGTCTTTCGGCCAGGAAGGCAGATACTCCGGAATCCATTTCGCCCGGTCGATCTCTTTCCCCTCGAACTCATCGTGAAAGATCAAACGGTATCCCTCTTTTTCCAACGGGCTGGCGGGATAATCCTGCGCCTGTATGTTTTGTAAGTTACCCTGCAAAAGGAAACAGGCAAAAAGTGTACTGAATATATATTTGTTACTCATGATATTTACGTGTTAACAGAGAGAAAAAAGGCCGCAATAAAGCGGCCCTTTCTCTATTAAATATAGACTCTAAAAAATCGGATTAATAACCCGGATTCTGAATGATCTTACCTTTACCTTCATTGATAACGGCCTGAGGCAACGGGAAGAGAACGAATTCATCTTTAGTAGTCGTACAACCACGGTCTCTTGCGTTCTGGATGAATTGTCCGTGACGGATCAGGTCGGAACGGCGAACGCCTTCCCACCATAGTTCATGACCTCTTTCATCCAATATCTTCTGCAAGAAATCGTTTACGCCTTTTATATCACCCATAGCATATGGATTCAGTTTGGCACGCACACGAACCTGGTTCAACAGATCCAACGCTTCGGAAGTAACGGCATTCCCTTTACGAACGATTGCTTCTGAAAGCAAAGTCAGAACATCCGCATAGCGGTAAACAACCAGGTCGATCTGGCTACCGTCACCAGTAGATTCAGGGTCTTCGCCATACTTCACTGGCACAGCTCCTGAATAAATAGTACCATGTTTCTTGATATCGGATTCTTCATTGAAAAGAACACCATCAGTACCTACATATTCACCAACCAAAACAGACAAACGATCGTCATTCTTTTCAAAAGTATGATAGAAAGCCCAAGGCACTTTGAAACCATCCCATTTCTGGATAGCAGTATTCTGAGTTGGATAGTTGCCCGGCAGTGCATGGTCATGCCACAATTGCAGGGCCGTTCCTCTTTCTTGCGTACAAGCAAAAATAATCTCTTTATTCCCTTCATTTTCGAGCGTAAAGATATCTGCATATCTGTCCATCAATCCGTAGCCATATTCTGCTTTCATCAATTCACGACCGCATTCTTCTGCTTTTGCCCAATTCTTTTCGTGCATGTAGAACTTCATCAGGACTGTATATGCCAGCCCCTTGTCGAAACGTCCGTACTGTGTCGTACGGGTCGGCAGACCTTTCAGTGATTCTATTAATTCCGTTTCAATGAAGTTTGTCATTTCTTCCTTAGTCGCACGCGGTTCGATGATTTCATCCAACGGATTTTGTAGATCTTCCAATGTCGGAATTGGAATAGGACCATAGAAATCATACAACATGAAAGCCAGCCATCCACGTCCGAAATGAGCTTCTGAAACCAGCAAGGCCTTTTTCTCATCGCTCATTTCCACCTTTGAAATACGGTCCAATGTCAGTGTCATTGTTCCTAAATATTTGGCATAATCCGTATAGTTGAGAGTCGTATAAGAATGGTTCGGAGTCCAGTTGTGAGTCGTCAACGGAATCCAGCTATCATTTACCCAACAACAAACAGCAATATCGGTTGACATATCTCCGATAACCTGAAAGCTATGAGCCGTACTGAATACACCGCTATACTCAGCACTACGGAAAGGAGCATAAACACCTCCTACAACAAGTGCTTCCGCATCCTTTTCATTTGTCGGAAAGAAGTCCGGATTAATCGCGTCGTATCTCTCCGAATCCAAATTAGTACATGAGGCTAATGCGCAGCAGCACATTACTGTATATAATAATTTTTTCATGACTTTATCTTTATATTTTTATCTGTTTATACTATTAGAATGTAATATCCAAACCGAAACTGTATGTACGAACGTTCGGGTAAGCCCATTGCAACTGCGATGCATTGGTATCACTACTTGAAGCATCTGTTTCGGGGTCAAGACCTGTATACGGAGTAATGATAAATGGATTGTTCACATCAAAGTATACACGTACGTTTGACAAAATATGTTTGCTGGTCTTAATCGGAATATTATAACCTAACGTAATGTTACGACAACGAATAAACCATGTCTTTTCGTAATAGTAATCACCGGTTCCATATGCGCTTTCTGTTTGGAAATAACCCGGTAATGTTCCGTCCTGATTAGAAGAACTCCAAAGGTCGCTAATGGAAGTCGGTTGATTATAACCACGACGCAAATCATTTACGTTATTACTGATCCATGTTTTCTTATAACTACCAGCAGACAATTTGTTAAACTGTCCGTAGAAATAGATATTGAAATCAAAATTTTTATATCGCAATGTATTGTTGAATCCCAACAAGTAACCTGGGTCTTTACTTCCGTAAATCACTTTATCGGCATCATCCAACTTACCGTCAGGCTTACCGGTCTTCATTGGAATACCATGTTTGTCTACCTTGATGGAACCATCAGCTTCGTACACATAACCATCGATATCTTTAATCTTTACTTGTCCAGGAAGTGCACCCGGCATGTGGTCGATTGTTTCTCCCGGCTGAACCAGGCCATCCGACAAATAACCTGCAAACGTACGGATATATCCGTTATATTCGCTATAAGCACTCGGTTTCCAGTTCGGATCACGTTCTTTCCACTTGTCACGATACAAAGAGAATGTCAAATCGGAAGTCCATTCGAAATCTTTATTGCGGATATTCGTTGTATTGATTGTCAACTCAAAACCTTGGCTCTGTGTTTTGCCAACGTTTGCAATAAGCTTGTTTACTTCGTTATAAGAAAGCAATGTACGCTCGTTCAGCAGATCCGAGATAATTTTATGGTAATATTCAGCTGTTACATTGATACGTCCATTCAGGAATCCTAAATCCAAACCAACGTTCCACTCACGTGTAGTTTCCCAAGTCACATCACTGTTGCCCAGCTGGTCCAGGTAAACACCGTTGACCATAGAACCTCCGAAGATGTTATTACGATTTCCGACCTTATAATAACTATAAGCCACATCACCCACGTTAGAGTTACCGGTTTCACCATAGCTCAAACGTAACTTACCGTTAGATAACACGTTTTTCAACGGAGACATAAAATCTTCTTCCAAAAATCTCCATCCGGCAGCAACTGACGGGAAAACACCCCACCGATTACCTTCAGCAAAGTTTGAAGAACCATCCGTACGAATAGTTGCAGTCAACAGGTAACGATCCTTGAACGAATAGTTCACACGACCGAAGAATGAAGCCATACGAGATTTCGTAGCACTTGAACCGACAGTCGGACGTTTCGCATTACCAGCACCTAAATTATTGAACAAGAAACCGTCCGTAATAAAGTCATTGTTCTTGCCCGACAACATTTCATATGTAAACAGCTGGTAAGAATGACCTGCCAATACACCAAAATTATGCTCACCGATCTGTTTCGTGTAGCTTGCTGTCAATTCCATCAGATAATCGGAGTTATCAGCCTGAGCCACATAAGCAGAACCGTTTTCTCTGGCTCCGTAAAGAGTTGTTGTCGGCATATACTGTTTACGTTTCTGATAGTTACGGTCAATACCGAAGTTTGCTTTCAACAGCAAATCCTGGATAGGACGCACTTCAAAAAATACGTTTCCTAACAGACGCTCCTTTGTTGTCTTGTCTGTGATATCCAATAAAGACACAGGATTAGGCAAGAAAGAGGCATCAGAGTTCATCGAATAATCGCCATTCTCATCACGGATCGGCAGAGACGGGTTGAACTGAGCGGCAGAAACCAAAATACCAGCATTTTCATTCTGTCCATCGCCCAACGGCACATTATCATATTCGTTACGGGAAACATTCAAGTTTATACCCATCTTCACATACTTGCTCAATTTCTGATCCAGATTAACACGGGCGGAATAACGTTCCATGGCGTTATTCTTGATTACACCGTCCTGTTTGAAATAGTTTCCAGAAACCAAATATTTCGTATTGTCGTTACCACCCGTTACAGACAAGTTATGAGAAGTCTGGAAACCTAAACGTGAGATTTCGTCGAACCAATTCGTATTATTTGCCGGATTGGCAATTTCTGATTCAGTATATTTAGGTACATATGGCATCGCAATATCTGATTCCGACTTTCCCCCATAAATACCCACACCATTCGTACGCAACCATAATTCACGATTATAATTGTTTGTTGCCTGCATAAAGCCGGAAGCATCGAGCATTTCATACGATTTGGCAATCTGTTGAACAGAAGCAGAACCTGAATACTGAACCTTAGCAGCACCGCTCTTACCGCGTTTTGTCGTTACGATGATCACACCGTTGCCGGCACGCGCACCATAAATAGCCGTAGAACTTGCATCCTTCAGCACTTCAATAGATTCGATATCGTTCGGGTTGATAGAACCTAAGATGTTATCCGTGTTGCCATCCTTATACTGGTTACCGCTGTCCAAAGAACCCGGCGTACTGACTGGGAAACCGTCAATAATGATCAACGGATCGTTACCGGCCTTATCGGAAGAGGCAGCACCACGCACACGGAAAGTAGACTGGCCACCCGGCTGCGCACTGATCGTGCTTACCTGCAAACCGGCAGCTTTACCAGCCAAAGCGTGGCTGATAGAAGAGACCGTACCGACAGGAGTGTCATCCATCTTGACAGAAGCGACCGCACCCGTCAAGTCTTTCTTCTTCATCGTACCGTAACCGACAACCACCACTTCTTCCAGAGCCTGCGTATCTTCTTTCAACAGGACGTTGATCACACTCTGGTTCTTCACAGCGATATCCTGCGGAATGTATCCGATGAAGGAAATCTGCAAAGTCGCATTGGCCGGCACTTCGATGGAGAAGTGACCATCCATATCGGTAGTCGTACCGTTGGTCGTACCTTTCTGGATGACGTTCGCACCGGCAACAGGGCCGAAAGCATCGCTTACAGTACCGGTCACCTTACGATCCTGTTGTGCGACAGCGGCAGACGCCGGAGCGACTTCGGAAGTCAGGACGATGTGACGATCCTTGATCGTGTACTTCAAACCTGTTTTAGCAGCTATGGCGTCCAAGACAGTCTGAATGGTAGCATTCTTCTCATTGATAGAGATCTTTTCATTCTTGTTGATCTCTTCCAGATTATAGAAAAACAGGAATTCAGACTGCTTTTCGATCTGTTTCAACACTTTTTCTAACGTCTCATTCTTAGCTGAAACATTTAGAGTGGCAGTTTGTGCATAGGTGGAAGCAACCACGCTCGACAAGCAAACAGCCAACATTAACACGGTTAATTTCATGATTTTTATAGTTCTTTTCAGGTTAAGAGAAACAACTATACGTTGATTATTCATATTTTTGAATGTTTTTAAGATTAAACACGATCCCACGGCAATGGGAGTTTAATTGTTCACACTTTAGAAGAGAAGATCCGGCAAGATTTTCTCTTCTTTTTTGTTTACTACTAACTGGTATTCATATTTCCTACAAAGATTAGCAATTTGTTCTTATTTAGATTTCCGATATTGTCACGTGATGATCGTCGATCTTATACCGGATCGGGATCGACAGATGGATAATCTCCATGATGTCCTTGAGACTTTGCCCGCGATAGAAAGTCCCGGTAAATTTCCGGTGGTTCAACGCTTCCGACTTGACAGTGAACTGCACGCCGTAGACATGGCTCAACCGGTACAGGATAGCTTCCAGACTTTGTTCGGGGAAATAATAATATCCGGTTGTCCACGAGACAAACCGATTGGCGTCGACCTGTTGCAGGAGGGCCGATTGCGTTTTTTTGTTATAGACAAACTGTTCGTTCGGCTTTAAGATCGTAGGGTGTGACAGGTGCTGCGTAGTCAGCAGGACAGAACCTTCCAGCAGTGTTGTCGTCAGGAGCGAATCGGCCGGATAAGCGGAGACGTTGAACTTCGTCCCGAGCGCTTCGACAGATTGTTCGTTCGTTTTGACAATAAAAGGCTTATCTTTCTTTTTGGCGACTTCAAAATAGGCTTCCCCTTCCAGATACACGATACGTTCGGATTTACCATAACGGGAATCATAGGAGAAAGAAGTCCGGGTTCCGAGACTGACGCGGGTTCCGTCCGGCAAGACAACCACATCCGCTTCAAGCCCGTCCCCACCTACATAACTGGTAATCCGGTCAGCATGTTCCCTTGAAGAATAGAGAAAAACGGTAGAAGTAATCGCTGCGGCAAACATTGCCACAGCCGCATAAGTACTTATGCGCATCAATAAGGTAAACCTTTTGCGCTGGCGGGACTTTCTCTTATCGAGAAGGCGAAGCCAGCTATCATGTATTTCAGAAGCATCGCGGGAGGGAGCACAGGCTTCATAAAGCGCTTTCATCTCGAAAAACAATTTCTTATTGTCCGCACTTTCATTCACCCAAGCATAAAAATCGTCCAAAGACCGACCTTGCAGCCGTCCTTGCAAATACCCGATGATTAATTCCGAATGTTCGTTTTCCATGTTTTCTTAATTATTAGATGTAGATACAAAGTCGACACATGGTTAACTTAGCTCTTACATATACACAACGAACGGGAGGAAAAAAGTACTCACAAGAAAAATGATTTTTTTATAAAATATCTCCATGGCATCGCTAAAACAGAACATTCGGTTACCGTTATTCATTTTATTTCATATCTTTATCATTGGGAAAAGGCGCGTTATAGAGATAACATATACAGTAAGGGGGGGCGCAGGGCTGACTTTATTTGCTTTGTTCACCCGGCAATTATCAGAATTTCACCAATAGTATTTCAGAATTTCCCGGCATGTAATTTGTTTTCGACAATGTCGTATATATTCCCGACAATGTCAAACATATACTTGACAATGTCGAATTTATTCCCGACAATGTAGAAAACAGATTACACTTGCATCTACAGGACAATATCCCTTGGGAACTTACGAAAGAGTGCCTATGTTGAAAAACAGGAACAGCATTCAATCGAGAAGGAAGATAAGCAGGAACAGATTCGAACAGTTCTTGCGCAGATAAAGGAGGGAACGATAGAGCAGGTTCTCGACCGTACGTACGGAAAGATTCAGGTGTTCCGCTATTTCGGCCGCTTTCATGCCTTCGAGATAGGACATGCGGAAGACTTGCCGGCTTCTTTCAGGCAGCTCGGCGACCTTTTTCATCAACAGATCGAGCAGGTCTTTTCGCATGAAGAGTTCGTCGGATGCCTCAAAGAAGTCAAGTTCGTCCAATTTTAGCTGAAGGGCGCGATGATCGATGATCTCCTGCTCCATATTTATCCGGCGAAGATAATCCAGGCAGGCATTCCGGACGGAGACATAAAGCACCCGTTTCAGGTCATTCTCCGGAAGGCGGAACACCTGCTTGTCCCACAGTTTCAGGAATACATCATGAACAATATCTTCGGCAAAGAAGCCGGAAACGAACTTCTCCGCGAAGCGCATCAACATCGGGGCATACTCCGTATAAATATGCTGATATTGATCTATGTCCAAAGATGTATTCCCCATATTTGCAAATATAGAAAAAATCCAATTATTCATTAACAAATACGTCATGCACGCCCGGCCCATTGAATTTTAGCGGTTCGACCTTTCCGGTGACAGCATTCATACATTGGACGACATCGTCTCCGGCAGTCTGGACCTTGACCGCCCAACCGTTTCCTTTCTTGCAGACAGACAGGATATCCGTCGTATTGGAAGCCGGCATGACAGCCAATCCGTCAGCGCAGTGGATGGTCTCGATATGATAACGACGCACAGCTACCGGGAACTTTTTACCTTTATAAATAAAGGTGGCCGGGCGCTGATCCTGATCGCTCGCCCAATCGGCATTCAGCAGATAGATCGTACGGCCGTCCGAATGGTCCCAAACCGTGAAGCCGACGGAAGGAGCCGCTTCCATCCAGCCTTTGCAGGCTTCCTCGCCGGCAGTCTTGGCAGCGATCTCTTTCATGGCTGCCACGTAGTCGGCTTTCAACGTCGTTTCGGCAGGATAGGCTTTCCGGGGGAAATAGATGATTTTTCCCGAACCGAAGCCGATCTCCGTCTTAGTTGCCAACTGCCGGTAGTTCTCTCCCAACATCTCACGGATAACCGCGTCGTCGGCAGGGAAACGGACCGGCTGGTCGGGCTGCAACTCTTCGTTCAGATGGGCTGCCGTGAGCAAAAGCGTTCCGCCCTTGAATACAAAATCGCGGATACGCAGGAAGTCATCCGCGTCGTAACTGTTCCATCCGAGGAAGATCATCGCCTTATACCGGTCCATCACGTCTTGCGGCGCTTCGACAGGCAGCAGATCGACCGTGCCGTAAGGGGTGGAAGTGAACCAACCTTCCGGCCCGCAGCCATCCACGATATTGTCCGGATAGAAGACATTCAACAGATCGAAACTTTCACATGCCTTGTCGAACTTCCATTTATCACCCTTCTGCGACCACAGACTACCGCGGCCGAACGACTTCCAGGCGTCGTTACGTCCCTGGATCACGGCAATATTGCTTCTCAGGTCACCACGGCGGGAATGCGTTTCCACGAAATCGAGCATCTGATGCTGGGCGAACAGGTGTTCCTTGCCGGAAACGGAATAACGGTCGTTCATGTATTCGTCCGTCCACAAGGCCTCTTCCGTATTCATATGGGATGAACCGTGCATATAAGCAACGGCCAGCGACATATACAGGCGCAGGGAATGTTTCGGATCGGTAAACGGCCCTGAGCCCCACTGCATGGCATGAAGCGTCCCGTAAAGCGGACGGCTGTAGGCGCGGGACGCACCGCGCAGGGAAGAGAGTATGATTTCTTCCGGCCCGTACATCTGTTCGGCTCCCAGCCAGTCGTAACCGGCCTGATACAGATAGCGGAACAGCGTGGACGGTCCCGTATGGCGCGTGCTCGGACCTTTGGAATAGCGGAAATTGGCAACGAGCTTGCGGGCGCCGTCGGCCATGTCCGTCACCCCCTCCGGATCATAATGGATAAAGACACCGTGGTCGGTATAAATCGGACGATGTTTGGCAAAGATTCCGCCATAAGGACGGTTGCGGGCCGCCATATCGGAGAATACTCCCTGGTACTGGAAATGCTGCCAGTAATAGTAGCCGCCGTCATTCTCATGCGCCTGCTTGCCGCGGAACATCGGGGAGGCCAATGTTTCCAAGGAGGGATTGATCCGGCTGCCTGCCAGCGTACGTCCTTCGACTTGCCAGGCGTACGGGATCTTCAGCTGGTCCAGCAACCGGGTGTAATGGCCGATGACGGCAGGATCGGCTACGCGGAAACCGCTCCACTGGTAGGAAGGGCGGAACTGATACCAGTTGCCGACCCGGTTGGAGATATACCATTTGAAGAAATAATCATACGGCGTATATTGCTTGTCGATATAGATTTCGTCACCGGACGAAAGGTAGATCTGTTCAGCCTCCTTGTCGATCACCTGGCGGATTTGCGCCTGTTCCGTACGGCTGCCGTCGTCAAACACCAACGGGATAGCGTGGCCGGCCTCGCTTGCACGCATTTCCACGACATGCAGACCGGGAGTTTCAAACAGGCATTCCTGCTCGGCAGGTGCGGCTGCACCGTTTGCCTTCACTTTGAGGCTGACATTCGGTTTGTTCGTCTCCACCAATATGCCGAAAGAGGCGTTTTTGGCAACATATTCAGGGACGGAAACGACTTCGAAATCGCGTGCGGTCTCTTCGATGATCTCCAGGCCGCGCAGTTCATACGGATAAGCGGCGCGATGCGGTTCTTTCCGGAGCGTCAGTTTCATCTCGCCACTGCCTTGCAAGGAAGACGGAAGCGGGATATAGAAGTCCGCCACATTGGATGCGCGGTCGAAAATGTTTCCCTCGAAGATCGTCTCCCCGTTAAATTCGAGCTTCCACATCGGCCAGCTGCGGGTTGCGAGATTACAGCCGATCCAGTAGTTGTAGTCGTCCGTTTTTTGAGCAAATCGGGTGAACGGTATGGAGCAAACCGCTTTCTTGTCCTGTGCCAGGCGCGGAGCTTCCACCCAACATTCGCCGCTGAAATGCGTCCCGCCGACACGCAGGAAAGCACAAGCCACATTTTCCGGCAACACGAATGTCTCCGACACCGTCTGATAGTTTCCCGTACCTTCCGGGACCGGCATGTAGAACACGGAGTCCGGCTTGTCATAGATATCGTCAGCCGCCCGTCCCGGTTTCCGGTAGAACAGTTCGATCCCGACTCCGAAATCGCCCTTTCCGGAAACAGTCAGACCCTGTTTCTTCACGACCGGCAGCGTAACCGTCAGTTCACCCGGTTTCAGCAACTTACCGGAAACGCGGTAATAGGCATGGCGCTCGAAATCATTGTCTTCGCCTTTGAAATAAAGCGAATAACGGTCCTTTTTACGGATCACCGAATCCAGGTTGTCATCAATATAAAACTCGGACCGGCGGAACATTTCTTCACCTCTGTTCCGGAAAGGGGCAGGCATCTTCACTCCTCCGATCACACGCAGGAATTTCCGCGTCGGGATTCCGGACTGTCCGAAGGTGACGGTTTCGGAAATGCTCTGATCGGGTTGGAGCAGATGTGTTTTTTCACTTCCTGCGGGAGTAAAGACAACCGTTCTTGTCTCTTTCCAGGAAGATGCGGCGTATGCCTGAAGTGCGGCAAATGCGATTAGGCATAGGGAGATACATGTTTTTTTCATATAAACTTAATACAAATGTTTTTCGTTCAAATCACTTTCCAAATGTACGATTTATTTCCGTATTATTATTACTCGCAGTTTTTATGTACTTTTGTAGGTATAATTATAAGTACCTAAGACTGAAAAGATGATTGTTGTAAGAGACACGGAGACATTGAAAGGGAAAAGGCTGGTAGCCACTATCGGCTTTTTCGACGGAGTTCATCTGGGACATCGTTTTCTGATTCACGAACTGAAGCAGGTGGCCGAAGCCGCCGGTTTGCCTTCCGCCGTCATCACGTTTCCCGAACATCCCCGCGCAGTCCTGCACGCCGACTATCAGCCGAAGTTGCTCAATTCGTTCGAAGAAAAGTTGAAACAGCTGGCTTCCACCGGGATCGACTATTGTATCGTGCTGGACTTCACCCTCGAACTATCCCGCCTGACGGCAAAAGAGTTTATCACTACCGTATTGGCAGACCGGTTGCATGTGGACACGTTGCTGATCGGCTACGACCACCGTTTCGGGCATAACCGCGAAGATGGTTTCGAGCAGTATGTAACCTATGGCGAGACTTGCGGCATCCGGGTTATCAAGGCTTCGCAATACAGCGAAGGCGAGGCGGCCGTCAGTTCGTCCGAAATACGGAAACTCCTTGCGGAATGCCGTGTGGAGGAGGCGACTCATCTGCTGACTTATCCTTACGGGCTGAAGGGAAGCATCGTCAGCGGTTATAAGGTCGGCCGGAAATTAGGTTTCCCGACCGCCAATATCCAAGTGGACGAACCTTACAAGATTATTCCGGGCATCGGCGTATATGCCGTTCGGGTGTACCTGAACGGACAGCGTTACAAGGGAATGCTGTACATCGGCAACCGCCCGACCCTGGACAACGGGGACAACATCACGCTGGAAGTAAACATCCTCAACTTCTCAGGCGACATCTACAATAACGAAATAACAGTCACGTTCATACAACACGTACGAGGCGACATCAAATTCAACACCCTCGACCAGCTGATCGACCAACTGAAAAAAGACAGGGAGACGGTGGATAGAATATTAACGGAATAAAACATATCATGTACTACGACGCAATAGACCTATTAAAAGGGATGATTTCACGTCCTTCTTTCAGCAGGGAAGAGGGAGAAACGGCTGATTTTCTCAAGCAAAGCTGGGAAAAGGCCGGGTATAAGGTAAACCGCAAAGGGAATAATCTGTGGCTGATCGCCCCCGGTTTCGATTTGGACAAGCCGACCCTGCTGCTCAACTCCCATATCGACACAGTCAAGCCGGCTTCGGGCTGGACGAAAGACCCGTTCAATCCGGAGGAGACGGAAGACGAACGTCTGTACGGCCTCGGCAGCAACGATGCCGGCGCGAGCGTAGTCTCTCTTTACGAGGCATTCAGGGCGTTGTCAGGGAAGGAACAACCCTACAACCTGATCTTCCTTGCTTCATGCGAAGAAGAAGTCTCCGGCAAGAACGGGCTGGAAAGCGTCCTTGCCGACCTTCCCCCCATCGCATTCGCCGTTGTCGGCGAACCGACCGGCATGCAACCTGCCGTAGCCGAAAAGGGGCTGATGGTACTGGACTGCGTCAGCACCGGCAAAGCCGGACACGCCGCCCGGAACGAGGGGATCAATGCGATCACGCTTGCCATGAAAGACATCGAGTGGTTCAACACCTATCAGTTCCCGGAAAAAAGCGATTTCCTCGGACCGGTAAAGATGAGCGTCACGATTATCCATGCCGGGACACAGCACAATGTCGTTCCGGACCGCTGCGAATTCACCGTCGATATCCGGACAAACGAATTCTATCCCAACGAAAAACTGTTCGAACTGGTCAAGCCGCAGGTCGGCTGCGAAATAAAGGCCCGCAGCTTCCGCCTCAACTCCACCCGTACGGATCTGCAACATCCGTTCGTACGCCGTGCCGTCATGATGGGGAAAGTACCCTTCGGTTCGCCTACTTTGAGCGACCAGGCCCTCATGCACTTCCCTTCCGTGAAGATCGGACCGGGAAACTCCGCCCGTTCCCATGCCGCCGACGAATATATCGGCCTGATGGAGATACGGGAAGCGATCGACACGTATATCAAGCTGCTCGACCAATTGACGATTGAAAGTTGGAAATGAGCAAGTTAATATGAGGGACCTCTTCACAACCATCGGTACACGCTATCTGATTGCCATCCTGAACCTGGTGCTGATCTTTATCAATGCCAAGGTATTGGGAGTCGAAGGAGTCGGGTTGGTCGGACTGATCCTGGCGGCAGTAGGAATTGCAACCATGTTCTGCGGAATATTGGCGGGAAATACAATTGTCTATTTCATGAACCGCTATTCCATGAAAGCCGTGTTTTTGCCTTCCTACTGCTGGACACCGGTCGGAGCGGGCATCGCTTGCGGCTGCATGGCTATCCTCGGACTGCTTCCCGAAGGGTATGCCTTTGACATTTATATTCTTTCCATCCTGACTTCCCTCGTTGCCGCGAACTCCCGTTTCCTGTTGGGAAAGAATCTGATCTTCGGGTTCAACCTCACCTTTGTCCTGCAAGGGGGATTATTGTTCTTTGTATTGCTGTTCCTCTATTACGGACTGAAAATACAGAATGTGACCGCCTATCTGTGGGGAATGTATCTCACAAACGGCATTGCGTTCCTTGTCAGCCTGTTCCTGCTCCTGCCGTTTCTGAACAGAAAAGAGGCAGATCCCCGGAAAGGACGTTCCCGATACGCTCTTTTGCAGGAGATGTTCACCTACGGGCTTTGGGGAAGTGCGGACAATATCGCCGAAATCCTGACCACCCGCCTCAACTATTTCCTGATCAAACGGTTTGCCGGGTTAGGAAGCGTCGGGCTATTGGATGCGGGAACCAAGATTTCCGAAAGTGTCTGGCATATCAACCGCAGCATCGGCTTTATCGCGTACAGCCGCGTTGCCCGGACACATGATCCCGGCGAGCAGAAGCAGACCACGCTCCGGTTCTTCAAACTAACCTTTTGTGCCGTCACGCTTGCGACCGGCTGTATTCTTCTGATACCGGAATGGGTGTACACGGATTATCTGTTCAGTGCCGAGTTTGCAGGGATGCGCAACGTCATAACGGGTCTGTCAACCGGGATCATTGCATTGGCCTGTAACAGCATATTAAGCCAATATTTTATCGGGAGCGGGAAAATACGCTACAGCGCGGGCAGTTCCTTTACCGGTTTGATAAGCCTGCTTGTTTCGGGCTATCTGCTAATTCCCTCTTACGGAGTGGTCGGATCGGCCATCAGCACCAGTATAGCCTTCTGCATCATGCTGGCATTCTCCATGATTATCTTTTGTCGGAAAACGGGAACCCGGCCAAAGGACTTCCTGATCAATAAAGAGGATGTGAGGTTCGCACTCCGGAAACTCCGGTTGACGCATGACGGGAGCCAACCCTGACGCAACACCGGTGTCCGTCCTGACGCCCCCCCCTGCGTCAATCCAGCCACGGCGCCGGATTCAGTTTCGTCTTTTCTTTCCAAAGCTGGAAATGAAGGATCGTGGCATTGCCGTCCTCGGTATCGGTAAAGATCTTTCCGATCGCCTGGCGGGTACTCACCTTATCGCCTGCCTTCACATAGACCTGGCTCAGGTTACTATAGACCGTCAGATAGTTACCGTGGCGGACAATGACCGAGTTGTTATATCCCGGAACAACGAACACGCGCGTCACCTCGCCATTGAACACGGCGCGGGCATCCGTACCCGGAGCGGTCTGGATGTCGATGCCGCTGTTATTCGTACGGACATACTTCAGCTCCTGGTGCTGCTGTTCGCCAAAGGTCGCGACAATCGTATGGCGACCGGACACAGGATAAGGCAAACGGCCCTTATTGCCTGCGAAATCATCGGACAGGCGCTTCTCGGCCTTTGTCATGGCATACCCGCCTTTGGTGTCGGCGACACGTTCCTCGCGGACCGGCTCCGTCTCCGGTTTTGTTTCGGGGACTTTCTTTCCTGAGGCAGCCGCCTTTTCACGTGCCACACGGTTCTTTTCAGCGCGAGCCGCACGCTCGCGGGCGGCTTTGGCCTCGGCTTCGGCACGGGCGATTTCTTCGGCTATCTGCTTTTCGATCCGGCGGTTCAAGGCATCAGCCTGCTGCTTTTTCTTTTTCAGGTCGGCCTGCAACTGCTTCTGTTTCTTGTTCAACTGCTGCACCTCCTCTTTCCGGCTCGATTCCTCGGTCTGGAGCTTGCGGCTTTCATCCTCGCGCACACCCAATAAGGCGTTCTTCTCGTCACGCGTCTTTTCCAGTTCTTTCTGCTTGCCGGCAATCTCTTTCTGCTTATCGATAATTTCGGATGCCTGCTTCTTCTGCCAGTCGGCATACTCGCGAAGGTAACGCATACGGCGAAGGGACTGGGCAAAATTGTCGGCGGAAAGGATAAACAACAACTTATCCTGCGAACTGCGGCGTTTGTATATGCTTTGAACCGATTTCCCGTAATTCTGCCGCTTATTCCCCAACTCTCTTTCCAATTGGGAAATGTCCCGGCGGGAAGCGGCGATCTGCTTGTCTATTTCCCCGATCTCCTGGTTCAGGAGGCTGATGACCTGTTGACGGGAAAGGATCTGTTTGGAGAGCAGGTTCAGCCGGTTCAGCGAGTTACGCGCCGTCTGCCGCGTCTCGTCCAATAGCTGGCTGGTCATCTCGATCTCGGCAAGTGCGGCTTTACGCTGATTTTCAAGTTCGCGTACTCTTGCCGAGTTCTGTGCGGAAACAGGACCGATCGACAGCACGAATATGACGAACCAGAAGTATCTCATCTTACATTTTATTACTACTCAACGATTTGATGATCTGAGCCAATGTGATACGTTTATATTTGGCAGGAATGGAAAACTCCATTTTCACCGGGACATCCGTCTGCATACGGGAGAAATGCAACGTGATCCCCCCTTGCGAAGCGCCATCCTTCATCACCTGCACATCCATCTTCATCGGGAAGGGCTGTCCGTCCGCCAGGCGAAAATCGGCATAGTCCCATTGCAGGGCGTAGCGGTCCGAAGGTTCGGCGATACAGGTTGAGAGAATCTTCTCCTCCCCGTCCGCCATAAAGGTGTACAGCAGCCCCATCACATCCTTCACCTGTATTTCGGCCACGGGGCCGTCCTGCTTCAACTTAAAACGGTTGTACTGCTTCGGGCTGATCCCTTGCTGTCCGGGAAGGAACAGACGGTTGGTGAAAAGCGCCTGCAGATTATAGAAATTGAACTCGATCGGCGTCTGCCCTTTCAGGTTGGCGTAATTGTCAGCCACATAGCGCTTATTCATGCGGTCGATCACCTTTACGCTGTCCACACTGATCTCGGCGCGGAAAACCTCGATGCCTAAAAAAGGTTGCACGGACAACTGGAAAGCACTGTCTTTTACCATCTTCAGGTCCACACGCGAACTCATATTGTTGCCCGGCAGATTCAAGTCCACGTTCAAGCGTGCAGTCAGGGTTTCATACTTGAACGCCTGCTCCTGCATAAGCGCAAAGAACTCGTTATGCGCTTTCGCTCCGCCCGCTTCGACCGTACCGACCTTCTTGGTCGATTTACAGCCCGTGAACGACAGGGCGATAAAAAAGGCCAGCGCAAAGGCAAGGCTTATCTTATTCATTCTTGACCTCCTCTTCTATATAGGTTCCCTCTGCGATCTTGCGATCCAGCACATCGCTTTCTTTTCCCATCTCCTTCGCTTTCTTCCACTGTTCAAGCGCCTTTTCCTTATCGCCGCTCATGAAGAGGATATCGCCGTAATGATCCACCAACTCGGAGCTTTCGGTCGTATCCTTGGCAAGCGCACTCTCTATGTATATCTTGGCAAGCGTATAGTTTCCCTGCACAAAGAATATCCAGGCATACGTATCGAGGTAAGTCGAATTGTCCGGTTCCAGTTTGACTGCCAACGCGCTCATCCGCTCCGCCTTTTTCAGGTCTTTCTTTTCCAGTGAAAGGAAATAGGCGTAATTATTGAGGACAACCACATTCTTGTCGTTGTATTTCAGCGCTTCGTCATACGCCTTGTAGGCTTCCGGCATATTCTTGACCTGATAGTAGATATCGCCTATCTGCCCGTAGAAATCGGATTTCAACCCTACGTTCGTCTCCGGGATAATCGCCAGGCCCGCCTTGTAGGTATCCAGTGCCTCCTGGTACTTTTCTTGCTGGAAATAAGCGATCCCAAGATAGAAGTAATACTCCGGCGCATCGGGGAAAAGCTCCTGGCAACGGGTACAGATACGGATCACTTCGGGAATGTCTTCCGACTTCAACGCCAGGTTCAGGAGTTGTTGCCAGGCAGCCGCATCCGAAGGTTCCATCTCGGTAATCAGCTGGAACTGGAAACGCGCCTCGTCCGTCTTTCCCTGCGTAATCAGCAGGCTGCCGTACATCTGTTTCAGATCGATATCTTCCGGATGCTGTTCCAGCAATGTCTGGAAAAGGGCATTCGCGCTCTCGGTCCCCTTCTTCGTCTGCTGCAGTTTGAGAATATAGCGGGACAGGATACCGACTTTCGTATCGACATCCAGTTTCTCATTCACCAATGCATTGCGTATCTGTGTCTCGGCGGCGTCCTTATTGCCGACGGCTTCATAATAGTTCGCCATGGAGACAATGTAATAGGGACTTCCCGGATCGATTTCGTGTGCTTTCTGATAATATTTCAATGCCTTGACCGTATCGTTCTTTTCCAGGTGGAGATCCCCCAGAATGATCTGGTAGCGGGATTCCATCGGGAACTTGGCGGCAAGCTTTTCCACCTCTTTGAAGGCGTTACCGGTCTGCTCCAGCGCGTTATACAACTTATACTTCTGCATCGAAAGCGCTTCGCTCATGCCGATGGACGATTCGAGGGCGTCATAGGCATCGATCGCCTTCCCGATTTCACCTTCCTGCGTAAGCGCATCCGCCAGGTAATAGTTCAATTCCGGTTTTCCGGGATATTCTTTCACCAGCTTCTCATACTCTTCCGCCGCCTCGCCGAACATGCCGAGGTTGCGGCTCATTGTCGCCAACGCCAGTCGGTAGGTAAAATTATCGGAACTGTAAGCCACCGCACGCCGCAACATCTCCAGCGACTTCTCCGGACGGTTCAGCTGGGCATAAAACGAAGAAAGCTCGTATAAGACGGCCGAGGCAGTCGAGTCGATCGCCAGACAATGGTTAAAGGCATCATAAGCGGCATCGAATTTTCCGGCAGTCTTCAGGTTCAGCCCTTCGTAGAAGAAGTAATCGAATTTCCGCTGATCTCCGGCGCTCACTTTATTCGGCTTCGGCGTTGTTCCTACCTTCGCATCCTGATCCTGCGCCCTCAACGATTGCGAACTCCCGACCAGGAATAACAGAAAAGATATCGAGATCAGAGACTTTAGCATCCCTCCCATATTTTTTAATTCTTAATTCTTAATTTTTAATTATTTCCCCGTGTGACCGAAGCCGCCGGCTCCCCGTTCGGTGTCGTCCAGCCCTTCCACCGGTTGCCAAACGACCTGGCTGTGAGTCGTGATCACCATCTGGCAAATACGCTCCCCGTCGTTGACGGTAAACGGTTCGGATGAGAGATTTATCAGGATTATGCCGATCTCGCCGCGATAGTCGGCATCGATAGTGCCCGGCGTGTTCAACAATGTGATGCCATGTTTCAATGCCAGGCCGCTACGGGGACGCATCTGTGCCTCATAGCCTTCCGGCAGCGCGATATATAGTCCGGTCGGAATCAGTTTCCGTTCAAGGGGTTTCAACACTACCGGTTCCGTCAGATTTGCACGAATGTCCATTCCCGCCGACAGCGGAGTCGCGTATCCGGGCAGCGGATGGTGTGACTTATTGATGATCTTTACTTCCATAAACTCTTTATTTCCGGGCAAATTTACATAAATATCCCTGATTACCATCTCCCGGAAGTTCCATTATTCTTTAAATTATACTAAGTACACCTATATGCGTCTGCACCGGAGTACTTTGGTCCCCTTAAGGCGCTTTTTCCACAAAACAAGCAGGAAAAGTACGGGAAACAAGCGGAAATGCTCACAAACATCCCCATCTTGCAACTTTCAACATCCGGGTGTAGGGGACGGCTACACCCGGATGTTTCCGCTCCGGACACCCGGGTGTACGGAAGCAATACATACCGACCGATTGATTAGCACATACTTATATTGCAAAACTTCGACTATGACTTTCAGGAAACCGGTGATACATAAGTGATACATAAGTGATAGATAAGTGATAGACAAATACGGCATCTATCACTCCTATGCACTATGATTATCAAAACCCGCATGGTAAAGTGTGATAGAGTGACAGAGGATTCCGCAATAACAGGATATGTAGCCAATCCCTGTTCCTCTTATTCCCCTACCTTTATTTCCACGATTGCATCCGGCAGGCCTTCCGCCGTAGCTTTCAACCGGATGGCGCCAGCCTTGCCCGTGTTTTGTACGACCGCCATTGCTTTTCCGTAGAAAGCGTGGCGTTCCGGTTTCTTGAGGCTGACGGGATCATTCTGATCTCCGTTATCTGTCCCGGCGATAAAGCCGTCCCCCTCGACCGTAAAGCGAAGCAGGTTGTCGGCATACGGCACCAAGTTTCCGTCTTTGTCCTGTATTTCCACGGTCACGAATGAAAGATCCGTGCCATCGGCGTGCAAGGCGGAACGATCGGGGATCAGCATGATCCGGGCTGGTTCGCCGGCCGTACGGATTTCACGTGCAAGCACTTCCTTGCCGTCCCTGCGGGAAACGGCTTTCAACGTACCCGGCGTAAAAGGAACCCGCCAGCAGACATGGAAAGCATCGTCCGGCTTGCTCTTGACACCCAGGCTCTCGCCGTTCAGGAAAAGCTCCACTTCGTCCGCCTGGTTATAGTAGGCCCAGACATCGACAGTCTCTCCCTTTTCCCAGTTCCAGTGCGGGAAAAGATGAAGGACCGGCGTGTCGGTCCATTCGCTCTGGTACATATAATAGACATCTTTCGGAATACCTGCCAAGTCGACAATACCGAAGAAACTGCTACGGCTCGGCCACCAGTAAGGTGTCGGTTCGCCCAGATAGTCGAAGCCCGTCCAGATAAACATACCTGAAACATAAGGCAACCGTTTGACTTCCCGCCAAGTCACCTCGTGGGTCGAACCCCAAGGCACATGGCAGTTGTCATAAGCCGAGCAAAGATGTTCGGGGCGGTCGAAACGATCCCGCCAGGTGTTCGGCCAGACATACATCGAATCGGAGGGCATCTGGTAGTAGCCGCGTGTCATCAGGGCGGAAGTAGACTCGCTTACGATTAACGTCTTGCCCGGAAAGTTCTGCGGGAACGGCTCGTAATTCTTTTCGTGATAGTTGAACCCCAATACATCCAACGCATTCGAACGGAAGATCAGGTTACCCGGCGTCGCTTCGTTGTTGGCAGCAGTGACAGGGCGTGTCTTGTCCAGGCGCTTGACGATCGCCGCCAGCGAATGGGCGATCAATCCTTGTACGCTCATGGCGGTATCGGACAAGATCTTGTCATCCACCGGATGGCCTGCATTGAGGATCAGGTTGGCGGCTTCGAGGCTGAGGGTGTCGGCATCGGCATGTTGCCATTGCTCCAGCACTTCGTTTCCGATGCTCCACATAAAGACGGACGGATGGTTACGGTCGCGCAGGATCTGGTCTGTCAAGTCCTTTTCATGCCATTCGTCAAAATACTGGGCATAGTCGTACGGCGATTTCCGTTTCCGCCACATGTCGAAAGCCTCGTCCTGCACCAGCAATCCGATCCGGTCGCAGATGTCGAGCAATTCGGGTGCCGGGGGGTTATGGCTGGTGCGGACGGCATTGGCGCCCATGTCTTTCATCATTTGCAGCTGGCGTTCGAGCGCCCTCGGATTGACCGCGCTTCCGAGGCATCCCAGGTCATGATGCAGGCAGACGCCCAATATTTTGGTCGGTTCTCCGTTCAGGGAGAATCCCGTATGCTCGTCCCAATCGAACTTGCGTATGCCGAATGTGGTTCGATAGCGGTCCGTCAGTTTATTGCCGACTTTCACCTCGGTTACGGCGGTGTACAGATAAGGATTCCGGACGCTCCATAGTTCCGGATAGAACATTTCTATCGTGTGTGTAACGATTTTCTTTCCTCCTGCGGCTATCTCGGCCGGGGAGGATATCCGGTAGAGGGTCTTTCCTTCCTTGTCTTGTATCAGGGTAGAAACTTCCACGGTCACATCGGATGCCTCGTTTTTCAAAGTCGTTTCAATCTCGACCGTACTCTTGTCCGCATTCATGACCGGAGTAGTGATGTTCGTCCCCCAATTGTCCACATGGACTTGTCCGGTTTTCACCAACCACACATTCCGGTAAATGCCGGAACCCGAATACCAGCGGGAGTTAGGCTGGTCGCTGTTATCGGCCCGGACAACCAAGACATTCTCCTCCTTGCCATAATTCAGATAGGGTGTCAGGTCATAACGGAACGAGACATACCCGTTGGGGCGGAAACCTAACAAATGCCCGTTCAGCCAGACTTTACTGTTCCGGTAAACGCCGTCGAAATCGACATAGATGACCTTCCCCTTGTCGCTTTCCGGCAGTTTGAAGTGTTTCCGGTACCATCCCGTTCCGCCGGGCAACGCACCGCCTCCGGGAGTCGCCGGGTTATCGAGGGAGAAATCCGCCTCGATGCTCCAGTCGTGAGGCAGGTTCAGGACTCGCCAATCGCTGTCATCCGCACCGGGTGCGGAAGCATTGGTTTGTGGTTCAGTCAGGGCAAAGCGCCATTCCTTGTTGAAAGAGATTCTTTCACGACCTTTTTCCTGTGCGGCACATGCGGCAAGGAACAGGCAGATCAGGGCAAATACGGATAGTCTCATACGTGTACAGTTAACTCGTTTATATTATACAAAGGTAATACAAAAGAGACTAAAAAATGAGGGAAGAACATACAAATTAAAGGGGTATATCGTTATAATATCATACATTTGTAGGGATGAACCCGTTTGTTCATCTTCAAAAAAGAAAGACAAGACTATGACAGCAAAGAAAGACAGAGTGCTTTGGGCAGACGATGAGATAGATTTGTTAAAGCCCCACATCCTTTTCCTGCAGGACAAGGGATATGAAGTGATTCCGGTTATCAGCGGGCAAGACGCCATCGAATGCTGCAAGGAAGAGTCGTTCGACATTATTTTCCTGGACGAGAATATGCCGGGGCTGACCGGATTGGAAACATTGGCGCAGATCAAGGCGATCAATCCCGATGTCCCTGTCGTCATGGTTACCAAGAGCGAGGAAGAAAGCATCATGAACCAGGCTATCGGTAACAAGATCGCCGATTACCTGATCAAACCGGTCAATCCGAACCAACTGCTCTTGTCTATCAAGAAGAATGTCCATAAGAATGTAATCATATCCGAGACGACGACTGTCGGCTATCAGCAGGAGTTCGGGCGTATCGGCATGCAGATCAACGACTCGCTGACGACCGACGACTGGATGGAGGTGTACAAGAAGCTCGTCTATTGGGAGATCGAACTGGAAAACAGCCAGGTACCGATGACCGACATGCTTCGCATGCAGAAACAGGAGGCAAACAGTGCATTCGGCAAATTTGTCAAAAAGAAGTATGTGGACTGGATTCAGAATCCCGATATCCGCCCGTTGATGAGTCCGGATTTGTTTAAAAAGAAAGTATTCCCGATGCTCGACAACGGAGATAAAGTCTTTTTCATCCTGATCGACAATTTCCGTCTTGACCAGTGGCGCGAAGTAAAAGATCTGCTTGCCGAATACTATACGTTCGACGAGAGCCTGTACTACAGCATCCTTCCGACCGCCACACAGTATGCCCGCAACTCGATCTTCTCCGGACTGATGCCTTTGCAGATCGAAAAGATGTTTCCGGAACTTTGGGTGGACGAGGACAGCGAGGAAGGGAAAAACCTGAACGAAGCGCCGCTTATCCAGACGCAGATCGAGCGGTTCCGCAAGAAATATACCTTCTCCTACCATAAGGTACATGATTCGCAGTATAACGACAAATTGCTGAATATCGTCCCTTCCCTGCTCCATAACCAGTTGAATGTGGTGGTACTGAACTTTGTCGACATGCTGTCCCATGCCCGTACCGAAAACAAGATGATCCGCGAACTGGCCCAGAGCGAAGCGGCTTATCGCAGCCTGACACGCTCCTGGTTCCAACATTCGGGCACGCTGGAACTTTTCAAGCGTATCGCCGGAAAAGGGTATAAAGTGATCGTCACGACCGACCACGGTACGATCCGCGTCGATAACCCGCAGAAGGTAATAGGCGATAAGAATACAAATACCAACCTGCGCTACAAGGTTGGCAAGAACTTGAATTATAACCCGAAGGATGTTTTTGACATCCGTTTTCCCGACAAAGCGGGGTTACCTTCCCCGAACCTGAGCAGCAAATATATCTTTGCGATGAACAACGATTTCTTTGCTTATCCGAACAACTACAATTATTATGTCTCTTATTATAAGAACACATTCCAACACGGCGGTATCTCGATGGAGGAAATGCTGGTTCCTTTCATCACGATGACAGTAAAATAATCGGCAACTGCAAAATAATTGGCAATTGGCAATCGACAATTGACAATTGTTTTAACTTTGCAACCATAAACACCAATTGCCGGTTGCCAGTTACCGATTCTCTTTCTTTCTGAATGGTCTATTGTCAATTGCCAATTGTCAATTATTAAAGTTATGCGTACAATTAAAATCGAAAGTTTAGATACGATCCGTCAAGCAGCCAAAGAGTTTATTGCCGAAATGGACGACCGTACCGTTTTCGCTTTCCGGGGCGATATGGGAGCCGGGAAGACCACTTTTATCAAGGCTATCTGCGAAGAGTTAGGCGTAGAGGATGTCATCAACAGCCCAACGTTCGCCATTATCAACGAATATCGCAGCAGCGAAACCGGTGAACTGATCTATCATTTTGACTTCTACCGCATCAACAAACTAAGTGAAGCGGAAGATATAGGCACGGAAGACTATTTCTATAGCGGTGCTCTCTGCTTTATCGAATGGCCGGAAAAGATCGAAGAATTATTGCCGGGTGACGTTGTGGAAGTCGCCATTACAGAGAACCCGGACGGTTCCCGCACCGTAGAAGTGAAGTAAGATGGAACCTACCGAATATTTTATCCTGATACTCTTTATCGCATTAGGGGCATTCTCGATTATCGCTGCGATCCTGAATCTCGACTGGTATTTCCAGACCAGCGGAGCCATGACATTCGTCAAGTGGCTGGGACGCAAAGGCGCCCGTATCTTTTATGCTCTTTTAGGATTGGGATTGATAGCCTGTGGAATGGCAGGACTTATCTTCTGGAATTGACAATGAGCAAGGCAATGAACAATTGACAATTGACAATTTAAGATGTAACGAACCGGCCAAGGCCCGGACCAATTGTCAATTATCAATTGTCATTTGTTCAGACCAATGCAAAGTCCAGTTGTTTCTTTTCCAGGTTAGCTTGTGCCACTCTCACCGTGATGGCATCTCCTAATCGGTAAATACGCTTTGTCTTACGTCCGAGCAGGCAATAGTTCTTGTCGTCAAACTCGTAAAAGTCGTCATCGAGGTCGCGAATCGGAACAAGCCCTTCGCATTTGTTTCCATTCAGTTCCACGTACAATCCCCATTCGGCGACACCAGACACGGTTCCGTCGAATACCTGCCCCAACTTATCCTTCATAAATTCGACCTGCTTGTACTTGATAGAAGCGCGTTCAGCACTTGAAGCCAACACTTCCATATCGGAACAATGTTTACAATAATCCTCATATTTGCTCTTTATCACACTGCGACCGCCTGACAGATAGCGTTCCAGCAAACGGTGCACCATCATATCCGGATAACGGCGGATGGGAGAAGTGAAGTGTGTGTAATAGTCCATTGCCAACCCATAGTGGCCGACATTATCCGTCGTATAACGGGCTCTCTGCATGGAACGGATGGCCAGCGTCTCCACCAGATTCTCTTCCGGTTTACCTTGTACGCTATCCAGCAGCTTGTTAATCCCTTTTGAGATATCCGTTTTCGTCCCTTCCGTACGCATCTTATAACCGAAGCGGCTGATGAATGCGGAAAAGTCTTTTAGTTTCTCAGCATCCGGCTGTTCATGGATACGATAGACGAACGTTTTTTTTGTCTTATTCTTGCTCAATCCGACGAACTCGGCGACCGTACGGTTTGCCAATAACATGAATTCTTCGATCAGTTTATTGGCTTCCTTCGATTCTTTGATATAAGTTCCTAACGGTTTACCGGTCTCGTCTATGTCGAATTTGACTTCGTAACGGTCGAAAGCGATTGCCCCGTCTTTGAAACGCCGGTCGCGCAGTTTTTGCGCCAGGCCGTTAAGCGCTTGGATTTCTTCTTTATATTCACCTTCTCCCGTCTCGATGACAGCCTGAGCTTCTTCATAAGTGAAGCGGCGGTCGCTCTTGATAATGGTACGGGTGATATGGGATTGTCGGACTTCGGCATTCTTACTCAGCTCGAAAATCACGGAAAAACAAAGTTTTTCTTCATCCGGCCGGAGCGAACAGATCTGATTGCACAAACGTTCCGGCAGCATCGGGATGGTGCGATCCACAAGATAAATAGATGTCGCACGACTGAAAGCCTCCCGGTCTATCAGGCTTTCCGGTCTGACGTAATAGGTCACGTCGGCGATATGGACGCCTATTTCCCAATTGCCATTTTCCAGCTTACGGGCGGAAAGGGCATCATCGAAGTCCTTAGCGTCTTTCGGGTCGATCGTAAAAGTCGTGATGTTACGGAAATCCTCACGTTTGGCAATTTCTTCCTCAGAGATAGTTTCCGATATCCTTTCCGCAGCCTTTTCAACGTTGGCCGGATAGCTATACGGGAGGTCGAACTCAGCCAGGATAGCGTTCATCTCCGCATTGTTGTCACCGGCAGCACCCAAGATATCGACCACCTCACCCAGCGGGTTCTTGGCTTCTTCCGGCCATTCGGTGATACGGACGATTGCTTTGTCGCCGGTCTTGCCTCCTTTCAGCTTGTCTTTCGGAATAAAGATGTCGTTTGCGAGCGTCTTGTCTTCCGTAATAAGAAACGCAAAGCCTCTGGTCACCTGTAGCTTTCCGGTGATCGAGCGTCGCTGGCTCTCTAATATCTCGATAACCTCGCCTTCCGGATCAGCTCCTTTTCTCTTGGCATGAAGCTGTATTTTTACCTTATCGCCGTTAAGCGCATGTGCGGAGTTTCGCTCAGCCACGAAAATAGGCGTCCCCCCATCTTCGGGAATAAAAGAGTTCTTGCCATTCTGACGGCGCATAAAGGTCCCGACAGCAGTCGTTCCCCAATCGTTATAACGGTAGCGACCCCGATCTATCTCGGATATGAAGTTATCGGAAGAAAGATCGTACAGGATATCCACCACCTGCAATTTCTGCACCTGATTGGTTACTCCTATCAGACTGCTGATCTGTCGATAGTTAAAAGGTTCTTTGGGAGAAGACTTGAAAACGTTGATGATGGCATTGATCATAGTCTCTTTTTTCATCCGTTTGTTTTCACCTTTGGAGCTGCTTTTCTTCTTCCCCGGTTTATTACTTTTCTTTTCAGATTTATTCTTAGTCATATTTCTTTTTCAATGTTTTACAAAGTAAACAATAAATTTCGAGAAGCTGTTTACATTTGTGATAAATAATCTTCGGGAGATTTCATTCCCCGAAACAGTTGGCCCTTACACCTTTAACCCCCGGTTTGCAACAAAATACACTGCCGCTTAACGGGTATTCCCGAAGTTGCTCTTCGGACAATCCTGCACGAGCCGTTGTAATATAAAGCGTATCCATTTTTTTACCTCCGAAAGCGCAGGAAGCGACATTAGGCGCCGGCACCTCTACTTTTGCCAGCAACTCTCCTGTGTAAGGATTGTAGCAATAGACACCATAACCGCCCCATTGGGCAACCCAGAGGTGGTCGTCGCTGTCGATTGCCATACCATCGGGCGCTCCCGTTCCATCGGGCAAAGTAACGGCTATACCGTCGAACAGGATCTCTCCGTTGTCGGCATCGTAGCGGTAGCGGGCTACTTTGCCGGTCGGCGTATCGTTGTAGTACATGAACTTCTTATTGGACGACCAGACGATCCCGTTTGAGATCGTGACCTTTTCCAGTTTTTCAGTGACGGTTCCGGCAGGCGAAACAGCATATAAGGTCCCGGCATCTTTAGGCGCACCGAACCCCATCGTCCCGATCCATAGACGTCCGGCAGGATCGCATTTACCGTCGTTGCAGCGCACTTTTCCGTTTTCGTCCGGTATCGGAGCGATAGAAGTGGTATGTCCGTCATGCAGGTTTACCCGTACGATTTCATTTTGCAGGGCTATGATAACCGTACTGTCCGTTTCGGGAACCACCGTCGATACCATACGATCGAATTTCCAGGAACTGCATTCTTTTGTATCGGGATGATATTCGTATAATGTTTGCCCTTCAATATCCACCCAGAATAAGGTGTGACGTTCGGGATGCCAGATAGAACCTTCTCCGGTAGTCGCTTCAGCCTGATAAGCCAACTCTGCCGGAATCATTTCGACCTTAGGTGAGCAGGATGTCGTCATAATTAAAATAGATAGTAAAACAGATGTGTTAATAAGAAAATGTTTCATGGTATAAATAAAGCCTGTTCTTGCCAGTTATGGATAAGTTTTATGCAAACATACTAAATAAATCCGAGATTTCCTTTAAATTAGAGCCCGAATTTATATAATCGGCTCTGATTGCCATTAATGAACAGATTTTAAATTAAGATTAAAATGAAAGAGTTGAATGAAAAAACTGCCGGCAAAATGCTGTATCCGGAACGGATCATCCAGTTCGGCGAAGGCAATTTCCTCCGTGCATTCGTGGATTGGATTATCCAGAAAATGAACGAGAAAGTAGATTTTAACAGCAGTGTCGTGGTAGTCCAGCCCATCGACCGGGGGATGGTCGGCATGTTGAACGCACAAGATGGCTTGTACCATGTCAATCTTCAGGGGTTGGACAAAGGCGAAAAGGTCGACAGCCTTACCCGGATCGATGTGATAAGCCGTGCGTTGAATCCTTATGCGGACTTTTCCGCTTTTATGCAACTGGCGGAACAGCCGGAGATGCGTTTCGTCATTTCAAACACGACGGAAGCAGGAATCGCCTTCGATCCGTCATGCAAGTTGGAGGACGCGCCTGCCTCTTCCTATCCGGGCAAGCTGACACAATTGCTTTATCACCGCTACAAGACATTTAACGGAGACAAAGACAAGGGCTTGATTATCTTTCCATGCGAATTGATCTTCCTGAACGGGCATAAGCTGAAAGAAACCATTTACCAGTATATCGATTTATGGCAATTAGGAGAAGATTTCAAAGCCTGGTTTACGGACTGTTGCGGTGTATATGCGACGCTGGTCGACCGTATTGTTCCGGGATTCCCGCGTAAAGAGATCGATTCGATCAAAGAGAAACTGCAATATAACGACAATCTGGTCGTGCAGGCGGAGATATTCCATTTATGGGTAATCGAAGCGCCCGAATCGGTTGCCCACGAGTTCCCGGCAGACAAGGCAGGCTTGAATGTGCTGTTTGTTCCGAGCGAGGAGCCTTACCACCAGCGGAAGGTGACCCTTTTGAACGGCCCTCATACGGTTTTGGCTCCCGTTTCCTGGCTTTCCGGGGTGAATATCGTGCGGGATGCCTGCCAACACGATATTTTGGGAAAATATATCCGCAAGGTGATGTTCGGGGAACTGCTGGAAACATTGGATCTGCCGAAAGAAGAACTGGTGCAGTTCGGCAATGACGTCATGGAGCGTTTTAATAACCCGTTCGTCGACCATTCGGTCGTTTCCATCATGCTGAACTCCTTCCCTAAATATGAAACACGCGACCTGCCGGGTTTGAAAACCTATCTGGAACGGAAAGGCGAGTTGCCCCAAGGACTGGTGTTAGGCTTGGCAGCCATTATTACCTATTATAAGGGATATGTCCGTACCGACGGGACAAGATCCGAGCCGAATGATTCCGCCGAAATCCTTCAACTGCTACAGGACCTTTGGGCTACCGGCTCGACCGGACAGGTCGCCGAAGGCGTATTGGCAGCGACTTCCATTTGGGGGGAAGACCTGAACCGCATTCCGGGATTGACCGGTATGGTAAAAGGGTTCCTGGATGCCATTGAAGAAAAAGGAATGCTTAATGTCGTTAAAGAAATTTGCTGATGCGGACTTATATACAGATAAATCCGGCAGACAATGTCGTTGTCGCCGTAAAGGATTTACAGGCCGGTACAACTTTGGACATCAACGGTCAAACGATCGTCGTCCTGCAGGATATCCCTGCAGGACACAAAGTAGCCTTACAGGACTTTAAGGAGAAAGACCTTATCGTTAAATATGGTGCTCCGATCGGACATGCCCGCGAGACGATCACTGCCGGAAGTTGGGTGAACGAAAAGAATATCAAGACCAATCTGGAAGGGTTACGGGAGTATGAATTCAATCCGCAGCCCATTCCGGAACAGCCATCCGGAAAACCGCTTTCCTTTAAAGGATATCGCCGCAAAAACGGAGAAGTGGGAATCCGGAATGAGATATGGGTCATCCCGAGCGTCGGTTGCGTCAACGGCATCACCCACCGGCTGGCAGACAAATTGCGTGAGGAGACGCAAGGCGCCGGAGTCGATGCGATCGTCGCATTCCCTCATAACTATGGCTGTTCCCAACTGGGAGACGATCATGAAAACACCCGGAAGATTTTGCGGGACATGGTCCTGCATCCGAATGCCGGCGCCGTTCTCGTTGTCGGATTAGGCTGTGAAAACAATCAGGCCGGCGCTTTCCGGGAAATGCTTGGCGATTACGATACGGAACGCATCCGCTTTATGGAAACGCAGAAGGTGGACGATGAACTGGAAACGGGAATGGAACTGTTGCGGGAACTCTATGCGATTGCTTCGCACGACCAGCGGACGGATATTCCTTTAAGTGAATTGCGTGTAGGACTGAAATGCGGAGGATCGGACGGCTTTTCCGGCATTACGGCCAATCCGTTGCTGGGTGTCTTTTCCGACTTTCTGGTAGCACAAGGAGGAACGACTGTCCTGACGGAAGTTCCGGAGATGTTCGGAGCCGAGACGATTCTGATGAACCGGAGCGAATCGAAAGCCGTCTTCGAGAAGACCGTTCATCTGATTAACGACTTCAAATCCTATTTTATAGAGAACAAACAGCCGATTTACGAGAATCCTTCTCCGGGTAATAAGGCGGGAGGCATTTCCACCCTGGAAGAAAAATCACTGGGTTGTACGCAAAAAGCCGGAACTTCTGCTGTCCGGGATGTCATGCTTTACGGTGAACGGCTAAAGACAAAGGGACTGAATTTGTTGAGCGCTCCCGGAAACGACCTCGTGGCCAGTACGGCACTTGCCGGTTCCGGTTGCCATCTGGTTTTGTTTACGACCGGCAGAGGAACTCCGTTCGGAACATTTGTTCCGACGGTCAAAGTTTCGACCAACAGCAATCTATATGCCCGCAAGCCGAACTGGATCGACTTCAATGCCGGCTCCCTTTTGGAGGGCAAAAGCATGGAGGAACTTTGTGAATGCTTTATCCGGTTTATCATCGGTATCGCAAGCGGCAGCCCGACTAACAACGAAAAAAACGGCTACAGGGAGATCGCAATCTTCAAATCCGGCGTGACGCTGTGATTCACTCAAGTCCAATATAAAAGAACAGCTCGGTGTTGGCAGGTGTGAAACTAAATGTCCCACTAAAGAACCAGGTTCGCGGATGACGCGGATGAAACGGATGAAAGCGGATTTTAATTATTTTATCCGTTAAGATCCGCCCGATCCGCGTCATCCGCGAACCTGGTTCTTTAATGTTTCAAATATTCTTATATCTCCTTATATCTTCTTCTCGATAACCGCCTGTACCACATTCAGCACGTAGTCGCCCAACTTTTCGGCTTCGCCAATGATATCCATGTAGTAGACACCGTCCTGATACTGGTATTTCTTGTTGTTGATGTCTTCCACATTGTGGATCTTCAACTGGTTGCGGTAATTGTTTATTTCGTTTTCGATGTTGTAAGACGGGTTGACATCGTCGCGCACAAGCTCCGACTTCTTCAGAATCTCGATCATGCGATGCAAGGCTTTCTCCGTAAGTGCCAGCATCTGGTCCACATTATGGTTCTGCTCGTCTGTGAATGTCGATTTGAACTCGTTGCGGCGTTTGATGCTTCGCGCCATGTTATTGCAAGAGTCTGCTATACTCTCGATTTCCGATACGGCACGCAGCATGATGCGGATTTCTTCCTTACCTTCCGAACTCAAGCGGCCTTCAGCCACGCAGGTCAGATAGTTGGCGATCTCTATCTCCATCCGGTCGCTAATGCTTTCGTATTTCTCGACACGGCTATAGGTTTTCAGGAAAGCATCCTCGTTCTTCTCGTAGAACAGCTCTTTCACCATATCCAGCATACGGCCGGTACGCTCGGCAAACAACGTGATCTCCTTATGTGCCTGCAAGATCGAAAGTTCGGCGGTCGACAGCATACCACCCGTAATATAGCGCAGGCGGTACTCTTCGTCTTCCTCCTTCTTGCCTTTGATAAGGAACCGGACTGTTTTCTCGATCAGCCCGACAAACCAGATCATGATAAACGTATTGCTGATATTGAAAGCCGTATGGAAAGCCGCCAGCTTGAAAGAGACTGCCACCGACGGATCGGAAATGCGCATCACGTTCGTGACGAACCAGGAAACGGCATTGGTGAACGGATAAAACAGAATCAGTACCCAGATCACGCCGAATATATTAAAGACAAGATGCGCCAGCGCCGCCCGCCTGGCTTGCGTGTTACCGGTCAAAGCCGCCAGGTTGGCCGTGATCGTCGTTCCTATGTTCTCGCCCAATACGAGCGCCACACCCAATTGATAGTCGATCCACCCGTTGGCACACATAATCAACGTGATAGCCATCGTCGCAGCGGAAGCCTGCACGATCATGGTCAGGATAGCCCCGATAAACAGGAAGAGGATGATAGAGAAGAAGCCCATATCGGCATAATTCTGCACGAAGGCAAGCATCTCCGGATTGGCTCCGAGATCCGGAGCATTGGCTTTCAGGGCTTGAAGTCCCATAAAGAGGAAAGAGAAACCGAATATGAATTCTCCGATCGATTTACGTGAACTTTTCCCGGAAAACAAAAGCGGAATACCGAACGCGAGTAGAGGAAGGGCGAAAGCCGCAATATCGACCTTGAATCCGAGAGCCGAGATCAACCAGGCGGTAACGGTCGTACCGATATTGGCTCCCATTATGACTCCGATGGATTGGGTAAGGGTGAGCAGGCCGGCGTTTACGAAACTGACCACCATGACTGTAGTGGCGGACGATGATTGGATCAGGGCGGTGATCAAGACCCCCGTAAGAACACCGGTAACCCTGTTGGTCGTCATGGCCGTCAGAATCCTGCGCAGACTGTCCCCCGCAAACTTCTGCAGACCTTCGCTCATGATCTTCATACCATACAGGAACAACCCCAAGGAACCTATAAGGCGTAGAAAATCAAAAAATGAATAGTCCATTTAAAATACGTTTAAGTGGATGTATATCCGATTAATATTCCTAACTTTAGGGGACAAAAGTATAAATAATAACTGAGATACCATGTCTGAAACTATTACAATTTATTGCAAAAATAACAATACTTATAGAGAAGTGCCGATGGGTTCTTCGCTGTTGGACATCTATTCGCTGGTCGGCGCACCGCTCCGGTTACGCCCGATGAATGCGCAGGTAAATAATAAAACAGAAGGGCTGACCTTCCGTTGCTGGCATCCGAAAGACATTGAATATGTCGATTATTCCGGGCTTTCGGGAATGCGGACATACGTCCGTTCCCTTTGCCATATCTTCTCGAAAGCGGTGAACGACGTGCTCCCTTCGGCAACCCTGAACCTGGAGCATCCCATCTCGAAAGGCTACTATTGCGTCATCCACAACGGCAAAGACATAGACGAGGAGACGATCGGCAAAATCAAGAAGCGGATGCGTGAAATCATCGACGCCGACCTTCCTTTTCATTTGAAGACGGTCCGCACGGTCGATGCCGCCGTCCTGTTCCGCGAAAGAGGCATGAACGACAAGGCCCGCCTGATCGAAAGCGCCGGTATGCCTTATACGTCCTATTACGAACTGGACGGCTACATCAATTACTTCTATGGTTGCCTGACCCCTTCCACCGGCTATATCCGGCATTTCGACCTCGTTCCCTATTTCGACGGCGTGTTGCTGCGCGTGCCTCAAAGGGCGAATCCGGCGGAATTGGAACCGGTCATCCGCCAGGACAAAATGTTTCAGGTTTATAAGGAACACCTGACCCTGCAACGCACGGTCGGATTGGACAACGTCGGAGACCTGAACCGGGCGATAGAGAAAGGCATGGCATCCGAAGTCATTATGGTCTCCGAAGCCATGCAGGAAAAGCAGGTTGCCAAGATCGCGGAAGAGATTGCCGCCCGCTACGACAACGGCATCCGCATGGTGCTGATTTCCGGACCGTCTTCTTCGGGTAAAACGACTTTCTGCAAACGGCTGGAAGTCCAGCTGATTACAAACCTGATCCATCCGGTCGGACTTTCACTGGACGATTACTTCCTGAACCGTGAAGATACGCCGAAGGACGAATCCGGCGAATATGACTTCGAGTCGCTGTATGCGCTCGACCTGCCTTATTTCAACAGTGAATTGCAGAAACTCCTCTCAGGCGAAGAGATCGATGTGCCGAGCTTTGACTTCGAAACAGGCCGCCGCGTTTTCAAAGGAAAGAGACTGAAGATGCACAAAAACTCCGTCCTGGTGATAGAAGGCATCCACGCCTTGAACCCCGAACTGACCTCCATGATCGAGGATCGCTACAAATACCGGATCTACGTGTCCGTGCTGACTTCCATCTCGCTTGACAATCATAACTGGATTCCGACGACCGACAACCGCCTTTTGCGCCGCATCATCCGCGATTACCGCTTCCGCGGATATTCCGCCCGCGATACGATCGCCCGTTGGCCCAGTGTGCGCCGGGGCGAGGACAAATGGATATTCCCGTACCAGGAGAACGCGGATGCGATGTTCAACAGCGCCATGTTGTATGAGCTGGCCGCCCTGCGCAAGGAAGCCGAACCGATTCTGGGCGAAGTGCGCGAATGCGATCCGGAGAATGCCGAGGCGTACCGTCTGCTCCGTTTCCTCCGCTACTTCAATTATATCCCCGACGTCGGGCTTCCGGGTACTTCCCTGTTGCGCGAGTTCCTCGGAGGCGGAAGTTTCCGGTACTGATCTATTCCTCACATATACGGTTTATATCAGAAAGGGCGTAGACTACGAAACAATCGTTTGTTTTTCACAGGCATTCTCGATTCGGTGAGAAAAGATTCTCATGCAAGTGAGAAATCTTTCTCACCCGTATGAGAAAAGTTTCTCATAGGCATGGGAAAGGTTTTCCATAGGCAGAGGCTATCCGTTGTAAGGAAGCGTGAACCAGAACCGTGCGCCTTCTCCCGGCTTCGAATCGACGCCGATTGTCCCGTTGAGGGCTTCGATGATGGTTTTGCAGATTGTCAGGCCTAAGCCCGTTCCCTGCTTGAACGAGTTGACTTTCACGAAACGGTCGAAGATCGTCAGTTGATGCTGGAGCGGGATTCCGATGCCCGTATCGATTACTTCGATCAGCACATGCCCTTCCACGATGCGGTAAGAAATCCTTATGCTTCCCTCCTCCGTAAACTTGGCAGCGTTCGAGATCAGGTTCGAGATCACCTGCGTGACCCGCTTCGGATCGGTATGGACGAGGATGTCCGGCAGGGCGTCGAAGTCGCAGATCAGGGAAACACCTTCGGGCATTTTCAACGCGTGCACCTGATACTGTTCATGGAAGATCTCCTTCAGGCTGGCGTCGGCAAGCGAGTAATCTAAGATACCCGCTTCTATTTTGGAAAAGTCCAGGATATCGGTAATCAGGCGCAGGAGCAGGTCGCTGTTCTTATTGATTATTTTGACAAACTCTTCTTTTTCTTCCTTATCTTCAGTCTCGGCGAGAATATTGGAAAATCCGATAATGGCGTTGAGCGGTGTCCGGATCTCGTGGCTCATATTGGCAAGGAAGGCGGATTTCAGCTTGTCCGCCTCGCGTACCTTCTGTATCTCCAGTTCCGACTGCCGGGTTTCGTATTCCGCATGATGCAGTTTCTCTTCCAACAGCTTTTCTTCGGTGATGTTGGTGACATGGCAGATCATTTTGTTCTGCCGCTTGCTCCCTTTCGTCTTATAAGCCTGCGCGTTGATACGGATCCAGATCGTTTCGTTTTCGATGGCGGTACGGCATTCGAAGCTGCAATGATCCTGCTTCCCTTCTATCACCTGGAAAAGCTGGTTGACATTATCGGCCGAACGGACAATCCGCTGTACGCCTTCGAGCGTCATATACTTATTACTTCTCAAGTAGTTGAAAAGCTTGTTATCTTCCGGCGTTTCGTTCAGAAGCGGATTGACAAACAATTCTTTCTTTTCGATATCATATTCGACAATAAGGGAATGGCCGGACAAGAGAACGGCCTTGAGGATCGCCAGATTATTTTGCGTCTGCTCCTCTTTGGCCTGATTTTCCGTCTCGTCGGAGATGATCAGCAAATAGCCGATATGGCCGAACTCCCGGTCGTTCAACCCGATTCCTTTCACCATCAGGTATTTGGTCTGGTCGGAAATATCGGAACGATAGTAACGGGAATCCCGGATGCGATTGAAATCGTATGCAAGCGGGAAACTGAATGCCTTCTTTCTTTTGATCTGATTAAGGATTTTCTCAGGGACGGCCGGATTCTCGAACAGGTTGACTCCTAACAACTGTTCACGGGAGCTGC
This sequence comes from uncultured Parabacteroides sp., assembly GCF_902493135.1. Taxonomy (GTDB): domain Bacteria; phylum Bacteroidota; class Bacteroidia; order Bacteroidales; family Tannerellaceae; genus Parabacteroides. The sequence goes on from NZ_CABUOD010000013.1 coordinate 89,134, forward strand.
CGAAGATTTTAGTGTCGGCGTCGTTTATATCGATCAGGCTCCCTTCCGCATCGTATAGTTCCACCCCGATCGGCAGATTATTGAAAAACTGCTGAAACTTCGTGCTCAGCTTGGAGATGCGTTTTCTCGACTCTTCCAGGTTGTTATTGGTTTGCCAACGCTCGATTATGATAGAGAAAATACCGGCAATGATGTGCATGTCCTCCACTTCCGAAGCTGTCCAGAAACGGCTCGTCCGGATCGAATCGAAACCGATGAAGCCTTGTACTTTATTATGGAAGGTAAGCGGGATGATCAGCATGGACTTCAGTTGCTGTTCGGTCAACAGGATTTTGTCGATATCCGCTTCGGCGGGCAGGCCGGCAATATCTCCCAGCACGATATCGTGTCCGGCTTTGACGGTGTCGATAATCCACGGGATCGTGTCGTACGTCAACTTATTCCGGTCATCTTTAGGGATCTTTGTCCATTCACTCAACACTTCACAGGTAAAATTGGCCGTCAGTCCGTCTTCCTCAAAGATGGCAACGTAGCCCCAATCGGCAACGAAATAGTCCAGTAACAAGTTCATTGCTTTTTCGATAGGCTTGTTCTCTTCGTTGAAAAGGATCACCAGGACTTCAGAAATAATACGTTTGATAGTTGGCGTTTCCGAGGATATACAAACCTCGGCATTGTCAGATTCATTATCTCTGGCTTCCAGTAATCGTATTAATTCTTCCCGGGGCAACCGATCGTATGGCGATGTTTTAAGAGTCATATCAGATTCTTTATCTGATCGCAAAAATAGAAAATAGTTTTGATTTTGAGTTGTTTTTGGAAATAATAATATTCGGGATCCGGGCGTAAGGCATCAAGACGGAGGCTTGTTCCCACAACATCCCTTATCGGTTTTAACAAACAGGTGTATTCCATGATATGCCGTATTGAACCATACCATAGCGGTTCGATGCTTCCTTTTAGAACTATTATATCTTGTATGTCGAGGTCATTCGGTGTAAAAAGTTATATTTGCATGTTCTAACATTGGACGGTCGGGTTGATTGTCCTTTCATTATTGAATTCGATTATGTTGAAGCAACAGTTACAACAAAAGTTACAGCAAAAACTCTCTCCGCAGCAGATTCAGTTGATCCGGCTTCTGGAACTCCCCGCCATAGAGCTGGAAGAACGCGTGAAGCATGAACTGGAGGACAATCCCGCTTTGGAAGAAGGAAAGGAAATTGCGGATGACTTTGACCGTACTGACGAAGGTGGTGAGGAGTTGGCATCTAACGAGATGGAGAGAGGAAACGAGACAGACACCGACCTTTCACTCGGTGACTATATGAGCGAGGACGACATACCCGATTACAAACTTCGTGAGCTGAGCGAGCGGGCGGAAAAGAAAGAGGATGTCCCTTTCTCGGTCAGCGAATCCCTGAACGAATATCTGCTCCAACAGCTCGGACTGCGGGATTTGCCGGAGAAGTTGGTGAAGATCGCCGAATATATCATCGGAAATATAGATGATGACGGCTATCTGCGCCGTGACCTGTCCGCCATAGCCGATGACCTGGTGTTTCAAGCGGGACAGGAGGTGACGGAAAAAGAAATAGAGGCAGTTCTTACCATCATACAAGACTTTGATCCGGCAGGAGTCGGCGCCCGTAATCTTCAGGAATGCCTTCTGCTCCAGTTGGCCCGCCGGGAAAAAACACCTGAGACGGAGTTGGCAACCCGGATGTTGACCGACTTTTTCGAAGAGTTCACCCGCAAGCATTACGACAAGATCATGAGAGGGCTGGACATCGACGAAACTGCGCTGAAAAAGGCCATCCGTGAAATAACGACCCTCGATCCTAAACCTTGCGCCAGTTGGGGCGGTTCTATGGAGACAGCTTTGAGCCAGATCATTCCTGATTTTGTAGTGGAAGCGGTAGGCGGCGAACTGATCCTGAGCATGAACAACCGGGGAATTCCCGATATGCGCATCAACCGCGAATATGCGGAGATGTTTCAGGATTATGCCGGCAACAAGGCGAACCAGACAGCCCAGATGAAGGAAGCCGTCCAGTTTGTGAAGCAGAAACTCGATTCCGCCCAATGGTTCATCGATGCCATCAAGCAGCGTCAGGAGACCTTGCAGCGCACGATGGAAACGATCATCCTCTTGCAGCGCGATTTCTTCCTCACCGGCGATGAAGCGACCCTGCGGCCTATGATCCTCAAAGATGTGGCGGAACAGGCCGGATACGACATCTCGACGATCTCGCGTGTGAGCAACAGCAAGTACGTGCAGACGAATTTCGGTATCTATCCGCTCAAATATTTCTTCTCCGAATCGATGCAGACCGACAGCGGCGAAGAAATTTCCACCCGCGAGGTGAAGAAGATAATGAAAGAGCATATCGACGGCGAGGACAAGCGTAAACCGCTTACCGACGAGGAGCTGGCCTCCATCCTGAAAGAGAAAGGCTATATCATCGCCCGCCGTACGGTAGCCAAATACCGCGAACAATTGGGCATTCCGGTTGCACGGCTCAGAAAAGAAATATAAATTTGAAGCGTCATGAGGTTATTTTCAAATATCATATCCGGTATGTTCCATCCGTTGCTGATGGTGACGTATGGAGTCGTGCTGGCTCTCACCTTCACGTATCTGGCAATCTATCCGCCGGCAATGAAGTTGTTGCTCGCGGGCGGAGCATTCCTGTCCACGGCGGTTATCCCCGGTGTTTTCATCTTTATGATGGTAAAAAACGGGGCGGCGGTCGATATGGAGTTGTCGGACCGGCATGAGCGCGTGGTTCCCTATCTGATCTTTATCACGTCGATCATGGTCTGCGCTTTTTATATGTATAAGATGATGTTGCCGTTCTGGTTTATTTCCTTATTGTTAGGTGCTTGTGTGGCATTAATCTTAGCGCTGCTCGTCAACTTTTTCTGGAAGATCAGCGCCCATGCGATCGGGATAGGCGGGTTGTTGGGCGGCATTATGGGCGTGGCGCGGATCCACCTGATAAACCCTTACTGGGCCTTTATCATCGTGATCATAATAGCGGGACTGGTCGGTACTTCGCGCATCTTTCTGAAAAGGCATACTCCCATGCAGGTATATGCCGGGTTTTGTCTCGGATTTATATGTACCTTTGTAGCCTCATTCTTGAGTTATATCTATTTATTCATCTAATAAAAACACTAAAATTATGAATTTTCCTGCAGATTTAAAGTACACAAAGGATCATGAATGGATCCGTGTAGAGGGCAATGTAGCCTACGTTGGTATTACTGATTACGCTCAGGGCGAACTGGGTGAAATCGTTTTCGTCGACATCACGACAGAAGGCGAAGTCGTTGCCAAAGAAGAAGTTTTCGGTACAATCGAAGCAGTCAAGACCGTTTCAGACCTGTTCATGCCGGTAAGCGGTGAGGTGATCGAAGCGAATGCCGAGCTGGATGACAAACCTGAACTGGTGAATGAAGATGTTTATGGCAACGGATGGTTGATCAAGATCTCCATCTCAGATCCTTCCGAACTGGATGAACTGATGTCTGCTGCCGAATACGAACAAATGATTGCGAAATGACACCTGTAGTAAGTATTATCATGGGCAGTACTTCGGATCTGCCCGTAATGGAAAAAGCGGCCAAGCTGCTCGACGAGATGGAGATCCCGTTCGAAATGCACGCCCTGTCCGCCCATCGTACGCCTGCCGAGGTGGAAGCATTCGCCAAAGGAGCCAAGGGTCGCGGTATAAAAGTGATTATTGCGGCTGCCGGTATGGCTGCCCACCTGTGCGGTGTGATCGCTTCGATGACGACAGTCCCCGTGATCGGCGTGCCTATCAATTCGACGCTCGACGGCATGGACGCTTTGCTGGCCATCGTACAGATGCCTCCGGGAATCCCGGTTGCCACTGTCGGCATCAACGGTGCTTTGAACGCCGGTATCCTGGCAGTCCAAATGCTTGCCGTCGGAGACGAACAGCTTCAAGATAAGCTTGCAGCCTATAAGGAAGATCTTAAAAAGAAAATCGTAAAAGCAAACGAAGAACTGGCTAAGGTTTCTTTCAAATACAAAACAAACTGACCAATTGAAAATTGAAAATTGAAAATTGAAAATGGGAAGATGCTGTCTCTGCCTGTTTTTTGATTTTTAATTTTCAATTTTCCATTTTCAATTATAAAGATGGAAGATTTTTTTAACTATCGCCGCCGCAAATCGTCTGTTGCCAACATAGGAAATACTCCGTTAGGAGGCGATAATCCGATTCGCATCCAGTCGATGGCAAACGTCTCCACAATGGATACCGATGCGGCCGTCTGCCAAGCGATCCGGATGATCGAAGCCGGTGCCGAATATGTACGTTTCACCGCCCAGGGAGAACGTGAAGCCCGCAATTTAGGCGTAATCCGCAAACAACTCAACGAGGCCGGATATACGACTCCGTTAGTCGCCGACATCCATTTCAACCCGCGTGCGGCCGATGCTGCTGCCGAAGAGGTGGAAAAAGTGCGCATCAACCCCGGAAACTACGTGGATAAGGTGAAGACATTCGACCTGCTGGAATATACCGACGAGGAATACGCCGCAGAGTTACAGAAGATACGCGACCGTTTCATACCATTCCTTAACATCTGCAAAGCACACGGAACCGCCATCCGTATTGGCGTGAACCACGGTTCGCTGTCCGACCGAATTATGAGCCGGTACGGCGACACTCCCGAAGGCATGGTTGCCTCGTGCATGGAATTTCTGCGTATATGCCGGGATGAAGACTTTCCCGATGTCGTGATTTCCATTAAAGCCTCGAACACGGTTGTCATGGTGAAAACCGTCCGCCTGTTGGTCAGGACGATGGATGCTGAAGATATGCACTACCCGTTGCATCTCGGTGTGACGGAAGCCGGCGACGGCGAAGACGGCCGCATCAAGAGTGCCGTCGGCATCGGCACCTTGCTGTCCGATGGCATCGGCGACACGATACGCGTCTCTTTGAGCGAAGATCCGGAGGCAGAAATCCCGGTTGCCCGCAAGCTGGTCGACTACATACTCGAACGCGAAGGGCACGAACCGGTAAAGGCCGCACCTGCTCCGGGATATGATCCGGTTACTGTCGAACGCCGCCGCAGCCGGGTGACGGAAGGGATCGGGGGAAACTTCCCGCCGATCGTCATTTCCGACCGCAGCAACGGTGATTTCGAGTTTGACCATGCGTCACAGCCGGACTATATATATATAGGTAAGGAAGATCCGGATAACCTGCCGGACAACTTCCGTCTTTTGGTAGACGCCCACTTCTGGAAAGAACGTCCGAATGCCTATCCTTTCTTTATCGCATCGGAAATAGAGGAACTGAAAGATTATTCCGTCCCTCTGAAATTTATCCGCCTCACCTACCGGGATCTGACCGACCGCGTAATCGAGGTTCTGAAAAAGGATACCTCCGTAATCGTGATCCTGAGCACGCATCACCGTAATGGTATCGCCGCCGAGCGGGCAGCCATGCATCGCCTGCTGGCAGCCGGTTGCGATGTGCCGGTCGTCCTGCACCGCGACTATCGAGAGACGGATATCGAAGCGTTGCAATTGAAATCGGCCGCCGACTTCGGGACTTTGCTGTTAGATGGTTTCGGCGACGGGATCATGCTTCACAACGAAGGCTGCGAAACGATGGTAACTGACAGTTGCATGTTCGGCATCCTGCAGGCGACCCGTACCCGTATCAGCAAGACAGAATATATCTCCTGCCCAAGCTGCGGACGTACCTTATATGACTTGCAAACGACAATCGCTCGTATCAAGGAGGCCACTTCACACCTGAAAGGCTTGAAGATCGGCATCATGGGGTGTATCGTGAACGGCCCTGGCGAAATGGCGGATGCCGATTACGGCTATGTCGGCGCCGGAAAAAACCGGATCAGCTTGTACAAAGGCAAAGAATGTGTCCTGAAAAACATTCCCGAAGAAGAAGCCGTAGAACGGTTGGTCCAGCTGATAAAGGAGAACGGGGATTGGACGGATCATTAAATATAATTACTGAGACGGTTAGTTCTCAGTAATTATATCCTTAGCTTCGTCAAACCCTCCCTCAAATCGATTATCCTTGATCTCCCTATTAATAACACGCTGGAAAAAGAAACGATGGTTGTTCCAATGGAAAGCGGGATAATCATGATTCTGCCTGATCACATTATTGCGGAAAACAAGGCCGTCCACCGATTTGGCATACAGGATCGGCATGTCAAAGGTGTCGAACTCGTTGTCCTCAATCACGATCCCGCTATGGAAATATTTCTTCTGATCTTTCAAATCCGGTATCTCCGGATAGATGGAAATAACGGCATTCGTAAACTGGAACTGATTCGTCAACGCATTGATAAACTTGTTATTCCGGATCACCACATCGTGACAAGCCCCCGTCTCGAACCATCCGTTACAGTCGCCGCACAGCAGGATTGCCGTACCGGAAGTGTGATCGAAAACGTTATTCTCGACTACAGTCTTCTTAGGAGTGCTGAACAGGGAACCGCGGGCACGGTTATTACGGATCACATTGTCGGCAAAATAAACCTCCGGCGTCCATTCCAGATTCTCGATGCCGTAAGTGCCGGTTTCACTGATAGCGGGATCGACAGGCTTCTCGAACGTGATGCGGAACTGTTTCGCACCATGATCGTCAGGTTTATCGACAGCTTCAATAGCGGTTACCTCGTTCTGTTCCCCTAAAATTTCCATCGTTTTGGAATCGATAAACTGGACGGCATCACCCGGACGGCCCCATTCGAAACCGTAGGACTGCCCGTGCATGTATTCGCCGACCAACGTCTTGTCGTCTATCCGCTTTTGCACTTTCAGATAGGTTCCATGCACATTGATGGCATCATCCATCATGCCTTCGTACAGACCGCCGACCGAACGGATCAGACCCTTGCAACCTGAAAAATGAGTCGCATCGGCTTGTGTCGTGAAATAACGCGGATCATCCTCGCCACGCAGGCAGACCGAGAATTTATCCAGCGTGATATTCTCGCTCATCTGTGCCAACAAGCCCATTCCTTCCGCATAATGCACCTGTATATTTTCGAGTGTCGTATTCGTATCATGATACATGAAAACGCCCGGAGTCGGACGACCGTATCCACGGAAAACGACAACCGTACCCGGTATCAGCTTCTTGTTCTTCCAGGGAGCGAGAATCTTACGCGGAGCGATCTCGGCGACCTGCTTGCTGCCCACACTGATATCACTGGTCGTATAGACCAATCGCTTCGTATCTCCTTCAAAAGCGATACCCCAAGCAGGAACATGTTCCCAATCTTCCCCTTTGGCGACAAAGTTGCTGTCGCGTATTTCATATTCCACCCAGGGAGCGACCTCGTAGGTGATCATACCGCCGACCGTGTCGTTCTCCAACACTTTCACCTGGCTGATATGCGGATTCGCAAAGTCGATACTGAAATTCTTCAACGTGCAATTGTCCGAACCTACCAAAGAGACCGGAAGCATCCGTCCGTGGAAAACCAGTTCGGAGCCTTGTCCGTCAAAAACCACGTTCTTCATATTCTCGAAAGCCAGCCCCACCTGCTTCGGATTATCCTGATCATGGTTGGAGATGAAATATTCACGCTCCGAAGAACCCGAAGGATAAAAATCATAGCGGCCTTTCGGCAGGAAGATCCGGACCGTGTCGGAGTCCGATTCCGCCGCTATTTGCTGAAGGGCTTTCGCGATCAATGGAGAAGCGTTTTCGCCGGTATCAGGTTTCAGTCCATACGTGGACAGATCATACGCGCCGCCTTTACAAGCCGTAAACAGGGCGATAAACAAGAATGTCAAAACAGAGTTTAATTTCATGGCTTAATCTTTCGTTGATTATATTTTCAATTATACGGGCAAATATACCATTTATTTGTAAATTTGCCCATTGTCGGATACTTTGATAGGTACATATAAATAAAGTCAATGCTACAAATTTCAATTCTGGTATTATCGGCATTAGCCGTTATTCTTCTCTCCATACTTATTTTTCTACTATGCAAAAAGAACAATAAGCGCCAAAGAGAGATCGACGAACGACTGAAAGCCCAGCAGGAAACGATCGATCTGAAAAACAAGCTCACGCTTGCACTTCAGGCAGGCGAACTATCGGTATGGTCATACCTGCCGGAAGAAGACGGTTTCGACTTGGCGGACACAAGCACGGTTCCCCAGCCGGGAATGAAATTACAAGATGTAACCAAGCAGCTCGTGCCGGAAGACCAGGAAAAGCATCGCCGCCTCGTCTGGGACATCGTAGAAGGGAAATGCGACAGGAAAGCCGAGATATTCCGGCTTGTCACACCGGATGGTAACATCTGTTGATATGAAATCTACGCAATGGGAGTCAAGGACGAGAACGGAAAAGTCAGGCGCCTGATCGGGACGCAAAAGGACATCACCGCACAAGCCAAACGCGAAATGGCCCTTCGAAAGTATATCCAGCGTTCCGAACTGGCGATCCGTTCCGCCAACATCATCCAATGGGATTATGATGTTGCAACCCGGAAATTCACCCGTCTTTTCGTCGATTCGACACAACCGGACCTGTTTATCCGTAAACCGTACAACTTCTCCCTCCATCCGGAAGACCGGCTCGTCTTAAAGAATGAAGAGGATTTACGCACGGAAGGGAAAGACGGTTCCCACTCCCTTCACCTTCGCGTCATGCTGGAAGGAGAAACCGAATACAGATGGGTGAACTCTTTCGCTGTCCCGCTCGAAAAGAATGCGGATGGGTTCGTTACAAAGCTGACCGGATTGCAGATAGACCTGACTCCTTTGGAAAAGGCGGAAGAGTCCAACCGGATGAAAAGCGCTTTCCTTGCCAATATGAGCCATGAGATACGGACGCCGCTCAACGCTATCGTCGGCTTCTCACAACTTCTGGCGCAAACGGAAGACAAGGAAGAACAGGCCGAATTTGTCCGTATTATCGAAAACAATAACAACCTGTTGCTTCAGATCATCAACGACATCCTCGACTTATCCAAGATAGAAGCCGGAAAGATAGAATTCATTATCACTGATTTCAACGTTTCGGAGATTCTGACCGATCTCCGGCAAGTGTACACGCCACGACTGGAAAAGGGAGTCGAACTTATTTGCGACATCCCCTATCCTACCTGCATAATCCGTTCCGAAAAGAACCGGCTGACGCAGGTCTTATCCAATTTGCTAAGCAACGCAGCCAAGTTTACTTCCAAAGGTTCCATCACGATGGGATACCGGGTAACCGAAGGAGAGCTGTCGTTCTATGTAACCGATACGGGAAAAGGGATCGAGAAGGAGAACCTCGAACAGGTATTCGAACGCTTCACCAAATTCGACAGTTTCGTACCCGGTACCGGTCTGGGGCTTTCCATTTGCCAGCTGATCGTGCATAAACTGGGCGGACAGATCTCGGTGGAGTCGGAAATAGGAAAGGGAAGTACATTCCGGTTCACGATCGCCTGCAACTCCGCCTCCATTACAGGTTAATTAATGAAATACATTTTAAACAGGTTGGCGAAGGCAGAGATTATTCCTATATTTGCCCCTCTTAAATACAAATAGATATGGAACATCCATTAAGCATTTACAACACACTCACAAGAAAAAAGGAACAGTTCATCCCGCTGCACGAACCGCATGTGGGTATGTATGTTTGCGGTCCCACCGTTTATGGCGATGCCCATCTGGGGCATGCACGTCCGGCGATCACATTCGACCTGCTGTTTCGTTATCTGACTCATATAGGATACAAAGTACGCTATGTACGCAACATAACGGATGTCGGCCATCTGGAACATGACGCGGACGACGGCGAAGACAAGATTGCCAAGAAAGCCCGTCTCGAACAACTCGAACCGATGGAAGTCGTGCAGTATTACCTGAACCGTTACCACCATGCAATGGAAGCGCTCAACGTACTGCCTCCCAGCATCGAGCCGCATGCGTCCGGCCATATCATCGAGCAGATCGAACTGGTCAAGAAGATCCTGGATAACGGTTATGCGTATGAAAGCGAAGGTTCCGTTTATTTCGACGTGGAGAAATACAACAAGGATCATAACTACGGCGTTCTTTCCGGACGTAACATCGACGATATGTTGAATACGACCCGCGCGTTGGACGGACAGGACGAGAAGCATAATCCGATCGACTTTGCCCTTTGGAAATGTGCGCAGCCGGAACATATCATGCGCTGGCCTTCTCCGTGGAGCGACGGGTTCCCCGGCTGGCATTGCGAGTGCACGGCGATGGGCAAAAAATACTTGGGCGAACATTTCGATATCCACGGCGGTGGCATGGATCTGATCTTCCCGCATCACGAATGCGAGATTGCACAGGCAGTCGCTTCACAAGGCGAAGATATGGTCCATTACTGGATGCACAACAATATGATCACCATCAACGGACAGAAGATGGGAAAGTCCTTGGGCAACTTCATCACACTGGACGAGTTCTTTAGCGGAGACAATAAAGTGTTGAGCCAGGCCTATTCGCCTATGACCATCCGTTTCTTCATCCTCCAGGCCCATTATCGCAGCACGGTGGATTTCAGCAACGAAGCCCTGCAAGCAGCCGAAAAGGGATTGGAACGTCTGATGGACGCCTACAACCATCTAATGAAGTTGAAGGCAGCCGATGTTTCAACCGTGGATGTAAAGGATTTGCGCCGCAAATGCTACGATGCGATGAACGACGACCTGAACTCGCCGATCGTGATCGCCCACCTGTTCGATGCAACCCGCGCCATCAACTCCGTAAAAGACGGCAAGGCTACGATTTCGGTCGAAGACCTGAAAGAGTTACAGGATGTATTCCATACGTTCATCTTCGATATTCTCGGAATGAAAGATGAAGCTGCTTCAGCCGGAAGCAACAGCAACGAAGCGTTCGGCAAGGCCATGGATCTGTTGCTGACCATTCGCCAGCAGGCAAAAGCCAATAAAGACTGGGCGACATCGGATAAGATTCGTAATGAACTGACAGCTATCGGCTTCGAGATCAAAGATACGAAAGACGGAGCCGAATGGAAATTAAGCAAGTAAGACTGGTTTATGACAATACACGAATTTCTTCAAGGCGATAAGTTTGCCCTATTGGCCGGTGTCGAACTATTGGAAACCGGCAACGGGTATGCAAAGGCCCGCATGGAAATCAAACCGGAACACCTGAACGGCGGCGGCGTATGCCAGGGAGGAGCCATCTTCACGTTGGCCGACCTGGCCTTCGCTGCCGCAACAAATAGCCATGCACGCCTGACGCTTTCCATCACATCCAGTATCCACTTCTTCAAAGCCGAAAACAAAGGGTTTCTTTATGCCGAAGCTCGTGAAGTGTTCAGCCACAAGCGGCTCGCCAACTGTGAAGTACGCATCACCAATGAAACGGGCGACCTGATCGCCACCTTCAACGGAACAGGCTATAGGAAAGACACGGAACTTCCTTTTGCCCCGATAGAATAAAAGTGTACGCTATTGGCTAATCTGGCAGCAATAGCGTACATTTTTACTTTATTCGTAACGCAAAGAGCGAGCCGGTTTGCTAAAGATAGTTTTGGCGGTTTGCCAACCGATGGTCAGCAAGGAGATCACACACAATAAAACGACCGGAACGAGGAAGAACCACGCTTTCCAGTCCGTACGGAACGAATAATGGTTCAGCCAATCCCCCATGATCCAACCCGAAAGCGGAAGGGCGATGACAACAGCTATGGCGATCAACAGGAAGAACTCGTGTCCCAACTCATAGAAAAGTTGCATCCGGGAAGCTCCCAGAACCTTCCGGATTCCCATCTCCCGGATACGGGTCGAACAAGAGAACATGACTAAGACCCCCAATCCCATACAAGAAATAAAGATCGCCAGTATCGCGAAGAGCGCCACCATCAGCCCGAACACTTCATCCTGCCGGTATTGCTGGTCGAAGAACTGGTCGAGAAAGAAATAATCATAGCTGGAATCGGGGAAATAACGTTCCCACACCCCTTCGACCTGTTTCACGAGATCACGCGGGTTACCGTTCTCCATAACGACAGAGATATAACGTTGTTTCATCCAACTCAACTTCTCATGCAGGGCAAACAAGATCGGCGTAAAATCTTTGTTAAGCGATTGTTGATGGTAATCCTTCACGATCCCGATAATCTGCATCGGCTGGTCGACAGTTTCGACAGACAAGCGTTGCCCCAAAGCGATATCGGACGATTCGAATCCTAACGTACGGACAGCCGATTCGTTCAGGACGATCTTATAAACATCTCCCCCGTAATCTTCGGAGAAACCGCGGCCGGCAACAAACTTCAGATCGTAGGCATCCAGAAAATACTCGTCGCAGTTCAACATCTCCAACAGGCGCGTCTGCTTCGTCACATCACTTTCGCGGACGATAGACAGGAAGTCGGTCACTTCCGTTCCGGGAACTGCACCGGAAACCGTCACCGCCCCGACAGAGGGCAATAACGCCACCTCTTTCTTAAAAGCCTCCAACTTCATCGCCAATTCCTCGCACTGTGCCGGGAACTTAAGCACCAACGTCTGATCCACCCGTACTCCCAAAGAAGCATTCCGCATATATCGAAGTTGAGCGTACACGATCAACGTCCCACAAAGCAGCACCAAGGAAGCCGTGTATTGCAACACCACCAGCACCTTACGAGTGGTCGTCGCCCCGCGCGTATGGGTAAACTTCCCTTTCAGCATCCGGATCGGCTTGATACCGGACAAGACCGTCGCCGGATAAAAGCCGGACAGAAACACACCGATCGCAAAGATCAGCAACAGATATCCCCCCAGCGAAGTCGTAAACCAGACGGAGAAACTCAGATCCCGTCCCGTCAGGTTGTTGAAGGAAGGCATCAACGCCTCCATCAGCCCGATAGCCAGGATAAAAGCGAGGCTGTTCGTCACCAACGATTCAAAAAGGAACTGTGAAATAACCTGCTTCCGGCTTGCCCCCGAAGCCCGGCGTATACCGATCTCTTTGGCACGTTCCATCGAACGGGCCACCGTCATATTGATATAGTTGATCCAGGCAATGCAAAGGATGGCAAGCGCCGTACAGATCAACACCCAGATGGAAGAACGATTCCCCTTCACCTCCGGTTCGTACGCTTTCTGCGGATTCAGGTGGATATCGCGAAGGTTCGTCAACTGGATCGCCCAAGTTTTATTCTTCAATGCCTCTTCCGTCTTATACTTCTCCGCCATTGCCGGGAAATCCTCTTCCACCTGCGTTTTCAGGTTTGCCGACTTCAGCAGGACATACGAATAGACTTCGTGGCGATACCAATATTCATCCATCCACTTCGGCAGCGTCTTGTAAGAGATCAGGAGATGATAGCGGACATGCGTATTGACCGGCATGTCCTCCATGATGCCCGTCACTTCGCAAGCTTCTTCCCCTATATTGCTCCGGAAGATCAGTATTTTCCCGATCGGATTCTCTCCTTTGAAATATTTCCGGGCGATACGTTCGGTGATAACCACCTTGTTCGGTCCGTCCAGACAACTCTCCTTATTTCCTTTCAAGAGTTTGAAGTCAAAGAAGTCGAAAAAGTTGGCCTCCGCATAACCGATACCGGTCTCGCGGTACAACAGTTCGTTGTATTTCACGACCTGCTCCGGATAATACTGGCTTCCGACGCGTGTATAATCCTCGACAGCACTCATGTTCTGCTTCATAGCCGTAGCATAGCCGGCAGACGAACTGGCCCAATCGTCCGTCAGCTCCCCGTTCTCATAGAAGCGGGCTTCAACCCTGAAGATCCGGTCCTGCCGGCTGTGCATGTCGTCGTAGCTGTACTCGAAAGCCACATAGGTCAGGATCAACAGGGCGGCCGCCATGCCGATTGCCAGACCGACTATATTGATGGCGCTGAAACCTTTCCTTTTGGTAAGGCTACGCCACGCACTGTTCCAATAGTTTGTTATTATCATTATGATGAAGATTTTCAAAGATGAATATTCAGGAAACGATCCGGCCGTCCAAAAGATGGATAATCCGGTGTGCGAAGCCGGCATCCCGCTCCGAGTGGGTGACCATGACGATTGTCGTCCCCTGCCTGTTCAATTCGCGAAGCAATTCCATCACCTCCGCCCCGTTCGTCGAATCCAGGTTTCCTGTCGGTTCATCGGCAAGGATCAAAGGGCAATCCGTCACCACGGCACGCGCGATCGCCACACGTTGCTGTTGTCCTCCGGATAGCTGCTGCGGGAAATGTCCGGCGCGATGGGCGATATTCATCCGGTCGAGAACTTCCATCACCTTCCGTCTGCGTTCAGATTTTCGGTCGCCGAGATAGACCAACGGCAATTCCACGTTCTCGAACACCGTCAACTCGTCTATCAGGTTGAAGCTCTGGAAAACGAAACCGATATTCCCTTTGCGGAAAGCCGTCAACCGGCTCTCTCCCATCTTGTCCACCTCCTTGCCGTTAAAGAAGTATTTGCCGGAAGTCGGCGAATCGAGCGTTCCCAAGATATTCAGCAAGGTCGACTTGCCACAGCCCGAAGGTCCCATGATGGCGACAAACTCACCTTGTTTGATTTCAAGGTTCACTTCGTCCAATGCTTTCGTCTGCACCTCTTCCGTTGTGAAGACCATAGACAGATTCTCTGTTTTAATCATAAAGCAAATATATTATTTTAGTATCAGTTTTTCGTTATCACCAAACAGGTCGTATCCGGAAACAATCACCTTCTCCTCCGGTTGCAGTCCATCCACGACCTCGTAATACTGCGGGTTCTGGCGGCCGATACGGACAGAGCGGCGGCGAGCCGTCTTTCCTTCCTCATCCACCACATACATATACTCGCCGCCGCTTGCCTGATAAAAGCTCCCGCGTGGGACGATCACCGTCTGCACGGGATCGCCCAATTGCAGGTTCAGGTGGTAGGTTTGCCCGGCACGGATATTCTCCGGCCGGCCGGAGACAAAACGCAGGTCGGTACGAAACTGCCCTTCCCGCACTTCGGGATAGACTTTCGCAACCTCCATATCGTATTTCTTTCCTTCGCGTTCGAAGCTCGCAGGAAGGCCGGGCATGACACGTTCCACATAGTGTTCGTCGATCTTAGCTTCCACCTTCAGTTCGGGCGTGATCACCTGGCCGATACGTTCGCCCTGTGCGATGGACTGGCCGATCTGAGCTTCCAAATTTCCTAACTGTCCGTCGACGGGAGCTTTCACTTTCAGGTTTTCCAGTCGTTCACGAACCAGAGCGAGGCTCTTCTTCATATTCCGGATGTTCTCGTCGAGGCTCTGCAATTGGCTACTGCGAAACAAGTCGTCCTGTTTGATCCGTTCGTCCACGACAGTCAATTGTCCGAGGGCGGCTTCATAATCTTCCTGTGCCTGCAAATAGTCTTCGCGGGACAACAGATTCTTCTTATACAGACGGTCGTATTGCCGGAAACGGCGTTCCTTCTGCGTCAGTTCTTTACTCAAGGAAATGCGTTCCTGTTTCAACCGAAGATGCTCCTGCTCCATACTGATACGGGTGTTGCGCAGTTCGTTCTCCTGATAGGCCAGGTCAGCTTCGCTCTGCAGGATACCGATGTTCAAGAGCGGGTTACTGAGACGGAGGATCACGTCTCCCGCCCGAACCTGCGCCCCTTCTTCGATCAGGCGTTCTTCGACACGGCCTCCTTCGATAGCATCGAGATAGATGATACGGTCCGGCAATACCTGTCCGATGACACGGATATAATCGTTAAACTCTCCCTTCTGCACGGTGGCGATCGTAATTCGTTCTTTCTCCACCTTCATGGAAGAGGATGTGTCACGAAAGATAAACCAAAACAGACAAAACAGCACGATGCCACCTCCTGATACGGCATAGATGTGTTTCTTCCGAAGCCGAGACTTCCGCTCGATGCGGGTGTCCATGTTATTATTCATCATTATTCATTATTATATTTATACCCGTTACTTTCGGATCATGCCCAACGCAACAAACGACCCTGTTCGGTAAAACTCCACCAATCTCCTTTTCAACGCATACTGCAACCGGACACGGCTTAGCTCCGCCTTTGCCATGATGTAAAGGTTCCGCTTTTCCATCAGTTCGAAGACGGAGATCATTCCCTCCTCCCATTTTTCCTCACTTTCTTTCAACATGATAGAAGAAGCACGAAGCTGTTCGAGCGCCAGCCTATGCTCCTCAATGGCTGCCCGAAGAGACAGACAAGCATCGTCTATCTCTTTATAGAGACCAAGACGTTGCTGCTCATTCTCATTTTGTATCCGGCGCAGGCGGAAACGCTCCTTCCTGACACCGGTCAGGCGGGAAAGTCCACTGAACAAAGGCAGCGAAACACTCACACCGATATATTTATTCATATTATTCTTCAGCTGCTCTTTCATCGGGACGACCCCGCCCTGCTCATCCCTTCCGGTGTCGTAGTAACCGGAATAGAGACTGAACTCCGCCTTGACAGAGGGAAAGAAAGCACCGGATGCCAGCGCCAAGGACTTGCGGGAAGCTCTTTCCCTCAACTCCATCGCCCGGAACTCCGGCAGGGAAGTTTCGGAGGCGGCACAGATCTCGTTGGATTCGAGAGCAGGCAATACGGGAAGTTCGCTCTCCTCATCGGGAAAGATGGCCAATGTATCGGTACCCCGCATATTCAATAATTCCTTCAAGGCAAGCAACGACAAGCGGCAAGCGTTCGCCTTTACCGTCTCCTGGTAAACATCGGATTGCAAGCGTGCCTTCACTTCCTGTAAATCGGAAGGGGAACGCATGCCCAGATCCACATATTCGAGCATCTGCTCATGATAACGCTCGCTCAACTTCCGCTGTTCGACGGCAAGCTGATACATCTTCTCGTCGAAGCAGAGGCGGAAGAAAGCCTCCATCACCTCAAAAGCGACCCGATTCTCCTCGGTCTTCTCCGCGAGGCCGCTGATCTGCCTGTTCAGCTTGCGGAACTGTAAACGATTGACACGTGTAAACCCATCGAACACCGGAAGCGACACATTCAGATCCACAGTACGCCCCACACGTTTGCCCAACGCACCGTTAACACTCACCGAGGGCAGGAAATCGCCATAAGCAGCGGTAAGGTCTTCCTCTGCAATTCGCGTATTTAAGCGACTGTTCCGTATCCGGTAGTTCTGTTCGACAGCATAACGCATGCAATCGTCCACCGTCCAACCGGACTGTGCCCGCAAACTTCCCGGCGAGACCAGGAAGACGAGAAGGAAAAGAGATAAGCTTCGTTTAATCGTTATTTGCGCATTCATCATGGCAGAAAGGAAGCAAATGACGTGCCAGAAATGTAACAAACAGGTTTTCAGCGACATTTCAAAAACATCTCCCGCCTACCGTCTAATTTTTGGACGCCCGAACGTCCAAATTTTTGACACTCCCTTTCTCCCGCCTCCGGCAGAACCATGACTTCCCGCCCGCCGTCACTCTTTTGTTCCATAGGCATGCGGCGGTTATTCCATGAGCATGCGACAATCACTCCATGGGCATGGCCGTCGGACAAGGCAATCGCTACAGAACCAGTTCTCTGAACAATGTCTCCAACGTTCGGTCCAAGTCGTCGGAGAAGCCCGGATGCGGACGCGAAGTCTGGATAGAGGCACTCCGCACGGCTGTCAGCCAGCGGAACCGTTCCGGGATGTCCAAGGCGGCGATAGGACCACCCTCCTTCGCACCGGAGCAGATCTTATCGAAAACATGCAGATTGGCAAACAACGTTTCACGGTCCAACTCGGAAGAAAACAGGTCCAGCTTGTTCTCGTCTATCTTATAAAGCGCCTTGATATACTTCGCTCTTTTCGAGAACAGGATAATTCCCACATTGAAGAACTCCTCCCGCTCTACTCTGGGAACCAGACGGATAACGGCATATTCATATAAGTGCTTTCCTTGCATCCTGTGCTTCTTTTATAAATGTTTCGGAATGTGTCAGTCTCTCACATAAGAACCGGATATAAATCTCTCTTATCTCTTGCGGCGTACCGGGACTTTCGCTCCAATGCAACCAGTCGTCGGGAATCAGAGCCACGATCTCCCGAATCTTCTCTTCCGTCAGCAAGCGTTTCATATCGGCATTTGCCTCTTCCAAGCCGGAAGCCTCGGGCAACAGCACGTGATCTTTGACCTGCACAAAAGGGCTTACGGCATGTTTTTGCCAGTTCACCCATGAATAATGGAAATAAAGGGAAGCACCATGATCGATCAGCCACAGTTCTTTATGCCACATCAGCATATTGGTATTCCGGAACGTACGGTCCACATTGGTCAGGAATGCATCCAGCCACACGATGCGGGACGCCAACTCAGCCCCGACCTTCGTCACTACCGGATCGAAGGCAAGAGCTCCCGACAGAAAATGCAGTCCGAGGTTCAATCCCCGGCTGCCTTGCAACAAATCCTGGATTTCCTCGTCACCCTCGGTACGTCCGAAGGCCTCGTCCAGATTCAAAAAGACCAGTTCGGGAACCCGGAAACCAAGTGCACGGGCTATTTCACCGCCAACCAGTTCGGCTATCAGCGCTTTCGTCCCGTGGCCTGCCCCGCGGAACTTCACGACATATTTAAATTCGTCATCGGCTTCGGCCAATGCCGGCAACGATCCGCCTTCGCGGAGAGGCATGATATAGCGCGTCACATTCGCTGTTCGTAATTCCATCACATTCCAGTTATTTGAAGATAAAGATACACGTTCTTTTTTAAAACAAAGGAAGAGTATATATAAATATAACAAGACTCATCATCTGAAAGATAAAAAAGAGGAAAAGAAACCTCTATAAAAAATTAAAGGCTGTCTCACGACAACCCCTAACCAACTTTGTTAACCTTAAATCTAATACTATTATGAAAAAACCATGATGCAAAGATACATGCGTCAAGCCCGTTTGTCAAGCCTTTCACAGACAATATATGTTAAGTCAGGAGAAACTTTTCGGTAAAAAATGTTACAAAGGGCAAAGCTTTATACAATGGAATCAAATTATGCTAAAATTAACATCTCAGCCTCTCCTTTTTAAAGAGAAAGACGTTCTTTCAGGAGCTTGTAGCCGGTATCCTCGGGCATCTCCTCTAAATCCGGCTCGTTTATCCGGTTCATCCAATACCATTGCAGTAAGATAATCCAGCATAATACACCAAAGACCAAACGAAGGGATATACTATTCATAAAATCCCCGATACTTCCCCATTCCAGAAGTACTTGCAGTTCAAAGGCTCCTGCCAAACTGATCGCCTGCACCAACACAACCAAGGCAATCTGTATCTGCAAGGCATGAATAGCACCGTCGATATACCCGTACAGAAATCCGGCGACAGCCAATAAACCGACAGAGACCCATCCATCCAGGCAAGCCATCCAAAACCCCTCTTTCCCATAGCAGAACAGGAGCCATGAATAAATCATCCAAACCAGAATCGTCAGGGCGATCCCCACCATACGATTTATGACCGATTCTATAAACGGATGCGTCTGCATAGATCAACTTTTAAATTCGATTCCTCCGAATGAGACTTTTCCTCTCACAATCAAAGTATGCTCCAGATCTATCTCCACAGAAGTATTATATCGTTTATCGTCACATCCTCCGATAAGCGCATCAATCTGTGTCTGCAAATTCCAATCCGCCGGCAAATAAATCTCGACTCCCCCAAATGTACAATCGATATCTATGCATGTCTGTGGAGCCTCCAGCTTGCTACGCCTCAAATCCAGGATAGTCCCGCCAAATGTGTTTTTAATCCGCGCTCCTCTGAACACCGGGTCCAAAACAATCTGCCGGACCGATCCGAAAGTATTGTCCGACACAACAAAACCGTCTTCAGAGCTATATACCTCCTTAGCATACTCCGGCCATCTTCCCTCTCCATGACCATTAAAACAGTGATGCCTCGGTTTAAAAAGGATCATGATTCCCACCAGAATAAGCAAGACAGGCCAGAACATTCCCGCCCACTTACCTTCTATTCCGGTTATATCCGGCAACAGGAAATAAGCTCCCACTGCAATCGTAATCACTCCACCCAGGAAATGCCGCTTAATCAAATTGACAATACCGACCACGATCAGCAGCATCTGCCAGGAAACCAGGATATCGAACAGATAAGAATCGATTACCCCGAAATTCCGTCCAAGGAACAACAAACCTACTATAATAAATACAGCAGCCGTCACAATTGTATTCAGTTTACTGTGGCGGGGATAACCACCTCTGACAAAATTCCCCTCATGATCTGTTCTCATACTCGTACATTTTTAATTTGTTGCAAAACTACCGTCACACAACCGTTTATACAATAGAAAAACGGCCAGCAACGGCCAAATCCCGACGAATAACGGAATGCTCCCGATAAAAAAGCCCCGCAATTTATCCCAAAGTTATTCATTTGGCACTTGTAAATGAAAATATTCGATACATACTTTAATGTAAAAGCCTATAATAATAACGAAAGAGACAAAAGAAACCGGTATTTGCCATACTGGATCATACCAAAACAGATAATCACGACTCATACCGAAAACATATGAGATAAACACAAAGATAAGCCATGTTTGCAAAACAGACAATAACCCTTATTGGAACGTTTTTCTATTTGGTATGAAATCCCGGACGATTCGTGTCTGACATTTTCCTCTTTCAGATTGGAATTAATAAGCAACCGGTAAAACGAGTACGGCAGAAAATCGAAAAACAAAATTTCTTTGTTTCCGAAAAGCTGAATATCCTGACATTATGGAAAAACTGAACTCCCGGAGAATCGCTTGTAGCAAACAAATGTTGCCGCAGGTCTGAATATCTCAAAAGAGATTTACCCCTTTGCCGGCATGACGACCGTCTTCATCACCGTGACGACCGTCCTCGTTACCATGAAGACCGTCTTCATAGTCCGTGGCAACGGCAGCTCACGGTGATAGCGACCGTCTTCGTTGTGAAAAACCGCGCACTTCATGGCAGAAAACCTTTATTTCCCGATGAAGAACCGGAATTTACAGCTATTCCCAAAGAATGTGTTTTGTTGTTAACGAAACAATATTACACAATAACCCCCTTCCCAGATCAGGATAAGAAGGGATAATCGTGTTTAAGAAGATTTGAATTGTTAAATGATGATTTTTCTGTTACAACTCGTTAATTTCTTTCACCGACAAACCGGTACATTGAGCAATCGTCTCGACATTGATCCCTTGTCTTTTAAAATTGGCAGCGATAAGGCATTGCTCTTCCGCCTTGCCTTTTTCCAATCCTTTTTCCATCCCGTCTTCGAAGCTGGTGTC
>NZ_CABUOD010000014.1 GCF_902493135.1 uncultured Parabacteroides sp.
GATAAAATAAGCCTTATTTTCAATATTCGTCTATTTTTTAAATGAAAGAGCCGTGGGGATGTGTTATAAATAAGTTGTTAATGTGTTGCAGGGATTATATAAATCATTACCTTTGTGACAATATAAACAATTAAAATCAACAGACTATGAAACACGCTGTAACCTTTCCACAATTTATTAATCCCGAAAGTTGACGATTTAAACAAACCTTGCTATGAAATCAATAAGTTTGTTCGTTTTGTTTTTTGTATCTATCAACATTCATGCTGTTGATAACCTCCGTATTCCCGATATCCGTAGTTTGGGAATGGGAGGAAACGGGGTTACGCAATCTGTTTTGTTTAATCCGTCATTGGTAGCTTTGCATACTGATAAAGTTCTTCATTTAGAATACTTTAACCGTTATGGAGTAAAAGAACTGGGAACGGTTGGAATTGGTTTTGTCTACCCTAATCCGTTGTTGTCGGCAGGTGTTGATATCTCTTCTTTCGGATACGATCAGTATAGGGAAACTCTTTTTCGGTTGTCGGTCGGGAAACGGTTGAATGACCGGTGGAGGATCGGCATTGGTTTCCAATATAAGATGTTACAGACCGACTTGTGGGAAGAAGTACCGAAGCAACTTTCCACAGATGTCGGAATTTTGTTTGCTCCCGTTGACAAACTGTTGATTGGAATGTTGATAATGGATTTTCCTTCTATTGCCATTCATAAACATACTGCTGAAATAAAATGTTTTATCGGTTATTCCGTACAAATAGGTTTTCAATGGGAGGTTATTAACGGGTTGTTGATAGCAGGAACCGTTGAAAGCAATAAAACGCATGTATTGACAGGAAATGCGGGCATTGAATATGCTCCGTTCGGAAACTTTCGTATACGGGCGGGAGTACAGGCCACTCCTCTCCTGCCCACTTTGGGTATCGGATACCGTCTGGTTGGATTTACAGTAGATGTCGCGACAGTTTATCATCCGGTTTTGGGAGTCAGTACCGGACTGGGTTTAAGTTATTCCTTTTAATCAGGCTTGACTATGAAACGAATGTTTATAAACCTGTTGGTATGCTTGTTAATAAGTAGTTATCAACTTAAAAGCCAGACATTATATTCTGTTGATAAGTGGATGGAATATATAGAAGAAATGGCTTCGGAAACAGAAGATGAAGAGCGTATTGAAGCACTTTATACCGATCTTTCCTACCTTGTAGAACACCCTTTCGAACTCAATACAGTGACGGAGGAACAATTGAAACGTCTCCCTTTTCTATCCGATCTACAGATACGGGAATTGTTGGCATATCGTTTGCGCTATGGAAAAATGTTGACTCTTTATGAACTTAAAAATGTGGAAGCGTTCGATTTAGAGACGATTTCCTTGCTTGTCCCGTTTGTTTATATCGGTGAAATAATAGTTGATAAACGTCCTATTACAGTGAAAAACTTGTTGAAACGAGGTTCTAATAGCCTTCAAATCAGATATGACAGATGTTTTCAACAAAAGAAAGGCTATTGTTCATATCCTGACAGTGTATTACAGCAATATCCGAATCGGAAGTATTTGGGAGAGCCGTTTTATCATTCTGTTCGTTATTCGTATGCATTCGATGAACGTATCCGGTTCGGTCTGGTCGCAGAAAAAGATGCGGGAGAACCTTTCTGGAATGAATATCATAAAGGGTATGACTACTATTCGGTACACCTCTTTCTGAAAGATATGAATAAATGGTTGAAAAGTCTTGCCATAGGCGATTATAAAATATCTTTCGGGCAAGGTCTGGTGATCAGCAATGATTTTTCTCCCGGCCGGAATGCCCTTGTCTCGCAAGCGGAAAGAAGGACGAACGGATTCCGTCGGCATTTTTCAACCAATGAAAACGACTTCTTCTGGGGAGCGGCTGCTACCGTCAACTGGAAAAAGTTAGATATCAGCCTGTTCTATTCGTATCGGAAGTTGGATGGAAGTGTGGACAGCACGATCGTTACTTCGTTCAAAACGGACGGTTTGCATCGTCTGGTGCGGGACAGGGAGAAAATGCGTGACGTTTCCATGCGGACATATGGCGGGAACATACGATATGCAACACCCGATTTATGTATCGGCCTGACCGCCCTCTCCTATTCCTTTGGAAACGATTCGATACGGCCTGATCCGAAACCTTACAACCTTTTCTATTTTCGCGGTAACCGGAATTGGAATGTCAGTGTGGATTATCTGTTGAAAAATAAGTTGATCAAGTTTTACGGCGAAACGGCTTTAAGCCGGAATAGGGCGGTTGCCTCCCTGAATGCCTTGCAGTTGACGCCTGCCTCTTATTTTTCCCTGTTGGTATTGTATCGTTATTATGATAAACGCTATCAGGCTTTTTTCGGGAATGCTTTTTCACAAAACTCGGCTGTCCGGAATGAACAGGGAGTGTATATGGGAATGCAATGGACGCCTTTTGTCCGTTGGAAGTTGTCCGCGTATGCGGATGTATTCCGGTTTCCTTGGCTGAGATATGGAGTGGATGCGCCGTCGACGGGAAAGGAATATATGCTTCAGCTCGATTATACACCGAGCCGGAACCTATCCGTGTACGTCCGTTATAAACACAAACAAAAGGAAGATATAGAACCCTACCGTCAACAGCGTTTGCGGATGCAAGTCTTGTATGCGGTTTCTTCGTCCGTCTCGTTGCGGACATCCGCAGACGGCATTTGTTATACGGAAGCAAACGAAAAGAGCAGGGGGTGGCTGATTGCCCAGGGCGTAGGTTGGAAACCGGTTGATATCCCTGTTCAGACAGATTTTTATGTGGCAGGCTTTCATACGGATAATTATCAGACCCGGATATCCTCTTATGAAAAGAATATCTTGTATGCCTTCAATATGCCTTCCTTTTATGGAAAAGGAGTCCGGCTGGCACTTTCTTTCCGGTGGGATATCGTGAAGCGACTTTCACTTTCCGCTAAATTCGGATACACGTATTATGCTGATCGCGATGTGATCGGCACCGACTTGGAAGAGATCGAAGGGCATATCAAAACAGATGTATATACATTGTTGCGCTGGAAATTCTGATAACTTTTGTAGCTTTGCATTCAAATATAAATTATTATGTCTACAATTCTTTTTGATAAAATAGTATTCGGGCCGGTCCATAGCCGTCGGTTAGGTGTTTCTTTGGGTATGAACCTGCTTCCCACAGACGGGAAACTTTGTTCGTTCAACTGCATCTATTGTGAATGCGGACTGAATGAGAACCGTCGTACGCGTAGTAAACTGCCGACCCGTGCGGAGGTAAAGGAAGCTCTGATCGATAAATTGTCTTCCATGCAGGCAGAGGGTATCGCTCCCGACGTAATCACATTTGCCGGGAATGGCGAACCTACCATGCACCCGGAATTTGCCGGTATCATCGACGATACGATCGAGACCCGTAACCGCTTTTTCCCGAAAGCAAAGATTGCTGTCCTTTCCAATTCGACCCTGCTTCATAAGGAGGATGTTTTCCTGGCATTGAATAAGATTGAAGATAATATATTGAAGCTCGATTCCGTATCGGACAGTCGCATCGGGCAACTGAATGTGCCGAATTCCCCGTCCTTTACTTTCGACCGATTGCTGGAACAGCTTTGCCGTTTCAATGGCAATCTGATTATCCAAACCATGTTCCTGAAAGGAGAGGTTGACGGCGAAAGCGTGACGAACACGACCGAACCCGAAATATCCGGCTGGCTGGAGGCTCTGAAGCAAATCAAGCCTAAACAGGTCATGATCTATACAATAGATCGCGAAACGCCCGTAAAGAACCTGAAGAAGGTGACAAAAGACGAACTGGAAGCAATTGCCGACCGTGCACGTCGGGAAGGGTTTGAGGTGACGGTATCGGCGTGAAAATTAAGAATTAAAAATTAAGAATTAAAAAATGGAAGACTATAGGATATTGCAATATCTTTCAATCTTCCATTTTTTAATTCTCAATTTTCCATTTTTAATTTTTAAAACCCTTAATCACCTTTATGTCGTCGTCCGTATGAAGACGGAAGAAGTAAATACCGGAGGGAAGGGAACCGGTTTTAATGATATTTCCCGGATATTTCAGATGCATGAATTTTTTACCATCGATAGAAAATACTTCCAGTAAATCAACCGGTTTATTGCTTGTCAATTGTATTTGTTCCTTGAATACGGTAGGAGTGAGCGATATTTCAGAAAGAGCTATATTTTCAATATCTACGCTTGCATCATAGACAATATCTTTTATATCACTCTCTTCTACGCCATATTGGGCCGATACTCCATATATGTTATCAATAACGGAGATTTGTTTGTCCGTATATTCCCTTTCGGTAGGAGCTACAGATGCGAGCTTAGTATTATTTTTGTAGATATTATATTGGGTGATTTCAGGAAACGCAGTAATTGAATTACCTTCCTGAACTAAAGATTTCAATTGAGACTCTCGGATATCAAAAGAATGTGTCGATTTCTTGATTGCAATTGGTTTACTGTCTGTACCTAAGCTCCGGAGTTGGGTTACCTTTCCTTCTTCGGAACTGACGATTGCCGATAAAACAATGTTACAATCGATATCATCCTGCAAAAGTTCCCAGGTTTTGCCATCCATAGAAATTAAATTTCCTTTTTGATCGATTGCCGGTCCTTCATCCAAATAAACAGGATAAGTTGTCTTATTATATTTTTTAACATGAAAGGCAACAATTAAATCTTCATTTGCATCGATTGTAAACGGAGTTTTTAAAGGGACTGAGTATATTTCATACGGATCATAAGATGTCACGTCTTGTTCGTATGTCCGGTCTCCTTGCACGATGTATACGGAATACTCGACATTCGCTTCAGGAAAGAAGTTTACGGAAGTAATGGTTTTAGTATCGATTGCTTCTAATTCCTTTGCTTCCCATCTTTGTCCTGCATAGAAAGGTTCACCTTCAAGTCCGATCATATAGGTGACATCCTGGCTTCCCCAGCCGATTATTTGTTTGTATACAGGTGCTTTCCAGCTTATTTTTATAGTATTGTCAGAACTAAGTGCAGCTTTTACTTCGGTTGGTTTTTGCAATGAGGTGTTATACTCTTTGCCTGATTGCGACATCCCGTTAAGTAAAGTCACTCCTGATCCGGTAGGGTCTAACCATTTATCCATACGTCCGGTATCGGCTTGGCTGTATTTGTTCCAGTGATAAAATAATTTGCCATAGAGGTTTATGCCTTCCGGATCTTCACAACTCGAATTTCCTCCGCTTAATGTTCCGATTATCAGTTTATTTTGATTGAATACGGGTGAACCGGACGAACCGCCTTCCGTGACACTGTGCCCGTTTGGCGTTTCGTCGAATATGATATTCCAGTGTGCATTTGCCGTTCCTGTTTCATCGCTATCGGAATTTTTCCAAGTGGCGCTTGAAGGCAAATGATTGCCATACGTGGATATTTTCTTATAATCTCCACCTGGGTGATGGATTCCTACTCCGGACAAGCTTATGTTGTTGGTCCGGTCCCATCCGTTAAAATAAACATCATAGTTTTCCGGAATACTTCTGTTAAGCAGTAACAATAAACCGTCTGAACCTTTTTCTATCGGTATGGAAACAACTTTCGAACATCCGACCATTGTCTTATAATTCTGAATGGGAGATGTATTGTCGCATCCTGAAT
This sequence comes from uncultured Parabacteroides sp., assembly GCF_902493135.1. GTDB lineage: Bacteria > Bacteroidota > Bacteroidia > Bacteroidales > Tannerellaceae > Parabacteroides. The sequence continues at coordinate 5,663 of NZ_CABUOD010000014.1, forward strand.
GTTCAAAATGGAAATAGAATAACCATTGATTGTAATCGTCTTTGCTGGTCGACGTATTGTGTTCCAGGTCTTCCGTACAATGAAAAGCTGAAAGTATATAAGGTTTTTTGTCTTTGGCCGTATTGTTGACTAACGAACCGCTGCACAGAAAGGCATAGTTTCCTATTTTTTCAATCATCCGGCAGACTCCTTTTCCTTGGTTTTGCCATTCGTCTCCCTCTTCACAGTTTATATTTACCATGCAGGGACCCGAAAGCTCCTCTTCGGTATCTTTGAAGCGGTTAGAAACAAACAAATGATTGTACCCGTAACCTACTTCATCGATATAGATACGCGGTTTTTCACCGCTTGCAGCTGCTTCATATTCAAGGATGATATCGTCACCGGCCACAAATTCGGTTGCAAATTTTGACGTAACGGAGTTTGCGTGTGTAAAAGCGCCGATTACATGCGACTTATCAGCATTGTAAATGAATAAACGTCCTCCTTCCGGGATATAGAACTCTTTATAATAAAGCATTAATGCGATTGCATTTTTGGCTTGTAAACGTAATTGCCATATCTTTTCACCTCCGGGCAATGTTATCCAGTTTCCCGCATTGTCTATGCTTAAATCGGTCTGTATGAGTTTGGAAACTTTCAGCGGCGCCCCCTGGCTGACCTGCCATCTGTCGACTGTTTTCAGGTCTTCTACGCTGAAGTCGATGGGAATCCGGACGGTTGGCAGATCGCTTTTCAGTGTGTTTTGATACTTGAAAGAAGCGGGTGTTCCACCTTCGCTGATTTGTGCGTAGACGGATTCAGGAAAAGTCGTTCCTGCCAGTAACAGGAGCAGGCTTATCAGCGGAAAGAGAACCTTCTTGTTCATAGGTTTTATTCTTTGATGTGGTGACAAATGTAATATTTATTTCTGATTCGGATAGGGGTTTTTTCAAATTCTGTGTCTACTGAATAAAGTAAATGTATAAAACAATGGAATCACCGAATAGCAAACAGAACGTACCGCAGCTCTGGTATTGGAGCCAGCCGGAGGATGGATTTAGTTTTGAAGATGCGGAAACGATCGCTAAAGAATTCATATTTGAAGCAAAGCAGGATAAATATAAATCGGGCGACCGTTTCCTTCACATCGTGTTTATGTAGTCGCTTCGCGTGCTTTTGCCACAGCCTCGTTTATATTGCTGCAAATATTTTCCGTTCCGATCTTTTTGTCGAAACCCGATTTGACAAGTACGCGGCGTACATGCTCGTTCACACCCGAAAGGATCATGTGGATATGTTCGGCTTGTGACATGCGGAAGAGGTTCTCCAGGTTATGCAATCCGGTCGAGTCCATAAAGGGGACCTTGCGCATGCGGATGATACGGATCTTCGGTTTGTCGCCCATATTGTGCATGATATCGTCGAACTTGCTGGCCACCCCGAAGAAGAACGGGCCGTCGATTTCATATACTTCCACACCTTTAGGGAGGGAAAGGACTTCCTCGTCATGGTGGATTTCACCATCGTCCGAAAGGTCGATCTCGTCTTTTACTACCGACACATGAGTCGTTTCGGCCACACGTTTCATAAAGAGGAACATGGCGATAAGCAATCCGACTTCGATCGCGATCGTCAAGTCGAAGATCACCGTCAGGAAGAAAGTCACCAGCAACACCGACACGTCGCTTTTCGGATTCTTCATCAGCGAACGGAACGTACGCCACTCGCTCATATTATAAGAAACGATAATCAACACACCTGCCAGGCAAGCCATCGGGATATGTTTGGTCAACGGGCCTAAAAAGAGCAAAATCAGCAGCAACACGATCGCGTGGATGATGCCGGCCACCGGTGTACGTCCGCCGTTGTTGATATTGGTCATCGTACGGGCAATTGCTCCGGTCACAGGAATACCGCCGAAGATCGGCACGATGATGTTGGCAGCCCCCTGTGCGATCAGTTCGGTGTTGGAGTTATGCTTGTCGCCCGTGACACCGTCGGCCACCGTAGCGGAGAGCAACGATTCGATCGCTCCTAACATTGCGATAGTAAAGGCGGAAGGAAGCAAGAGGTTGATCGTCTCCATATTGAAGCTGATAGCTTCCGGTCCGGGCAGGGAGGCGTTGATGGTGAAACGGTCTCCGATCGTTTCGATCCCCGTGATCCCCAAATGATAACGCATGACATAGACAACGACTGTCATCAGGATAATAGCGATCAGCGAACCGGGGATTTTCTTCGAAAACTTCGGTGTGACGGCGATGATCACGATACTGGCGAGTCCGATCAATAGCGACCATAGGTTCACCGTGTCGAAATGTTCGAAATAGGCGATCCATTTGGAGATAAAATCCGCCGGAACCTTATCCATCGTCAAGCCGAAAAGGTCTTTCATCTGTGTGGTAAAAATCGTCAGGGCGATACCGCTGGTGAAACCGACGACAATCGGGTAGGGGATAAACTTGATAACCGTCCCTAATTTCAATGCCCCCATGATCACTAAGATAATACCCGCGACTACGGTGGCGATGGCCAGCCCTTCGATCCCGAAATTCTGGATAATGCCATATACGATTACGATAAACGCACCTGTCGGTCCTCCGATCTGCACGTTGTTACCGCCTAATAGCGATACGATGAACCCGCCGATAATGGCTGTGATCAATCCTTTTTCCGGGCTTACCCCCGAAGCGATACCGAAAGCAATAGCCAGTGGCAATGCTACGATCCCGACAATAATACCGGCCATCAGGTCGGTCATAAATTTCTCCTTCGAGTAGTTTTTCAGCGCCGATACCAGCTTGGGCTGAAAATCAAACTTATTCTTCATCTTTCTGCCTGATTATTAAAAAATGCTGCAAAGGTACAAAAAAAGTAGATTATATAATATATTCTTAAATAGAAAACAGAGTAACTCTGTATATGTTCGGCTTTTATTTTAAAAAAACAACAATAACCCCCTCAAAAGAGACGTTTTTTTATCTTGTTGATAATCAGTATTATAATATATGTAAGATTATTAATAAATATTACCCGCAATAGAAAATCGAAAAATATGGGATAGAAATCTCATTTTTATGGGGTAGTATTTCGATTTGGACCAACGGGTATTTTGTAAAAATAGACAATAAGGCAAGAAGGAGTGAAGACGATGGACGCAAGTTTATTAGAATCGGAATAAATTTCGATTCCCGAACCCGGAGTATGGATGGTTGGGAGATTGTGTGACGTATGTCAGATATTGACAAAATGTCGGATTAGCTATCTTCAGGTTTGCCTGTATGTGTCTGTGGCCGGAGTGATTACAAATAAGCTAAGGAAACGGAAGATACGATTGTCATTTTGTTTTCGGAATTGCTTCGATATCTATTTTTTGGCAGGCTGAAAAGCGGAATGATGGCTGAAAAACAGATTGTAGTGTCGATCGGAAGGCTATATTCCCGTCAAAATGTCAATCGCCAAATACCTTTCTGATCAGACTTGTGAGGTGTTAAAATAGCTTTTAAATGCCTTTTTCAACTCTTTCGTACTCCCTTTTTTCCTTTGTTTTGGCTCTTCCGGAAAAATCATCTAAATGATTTTCCGGATTCATCCCGTTGGTTTGCCTGAAATATCTAAATGTTTTTGGAAAAACATCCGGATCATTTTAAAAATCATTTAGATGATTTGGGGAAGAGGTTCGAAAACAAGAGGTCTTTTGCCTGAAGGTTTTGAAAATAAGAATATAGATGTTGGTAAAAATATTAAAAATAAATCAAATTGACAGCAAACATTCTGTTCTTATAATAAATCGATAAGAGGCATCACTGTCTCGTAACGCGTTATCTCATGTTTGCAGTTCATATAAGTCCAAGAACGGTGTTCGGATTTAAATTAGAAATTAATATTTTTTAGATAGTGTATAAAAAAATGCTATATAACATGTTATTATAGTGTTGTTTTTGTTTTTTAGTTATTATTTTTGAAGAATAATCAAAGAGTTGATTTTTCAAAGACATTGAAGGAAAAAATAATGTGTTTTTGAGTTTGATCAAAAAGTGGGGAAGGTATCATGAAAACTTTGTCATATAGAAGATCATAGGAAAAACTCTTTAGAGGACTTCTCGTGCGCGAAAGCAGATATGTAGATTTTATTAACGTTAAAACGTAGAAATCATGAACAAAAGAGTCTTTAAGTTAGAAGAATTGAGTCTTCCATTGGATGATTTGATTCTGGAAGACGATGAATTACGATTGGTTAAAGGAGGTATGGGAGTAACCTCTAATAATGGAAATTGTAATTGCGATTGTAGTTGTTCAACCAATGGTAATTGCAATTGTAGGTGTAGTTGCGGTGGTGCAACTACTGCTTAATTTGCGTAAATTGTATGAAAATTAGTTTTTACACTTACTTTATACCTAAAAATGAGAATGTTATTTGTTATAATACATTGTCTGATACAATAATGTTAATATCAAAAAAAACATATGATAATTTTATTGCAACTAATTTGACGGATTTTGGCGAAAAATATCCTAATGTGTTTAAAGCCTTTATAAGTAATGGATTCATTATAAATGAAGATATAAATGAATTAGAGTTGATTAGAAAAGCAAATTATGATATTATACATAAGTCAAAATATTATCATTTAGTAATACTTCCAACAATTGAATGTAATTTGAGATGTTGGTATTGTTTTGAAACTCATGTAAAAGGAAGGATTAGCGATGAAATTAAAAAGCGTATAGTCAAACATGTTCAGAAAAAAATAGACAAAAGCGAAATAGATAGCATATTTCTTGATTTTTTTGGAGGAGAACCTCTCTTAAATTTTACAGAAGACACATATCCTTTAGCAAAGGAAGTACAGAAAATAATGGAAAATAATAATTTACCATTTTCGACTTTTTTTACGACCAATGGTACATTGATTAATAAAGATATTATTGATAAGTTATCTGAAATTAATCCTTCTTTTCAAATAACTTTGGATGGATGTAAAGAAAGACACGACAAAATACGTTTTTACAAAAGTAATACAAAAGGTTCTTATGAAGATATAATCAATAGTATACATTTGATTAATACAAATATATCAAATTCAAAAATGAATATTCGTATTAATTATGATGAGCAGACATTGAATAGGATAGATGATATTTTAAATGATTTAAAAGATTTAGATAGGAGTAGAATAGAAATACATTTTGAACGGATATGGCAGATCCCTGGAAAAGTGGAAAATAGGAAATTGATTGATATGATAAACTTATTTTCTTTAAATGGTTTTCATGTTTCTTATTTAAATTGGAGAAAAGATTCTTGTGCTTGTAAGGCTGATAGAAAGAATGAAGCTGCGATTAATTATGATGGCTCCGTATATAAATGTACAGGAAGAGATTTTGTTTCAGAAAAAAGGGAAGGAATATTATTGGAAAATGGCGATATACAGTGGAAACAAGATATTGGAAAACGATTTGAAAAAGCAACATTTGAAAATAGAAAATGTTTGTCTTGCAAAATGCTTCCAGTTTGTATGGGACCTTGTTCTCAAAAAATATCAGAATTAAAAGATAAGGAAGATATATCAAGTGTGTGCATGTTTAATGCGCTTGAAATGGAATTGGGTGAATATATAGAGTTATTGTATAATAATAGACTTCTATATGATCGATATAATAGTGTGAATCAATAAAATAATATTATGCAGAATCTAAAGAATCTTTTTCTTTCCCCGAAAGGGCATCTGATGATTTTTGTCTCGAATGTCTTTTGCTTAAGCATTGCGTTTGCTGCATTTGTATTGTTGATGTTCCAGATTAGATATGAGTGGGAGTATGACGGTTTTCACAAAGATGGAGATCGTATTTTTCGATTAGAGATTCGCTTGGCTGATAAAGGGGCAGGAGTTCTTTTTGCTCGACCTATGATTGATGAGTTTCTCAAGTCTTCTTCTATGATAGAGATCGGTGCTCCGATTAGAGGATATATCGGAAAGATTTCTTTTGATATAAAAAAGGGGGAAGAGATGTTCTCTTATATCGAATCTATACGTGAGATTTATCCGCAATATCTTAAGTTGTTTAACTTTGAAGTTGTAGAAGGGGATCTTTCCGCTATGGCTCCGAATAGTTGAGCTATTCCAGAATCCATGGCGAAAAAACTATTCGGAGACGAATCTGCTATAAACCAATCTATTGTTGCCGGTGATGATCTGTTGACTGTTGTCGCTGTTTATAAGGATTTTCCTGAAAATTCTGTTGTTAGGAATATGATCTATTCGATATTGCCGGAAACTCGGGATGTAGGAGAATGGATGAATCTGAATTATCAACTTTTTGTGAAATTGGCGGATGCTAAGGCCGGAGATGAAATTTTGGCTAATTTTAAAAAGACATTTAAAGATGAGAATTATGACTGGAACCGTGGAGAACTTTTCTTTACAAATATAAGCGACATTTATTTTGAAACAGATACTAATTTTGATTCTCATACCGAAAAAGGAAGTCGAGCCATACTGTATACCTTAATTGGTATTGCCTTTCTTATTTTGGTGATTGCTGCTATTAACTTTATGAATTATTGTATAGCTGTAGTTCCGGTTCGGATAAAAAGTATAAATGTACAGAAAGTGTTGGGGCGATCGGATCGGTCTTTGCGTTTGGCTATACTAAAAGAAATTCTTGTTGTGACGATACTGGCATATTTACTAAGTATGTTATGGGTTTTTATGGCTTCTGATAGTGCTATTGCTGACTTGATCAAGCCTGATATTTCATTGTCTGCAAATTGGTATTTTGTTGTAAAATTGTTTTTTATACCATTAACGATTGCTTTTTTAGCAGGGTTATATCCCTCTTTGTATGCGACATCTTTTTCTCCTGCTTTGGTTTTAAAAGGATCTTTTGCATTGTCTCCGACCGGACGGATGTTTCGGAATTGGATGGTTGGATTTCAATTTACGGCTTCTTTTGTCCTATTTATGGCATCTTTCTTTATTTTCTTGCAAAATAAATTCATGAAAAATGGCTCATTAGGATTTGATAAAGATCAGATTGTAATTGTTGAATTAGATCAAAATTTAAATAAGAATTTATCAGTGTTGAAAGAAAAATGGATGGAGTTTAGCTCTGTTAAAAATATATCCTTTACCAGTGTTTTGTTTTGCGGATCTGATTATTATTCGGGCCGTTTTGCCGTGTACAAAGAAAATGAAATACAATTTCAAGCGATGTGGGTCGATTATGATTTTCCTGAGGTAATGGGCATCCCGGTTACAGAAGGGCGCACTTTTAGAAAAGAAGACAAGTTGCAGTTGACTGAAACATTTTTATTCAATGATATTGCTTATAAAAAATACAGTTTGAATACGAACGATTATTTAAAGATGGGGGATCAGGATGGGGTTATCGTGGGTTGTATGCCGGATATCAAATATCGTTCATTTCGGAATGTGACAGAACCTCTGGCTTTTATTTTATCAAAAAGAGATGAAAACAGTAGCTCGCAGTATGCGTATGTGCGTGTGCAAGAAGGAGTGATGATGGACAAAGCTATTACTGATATTCGTAAGGGAATCGAGACGATAGATCCGTCTTCCGAAGTAAATGTTTATCCGTTTAATTATGTATTGGATAATACTTATAAAGCAGAAACGTCTTTGAATCTGATGATTAGCTTGTTTAGTCTGGTTTCTATCTTAATCTCGTTTTTTGGAGTGATCGGGATAGTTGTTTTTGACAGCCAGTATAAGCGTAAAGAGGTTAGCTTGCGCAAAGTACATGGAGCAACAACGATTTCGATTATCAAGCGGTTTAATTCCGCCTATTTTCGGATTTTACTTTTGTCTTTTGTTCTGGCCGTTCCGATAACGGTTTATGGCATGCTTTATTGGTTACAAAATTTTGCTTATAAGATATCTTTAGATTGGTGGGTCTTTGCGGTTGTATTTCTGATAATATCTTCCATAACGGCTTTCATTGTTACAACTTTAACTTGGCGTGTGGCTAATCTGAATCCGGTAGAGAATTTGAAAACTGAATAATGTAATGAACGAGTTGACTGTCATAATCCCGTTTTTGAATGAAGGTTGGGAGATTTATAAAACCCTGGCAAGCATTCGTCGTACGGCAGGTAATCGTGTAGATATACTATTAGTCAATGATTGTTCGGACGATTTATGTAACTATGAAGAATGGTCGAAGTTTTTCGGTACATCCTATATTAGGAACGATCAGCGGAGAGGGGTTGCTGAATCCCGGAATATCGGGGTGAGGAATATACAGACCGAATATTTCCTGATTATCGACGGGCACATGCGGTTTTACGACGATCAGTGGGTGGAAAAACTGCTGTCGAATTTGAAACAGGATGAACGGGCAATTTATTGTTGTAAATGCAGGCCATTGGATGTACAGGGAAAACTGATACCGAATAAGCCGTCTTTTGGAGCTTTTGTCGGTATGGATAATCAGGTCTTATTACCTCAATGGATAAGGGAAGATATACATCCGAATGAAAGAATCGTAAAGATCCCTTGCATATTGGGAGCTTCTTATGCCGGAGCCAAATCTTACTGGGAATATCTGAAAGGTTTGGAGGGGCTTTTGAATTTCGGGTATGACGAAACTTATTTGAGCATTAAGGTATGGCTGGAAGGTGGTTATTGCTATCTGCTGAAAGATATTGAAATCGGGCATAAGTTCAGGGACACTCCGCCTTATTCGTTTGACCAGCCGAAGATATTGTTCAATAAGTTATTGATATTGGAAACTTTGTTTTCGGAAGATTATAAAGAGAGAATTTATAATATGATCCGGAAAGAATCGGGAGCATTGTTCAGAGATGCCCAAATGATTTATTTGGATTATTTGGACGAAATAGGACAGTTGCGGAGTTATTATGACAGCATACGGACAAGAGATTTCGATTCGTTTCTTTCTTTTAATGGCAAGTATTCATCTTTAAACCAGATACCGGTATGCAGGATTTGACAAATATATCTGTGCCGAAAATCAGCATCGTAATGCCTGTTTATAACGGAGCATCCTGTATAGAAGATGCTTTGTGCAGTATTTTGGGGCAGTCTTTCAGTGATTTTGAACTGATAATTCTGGATGACGGCTCTACGGATGATACGGTGGAGATCATACAAGAGTATGCTGACGAACGGATTTGTTTGTACCGTTGTCGGCATGATTTTATAGCTTCGTTGAATCGGGGTATTTCTCTGGCGAAAGGAGATTATATCGTCCGGATGGATGCCGACGATAAAATGTTTCCGGACCGGTTGGCCGAACAGTTCCGTTTTATGGAGGAACATCCCGATATTGCTGTTTGCGGTAGTTGGGCAAGAACTTTCGGAGCAAGTGACGAATTGTTGAGGACGCCTGAACAGGATGTCGATATACGGGTAGGATTGCTTTATTATAATGTCCTTATACATCCGTCCGCGATCATAAGACGGCAAGCGGTAGATAATTTTATGCGAGCGAAGAACAGGAGCGAATTGTATGACAGAGATTATATCTATGCGGAAGATTATAAGTTATGGGTAGAGATGGCTTTATCCGGATTTAGATTTGCTAATCTGTCGAAGGTGCTTTTGCTCTATCGCCGGTCTGATTCGCAGGTGACTTCCTTATTTTTGGATCAGGTTATGCGAAAGACAGGGGATGTTCAGCGTTATTATGTGGAAGCACTTATCCGGGAGCTACCGGATGATGTTTCCTCTTGGTATATTCAGAGTATGGAAATGCCGGAATCTTTGCCGGTTGTAAAGAAACGGCTTTCCGAAGCCTTGTTTTGGAAGGATGAGATTTACAATTATATCCGATGGTATAAAGGTGAGATTCCTCGGTTGTATTTTACGCCTCCCCCTTTGCCGGAACAATGTATAGAATGGGATACGGTTCAAATGTCGGCAATTTTTACATGGACAGAGTTGCATCAGAAGCCGAAATATTTGAAATCTTTGAGACTGTCACCTGATGCTTTTACTGGAAAAAAGGTGTTGGATATTGGTGCAGGGCCTGTTCCGAGCGGAACTTGTTTTGATGATTGCCAGTTGTTTTGTTTGGATCCTCTGAATCCTGTATATCGTATGTTGGGTTTTCCTCAGGATTTATATACGGATGTGGTGTTTATAAATGATCCGGCAGAACAGATATCTGTGGAAGATTGTTTTTTTGATGCTATCATATCGGTCAATGCTATTGATCATGTGGATTGTTTGGAGAAAGTCGCTGAAGAATTACAGAGGGTTGCCAAGCCAGGTTGCAGTTTTGCTATGCACGTGCATTATCATAACGCTACTGTTTATGAACCGATAGAGATTGACGACGAGATGTTCAGTCGATTGTTCGGTTGGGTAGACGGGTTGAGAAAAGTCGGTCGGTCGCAGGAATCTTATAGCCGGTCGGTCGGTGAAGGTGAAGAATTTGTTTTATGGAGTAATATGCATTCCTGATGATAAATGACTTTCCTCATATCAAGCAGCCGGATGCGATGGAATGCGGGGCGACTTGCCTTCGTATGATCTGCAAATATTACGGTAAGGATTATTCTGCCGAAACGATGCAAGATTTGTGTATTGTTACGCACGAAGGAGTCTCTTTGCTTAGTATGAGTGATGCAGCCGAATATTTGGGATTCCGTACAGTGTGTGGTCGTTTGACATTGGAAAAGTTGGTTACACAGCGTCCTTTCCCTTGTATTCTGCATTGGAATCAGGAACATTTTGTTGTTTTGTATGATGTAAAGACCAAACGGAACGGTAAAAACATCTACTATATTGCTGATCCGGGAAAAGGATTGTTGAAATTGCGAGATGATGCTTTCGGAGAAGCTTGGATCTGTACTCGGAGTCGGGGAGAGGAAAAAGGTGTTTTGATGGCTTTGCAACCTACACCGGCTTTTTACCAGAAAGAGGATGTGAAAAGACAGGGCAATCCCTTTCGGTTTTTATGGGGATATATGATGCCTTATAAACGTTTTTTTGTCCAGTTGATATTAGGGCTTTTGTTAGGTAGTTTGTTACAACTATTGTTCCCGTTTCTTACGCAAGCGATTGTTGATAAAGGAATTGCCGGGAAAAATCTGAATTTGATATATCTGATTTTAGCCGGACAGTTGATGTTGGTGTTGAGCCGGGCTTCAGTCGATTTTATACGACGTTGGATTTTGTTGCATATCAGTATACGGATAAATATATCCTTGTTATCGGATTTCTTGATTAAGCTGATGCGATTGCCCATGCAATTTTTCGACACTAAAATGACTGGTGATCTTTTACAGCGTATCGGAGACCATGAACGGGTGGAACGTTTCCTGACGGCACAGACCTTAACAGTGATCTTCTCAATATTCAGTTTTGTTGTTTTTGGAGGTGTTTTACTTTATTACAACCGGTTGATTTTTATGATATTCTTGGTTGGAAGTATGCTGTATGGAGGATGGGTTGTGTTATTTCTGAAAAAACGTCGCCTTTTGGATTACCAGGAATTTGAACAACGGGCACGTAACCAGAGTAAAACGATGCAGATGTTAAATGGGATGCAAGAAATTAAATTGCAGAATTGTGAACGTCGTCGCCGATGGGAATGGGAAGATATACAGGCTGACTTGTTCCAAACCAGTATCACATCCATGAAATTGCAACAAAATCAAGAGGCGGGGAGTATATTGGTCAATGAAATAAAAAATATAGTGATTACGGTTGTGGCTGCAACTTCTGTGGTGAGTGGGGAATTATCATTGGGCATGATGTTGTCCATTCAGTATATTATCGGACAACTGAATGCGCCGATCGAACAGTTTGTCCAATTTATTTATGGTTGGCAAGACGTGCAGATCAGCCTGGAGCGGATGAGCGAAATCCGGGAACGAAAAGAAGAAGAGACAGAAGAAAGACCGGTTACCTGCTTTACGGATGAGAAAGGATCACAAGGTATAGTTCTGCAGCATGTAACGTTTCAGTATGAAGGAATACGTTCTCCTAAAGTTTTGGATGATGTCTGCCTGACTATTCCGGAGGGGAAAATAACGGCGATAGTCGGAACGAGCGGTAGCGGGAAAACGACATTGATTAAATTGCTGTTAGGATATTATAATCCGGTTGGCGGAACTATACAAATCGGAGGGTGCGATTTGAAGTATTTTAATTTACGTTGGTGGCGTAGTCAGTGCGGTGCGGTTATGCAGGACGGATATGTCTTTTCCGAATCAATAGCCCGAAATATTGCGGTGGATGACGGAAATATTGATCAGGCTCGGCTGTTGTTGGCTGCCCGTATTGCCAATATAGAGGAATTTGTAGAACATCTGCCTTTGAAATATAATACAATGATAGGACAAGACGGACAGGGAGTCAGCCAGGGACAGCGACAACGGATATTGATTGCGCGTGCAGTTTATAAAAATCCGTCTTTCTTGTTCTTCGATGAAGCGACCAACTCATTAGATGCCAACAACGAAAGAGCTATAGTGGAAAATTTGACAGGATTTTATAAAGGTAAAACGGTTGTGATTGTTGCACATCGGTTGAGTACGGTCAGAGATGCCGATCAGATCGTTGTATTAGAAAAAGGCCGGATTGTGGAGGTCGGAAATCATGTTTCCCTGATAGAGCAGAAAGGGGCTTATTATAATTTGATACGAAATCAGTTGGAATTAGGAAATTAAACAGAGAGGAGTGTTATATGAATTATGAACAGATGAAGCGACAAGCGGAAGAGGAGCAAGATCAGATCGAATTGCGAAGTGAAAAAATCCGTAATATAATCGGCCAGATGCCGCCTTTTCTGATCAGGTGGGGAAATACGATCTTATTGGTTTTATTTTTATTGCTGGCGGCATTTTTTCTTATCTTTGTTGGCAAATGAATCATAGTACCTCTACCATAAATTTCATTTATCACCCTATAGAAATATTTTTACCTCAATATTTGTAATCCCTCTGAACATTTTCCTACCTTTGAGCGTTATTTATTCAGGGCGATTAGACAAAATCATTTTATATATACATAAATTAGCGTTATGGAAAAAAGTATTAAGGGTACTCGTACCGAGCAGAATCTGCTGAAATCGTTTGCCGGTGAATCTCAGGCAAGAAGTCGTTACACATTTTTTGCAAGTGTGGCTAAAAAAGAAGGCTACGAACAAATTGCAGGCGTGTTTATGGAAACGGCCGAACAGGAAAAGGAACATGCCAAACGTTTCTTCAAATTCCTCGAAGGCGGTATGGTTGAAATCACAGCTGCTTATCCTGCAGGCGTGATCGGAACAACTGCTGAAAACCTGGCGGCTGCTGCTGCCGGCGAAAACGAAGAATGGGCTGATCTTTATCCGGCTTTCGCTGATATCGCAGACGAAGAAGGTTTCAAGGAAATCGCCGTCGTTTTCCGCATGGTTGCAAAAGTAGAAGCCGAACACGAAAGACGTTATCGCAAGCTGTTGGCTAACGTGGAAGCAAACAAGGTATTCGAAAAAGACGAAGCTATTCTTTGGCAGTGCCGTAACTGCGGTTTCGTATTCGAAGGCAAGAAGGCTCCGATGAAATGTCCGGCATGCGCTCACCCGCAGGCTTATTTCGAACCGATGAAACAGAACTATTAATCGATAGATTTACATCGTTTTATTTATTTTGAGGCACGGATTTCACGGATTACACGGTTTAATTTGATTTAAAACTGTGAAATCCGTGTGATCCGTGCCTGTTTTTATATTATAACTCCTATCTTTAGACCCTCTATTTATATGAATCTGAATTTACCTGTTGATGAGCATATCGATAAGAAATCTCAATAAAGTGTATCCGAACGGAAACCATGCGCTGAAAGACGTCTGTCTGGAAATACCGACCGGTATGTTCGGACTTTTAGGGCCGAACGGGGCGGGTAAATCTACTTTGATGCGTATTTTAGTGGCTCTTATGGAACCGACTTCGGGCGAGGTGGATATCTGCGGGTACGACCTGATGCGGCAACGCAAGGAGATACGGGGCATATTGGGGTATCTGCCACAGGATTTCCGGTTTTTTGCCAAATATAAAACGTACGAGTTTCTGGACTACGCCGCGCGTCTTTCCGGCATGAACCGTAAGTCTTTGCGAAAGAATGCGGTGGACGAGATGTTGGAAAACGTAGGGCTTTTCGATGTGCGCGACCGGTATGCCAACAAGCTGTCGGGAGGGATGAAGCGCCGTTTGGGGATTGCGCAGGCGTTGATCCATCATCCGAAAGTGATTATCGTGGACGAACCTACGACAGGGCTCGATCCCGAAGAACGCATCCGTTTCCGTAACCTTCTCTCCGAAGTGAGCGAGAATGACGTGACCATCATCCTTTCCACCCATATCGTGGGCGATATATCGAGTACTTGCAACTGTATGGCATTGATGAATAAAGGGGAAGTTTCTTTCTACGGTTCCCCGCAGGACATGTTGAGGCAGGCGGAAGGGAAAGTGTGGCGCATACGGGTGACCGGCGACGAACTGCATGAGGTGGATAAACTGTACCCGGTTATCTCGACGATCCCGTCCGGTACGGGTTGGGAAGTGCAGGTCGTGGCCGACGAGGTGCGGGGATATGACGCGGAGTCTTATCCGCCGAACCTGGAACATGCCTATGTCTACTATATGGAAAACAAGTTGGACCGTTGGAGAAACGATTAAAAGAGTTCGCCTGCCTATGTCATTTATCACGAACATACGATCCGTAGCCAAATACGAAAGCAAGATATTGGTGAGAAGTTGGTTCTTCCGTCTCTTCACCCTGCTTGCCGCGTTTATTTTAGGTGTTCTCAGCTTTAGCTTGTTGTTGGCCGAAGATTCCGGAGGTTTTTGGTTCGGGAAAGCGGTTCCATCCAATATACCTTATCTGATCTTGTTGCTGTTGAACACGGGGCAGGCGGTGGTCGCTGTCTTCCTTTCGTCCGAATTTCTGAAACGGGACAAGAAGCTCGATACTTCCGAGGTTTTTTATGTCCGGCCGCTCAGTAATGCCGAGTATGTGGTCGGGAAGATATGGGGAAATCTCAGGGTGTTCCTGCTCCTGAACCTGCTGATATTGGCGATTGTGCTGGCTTTCAACTTTATGGCATCGGGCGTGGCGGTCGACTTGCCGGCTTATCTGGTTTATTTCTTCCTGATCAGTATTCCTACTTTGATCTTTATCATCGGGCTTTCTATTTTCCTGATGCTGCTGTTGAAGAACCAGGCGCTCACTTTTATCCTTTTGTTAGGGTATATCGGGCTGACGTTGTTTTATATACAGGATAAGTTCTACTACCTGTTCGATTATATGGTGTATAACCTGCCGTTGTTCAAATCGACGATCGTCGGGTTCAGCAATCTGGAGCTGATCTTGAACCACCGGGCGATTTATTTCTTTGCCGGACTGGGATTCATCTTCTTTACGATCTTTCTGTTCAGGCGGTTGCCGAATGCCAGGAGGAGCCATTATCCGTGGCTGTTCCTTTCGCTCTGCATGTTCTTATTGGCAGGGACGGCGGGTTTCCGGCATGTACGTTCGATTCTCAGGGAAGGGGAGGTGCGTGCTTTGTACACGAGCATCAATAATAAATATGTCCATGAGCCGAAGATGGCGATCGACCGGTACGATATTTCGGTGGAGCAGAAGCCTGAAACGATCCGTTCCGTTGTCGGGATGGAAGGGACGGCACTCGCTGCGTCGAAAGTATTTACTTTCTGCCTGAATCCCGGATTGAGGGTCGAGGAGGTGAAGGAGGGGGAGAAGCCGTTGGACTTCAAGCGCGAGGAACAGATTTTAACGGTGGATTTCGGAAGGAGGATAGCCGAGGGGGACACCGTTTCGTTTTCGGTCCGCTACGAGGGGCGGATAAAGGATGATTTCTGCTATCTGGACATCCCGGCGGAGGTCCTGCAGCAACCGTATGACAAGGAAATGCTCAAGCTCGATAAGAAATATAGTTTCCAGACTCCCGATTATGTGCTGCTTACGCCCGAAACCTATTGGTATCCGCGTCCCGGCACGGGGTATAGCGACAAGAGTCCCGACTGGGGGCAGACCTATTTCAGCCGCTTTCAACTGGATGTGAAGCCGCTTCCCGGACTGGTCTCTGTTTCGCAGTCGGCAAACAACCCTTATCAGTCCGTATCCCTGATTATCGGGAAATACGAGCAGAAAAGCGTGGAAAGCGACAGTACGCTCTATAGTGTCTGGCACATAAAAGGGCACGATTATTACGAGGCGGCGTTCGATTCGATCCGCGATACGATTCCGGGATTGATCCGCAACCTGCGGGAGAACCTCGAACGCACGTATAAGTTGAGTTACCCGTTTGACCGTTTTTCGGTGGTGGAGGTCCCGGCGCAGTTCTACAGCTATGTCCGTTCCTGGTCGCAAGCGCAGGAAGTGGTGCAGCCGGAAATGGTCCTTTTCCCCGAACTGGGCTGCATGTTCAATCAGATGGACTTTGTCAAGCAGAAGAAAAACCAGTTGAAGTGGTCGAAGCGGGGAGGGCGTGAGATCAGCGAGGAGGAGGCGGAGATTCGGGTGATGAACAGTTTCCTGTGGATTTTCTCGCAGACGGAGGGCAACTATAATTTCTCTTCCGGAAGCCGGGGCAAGTATAATATCTCTTCCCAGAACAATCCGTATTTCCTGTTTCCCGAACTCTATAACTTCCGGTATAATATCTATTCTTCCGAATGGCCCGTTACGAACCGGCTGGTCGAACTCTACCTGCAAAAGAAGTCCGATAACAACGGATGGGAACGCGAGATAAACGGGATCAGCAATAACGAGAAAGCGAACCTGCTGATGGAGAAACATTCTTTTAAGGAGCTTTTGTCCGATGTGGAACACCGCGATTTGCTGAATAACACGATCAGCCTGAAAGGATATTGCCTGTTTGCTCCTGCCGAAGTGAAGATGGGGGTGAGCCTGTTCCGGGATTCCCTGTATGCCCTGCTGGAACGGAACGAATTTCGGAATATGCGTTTCGAGAACCTGTTGGATACGTTGGGGATGATCAGCGGGTCCGATATCCGTGCGGGTATTTCCGGGTGGGACCGTCCGACGCCTCTGCCTTTCTATACGATCGGCCGGCCCGAAGTGACCAAGATCACGAACAAGGGACAGGAGAGCTTCGTGCTGAAGCAATTAGTCAGCAATAATTCCGATCACGACGGCATGCTTCAACTCGATATACAGGCCGGAGGCTATGGCCCGGATATCGATCCGCGTACGAGCCGTAAACTGCCTCTTGCCGCCCGTCAGACCAAGCTGCTGGTAACGGTCTGGGAGGAAGCGCCTCGACAGGTGGATGTGAATACGCTGATAGCCGGCAACTTGCCGAATGTCCTGAACCTGCCTGTCACCGACATCCGGGAAGAGCGGGAGAGGGCGGTCGATGCCGAAGGGGATTTCATCGTTGCGGACTTTTCTCCCGTAGCGGAAGGGGAGGTGATCGTGGATAATGAAGATCCTCTTTTCTCCCTGTCCGAACCGGCCGTGGTCGGACTTCTGCCCAAATGGCTCGACAAGGTGGAAGATACCTCTTTCAAGTATGCCGGTGTCTCTCCCTGGCGTGCCCCGTTGCAGTGGACGGCTACGACGAATGCCGCCTACTATGGCCGTTATATCCGGTCCGCCTATGTGATCAAGAGCGGCAACGGCAGCCAGACGGCGACCTGGAAAGTCCCGGTCCCTTCTGCCGGGCAATACGACGTCTACTATTATGTCTCCAAAGACAATGAGCTGAAATATAATAAACAGGCCGGCGGGGAATACCACTTTAAGGTGGAGTATGACGAGGAAAACGAAGATGCTTACATAGACCTGAAAAGGGCGAATGAAGGCTGGGAACCCATAGGCGCCTACTATTTCGGTTCGGATACGGTCCGGATCACCCTGACGAACGAGTGCAAGCTACGGAGCGTGACGGCCGATGCGGTCAAAATAGTAAAACGATATTAATAGAATTAGATACATGATACGAAGAGAGTTACTATCCATGAAAAAGATAATGCTGACGGCCGCCGTTTGCTTAGGGGTGTCTGTCCCGTCGCAGGGACAGGTCTCGCTGACGATCGAGAAGGCGATGGATATAGCGGAAGCGCATAGCCCTTCCCTGCGCCGTTCCCACATGAACCTGGAGCGCTATCAGCAGAACCTGGTTGCACAGCGGGCTTCCCTGAAGTCGAAGTTCTCGTTGAACCTCAATCCGGTGGATTACAGCAAGAGCCGCAGTTTCGACAACCGCCTGTCCCAGTGGTACACGAACGAGCGGTTCAGTACGACCGGAACGTTCCAGGTGGACCAGCCGATCTTGTGGACGGATGGTGTCCTCTCGTTGATCAACCGTTTCGGCTGGCAGGATAACAACTCCAATATCGACGGGACGAAGACCAGTAACAAGGCATTCAGCAACGACCTCTACCTGCAACTCTCGCAACCCGTCTTTACTTATAACAAGCGTAAGATGGAACTGCAACAGATCGAATACGATTATGAGAATGCCAACATCAGCTACGCCCTGCAACGGTTGAGTACGGAAAAGGATATTACCCAACAGTTCTATTCCGTCTATATGGCACAAAGCCAGCTGGCGATTACGAAAGAGGAACTGACCAATGCGCAGCAAAGCTACGAGATTATCAAGAATAAGGTGGAAGCCGACCTGGCTGCCCGCGATGAGCTGTTCCAGGCGGAAGTGAACCTCGCCTCCGCACGCTCTTCCCTAGAAGAGCAGCAGGTATCGCTCGAAAACTCGAAAGACCAGTTGAAGCAGACGTTGGGGATGGACCTGGACGAGGACATCATGGTCTTTGCCGAAGTAAAGATCAAGCCGGTGGAAGTGAATCTGCAAAAGGCGATACAGCATGGCCTCGAATCGCGCCTGGAACTGCGTCAGCGGGAGATCGAGAGCAAAGAACTGGCATTCGATATGATCAAGACGAAGGCTCTGAACGAGTTCAAGGGCGACATCTCCCTTTCCTTCGGCCTGATCGGCGATAACCGCCATCTGGAAAAGATATATAATAACCCGACGCAGAACCCGCGTGTCGCCATCAGCTTCAGTGTCCCGATCTTCGACTGGGGAGAGAAGAAAGCCCGTGTCAAGGCGCAGGAAGTAGCCCGGAAGATCAACCAACTGGAGTTCCATGAAGACAAGGTCAGCATCGAACTGAACATCCGCCAGACCTGGCGCAGCCTGGAGAACCTGCTTTCGCAGATCAAGATAGCCGAGCAGAACGTCGCGAATGCGCAGCGTACCTACGACCTGAACCTGACCCGTTACCGGGAGGGCGATATCACCGGTATGGACATGAACCAGTTCCAGACCCAGCTTTCGAATAAAAAGATCGCCTATACGCAGGCGCTTATCAATTATAAGATCGAATTGTTGAACCTCAAGATACTTTCCCTCTACGACTTCGAGCACGATGTGCCCATTGTCCCGATGGAAGATTTAGTAACGAAAAAGTAGTATGAATATGAACTATACAGTCACATCCCTCTTATTGTTTGCCCTGTTGGCGACCGGTTGCAATCATCAGCCGCAGAGTACGCAGAACGATATCGCCACGCCCGTGTCGGTAACGGAATTGAAGAAAGGCTCTATCAGCAAGCTGGTCAATACGACCGGGACGGCACAGCCAACCTGCGGGGTAACGCTCAATTCCGAAATGAGCGGCCTCTATAAGCTGCAAACCAATCCCCGTACAGGCAAGCCCTTTAAACTGGGCGATATCGTCTCCAAAGGACAACTGATCGTCCGCCTGGAAGACCGGGAATACGAAAACGGCATCGCTATCGACGCCAAGGAGTTGAGCCTCGAAATAGCCGAGCAGGAACAGGTGAAGCAGAAAGCCCTGTATGAGAAAGGCGGTGTGACGCTTAGCGAAATGCGTAACACGGAAGTGAAGGTGACGAACGCCCGCTACGACTACGAGAACGGCAAGCTCAATCTGGAGAAGATGAATGTCAGAGCGCCTTTCGACGGGGTGATCGTGGACCTGCCCCACTACACGTCCGATGTCCGTATCGAACAGGGAAAACCGGTAGCCGGCATCATGGACTATGCCCGCATGTACATGGATATCAACCTGCCGGAAAGCGCTATCGGGTATGTGAAAGCGGACCAGCCGGTCTATATCACCCATTATACGTTGCCCGAAGATACGATCCGGGGAGTGATCAGCGAACTGTCGCCCGCCATCAGTTCCGAAACCCGTACCTTCAAAGGGAAGATACTGATCCGGAACGAGGGGTTGAAGCTCCGTCCCGGTATGTTCGTCAAAGCGGATATCGTGGTGGACAAGGCGGACAGTGCCATCATCATACCGAAAGACGTGATCCAGTCCAACCGCCGTGTCAAATACGTTTATGTCGTCGAGAAGAACACGGCTTTGCTCCGCGAGCTCAAGACCGGGCTGGAGGACGACAAGAGCATCCAGGTGCTGGAAGGGCTGAAAGAGAACGATAACCTGGTGGTGAAAGGTTTCGAGACATTGAAAGAGAATGCAAAGGTAAAGGTTCAGAGATGAAAAGGATGATCAAATTTGCGGTAAGCAAACCGGTTACGATCTGTATGCTGGTACTGGCGATCCTGCTGTTGGGCAAGATTTCGTACGACCAGTTGGCGGTCGACCTGTTGCCCGACCTGAATAATCCCCGCCTCTTCATCGAGCTGAAGGCAGGTGAACGTCCGCCGGAGGAGATCGAGAAGCAGTTTGTCAAGAACATGGAGTCGATGGCGATCCGGCAGAGCGACGTGACACAGGTATCGTCCGTGATCCGTGCCGGTTCCGCCCGCATCACGGTCGAGTACACCTGGAAGAAAGATATGGACGAGGCTTTTCTCGACCTGCAGAAAGCCATGAACCCTTTTGCCCAGAACAAGGATATCACCGAACTCAAGATCACGCAGCACGATCCGAACCAGTCCCCCGTCGTCCTGATCGGACTTTCGCACCGCAGCATTACCGATATGGCGGAGCTTCGGAAGGTGGCGGAGAGTTATATCCGTAACGAGTTGATCCGTCTGGAAGGGGTGGCGGATGTCACGCTGTCGGGTGACGAGGTCAGTACGCTGACGATCCGCACCGACCCTTATAAATTGGATGCCTTCAAGCTGACGATAAATGACCTGTCTTCCAAGATAGAGGCGAACAACCAAAGCATATCCGGCGGCCGTGTCAGCGAGTTGGGCTTGCAATACATCGTCAAGAGTTCGAGCCTGTTTGCGACGGAGCGCGATTTCGAGAATCTGATTGTCGGCTACAAGCCGGTTACGGCCGAGACGGGCGGGACGGCAGCAGCGGGGACTTCCGGCGCGGTCGTTTCATCGTCTGCGGACAAAGCTCCGATCTTCCTGCGCGAAGTCGCTACCGTCAGCTTCGAGAATGCCCGCCCGGAAAATATTGTCCGCATCAATGGCGAGCGCAGTATCGGGTTATCCGTTTATAAGGAGATGCGTTTCAATACGGTGAAGGTCGTCGATGGCGTGATCCGCCGGTTGGCGGTTATCGAGCAGGCGTTGCCCGGCTACCGTTTCCAGGTGATCACGAACCAGGGAACCTTTATCAAGAACGCGATAGGGGAGGTGAAGAGCAGTGCCGTCCTGGGGATTATCCTCGCGGTGGTGATCCTGTTCGTCTTCCTACGCCGCCTGGGGACGACGCTGATCGTCAGCCTGGCGATCCCTATTTCCATTGTCGCCACGTTCAACCTGATGTTCTTCAACCATCTTACGCTGAATATCATGACGCTCGGCGGATTGGCCCTCGGAGCCGGTATGCTGGTGGACAATGCGATCGTGGTGATCGAAAGCATTTTCCGTAACCAAGAGAAAGGGATGACGGTGCGTGAGGCCGCCATAACGGGAACCTCCGAGGTGGCCGGTGCGGTCATGGCCTCGACGCTGACGACGATCGTCGTCTTCCTGCCGATCGTCTACCTGCATGGCGCCTCCGGAGAACTGTTCAAGGATCAGGCCTGGACGGTGACGTTCTCGCTGGTATCGTCGTTGTTTGTGGCTATAGGGGTGATCCCGATGCTATACGACCGGATTACCGGACGTCCCAACCCTTTCTCGCGCTTGACGCGTGATCGCAAGGAAACCGACGGTGATAGTGCCGGTTCGCCTGCTTCCCCGCGTCGGGCGCGGGGACAAGGGATCCGGATTGCCGCTTACAGTCCCTTGTTGCGCACCCTGCTCCGCCGCCGTTGGGGGGTGATCGGCTGCGCTTTGCTGTTGTTGGTGATAGCGGGGTTGTTGGTTCCCTTTATCGGTACGGAGTTCATGCCGAGAGCAGGGAGCAGGGCCTTCTCCGCCGTTATCAAGTTGCCGGAGGGGACCCCGTTGGAGCGCACCGCTTCGGCTGTCGGGAATTTGGAGGAGCTGATGCGTGCTGTCTCGCAGGACTCCCTGTGTACGGTCTACAGCCATATCGGATCGGGCAGCGGTTCGGAGAATGATATATTCGAAGGCGAGAACACGGCTGTCATGAAAGTGATCCTTTCTCCCTCCTGCCCGGTTCCGCCCGAAGAGGTGATGGCGCGGTTCGTCCGGACGACCGAGGACACCGAAGGGCTGGAAGTCACCCTGAAACAGGAAGAGAACTCCCTCAGTTCCCTTTTGGGAAGCGAAGGAGCCCCTATCGTGGTCGAGGTGAAGGGGGAGGAGCTGGACGAGATCGGCGCCGTCACCGCTGAAGTAATGGAACGGATAGCCGGCATTCCC
The DNA here is from genome assembly GCF_902493135.1 of uncultured Parabacteroides sp. Taxonomy (GTDB): domain Bacteria; phylum Bacteroidota; class Bacteroidia; order Bacteroidales; family Tannerellaceae; genus Parabacteroides. Next base: position 28,358 of record NZ_CABUOD010000014.1, read on the forward strand.
GGAATCTATAACCTCCGTTCGTCCGTCGAAGACGGCGCCCCGGAGGTAACGGTCTCCGTCGACCGTACGGTTGCCGGCATCCATAATGTCAGCGTCTCGACCGTCATCGAACAGTTGAAGCAGCAGCTCGGCGGTCTCGAATCCGGCAAGATGGAATACCGGGGAGAGATGCGGGATATCCTGATCAAGGTGCCCGATATCACCTTGCACGACCTCGGCGGGTTGGTCATACGAAACGGCGAGAAAGAGTTCCGCCTGCAGGAGATCGCCACGATCACCCGTTCGCAGGCTCCGAAAGAAATCTTCCGGCGCGGGCAGAACCGCATCGGCAAGGTGACGGCCGACCTCGGTGCGGGCTATTCGCTCGACAAGGTGGCGGACGGGATACGCCTTGCCGTGAAAGATATCGACCTGCCTGCCGACTACTCGGTTACCGTCACCGGCGAGGAAGAGAAGCGGCAGGAATCCATGAACAGCCTGATGTTCGCCCTTGTCCTCTCGGTGATCCTGGTCTATATGGTGCTCGCCTCGCAGTTCGAGTCGCTGTTGCACCCCTTCACGATCCTGTTGACGATCCCGTTGGCGGTGGTAGGAGCGGTCCTGCTGTTCTTCCTGACGGGGACGACGATCAACATGATGGGAGTGATCGGCATCGTGATGCTGGTCGGTATCGCGGTGAACAACTCGATTATCCTGGTCGACCGCATCAACCAGTTGAAACAGTCGGGGATGGAGCTGACGGATGCCATCGTCGAATCCGGCCAGCAGCGTATCCGCCCGATCCTGATGACGACGCTCACGACGATCCTCGCCCTCCTGCCGATGACGTTCGGCTTCGGCGAAGGCGCTTCGCTCCGTTCGCCTATGGCGATCGCGGTGATCGGCGGGTTGGTGACTTCGACCGTCATGAGCTTGGTGGTGATCCCCTGTGTGTATGATGTGTTTGAAAGGATGAAAAGGGGGAAAAACCGTATTTCCGGGGGAGACTGTCCGAAAATTCGGTCATAGCTTACGTTATGTTATGATTTTAGGCACGGATTTCACGGATTACACGGAAAAGATAAAGAAAAATCCGTGAAATCCGCGTAATCCGTGAAATCCGTGCCTAAAAGAAAGTATAACACGGGGTTCGGGAAGGTGGATCGCCTGCCGTTGGAGGCGCCGAAGGGGTTCGGGAAGGTGAACGGCGGGCCGTTGGAGGCGCGAACCTTGGTTCCGAGGCCGAACCGCCCGCCGTTGGAGGTTCCGAAGCCCTTCGGAAGGGCAAACCGCCTGCCGTTGGAGGTTCCGAAGCCCTTCGGAAGGGTGAACCGCCCGCCGTTGGGGTTCCCGAAGCCCTTTGGAAGGGCAAACGGCCTGCCGTTGGGGTTCCCGAAGAGGTTCGGAGGGCAAACCGCCCGCCGTTCGGATATTTGTCATGAATGATCATAAAGAAAAGCGATATGAATTTTTTACTACATAGAAGGATTGCCATCTGCATGCTGTTCATAGCCCTGACGGGGTTGGGCTACGTGTCGTACAAGCAGTTGCCGGTCGAGCTGTTGCCCAATGCGGAGCTTCCGATGCTGTTCGTGCAGGTCGCGTCGTCGCAGGATATGGACCCGTCGTATGTGGAGTCGGAGGTCGTGATCCCCCTCGAAGGAGCCATCGGCACGATCGGCGGGGTGGAGCAGATCGAATCCCGGATCGACAGCCGCCAGTCTTCCATCAAGATCGACTTCAAGCCGAATGTCAACTTCAAGATCACCGCCCTGAAGTTGCAGGAGAAGATCAACGAGACCGCCTCCTCGCTTCCCGAAGGCTTTACGGTACAGGTGCGGAAGGTCGATGTCTCGATGCTCAGCGGCGGCTTCATGTCGCTTCAGGTGCGCGGGTCGGGCGGTACGGACCGCGTCCGTAACTTAGTGGAGAAAGAGATACGGCCCGATCTGGAAAACATCGACGGCATCGCCTCCGTCAATGTCTATGGCGGACGTGAGAAGGCCATCGAGGTGCAGCTCGATCCCGATGCCTGCAAAGCCCTTAATCTGACTCCTTCCGGTATCGGCAGCCTCCTGACGCAGAATACCGAGGAGAAGGCCTTCGTCGGCTATGCCAACGAGCCGGACGGGAAATACTTCGTCCATGTCAACTCGCCTTATACCGAAGTCTCCGACCTCGAAAACATCGTCGTCGCTCCCGGTCCCGTCCTGCTGAAGGACATTGCGACGATTTTCTTCGATATGAAGGAAGAGACGAGCTATAGCCGCGTGAACGGGAAAGAGGCCGTCTCCGTCTCCCTGCTTGCCGATTCGCAGGCGAACCTGATCGGGCTTTCCCACCGGACGGTCGAAGTGGTCGACCGCCTGAACGAACGGCTTGCCCCGCTCGACCTGACGATCGTGGTGGAGAACAACCAGGCCGAGACGATGGAAGACAATATCGACCAGATTATCCGTCTCGCTTTCGTCGGCGGCCTGCTTGCCGTCGTCATCCTCTGGCTCTTCCTGAAGAACCTCCGGTTGGTGTTCTTCATCGCCCTGTCCATCCCGATCTCCGTCTATACGGCGTTCAATTTCTTCTACGGGGCGGGGATTACGATCAACAGCCTTACGCTGGTCGGCATGGCGCTGGCGATCGGCATGTTGCTGGACAATAGCGTGGTGGTATTGGAGAACATCTACCGCCTCAATGCCGCCGGAAGCACGCCCGAACGTTCCGTGACGCAAGGGACGCGCGAAGTCTGGCGTTCCATCCTCGCCGCCACCTTGACGACGGTCACGGTCTTCCTGCCCTTCGTCTTTTCCGACAATTTCCTGATCAAGTTGATGGGCCACCATATCGGCGTCTCCATCATCTCGACCCTCCTGATCTCCCTGGCCGTCGCCCTTCTTTTCATCCCGATGGCCACCTATACGGTGTTGCGCCGCCCTTCCCTGTCCCCGCGTCCTGTGTCCCCGCGCTTGACGCGGAGCCGTAAAAAGACAGGTCGTCTCGAAGGATTCCGTAAATGGCTCGAACCGATGCGGTCCCGGCTCAAGGGCGGGGACACTGTCTTTTATGAGAAGGTGTCTGTCACGCAGCGGCCGGTACAGATCTATCTGGTGCTGTTGAAGACCTGTATGCGGAATCCCGGCGTGACGGTCTTCGGGGCCGTCATCCTGCTGTTCCTTTGCCTGATCCTCTCTGTCTCCCTGGATATCCAGGACCGGAAAGAGGTGGAGAGCGACCGGTTCGGCATCTATGTGACGATGCCGACCGGCAGCACGTTGGAGAATGCCGACGAGGTGGTCCGTGTCATAGAAGGACGCCTTGCCGGGTTCCCGGAGAAGCAAGACCTCATCAGCCGTGTCCGGGAAACGGATGCCGAGCTGACGTTCGTCCTCAGGGAAGATTACCGGGAGATCGGGAGACGCAGCATCTCCGACATCAAGTCCGACGTGCAAACCCGTCTGCGGAATGTGAATGGCGCTGAAATATCCCTTTCCGAAGCCGGGAGCGGCGGCGGGCAAGGATCCGTCTTGGAAGGTGGAGGCGGCATGTCAGGCATGTCCGGCTTCATGCGCCTCTTGGGGATCGGCGACAACCGCGAACGCATCGTGATCAAAGGCTCCGATTTCGACCTTATGCAGCGGGTGGCGGAGGATTTCCGCTATTACCTCGACGAACAGGAGTTCATCCGCACTACCCGTGTCTCCTACAACAGCCGCCAGCCGGAGATCCGCCTCGGTTTCGATCCGGTCCTGCTGACCTCCTACGATATCTCCCGCCAGAACATAGCCTCCGGCCTCACGTCGTTGAATCCGGAGATTTCGTCCGGCACTTCCTTCAAGGTGGGGGAAGACACCTACGATATCATCATCCGCAACCGTTCGAACGGCACGGAAGAAGAGCGGGAGGCGGAGAAGGAGCGGGAAAAGACGGTGGACGACCTGCGCGAAGTCCGCATACCGGGCGCTTCCGGCGGCTTGCACAGGTTGCAGGATATCGCTTCCGTCGACTATGGACGCGGACGTGCCCGCATCACCCGTGTGAACCAGGACAAGCAGATCGAGCTGTTCTATTCTTTCTCGCGCGACGTCGAAGAGTCGAAAGACCTCCTCGAAGGCTACCGTTCGGATATCGACCGGTTGGTGTCGGGCTATAACTTGCCTTCGGGCGTGGCGGTCGAGGTGTTTCATGAAGAAGAGATGCTGGCCGACTTCAAGTTCCTGCTGTTGGCGGCCTTTATCCTGATCTTTATGATCCTGGCTTCGGTGTTCGAGTCCTTTGCGACGCCGTTCGTTCTGCTGTTCTCCATCCCGCTGGCTGCGATCGGTTCGCTGCTGGCCTTGTTGCTGACGGGCAACAGCTTGCTGAACAATGCCAACGTGATGGTCGGCTTCCTGATCCTGCTGGGAGTGGTGGTCAACAATGGCATTATCCTGATCGACTATGCCAACATCCTGCGCCGGCGCGGGTATCGCCGCAACCGGGCGTTGATGACGGCCGGGTTGTCGCGTATCCGTCCGATCCTGATCACCTCCATCACGACCATTGTGGCCCTGTTCCCCATGGCGATGGGCAACTCGGAGTATGCCGGGGCGATTGGGGCGCCGTTTGCCATCACCGTGATCGGCGGTCTTTCCTTCTCGGCGTTGCTGACGCTGATCCTGATCCCTACCGTCTGCATGGGGCTGGAAAATACGTTGGCGTGGTATCGCGGTCTTTCTCCGAAGATATGGGGGTTGCACGGCGTGCTCTTTGTGGCGGGTGCGGGCTGTATCTGCCTCTATGGCGGCAGCCTCCTGTGGCAGTCCGTCTACGGGGTGGTCTTGTCGGCCGGTATTCCGGGCGTGACCTATTTTATGCAGGCAAGCCTGCGCCGCGCCCGTTCGAAGGTGATCGACCCGGAGGCGGACATCCGGATTTCCGTCCGCAACTTGGTGAAGATATACGATTGGCCGGGACGCGTCAGCCGCCAGTGGCGGAGCGGCCGGCTGATCCGCCGGCGGTTGGGGATCGACGGCGAATGCCATTCGTTGAAAGACTTTATAAATGTGAGCTGGCAGTTTGCCCTTTTAGGGTTCGGGATCTGGTTCACCTGGTTCTTTGCCGACAGCCGGCTGTGGATCTTTATCCTTTCCTTCGCGGTCTATGCGGCTGCCCTTTACCTGTGGCGGAAGGTACGCGAATACCTCTACTGGCGGTTTGCGGGGAGCCGGGCGGTGAAGCATCTCAACCGCATCCTCTTCTGGAGCATCCCGCCGCTGATCCTCTTCGGCCTGTTCCGCAGGTTGGACAATCCGAACCTGGTGGGGACGGTCGGGCTGGTGTGGGCGTTCTGTATCGCTGTCTACGTAACTTCGGGCTATCTCTACGAGAAGGAGATCAATATCGAGCGTGTGAAGGGGCGTTTCGCCGGGCTACGCCGTTCGTGGTTCCGCATGGTCAAGGGGATTCCTTTGATCGGCAGGCGGAAGCGTCCGTTCAAGGCGCTCCGTGGCGTATCGTTCGAGATCCGTACCGGCATGTTCGGCTTGTTGGGGCCCAACGGGGCAGGCAAGTCGACGCTGATGCGTATCGTCTGCGGCATCCTGGAGCAGAGCTACGGCAGTATCTGGATCAACGGATTGGACACGCGTGTCTACCGGGAGGAGTTGCAGAGCCTGATCGGTTTCCTGCCCCAGGAGTTCGGGACGTACGAGAACATGTCGTCCTGGGAATTTCTCGACTACCAGGCGATCCTGAAGGGCCTCGTCGACAGTACTGTCCGCCGCGAACGCCTCGAATATGTCCTGAAAGCTGTCCATATGTACGACCGCAAGGACGAGAAGATCGGTTCTTTCTCCGGTGGTATGAAACAGCGTATCGGCATCGCCCTCATCCTGCTGCACCTGCCGCGCATCTTGGTGGTGGACGAACCGACTGCCGGACTCGACCCGCGCGAGCGCATCCGCTTCCGTAACCTGTTGGTGGAGTTGAGCAAGGATCGCATCGTGATCTTCTCCACCCATATCATCGAAGACATATCCAGCTCGTGCAGCCAGGTGGCCGTGATCAATAAGGGCAGCCTCAAGTATTTCGGCGATCCGGTCGATATGGTCGGCATGGCGGCAGGAAAAGTCTGGCAGTTCGATATCGATAAGATAGAATTTGAACAGGCATTGGATAAGTCCCGCATCGTCAACCATATCCAGAGGGACGACCGGATCCGCGTCCGTTACCTCTCGTCCGCCTCTCCTTATCTGGGGGCGGTACAGGTGGAACCGAACCTGGAAGATGCTTATCTTTGCTTGTTGAAAGGACTTTAAAAATTTATGATTTATAATTTATGCGTCGGTGATCAATCATAAATTATAAATCTCAAATCATAAATCATTATGACACTGAAACAATTCATATCCCTCTTGCCCCGCCTGGTTAAATATAACCTGAAGATCATCTTTGCCGGGAAATTCATCTGGTTCCTGCTGGCGGCGTTCCTGTTCTTTGGCTATTTCATGTTCCAGACCGCCTGGAGCCGGTCGGAGGTCAACGAAGGGGTGGTCTATAACCTCCTGATGTTCCCTTGTGTCCTGTTGGTGTTCTACCCTGCCGTTTTCGGCATCCAGAACGATGAGGACAGCCGGATACTGGAAATCCTGTTCGGCATCCCCGACTATAAATATAAGGTATGGGGCATCCGCCTTATGATGATCTATGTGGCGGTCTTCGCGATCCTGGTCGTCTTCTCCTGGCTGGCTACGCTCTTGCTCTATCCCGTCAATCCTCTTGAGATGTCGGCGCAGCTGATGTTCCCGATCCTTTTCTTCGGGAACCTCGCCTTCATGTTTTCCACCATCACCCGCAGCGGCAACGGGACTGCCGTTCTGATGATCGTCATCGGCATCGCCCTGCTGATCTTCAGCAACACGCCCCTTATCGAACGTTCCTTCTGGAATATCCTCCTCAATCCCTTCTCCATCCCCCGCAATTTCCTGCCGGTCATCTGGGAAGGTATCATCATCAAAAGCCGCATCTTCCTTCTCACCGCCGGCATTGTCTGGATGCTGATCGGCCTCCTGAACTTACAGAAGAGAGAGAAGTTTGTCTGATCGTGCGGGTCATGCAAGGAAAATATAAACGTAACAGCTTGAAAAACAGTAAATCTTACCAGCCAAAAACTGTATAGGGCGGACATGCGGAATCTGCGGAAACTTATTCCGAAAATGCTGTTTTGTGAAAATACATTTAGAAAACTGTCGGCAGGTTTTTGTGAAAAAACGTAAGCGTTTTTCCTGAAATACTAATATATTTTGATAATCAAACCTTATTTGCAAATCAAAAATCTATCCTAAAAATGACTAAAAAAAACGATCGTTTATTTTAGTCATCAAAAGTCAACATTATTTTTCAATCCTCCAAACTTTTTCAAAAATAAATACGCCTTAATTATCAATAGTTATCGTCGATTTTTGCCTAAAAACTCTCCAAACCCGCATCCAGACAAAAAATGACTAAAAAAAACGATCGTTTTCGGTCGTCAAAGTACATAAAATCACACCTGTTAACTTCTGTTAGATGATAAACGTGCGTATGGGGTAAGTTAATAAAGCGATTGGAGCAGAGAGAGTATAATATCATTCAATAAACTCATTATTAATGCTTTAATTAAAAAAGTTATGAAGAAAAGATTACTTATGTTGTTCGCCGTCTTTATGGCGGTGACGAGTGTGGGGTGGTTGCAGGCGGCAGATATTTTCTGGACAGTCGATGCAGCTCGTACAGAGGCAGATACCCAAAAAGCCTTTAAAACATTGAAAGCTGCGGTACAAGCAGCCAATAAATTGGGAGGAACCGATAAGCTTGTTATCACTGTTGCTCCGGGTGATTATAACATCGAAAGGACTGATGCGACTACCGAAGACGGAAATTATTTGGCTATTACCCGTGACAATGTCGAAATTGTCGGAGGTGGTACAGAGTCTTCAGCTGTAAAGATTTATTCTTCAACAGATGCTGTTAACGGAAACTGGGTAGACCAGAATCTGATCACGATTCATGGAGATAATGTAAAGATTCAGAATCTAACCATTACTTGTAAAAAGGAAGTAAACAAGGTGATCGAAGTCTTGGGAGACCATGTGACTTTGAATAATCTTGTATTCAACGCTCCGGAAGGAGAAAAATTTGCAGGATCGATCTACTTCAATTCTCCGGCGGATGATACGGAAAAGAATATTGGTACGGCTACGTTGAAGAACTTAGTTCTTAATAACGGACGTATCACATTTACTGGGGCAGAGAAGGGTACGGTAAATATGGAAAATATTGACATCTATTATAATGAGATGGCTATAACGGCTACAAGCATGAGTGACCTTCAAAAGTATACTCCTTTTGGGGCAATAGCCAATAAGCCGGAACTTACCATAAATGCAACCCTGCATTCGGTTAATGTATATTTGACAAGCTCCGAAGGTTCCTATAAGTTGGATGCAGCTACGGTTGCTAATCTGCCGGCTGGTTCTATTTTGAATCTGGGCAAAGGAGAGTATTCTCTTTCGGAACAATTGGTGATCACCAAACCGTTGACATTGGGCGGATTAAAAAATGAATCAGGAGAGCTTTTGACGACATTGAGTGCAAAATCAGACGTAAGTTGGGCAACAGGTAGCAAAGCCAATCTGATATCCATAGAGGGAACTGTCGCTACTGATGGTGATTTTGTCATGTTGGCAGATCTTTGTGTTAAAGGATCTAAAGGATCAGGTGTCAATGTTCAATCCAAAATGAAAACGTATTTTCAGAATGTTACTTTGGATAGTAATGCAAATGCCGGTCTGCTTGTCCATTCGGAGGTAGAAGCAAGAAGTTTGCATACGAAGGATAATACTTGGGGCGGTGTAAATGTAGATAAAGGAAGTCCTGAATATCCTCGTAGATTCACTTTCGATGAAAATTCTTCTTTTGCCGAACAATCCAAAATTTGGTCCGAAGATACGACAACGGAACCAGCTCAATTGGTTGAAGGTCCTAACGATTGGACTTCCTATGTCGGTGTACAGGGGGCAAGTTCTAAGGAGATGCGCTATTGGACGAACTCGAAATTGCAGATGGAATATGTTACAAATTTTTATACAGATAAGACTTTAAGTGAAGGCTATACATTAATATATGCGAATGGTAATCCTGTTACAGTAGAAGCATCGGGTAACGATAAAGTTAAAATCAGTGCCGGAACAAATGATGTACTGGAAGTCGCAACTGCTAAGAACCCGATTATTTTCGGTGGTGCTAAATTTGGTGATGTTGAATCTTCAAATGTAACCATGAAGAGCGGTAAGGTGGAAATGATTATCGGTGGTGGTTATTTAGGAAATGTGAAGAATGCTAATGTTACTGTTATTGGTGGCGAGATTATCAATTTGCTGGTTGGCGGAGGCTATGGTCCAAAGCAGGGTTTTGATGCAGCAAAAAGACAAACGGCAGATATTACAGGCAAAGCAGTCGTTAAAATTGAGAATGCAAAAGTTCGTTATTTAATTTCTGCTGGTTTAATGTATGCTAAAGCAAAAGAAGTGAATGTTGAGATCATTGGGAACAACACACAATTAACATATATATTAGGCGGTGGCTATGCTCCGGTTGGTATTGGACAAACAGAACAAACCGACTATGCAACTATTGCTAATGGTGTTGAAACAACCAACTTTAAGATGACAAATGGTAAAATTGCAGGTGATCTTTTTGTTGGGGGTGGATACAGTTATTCTTATTCAAGAAATGTAACTGCCATATTGGAGAATGTTGAGTGTGCAGCTCTATTGGGTACAGGTTCTAATGGACGCTCTGATAATGTGAAAATAGAAGCTACTGGCTGTAAGTTTGTAAAAGCAACAAATTGGCCTTTAGAAATAGCAGCTGTCAATCGTGGTAAGGTTGGAACAGTAAGTATGGATTTCAAAGGCTGTTCTTTTCCAGAAGATGCTGAAACTAAATATGTTTATTTAGGTGCAACTTATCAGTGGCAAACAGGTTCTTACCCTGTTCCGACAGCAGAAAAAATTTCTTTCTCGTTTGATGATAAGTGTACAAATACTCCCGTTGTTGGTGTAAGTGAGGGTATTCAGAATGTAGTCTTGAATGGTGCTGTAGCTAATGTGGGTTCTTTTAGCCAAAAAGATGCAACTGATATTAAAGATTTCACAATTCAGAAAGGAAATGTTTGGGCTTTGAATAAAGGGCTAACCATTGCTGAAGGTTGTAAACTGACAAACAACGGTACATTAAATATCCCGGCAGCATCCATCATGTCCGCTATCGAAGCCGGAGGTGTTTTGGTTGTCGATACTATATCTACTGCCGTTGTTGCTGAAATGAACAAGGCTACAAGCAAGGCCGACCTTTCCAGTAAGACTTTCTCTATCGAATGTAAAGACGGCGTTATCGCCTCTAACAAAGAGGTTGCAAAAGAATTATTGAAGGCTGGTAAAGTCGTTAAGGTATTGAGCTTTGCAAACGACACTTATTCCATTGATTCTTTCCAGACAACATTGGCCAAGATCACTAACCTTCCGGATAGCGTAGTGTTTGGTACGGAACCTATCACGCTGGCATTCAACTTGCCGGGTACGGAAGTTTCGATATCAGGTACGAGTGAAGTCGTAATACTCAATGGTGGCGTTCTGACTATCAAGAAACCGGGTACTGTTACTTTTGAATTGAGAGTTAAAAAAGATACGAATGGTGATGGTAAGATAGATGACGCTGATAAAAATAATGGCAACTTCACTTATGACGAAGATGCCGCCAATAAGCAAACCCTGAAAGTCACCAAACGTAAGGTTACATTGACTGGAGGTTTGAAGGCTACGGATAAAACGTATGATGGCGCGAAGACCATAACTCTAACAAAGGAGACATTGAAATTCTCCGGTAAGTTAGGTGATAAGACCGGTTTGGATTTGGCAGCAAGCCCTACTGGTGAACTGGTTGATGCAAATGCTGGAGAAAACAAAGAGGTCATCGTTACAGCTACTTTAAGTGGTGACTCTGCCGCATTCTACGAACTGGCCCCGATCACATTTGTAAAAGTAAAGGTTGCTCCGAAAGTTGCAACTGTTACGGCTGCTGCCAAATCGCGTAATTATGGTGAGGAGAACCCTGAATTTACAGCGACAACTACCGATCTGGTTGAAGGTGACCAACTTGATGGAATCCTGAAATTCACTTGCTCCGCAACCAAAGACTCGTTAGTGAAAGAAGGTGGTTACGATATCATACCTTACGGTCTGACTTCCGATAACTATGAGATCACTTTTACGAAGGGGACATTGACAGTCAGTGCTGTTAATCCTGTAATCGAACTGACGGAAGCAAAGACCGTGTTGAAGAGTGATAATTCGGCTAAGGAAATCCAATTGAAAGCCAAATTGATCCATGCCGGTGGCGCCAAGGCGATTTCTTCTGTTAAGTTTGTTCAGGGAAGCACGGATGTTACTGCCACTTTAGGCGATGATGGTTTCTATACCGGTAAGTTTGATGTTTCTGCCGGTACTACTTATTCTGTTAAGGCTTCTGCTACGGCAGGTGACAAGACTGGAGAAAGTAAAGCGATCACCATTGCTGTTGATGCCTTGACTCCGCAGGTCGTTTCTTTCGGAAAATCTGTTTTGCCTACAATGGTTTATGGTAACGAAATGACATTGTCTGCTACAAGCGACAAAAGTGCTGCAACAGGAGCATATACCTATAGCGTAGCTGAGAGCGATCCGGCAACGATTGCAGATGGCAAGCTGAAAGCTACCGGAGTCGGTAAAGTTACTTTGACTGTAGCACGTGCTGCCGATGCAACTCACTCTGCTGCCGTAGCCACTAAGACAATTGAAATCACTCCGAAACCGGTCACTGTTGCGGTAGGTGAAATCACGAAAGTGTATGATGGGACAACAGCTATCACGACACTTCCGACCTTTACATTGTCCGGTGCAGCTAACGGTGTTGCTGTCAAAACAGAAGGTCTGACGTTGAGCTTCGCAAGCAAGAATGCGAGTGAGAGTGTGAAAGTCCTGATGCCTGAATTGACATTGACGGGTACAGGTGCAGACAACTACACTCTGATCCAGCCTACAAACGTGACAGGCAAGATCACGAAAGCTCCGCTTTCTGTTAAGGTAAAAGATGTGACCCGCATGTGGAACCAGCGTTATACGAAATATGAATTCGAAGCAACAGGCTTGGTGAATGGCGAAACATTGAGCAGTGTTTATACCGGTGCGTTCACTGTTACAGAAGAGGGCACTACCTTGAATCTGGCAATGGATGCTGCCAAGTGTACGAACTATGCACTTACGACGGTTTCGGGCATGTTGACAGTAGAGTTGGGTACTCCGAAAGCGGTCGTCTATGGTACGTCAAGTGACAAAAAGGCAATGATCGTAGATGAAGCCGGTTACACCGGATTGAAAGCTTCTGAAGTAGGAACAGATGGCTATGCTAATATTTTGGATGCAAGTGGCAAGGTGATAGGCCAGAGTTTGAATAAGATTTCTACTTCTTCTGTTACAGCATCTTCGTTTAAAGCGCCTATGCAGACGAAAGCTGCTGTTGCCGGCAATTGGAATAAGGAAACATTCACGGAAATACCTTACGGTGCTTCTTACGAAGTGACGAAAGTTGGAGATGGTTATACTTATGAATCGACAAATACCAATGTGTTGGCTGTTTCAACAGATGCTTCATCAGGTGATATCGTTTGTACTCCTGTCGCAACAGGCAAGGCAACGATTCTGGCTATCAGTGCAGATGAAGTCAAAATCCTGAATCTCGAAGTTGCTCCAGCTGACTTAACGATTAGTGCAACCGGTATGGATAAGACTTACGACGGAACTACTCTTGCCTCTGGAACGCTTGCATTAAGAGATGTAGATGGAAAGGACGTAGCCCTGGATCTCTCCGGCATTACATTCAACTTTGATGATAAAAAGGCAGGTGAAAACAAAAAGATCACTCCGTCTCAGCCATTGGTTCTGATCGGAAGTGAAGCTAACAATTATGTCTTGGAAGTAAACCTGACCGGTAAGATCGATATGAAAGAAGTGACAGTCGGAACTCCGCTTAGTGCTTACTACAACGGAAAGATAGATATGGAATTGACTGATTATGCATCGAACGACCGCATCAGTGGCGATATTGTTCCGTTAAAAGTAACTTTTGGAGCTGCTACAGTCGGCGAACAAACAGTAACGCTTAAAATGGGTACGACTGGCGATGCCGGAAATTATACGTTGGCAACCTCTGGCCAACCAGCGAAAGGCAATATTCTGAAATCGACAGTGGTTGCCGTATTGCCGGAAGGCGCTTCTTCTGCAAGCGACCTGAAGAGCAAAATCAAGTTGACAATCCGTGAAACAGGTGAAACCGTTACAAGTAGTGCAATCGGCTTTAATCCAACAGTTACTTCCGAAGGCAGTGGCAGCAGTGCGGTTTATTACGTAAACGGTGGTGAAACAGACAACTATTCTGTCGTCTACGACAAGAACCAGATCGGCTTCAAGTCCTCAGGAAGCAATCCTCCTTCCGGTGGCGATGAAGATGAAACCGTTACGATCTCTTTGGATGCGACTTCGAAGACGTTGCCGCGTACGGAAGAGTTTGTTTTGAAAGCAACTGTTTCTCCTTCCGGTAAAACAGTAACATGGAGCAGCAGCGATCCGACGATCGCCAGTGTGACAGCCGATGGCAACAAGGCAACCGTCAAGGGTCTTAAAGTCGGGACGGCTACGATCACAGCCAAGATCGGTGACGTGACCGCAACTTGCCAGGTGACGGTAAACTTCGCAACCGGCCTCGAAGAAGCCCTTGCCAATACGGAAGTGTTTGGAAGAAAGGGGAATATTTATGTGAATCCGATTCAGCCGCTGCAGGTGACCGTTGTGAACATGATCGGTAAGATCGTCTACAATGCACGTATCAGTGGCAATACGCAAATACCGGTAACAAAGGGCATTTACATTGTGAAATTAACCAATGCCGGCAATTCTATTGTTACCAAGGTTAATGTATACTAATCCATTATGTATAGAGAGTTTTAGTATTGAATGAGAAAGGGCGTCCGCGAGGATGCCCTTTTTTTATATCCCTGCCCGTACACAAATCCCCCTAACACAAAAAAGAGAGCCTCTTTTCAAAGAAACTCTCTTTACATATATACCTACCCTTGCAAGAACTTGTATTCTTGAACTTCGTTTTTTCTTCATAGTCAAGACTTTTTGTGTTAAACATTAAGTAACAACAAAGGTAGAAAAGATATCAAACCTTTTCTACCTTTTCAGTCTATTTTTTGATAGAGATGGGGTTATGCCTCATCCTATATGCTTAGGGAAAACGATCTACATAGGACGCAGTTCCACCGTTAATCCCATTGCGGCAGCTATACGGTATAGGGTGGAGACGGTAGGAACAGTCAATCCTCTTTCGATTCTTGAAATATACCCTTTGTCCGCACCTATGCGCTTAGCAAGCTCTGCTTGCGTTAGTCTTGCATTCTTGCGGGCATCCAACAGGATTTGGGCGTTATATTCCTCCCATGCCTTTTCAACAGCTTTCTCCCGTTCAGGAGTGCCTATTTCTCCAAATTCTCTCGCGAGTTCGGCACTTACATCATAGATCTCATCATTCTTGCTCATAATATTCATTTTTTAATCTGATCGCTTTTTCGATTTCGCTATTAGGGGTTTTCTGTGTTTTCTTCTTGAAGCAGTTGAATAACACGACTATTGTGTCTCCGTCATAGATGAAAAAGATGCGAAACTCATTATTGCCATTAGTTTACCCGAAATTCATAAACTCCATCTCTTATGTATTTGATGTAATGGCTTGGTATTCTATCTTCTGTTTCAAACAACAATAAAGCTTGCCTTACTTTTTTGCGTTCTTGCTTTGACAGTTTAGGCATAAAATCTGGATAATACCCTTTGTATGCGATTATCTTTTTCATGGGACAAATATAATGTAAGTTATATATATGTACAACTTTTGTTGATGTTTTATTGACGTTTTATTTATTAATTTCTCTCATCCGGCCAAGGGCAAGCCTTCCCTGTCGCCTTGAAAGACGGACGTTGGGCGTCTACTTTGCGGAGGTGGTCGCCGAGTTCTTTGGAGAGACGTTTGACGATTTCCGGGTGACGGGTGCTAAGGTCGTTCTTTTCGCCGATGTCGTCGGAGATGTTGAACAGCTCTTTCTTACCGGTGCCGTAATAGTAAATCAGCTTCCAGTCGCCATTGCGGACCGCACAGTTGAAGTTGATGCCCGGACCGTCGTTGCCCCAGTTGTTCGGCATATTCCAGAAGAGGGAACGCCCTTTGGAAGGATCGCCCGTCCCGATGAGCAGAGGAACGAAACTGATGCCGTCGATCGGTTGCACCGTCTCGTAGTCCTTCACTCCGGCCATTTCCAGAATAGTCGGGTAGAAATCTTCTATCAGCAGGTATTTGTCGCAACGGGTATTCGGTTGGGCTACTCCCGGCCAACTGACGATCATCGGTTCGCGGATTCCCCCTTCGCAAAGCGAGCCTTTACCGCTCAGCAACGGGTAGTTCTGCGTATGCAGCGGACCATCCCTCCAGGCTGATTCAGAGGCAAGGCCGCCGTTATCGCTCATGAAGAGGATGATCGTATTGTCCGCCTCCCCGTTCTTTTCCAGCCAGTCCATCAGGTCGCCCAAGCTCTTGTCCATTCCTTCGATCAGGGTGGCGTAGGCAGCCTCATGATCCGTCATTCCTTTCTTCTTGTATTTCTCGTAGAAGCGCATGTCTTTGTTCAGCGGGATATGGATGGCATAGTGGGACATGTAGAGATAGAACGGCTGGTTGTATTTCTTCGCCTTGTCGAGCGCCTTGATCGCCTCCAATGTCAAGGCTTCGGTAGCGAATGTCTCCGTGCCCCAATACTTTTCGAGGCCGGGGATGGACATCAGCGAAGTTGGTTTGCCATCCTTCGTATGGCCGTAATTCTCTTCGCCTAAATAGCTTGCCAGACCGCCGGCGGCATGACCGGCAATGTTGACTTCGAATCCCCAGTGGTGCGGGTCCTCTCCCGGAGTGTCGATCGCGCCGAAATGGGCCTTTCCGCAGTGGATCGTGTGGTAGCCGCTGTTCTTCAGGAGTTGGACGAAAGAAGTCCCGACGAAGGTGTTGTTGGTCCCCGGAACCTGGCTGACGCCGTTATAGTTCCAGTCCGGTATGTCGAGCAGGCTGTCTTTGCGGTCGGTCGTCTTGTTCTTCTGGAGCGTCCAGTTGGTGACACGGTGGCGGGCGGCATTCGTCCCGGTGATCAGGCTGCAACGGGACGGGGAACTGATGCTACTGGCATACGCTTCGGTGAACATGACTCCCTGGCGGGCGAGGCGTTCCATGTTGGGCGTCTCGTAGACTTCGTTATAATGTGTCTTTTCTGTCCAGAAGGGCAGGGAAGTGTCTTCCCATCCCATATCGTCAACCATAAAGAGGATGATGTTCGGCCGTTTGGCAGGTTGGTCGGCTGCCTGCATGTTTCCTGTCTGGAAAGCGGGAAGGATTGCTAAAGGCAATAAAATTCGTTTGTCCATCTTTTTTGTGTTTTTCGGTTTATATTCCTGTGAAAGTCACGAATATGACAAAGGTACGCTTTACAGAAGAAATGGAAGAGGCTTCGGAATCCTTTAGTGAATATTTGCATTTTGAGGGCTATATATTAAATTATTGCTAAATATAGTAGTTTAACTATTTATCGTAGTTGTATTATTGCACTTTATAGTTATCTTTGAGCATTCACCTGATAAATGAACATCGAATATGAAGAAACTGACTCCCAAAGAAGAAGATATCCTGAGTTATTTCTGGACGAACGGCCCGTTGTTTATCCGTGAGTTATTGGAATTGCAGGAAGAGCCTAAGCCGCACTACAACACGTTGTCCACGATCGTACGAGTGCTGGAAGAGAAAGGCTATATCGGGTATCGCCCGTATGGAAACACCTATCAGTATTATGCGTTGGTTTCGGAAGAGGAATACCGGAACAAGACGTTGAAGAACGTGGTAAGCCGCTATTTCGGCGATTCCTATACGCGTGTCGTTTCTTCGCTGATAGACCGTGACGAACTGTCGGTCGAGGAATTGGAAGAATTGCTACAGCAGATCAAGAACCGTAAAAATAAATGAGATGGTTGCCTTCCTCCTTTATATCGTCAAGTCTACTTGTTGCCTGACTCTGTTTTACTTGGGTTATAAAGCCTTGTTGAGCAACGAGACGTTTTTCCGCTTCAACCGGATGGTGCTGCTGGCGGGGATGCTGGTGTGCATGCTGCTGCCGTTTGTCGAGCTACGGACGGAATCGCCCGGTGTGCTGCAAATGCCGTTGTTGCAGTTGGAAGAGATGATACAGGAAGGAATGGGGGAGACGGTTTCGCAGCACTCCGTTGTCCAGGTTGGAACGGAGGTTGTACCGGCTGTACGGGAGGCTTCCGGCTCATGGGGAGAGTGGGCGGTTTACCTGTATCTTGCGGGGATGGCGGTTGTCCTCTGCCGGCTGGTCCGCTCGTTTGTGAGTTTGCTTTGGCTGATCCGGAGCGGCGAGAAGATACGGAAAGAGCGTTATACGCTGGTGCTGGTCGGCAGGCCGGTCGCTCCTTTTAACTGGGGGCCGTATATTGTCCTGTCGTTGAAAGATTATTGTGACTATCCGGATGAGATATTGACGCATGAGCAAGTTCACCGGCGCAAGCATCATTCGTTGGACTTGATCTATACGGAGGCAGTCGTGCTCCTGCACTGGTTCAATCCCGCAGCCTGGCTGTTGAAACGGGAACTCCAGGAGGTTCATGAGTACCAGGCGGATACGGGCGTACTTAAAAATGGCATCGATGCAACAAAATATCAATTGTTATTAGTGAAAAAAGCTGTTAGCGCGAGCTCCTACACCTTTGCTAACAGCTTCAATCACAGTAAAATTAAAAAACGAATTACTATGATGTTAAAAGAGAAATCGAACAGTTGGGCCCGGTTGAAGCTCGTGCTTTTAGTTCCGGTGGCAGCATGTAGCATGCTCGCTTTCGCCCGCCCGGATGTAAACCGGGAGTTGACAAACTTAATGCAGAGCGAAGATACGACAATTTCTCCGGTCGGACAACCGTACACCCGTGAATTCTTCGACAAGGAGATCGACCGGTATATCGGACAGGCGGGAGGCGGACAGCTTTCAGGCTCGGAAAGACTTGAGTTCATGGAGAAACATGTGACGCGAACGGACTTCCTGATTAATGCCAATGACCAGATACTGTATGGCAACGATTTTGCAGAGATGTCCGAAATGCCGGCCAAGTTGAAAGCGACTCTGTCCGGGGCATCCGGTAAAAAGCCGGTGATGATCTTTTTCCTCTGTGATGCGCATACAAGCGATGCGGCAGTTGAAAAGGCGTTGGAAGTAGCGGGCAAAGCTTTTGCCGACTATCAGGCAACGGAGTCCGGAAAGAATACCCCGACCCTGTTTTTCTTTGGAGAACCGCGTAAGAACTATCCTCCTAAAAAGAAATAGTGCGTAATAAAAGGGTACATGCTTTTCCAAAAGAGGATGCATGCTCTTTGAAAAAAGGATGCATGCTTCCTCCGGTTTTATCGGGTGAGGCTTATTTCTCAACCAACTCGAACTTCCGGAAACTGAGGATATCGTCGCTAAACCGGGGATTCAGATAATGACTGTCGGAAATGTATAGCCCTTCGGGACGAACCAGCATGATGGTTGGGTTGTAGGTATTGTCGGGGAAGAGGGTTTCGCCGAGAATACGGAACTCTTTATCGAGAATGATAATGCTGAAGTTCTTACGCCCGAATTGTACGAGTTCCATAGGGCGGACGCCTTTATCCAGGGTCGAGGGCGGATAAGCGATCCGGTAATAGACTTCCCGGTAAGGGTCGTACAGCAGGTCGTTATACCAGGCATTCACACAGAAATCTTCGGGGCTTGCGGTAAGCTCGTCCGGCAGTTGTACTTTGTCGAAGTATTTGCTTTTGACCGGAATTTTCCGTATCGAGTCGTGTTCGGGAGTAGCCACATAGATATTCTCGTCATAATGGAACGAGTAAACGAAATGTTTTCCGTCATAACAACGGCTGTAACTGGCTTCCATGCCGTACCGTTTCAGCTTGACTTCCGAACCGGGATAATCGGGATAATCGAAAGGCAGTTTCTTTTCCTCTTTCGTGTTCATATCGATTGCGACGGAAACAGGGTCATGCTCGATCAGGCGATTCGGCTCTATGCAGGTATATAGAGTGTGTTCGATACGTACAGGCAATTGTGAAGCTGTAACCATAAAACAGGAAGGCTTTAATCCAGGGAAAGGCTGCTTATCGAGAAGTTCGCAGTCCTTATTAATCAAGTATAGCCCACTTTCGTAAAAACTAAAGACGTAAATACTGTCGAGATTCTGAATATAATAACCGAATGTCCTCCCGACGCCGTTACTTCCTTCCCGCGGCGGGGTGATCCTGAATACCGGCTTCTGCTGTTTCAGGTCATAGAAGTGGATCGTATTGTTTTCCAAGTTCTGGAAAGTGAAATATTCTTTTCCGTCTTTATCTTTATAGAGGGAATAAATGTTGAAGTTGTTTTTCGTGTCCGAATCGATCGGGAAAGACAGCGTTTCGTCTGTCTCTTTCAATTCGCAGGCTCCGTACTTTTTGTGTGTTGAACAGGCGACGGACAGGAGTAGGAGGAATAGTAATAAATAGTGTTTCTTCATATTCGTATAAAAATTAAGAAAGAGGAATGTGCCAAATCTCTTTCTGACACATTCCTTTCCGAAGTCCTTTAATCTTTCTTTACCGGCGGATAGTCGATCGTGTAGTGTAGTCCGCGGCTTTCCTTGCGCTCCATAGCCTGGCGGGTGATCAGGTAACCGACGTTGATCATGTTACGCAGTTCGCACAGCTCTTTGGAGGCCTTGCAACGCTTGAAGAGGCTTTCCGTCTCTTCGTACAGGATGTCCAGGCGGTTCCAGGCGCGGGTCAGGCGGGTATTGCTGCGGACGATGCCGACGTATGATTCCATGATCTGGTTCACCTCCTTCATGCTCTGGGTGATCAGCACGCGCTCTTCGGTGGAGATCGTGCCCTCGTCGTTCCATTCGGGGATGTCGGTGTTGAAGTCGTAACGTTCGAGGACGCTCAGGATATGTTTGGCGGCTGCATCCGCATATACGACCGCTTCGATCAGCGAGTTGGAAGCCAGACGGTTCCCACCGTGCAGGCCGGTATTGGAACATTCGCCGATCGCATACAGGCGGCGGATGCTGGATTGGCCGTTCAGGTCCACACTGATACCGCCACACAGATAATGGGCGGCCGGTGCTACCGGAATATAATCTTTGGTGATGTCGATGCCGATGCTGAGGCATTTCTTGTAGATGTTGGGGAAATGCTTCTTCGTCTCTTCCGGATCTTTATGTGTCACATCCAGGTAGACGTGGTCTTCACCCCGGAGCTTCATCTCGTTGTCGATCGCACGGGCTACAATGTCACGCGGAGCCAACGAGAGGCGCTTGTCGTATTTCTGCATAAACTCTTTTCCGTCCAGCGTACGGAGGACGCCGCCATACCCGCGCATAGCCTCGGTAATGAGGAAGCAGGGACGGTCGCCCGGATGGAAGAGGGCAGTCGGGTGGAACTGGATGAACTCCATGTTTTTGACAGCTCCCTTGGCGCGATAGACCATTGCGATACCGTCGCCCGTAGCGATCAGCGGGTTGGTCGTGTTGCGGTAGACGGCTTCACAACCGCCTGTAGCCATGACCGTCACTTTGGACAGGAAAGTGTCTACCTTGCCGGTGTCTTCGTTCAGCACGTATGCACCGTAGCATTTGATGCCCGGCGTATGACGGGTGACGATGATACCCAAGTGATGCTGCGTGATGATCTCTACCGCAAAATGGTGGTTGAATATCGTAATGTTGGGATGTCTCTTGATCGCTTCGATGAGGCTAAGCTGGATCTCGGCGCCGGTATTGTCCTTGTGGTGCAGGATGCGGAACTCGGAATGTCCTCCTTCGCGGTGAAGGTCGAACTCGCCGCTCTCCTTCTTGTCGAAGTTCACGCCCCAGCCTATGAGTTCTTTGATCTGGTCCGGTGCATGTCGTACGACCATCTCCACGGCTTCCCGGTCGTTGATCCAGTCGCCGGCAATCATTGTGTCTTCAATATGCTTGTCGAAATTGTCTACCAGCAGGTTTGTTACCGAAGCGATGCCTCCCTGCGCGAAGTAGGTGTTCGCTTCTTCCAGCTCTGTTTTGCAGATGATGGCTACTTTCCCCTTATCGGCTACCTTCAAGGCGAGGCTCATGCCGGCGATACCGGAACCGATCACTAAGAAATCGAATTGTTGTACCATAGTTTATATCCTTTGTGGCTGACAAAGTTAGGAATTAACTTATTTGGTTGTACCTTATACAGCCCGCTTTCGTGCAAAATAGTCCGCATTACTGATTCTTTGGATATTTTAAACTTCCCGTCGTAAACATCTCAGAATGGAACCCTGTTCTATTGGGGCATTGGATATCCTGCTAATTATTAACACTTAAACGTTTTAAAATATGAAATCTAAAGTTGTATTGAGCGCCCTGGCCCTGCTGTTTGCGGCCGGTGCGATGGCTCAGGATTGTACGTTCTTTTTCCCGCAGACCAAAGGCACGCAGCTTGTTAAAAAAGGCTACGATGCGAAAGGAAACCTGCAAAGTGTGATGACCTACACGGTCGATGAAGTGAAGAACATCCCGTCCGGCCTGGAAGTGGAAGCCGATTATGTGTTCGTGAATAACGCAGGGACGGTTTACGACAAGGGCGACCTGGAAGCATTCTGCAAGGACGGCGAGTTCTTCATGGAAATGAAAGAAGTATTGTCCAACCCGTCTTTTGTCTCGACCGTACAATCGGATGTGGCTGCCACTGATGCCGTCATCAATTATCCGAGCGTCTCGAACGCGCCATCCGGCAACGGGGACGATATGTATTTTGACGATGCCTATATCCAGATCTACTCGAAGAAGGACCGGAAGGATCGCAAGAACGTGTCTATCTACGACCGCGAATATGTGACGACCGAACAGGTGGCGACTCCTGCCGGCACGTTCGACTGCACGAAAGTAAAGTATAAGATCAAATCCCGCTCCCCGAAGGAAACGATCGAGGGCTACGGATATGAATGGTACGCTCCGAATGTGGGGGTCGTAAAGAACGAACAGTATGACAACAACAACCAGTTGCAATACTATACTGTCCTCGAAGTTGTAAAGTAATGTAAGATATATTCCTTTTTGGAATTGTTTGACCGGTTTAAGTGGATGCGCTGTTACTGAGAAGTTGCAGCGCATTTTCTTTTCCCTGAATCGCCAAAAGAAATAAAATGATTATCTTTCGGCAAAATTCAGGATATGGACAGAGTCTTTAAATCGAAAGTAGGTTGGTGGTATCATCTGATACTGTTGGTGATGGCGGCAAGCACTGTTGCTGCATTTGTGGGCGGCAAGTCTCCCGTAACGATGATCGTGCTGCTGTTGTTTACATTGGAGTGTATTCACATGCTGTTGTCGACCTGGTATAAAATAACGGCGGATGGTTATCTGATTGCCCATTGCAGTATTTTCCCGGAAAAGCGGATTCCTATTTCGGAGATAAGCGCCGTCGAAGTGACAGTGATGCCTGTTTCGAGCTACGCCCTGTCGTTGGACCGCCTGATCATCTACAAAGGCGACACGCAGTGGCTATTGGTCTCGCCGGTCAACAAGCAGGACTTCGTCAAGCTGCTGAAGAAGCATAATCCCGATATACAGATAAAAGATCCGATAATATAAAACTTAATTAAATCTGAGAACATGAAATACGATGTTGCCATAATCGGGGGCGGTCCTGCCGGTTATACGGCTGCTGAAAAGGCGGCTGCGGGTGGTTTGTCCACCGTGCTTTTCGAGAAGAACGCGTTAGGCGGTGTGTGTCTGAACGAAGGATGCGTGCCGACAAAGACGTTGCTTTACTCTGCGAAAGTGTATGATACGATCAAACACGCTTCCAAATATGCGGTGAGCGCAGAGAATCCTGCTTTCGATTTCCCGAAGATCATCGCCCGTAAGAATAAAGTCGTAAAGAAACTGACAGCCGGCATCCGCATGAAGATGAAGGAGAACGGCGTGGAAGTGGTGAGCGGCGAAGCCGAAATCAAAGGCCGGGCAGCCGACGGAACGATCATTGTCGCCTCGGGCGAAGCTGTTTATGAAGCCGCCAACCTGCTTATCTGCACCGGTTCGGAAACCGTCATACCTCCCATTCCCGGGTTGGCGGAAACGGAGTACTGGACAAGCCGTGAGGCGTTGCTGTCCAAAGAACTGCCGGCTTCGCTGGTGATCATCGGCGGCGGTGTGATCGGCATGGAGTTCGCTTCCTTCTTCAACAGCATGGGAACGGAAGTGCATGTGGTCGAGATGCTGGATAAGATTCTCGGTCCGATGGACAGGGAGTTGTCCGGGATGTTGCAGGCCGAATATGCCAAACGGGGCGTCAAGTTCTATTTAGGACATAAGGTGACTGCCGTAAACGGCGGCGATGTGACGGTCGAGAAAGACGGCGAGACATCAGTCATCCAAGGCGAAAAAGTCCTGTTGAGCGTAGGCCGTCGTCCCGTGACCAAAGGTTTCGGCTTGGAAACACTGGCCCCCGAACCTTTCCGCAACGGGATCAAAGTGAACGGATTTATGCAGACTTCCATCCCGAATGTGTATGCCTGCGGCGATATCACCGCTTTCTCCCTGTTGGCCCATACGGCTGTCAGCGAAGCGGAAGTGGCTGTCGATCATATTTTAGGCAAGAACCGCAGCATGAGCTACAAGGCCATTCCGGGCGTTGTCTATACCAATCCCGAAATCGCAGGCGTCGGCAAGACCGAAGAGGAACTGCAGGCCGAAGGCACGCCCTACACCGTCAAGAAGATACCGATGGCGTTCTCCGGCCGCTTTGTCGCCGAAAACGAGCAGGGCAACGGTGTCTGCAAGCTGATTCTGGCCGAAGACGAAACGATCGTCGGCGCCCATCTCCTGGGAAATCCGGCCTCCGAACTGATCGTCATCGCCGGTATCGCCATCGAAAAAGGCATGAAGGCCGACGAGCTGAAAGCCATCGTCTTCCCGCATCCGACCGTGGGCGAGATCCTAAAGGAGGCGCTCTGATAATTATTCCCCATACATGCCCGGTCCCGGTCCACCCCGACAAACTGTCCGGTGGGCCGGGATCTTTTTGTTGAAAGCCTTGCTTTAATTCTCCTGAAGAGTGAAATGTTTCACTTTTTTTCATGGGGTGAAAATTTATTTTCCCGCCAGTGAAAATAAATTTTCTCCGGCAAGAAACAAAAGTTTCATGCCTATGGAACAAAAGTTCCCCTTCTATGAAACTGTCCCGAAATAGGCAACCGTCCGTCCTTTTCCGGGCGGGAGAAGATTCCGTTTTTCCGGTGTTTCTTCGAAAATATCCTTATAAGATGCTGAAAATGCTACAGGTTACCGAAAAAATCATTTACTTTGCAACCTTAATAGTGTGCCAATGCGCAAAAATGGCACATTGGCACATTAATTAATTGGCAAATTATTATTATGGCACAAGAAGATGTATTTAAGAAATTAGTTTCCCACTGTAAAGAATACGGGTTCGTATTCCCCTCCTCAGAGATTTATGACGGACTGGGTGCAGTGTACGATTACGGGCAGTATGGCGTAGAGTTGAAAAATAACATAAAGAAATACTGGTGGGACAGCATGACGCTGTTGCACGAAAATGTAGTCGGCATCGATTCGGCTATCTTTATGCACCCTACTATCTGGAAGGCATCCGGCCATGTCGACGCGTTCAATGACCCTCTGATCGATAACAAGGATTCCAAGAAACGCTATCGTGCCGATGTACTGATCGAAGACCACCTGGCGAAGATCGAGGAGAAGATGAATAAGGAAGTGGCCAAGGCCGCGAAGAAATTCGGCGAAGCTTTCGACGAAGCCCAGTTCCGCGCGACAAACGGACGCGTGCTCGAATACCAAGCGAAATGGAATGAGATCCACGAACGCTACTCGAAAGACATGAACGATTCCAATTTCGAAGACCTGCGCCAGCTGATCCTGGATTGCGAAATCGTCTGCCCGATCTCCGGAACCCGCAACTGGACCGATGTCCGCCAGTTCAACCTGATGTTCTCTACGGAGATGGGTTCTACCTCAGACGGCGCCATGAAAGTATATCTGCGTCCGGAAACGGCACAGGGTATTTTCGTCAACTTCCTGAACGTACAGAAGACCGGCCGCATGAAAATACCTTTCGGTATCGCCCAGATCGGAAAGGCTTTCCGTAACGAGATCGTTGCCCGCCAGTTCATCTTCCGCATGCGCGAGTTCGAACAGATGGAGATGCAGTTCTTCGTTCGTCCGGGCGAAGAGATGGAATGGTTCAAGCAGTGGAAGGCTACCCGCTTGAAATGGCACCAGGCCATGGGGTTGGGTAACGAAAAATATCGCTATCACGATCACGAAAAGCTGGCCCACTATGCCAACGCCGCTACCGATATCGAATATGAAATGCCGTTCGGATTCAAGGAAGTGGAAGGTATCCACAGCCGTACGAACTTCGACCTGAGCCAGCACGAAAAGTTCTCCGGCAAGAAAGTCCAGTATTTCGATCCCGAACTGAACCAGAGCTATACTCCGTACGTGATCGAAACTTCTATCGGCGTCGACCGTGTTTTCCTGAGTGTGATGGCCGGTTCTTACTGCGAAGAAACGTTGGAAAACGGCGAAACGCGTGTCGTTCTGAAATTGCCGGCAGCGTTGGCGCCTATCAAACTGGCTGTCCTGCCGCTGGTCAAGAAAGACGGACTGCCCGAAAAAGCTGAAGAGATCGTAAACATGTTGCGTTTCGATTTCCGTTGCCAGTATGATGAAAAAGATTCTATCGGCAAGCGCTATCGTCGTCAGGATGCGATCGGAACCCCGTACTGTATTACAGTTGACCACGATACTTTGAAGGATAATTGTGTCACGATCCGCTTCCGCGATACGATGGAACAGGAACGTGTAAGCATCGACAAGCTGCATGACATTATCACTGAAAAGGTAAGCATGAAGAATTTATTAAAAAAGATAATGGAGTAAAAACGAATGAAGAAATACCTGCATATCGCGTTGATGTTGTTGTGTGTCCTCGTTGTCTCTTCCTGTAAGGATGACGACGATGATACCGAGGCTGTTGAAAGAGAGGCTTATAAGTTGGAACAGGACATTGCCTTCCAGGCAAAAGTGAATGAAACCGGTTTCGAAAGATGGAACTCGGAAGCCGGTGACGGTTATGTTTTTGCCAAACTGATTAAGAAGGGGGATGGCGAGAAAGTTTATTTCAATAGCCGTGTCTCGGTCTATTATAAAGGTTCTTTGACAGACGGAACGGAGTTTGATGCCCGGTTGTTTGAAGACGGTACGCCCTTAAAATGCGCAGTCTATTCTGCCTATGCTAATTATGATTCGCGAACTAATCCGAATGGATATGGTTCCGTCATATC
The DNA here is from genome assembly GCF_902493135.1 of uncultured Parabacteroides sp. Lineage (GTDB taxonomy): Bacteria > Bacteroidota > Bacteroidia > Bacteroidales > Tannerellaceae > Parabacteroides. The sequence goes on from NZ_CABUOD010000014.1 coordinate 54,918, forward strand.
AGGTTGGACAGTCGCTTTGCAACACATGGTTGAAGGGGATAAATATGAGGTTTGGATTCCGCAGCAGTTAGCCTATGGCGCAAGCGACAACGGCGATATCCCAGCTTATTCGACTTTGATATTCGAAATCGAACTGGTATCGGTGGATGAGCAGGCGGCGAAGCCGAGTTAAACGAGATCGTTATCGAGCGATAGAAACAGAAAGGGTTGTCTGCGATGTGCCGGGCAACTCTTTTTCTGTATGTAAGGTCGTGTTAAAAGTTCAACTATCTGTGAAACAAATGACTTTTGCGAATGTTCTATCCATATATCAACTTAAGATCGATCCTATGTTTTTGCTGAATATTTTAATCAAATTGGTAAATGATGAATTTAGACGAAGTTCTTGAATATAGACGTTCCGTACGGGTGTTTGATAAAAACAGGCCGGTAGATACTGCAAGGGTAAAGCATTGCTTGGAACTGGCAACATTGGCTCCCAACAGTTCGGATATGCAGTTATGGGAATTTTACCATATAACGGACCCGGAACTGTTGGCGAAGGTCTCGAAAGATTGTCTTGGACAGAAAGCGGCCGCCACCGCTTCACAGATTGTCGTTTTTGTCGTGCGGCGTGACTGGTATAGGAAGCACGCACGTTTCGTGCTCGATTTCGAACGCGACAACATCCGCCGCTACAGTCCGAAAGAACGTCAGGACAAACGTATCAAGGACCGGGAGCTCTATTACGGCATGATAATGCCTTTCCTCTATGCCCGGTTCTTCGGGATCCTGGGGCTGTTCAGGAAGTTATTGGCTACTACCATCAGCCTTTTCCGGCCGATGATGATTGATGTATCGGAGAATGATATACGTGTGACTGCCCATAAATCTTGCGCCCTTGCCGCCCAGACGTTTATGATTGCGATGGCAAACGAGGGATATGACACCTGCCCTTTGGAAGGGCTGGACAGCCGTCGGCTGAAAAGAACATTGGGATTGCCTCATGGCGCTGAAATAAACATGGCAATCCCTTGTGGCATACGAGATGGAAATAAAGGGATCTGGGGAGAACGGTGCAGAGTCCCGTTTGATGAAGTGTATCGCCAACTTTAATGTTTCTTCTGTTTCAATATCCTCTGTGCGCAGTCAGAAAGTACAACGATTGCCCCGGCAATGATTGCCGTGTCTTTTATCACCAGTCTGCCTGCCCCGGTCAGCAGCGGGAATCCATGTTCTCCGCTTCCCAAGTCCGGTACCCATACTTCAGGCGTCGTCACCAGGAAAGAGAGCGTTCCGATCGTCATGATAATGGCAAGTCCTGCACCTACCAGGCCGATTTTAGGGGAGAAAATCCCTAAGAACGTCAGGATACCGATCGCCATGATCAGAATGCCTAACCCGTGCGAGAAGCCGTACGTGTTGTTTTCCACATGCCACTGATGTTTGGCCTCGTTGAATTCCCCCTCTTTCAGTTTATATTCTTTATATTCGGGAGCGCTTTTCGTATAGAAGAAGCTCATAAAAGGACTGTTCGCCACAAACGGCACGATACCTTCTGCTTCATAGTTATAGAATTTCAATCCTCCGATCCATACGAAGATGATCAGGATTGCCACGCGGATCAAGTTAATGCCCAATTTTTGAGTCGAAGCTGCAATGTTCAGGAAAGTGTAAAATAGATTACTTAATTTAGTCGTCATGTCTTTGCTGTTTTATATGTTTGTTTTATAATGCAAATATCGGCCTATTGCGGCTTGCGGTAAATGGCAATTTTGCCGGATAACTTATCAATTTTCCCTGATCTGGTTCTTTATCAGGAAAAGGAGACCCCTATAAACAATTAAAGGCTGTCTCACGACAACCCCTAACCAAACTTTGTTAACCTTAAATCTAATACTATTATGAAAAAACCACGATGCAAAGATACGGGTTTGTCCGAACTTGTCAAGAGCCAAGATGCTAAATAGTGTTGTAAGAGGTATAAGAAAAATTAATTGCAGATGAATAAGCCTTTTATTGAAAATAAAATTATCTTTGTCTGGAAATATAAAGAAAAACGTAGAAGCGTTTCGTATTATTCTTTGTTAGGAATCTGGTAAATTCATTGTACAAAAAGAATAATAGGCAAAAACGCTCGCGCTCCCATAGGGCGTGGGCTATTGCTTATTTGTTGTACAAGCTTACCAGAGCTCCTAACCGGATGAGACAATAGCTCCACGCTTTTTTACCACAAATAGAAAGAATACGATATGATGGAAGCGAAAATTGACATTGAAAAAGTCAGGAAAGGAGATCATGCTGCTTTTAAAACTTTCTTTGAATGTTTCTATCCTAAATTGATGGCGCTCGCTTGTCGTTTTGTAGATGAGCAGGTTGCCAAAGATTTGGTGCAAGAAGTCTTCACTTCCTATTGGGAACAGAAAAAGGTTATACAACCCGACAATATCCAATCTTTCCTTTTTAAATGGCTGCAAAATAGTTGCTTGAACCACATCAAACACCAGATGGTTGTTGACGAGTACGAATCACGTGTTCGCATCGCTGAGGCGCGTATCGCTTTTTGGGGCGAGTCCACCGACTCCAACGATGTTCTTAGGTCTGTTATTAATCAGGATTTGCGGGAAATCATAGAACTCTCCGTTAATAAACTGCCTCCCAAATGCGCACAGGCTTTCCGTCTGGCCTATTTCCATGATATCAGCCATAAGGAGATAGCCGAGATTATGGGAATTTCTCCCCGTACAGTCGAAGGACATATCCGGCAAGCGCTTGCCTTCCTGCGGGAAGACTTGAAAGGCCTTTTCCTGCTTATTTTTCTGCTCTGCAACATAAATTGAATTTTTCTTTGTTTTTGACCACGTAGTACCTCCTGCCTCGATTGTCTTCTTTATATAAGCACAATAGAAGAAGATGGACGAACAATTACTCATACGATTCCTTACGCATACCTGTACTCCGGAAGACCTCCGCTCGGTCGACCAATGGATCGCATCCGGCAAGCCCAATGCAGACTGGCTGTTCGAAATGGAACGCATATGGAGTTTGAAGGATGAACTGCGATTCTCGGATAGGAGAGAGATAGAGGAGGCGTATAATCGTTTTACTCTTTCCCAGGGAAAGAGTAAAAATGCGAAACCGCATTTTTACATATATCCGATATTGAAATATGTGGCAGCTGTCCTCATCATCGGATTATTAGGATTAAATCTCTATGAAATGGTTCAACCGTCCACTGTAGGCGAGAATACGGTTGAAGTACCGAAAGGACAAAGGGCATCTTTAATGCTTTCCGATGGAACAAAGATCTGGTTGAATTCCCAAAGTAAACTTATTTACCCGACTCAATTCTCTGATAAGGAAAGGAATGTCCGGCTTGAAGGGGAGGCTTTTTTCGATGTGGCCCATAAGGAACATCTTCCTTTTGTCGTGCATTCACCTTTGCTGGCAATAAAGGTGTTGGGTACGAAATTTAATGTAAAAGCTTACTTCGACGAAAAATCCGTTGTCACATTGGCTGAGGGAAAGGTTGAAGTGGAAACAAACGACCGTAAAAACAGATTGACTCTTAGACCAAACGAACAGGTTTCCTATTCGGATAGTTCCGGTTTGGCATTGGAGAAAAATATCAATACGAATACGGTTAAATTATGGATGAAGGGAGAAGGCGCTTTCATCCAATGCCGGCTTGATCATATTGTCCGTGATTTGGAACGGAAATTTGATGTGAAAATAGTTATAACGGATCATTCTTTAAGTTCTGAAGTTTTTACTTGCCGCTTTAAGGATACAGCTACAATTGAACAGGTTTTACATTTACTGAAAGAAACCAGGAGATTGGATTATTCATTTGAAGGGGAACAAATACGGATTTTCAAACCATTAAAATAAAAAGCCTATGGGAAAGGATTGATAAAAACGAAGGCTGAAGATAGGCCAATATCTTCAGCCGGGATTAAGCGAGTAACGCTTTAGCGAACCTAAATTTATTACTAACTAATCATTTACAAATGTATGCATTATATTATGAAAAATACGCCATGCGGTGTATATAAATCGTCATGGCTGCGAAAAAGTCTAAATATTATGAGATGTGTTATATTATTCATACTATTGGGAACCTTACAGTCTTTTGCTAATTTAAGCTATTCACAGTCGGTGAAATTGTCATTGAATATGGAAAATACGACCGTACAGGAGGTTCTCGCTACTATTGAACAAAAAAGCGGTTTCTATTTCACGTATAATTTGGAACAGGTAAAAGTAACTCGTAAGGTTACTGTCAACTTTAAGGATAAGACAGTTCCCGAAGTATTGGATGAACTATTTGCCAAAGAGAATATCCATTATGTGATAAACGACAAGCATATTGCCTTATATAAAGGAAACGAAAGGCAAGTTGCTTTACAAGCAAAGAAAGATATAAAAGGTGTGGTAACGGATAAAAACGGAGAACCGATCCCCGGCGCCAATATCATTGAGAAAGGAAATCCTACCAATGGAACTATTACCGACGTCGATGGAAATTACACTTTGTCCGTATCCGGAAATTCCGTGTTGGTAGCTTCTTACATAGGATATAATAGAATTGAAATTCAGGTTAAGGACCGTTCTGTGGTCGATATTACATTATCGGAGGATACGCAAGCATTGGAAGAGGTTGTTGTCGTGGGTTATAGTACCCAGAAGAAAGTAAACCTGACCGGCTCGGTCTCCACTGTTAATTTCGAATCGATGTCATCGAGACCCGTTACCGATGCCTCTCAAGCTCTTAGCGGTGCTTCACCCGGCCTTCAGATCATGCAAAGTTCCGGGCAACCTAATGCAGAGAGTTTTTCCTATAACATTCGCGGTGTCGGGACATTGAATTCTTCCAGTCCTCTTATTCTTGTTGATGGAATGGAACAAAGCATCAGTATGGTCAATCCTTCTGATATAGCCAATGTCTCCATCCTTAAAGATGCCGCTTCTTGCGCCATATATGGAAATCGTGGTGCTAACGGTGTTATCCTTATCACGACCAAAAACGGTACGGAAGGTAAAATTAGTGTGACGTATGATGGTACAGTCTCCTATAATGAACCTTTCAAAATTGTTCATACAATTTCGGATTATGTACAGTATATGAAACTGATGAATGAATCATCTAATAACTTGGGAAACTCCGATATGTTTTCTCAGAGTTCTATTGATCTTTGGGAAGCCGCTAAGGCTGATCCTAACGGGATTTCCGCTTCGGGTTATCCGAACTATGTCGCTTATCCCAATACAGACTGGTGGGATGAGATTTATACGAAGCAATGGATGCAGAAACATACGATTTCACTCAATGGCAAGGAGAAGAAAACAGGTTATTCAATGAGTTTTTCCTATATAGATAATCCGGGTATCATGAAGAATACGGGATATAACCGCTATATGGGGCGTGTGAACTTGTACTCTGACATTACCGACTGGTTGCGGGTGGGAACTCGTACATCGGGCAATGTTACCGATCGGGAGATGAGTCTTACCAGCTATAGTGGGAACGGTTATATCAATTCGATGAATACGGAGAAAATGGTTCCTTGTGTATATCCGTATTATGAAGGGAAATATGGTGCGCCGGAAGGTCCGGAGGAAGATCCGCAGTCTCATAATATACTTTGGGACAACGTGCTGAATGGGTTTGACAAATATTCGCAACTTTATACGGAGTGGTATGCCCAAGTCAAGTTTCTGAAGTATTTTACATATAACTTTGATTTTTACTATCAGGATCTTCGCCGGGAGCGAAAAGTATCGGACGCTTCCGTCGGGAAGTTCAGTTTTTCTAAAGGTGCTTATTCAACAGGAGCCGATGACCCGTCGACTCTTTATACTCGTATGTATTATACGAGGACGAATCGCACGAAGTTGAATCATTTACTTAATTATAACCAGTCTTTTGGCGTTCACGATGTGTCGGCTATGATTGGCTATGAGGAAGAAACGTATGATTATAGGGAGACGAACGTGAGTAAATTAGGACTTACGGATGCCGCTGTAAATGACCTTGATGCCGCAACAACACCTTACTCGACGGCTGGTTACGGGACTGAATATGCTGCCCGCTCGGTGTTCGGACGTGCCAATTATGCTTATAAGAGCCGGTATTTGCTTGAGTTTAACTTGCGCTATGATGGTTCGTCGAGATTTGCTCCCGATTATCGTTGGGGCGCTTTCCCTTCTTTCTCGGCCGGTTGGCGTATGAATGAAGAGTCGTGGCTTAAACCGGTACAGTGGCTGACAAACTTAAAGCTTCGTGCTTCTTGGGGTAAACTGGGCAACAATGCAATCGGCAACTATGATTGGCAGTCTGTCTATTCGGCGGCAAATTATTCTACCGGTCAAGCTTTGACAAGTGGTATCGCCATCACTTCTATAGCCAATGCCGCTCTTACTTGGGAAGAGACAGCCGTTACCAATGCCGGTCTTGATTTTGGTTTCTTTGATAATAAATTGAACGGTAATATTGATGTTTATAATAAGTTGACGACCGGAATTCTGTACACTCCTGATATGTATATGGTAATGGGAAATGCGACTGCTCCGAAAGAAAATATTGCGGAAGTTACGAACAGAGGGGTTGAACTGGAGCTTGGATGGAGAGATAATATCGGCAAGGATTTCAGCTATAGCATTAAAGGCCAGTTCTCTTTTAATAAAAACTTTGTCAGCAAATATAAAGGTAAATTGGAAAGGGGATGGAATAAGGAACATACGGAATATTCCACCAATATAGGAGATGTTTCTACCGGTAGTACTACGAGAGTCATCGAAGGACGTCAGATTAATGAGTTTTATCTTCCTAATGTGTATAGCGGAAACGGCTCGTATTTCAATGCCGACGGTACGGTCAATATAAATGGCGGACCTAAAGATGGCATGATCCGTACGGAAAACGATATGCAATGGCTTCAGGCCATGCAAGCGGCAGGTTATACTTTCCAACCTTATAATAATATTGCTAAAAATGCACTTTGGTATGGCGAGTATATTTATGCGGATGCGAATGGGGATGGGATTTATGGCAATTCATATGATTCGGAATTTCAAGGAACTTCGACCACTCCTAAATATAATTTCGGTCTCCAGGCCAGTGCAAACTGGAAAGATTTCGATCTCTCTATGACCTGGGGCGGATCTGCCGGATTTAGCATTTACTACTATGGCAAGGCAAGGAATTCGAGTGAAACGACTTATGGCTACGCGATTCCGGATGCGGTAGCGGATGACCATTATTTCTATGATCCTGAAAATCCTTCGGATCCGAGAACCAATCTGTCTTCAAAACAACCTCGTTTGGTCAATGTGTCGGGGGCTCAGAGTTCGGCAAGTTCTTCGCTTCATCTGGAGAAAGGGAATTTCATTAAACTTAGAAATTTGACTTTAGGATATACAATGCCTAAAAGTATTTCTAAAAAGTTCTATGTTGAAAGGCTTCGCGTATATGCTTCGGGGGAGAATCTGTTTGCGATTACCGGCTTCTCCGGTATGGACCCGGAAATGCGTGTTAGCATGGGATATTCTACCATGCGTCAGTATGCCTTCGGTATTAATCTAACATTTTAATTATTTTGGAAACAGCTAATATATTGAGAATATGAAAAAATTATTTAGAAAAATAGCTATCATCGGAACTTTATCGGGTATGTTATTCGGTTTGGAAGGGTGTGCCGGCGATCTTCTTGATACATCTCCAAGTTATAGTTTCTCGAGTTCGAATGTATGGACCAGCCCTATCTTGGCCCGTGCGGCTGTGATGGGGGTTTATAATGAACTGTATGACAAATTCTCTAAAAATTACGATAGTCCTTCTATCGGTATTCCGTTTGATGCCTGGTCGTCCGTAATGGATATCGATATGAACTGGAAAAATAATTGTTTCGTGATTTCCGGTTCTTGTACGCCTTCGAATGGAAATGTCGGCAATCATTATAAATATTATTATACGATTGTGTATAGGGCTAATGATGTTATCAACAACATTGATAATGTCCCGGAAATGGATGACAGCGAGAAAGCGCGATTGAAAGCCGAATGTAAATTTCTGCGGGCTTGGGCATATTATCATTTGAATGTCTTGTGGAGAGGTGTTCCTATCTATACGGAAAATGTGGAGAGTTCGGAAGCAACCAAAGCACGTTCATCGGAAGCTGAGGTATGGGATCAGGTTCTTTCAGACCTTACGGATTGCATCGATGAACCTAATCTTCCTGGTAAATATGCTCAAGGTAATAGCAGTTATGGGCGTATCACTAAAGGTGCTGCTTATGCTTTCAGAGGTTACGCTTATCAGTTTATGGGAGATTATGCGAAGGCTCTTGCAGACTTTGAAGCGATAGAAGGGCTTGGATATGCACTTTACAGTCCGAGTAATGGCGTAAAAGGAAACAGAGATTTCTTTCAGCTCTTTAAACCGGCTAACGAGCAATGCGATGAGATGATTTTTTCAATACAATGTGTGGAAACAAGTGGTATGGGAAATCCGAGGGGTATCAATTATGGCAATCGTTGTACGGGCGGTTCTGCTTGGAACAATTATCTCCCGAATCCGGCTTTTGTGGAAATGTACGAGTGTGCGGACGGCTCCGAATTTGATTGGGAAAAATATTGCCCCGGATGGTATTCGATGACTCCCCAGGCAAGAGTCGCTTTCTTCCTGCGCGACGGACTTCAATCCGGTAAGGGAGTGTGGGGAACGACTGAAGCTACTTCTAATTATCAGGCTCTTTATAATAATATGGTTTCTTATGGTGCCGATATGAGCAAATATTTGGATCAAGGGAACGAGGCGAGAATACGCCAGGCATATGAAGATCGTGATCCGCGCCTGATGCAGTCGATTATAACTCCTTACTCGACTTACGACGGGAATCAGGCAGGTGTGGGAAATCATACTTGGACCCTTCGTTGGCCGTACATTCTGGATGCTGGAGAGCCTTATGACATCCGTACTGATACAAATTCTAAATTTTATTATCTTTGGAGGAAATATGTAACAGAGAATGATGAATGTACGACTCGTTGGGTCTATTCCGAAGATATTATACTCTGCCGTTATGCTGAAATTCTTCTTAGGCGGGCTGAATGCTTGAATGAGCTGGGCAGGACAAGCGAGGCTGTTGCTTTTGTAAATAGGGTAAGACAGCGTGTCGGGCATGTTCTTCTTAATGATCAGGCTTATCCTGCGACTATTGTGAGCGGGCAGGAGGATATGCGGCAACGCATTCGGAAAGAGTTTTATGTTGAACTTGGCGGTGAGGATTCTATGTTCTTTAACGAGCTTCGCTGGGGTACATGGTATGACAGGAAGTTTAAAGATCATTCTTCCGGACAGGTAGGAGAACTGAATACGAATGGTTTGATGCAGATTTGGGGTGAGACTACTTACAAGCATCTTAGCGTTGGTGAACAGATAAAGATTTGGCCGATCCCTGCAAAGGAAAGGGAGATGAACTCAAATCTTACGCAGAATCCGGGCTGGCAGGATTAGTCCGTAAAAAGTGAATAACGAAAATAAGGGGTATAAAATGAAAGGTTTTATACCTCTTATCTTAAATCAAGATTATATTTTTACATCATATAAAAGAACCATATCATGAAACGAAGAGCATTTCTAACAATCAGTGCAACATCGCTTGCAGGTTTGGCATTCGGAAACCGATTGTCTTTTTTATCTGAATCGAACCTGGAGAAAAAATATTCAATCGTATTGTTAGGCGATACACACTTTGATACGGAACCGGCCAGTGTGTATCATGCAGACTATAATGAACCGGTAGAATGGTTGAACCGGGTACAACGTGCTGAATTTGCCCGTAATGGGGAGATGTGGCGGGAGCGTTGCCCTTTGTTACTTAAACGGGCTGCCCAACTGATTGGCACTGACACCAAAATGGTATTTCAATTGGGCGACTTGATTCAAGGGGATTGCGGTAATCCGGAGGTCCACAAGAAAATGTTAGATGACGTGATGAACCGTTTCAAATCAGAACTTCATGGTTTGCCTTTTGTGACTGTGACGGGTAATCATGATATCCGCGGAACGAACGCAAAAGAGGCTTATCATGCCTATATGCCGGAACGGATGTCTGAGGAATTGGGAAAGTCCATTACGCATACGAACTTTTTTTTCACGATCGGCGATGATGCATATATTGTACTGGATTTCAATGATCCGGATGATACACTCATTGATCAGATGCTAAAAGAGTGTGAAGGAGCCCGACATACATTCGTATTGACCCACGGTCCGGTTCTGCCCTATGACGGAGGAAGTTGCCGATGGTTCTTCCACGGGGGAAAGTCGGCTGAAGAGACTGCTGCGCGTAGACATTTTCGTAAAGTATTTGCCCAGCGGAACGCCTTGTGTATCTGTGGACACATTCATACGACTGAATTGGCTGATTGGCATGGAGATGGTGGCCGCATTACACAAATGACGGTCAATAGCGTCTGGTCTAAACCGGAATTAGGAACCTATTCCTGTACGTCGGATCAGCCGCGGGATTACGGTAATATTCACGAAATGGCTAAATCCAAGAAAAAAGAGGATGGATCCAAATATGAGGATGACAGTGGGTTGTTGAATGAATATAAGCCAGGTTTGAAAACCTATATCCGTTCGACTTCGGCTGGCTCTTATAAAATGAATGTTTCTGACCGGCATGTGACTATCGATTTCTACGCTGGTAATTCACAGAAGATTAGTAAACATTTCGTGTTGAGGTGATAAACGCGTACTCATCCGGATACGGCTTTATTGAATGTGACGCGAAAGTGGGGTGAAATTTCACGAGCGAAAATTAAATAATTATTTAAATGAGAAAGAGTGTATTTTTATTGTCATTGTTTGTTTTGCCATTGTATATGTTGTTACAAGCGCAGGAAAAAACGACGCCTTTTTGGGGTAAGCAGGAAGTGTATCTGATGAATCAAACTGAAAAAACGTTTCATTTAGTAGATGCTCTCTTAAAAGAGAACCCTCCTTCCTCCGGTAATCCGGCATTGGCTCGTAAAGCAGCATTGCAATTATTGGACGGTATATTCCATGATACGCGTTTGGATGGTAGTGAAACGCTTTCGCGGTTTATGGAATCTCGTTTGAGCGGACTTTTGGAAGACATGCAGAAACCTTTGGAAGAGGGTATGAAAGTGTATAAACTCTATAATGACGGATTTATCGTAAAGACAAAAAGTGCCACTGTCGCTTTTGACTTGTACCGTGGGGGAGCGATGAAGGAATCTCCTTCTTTGATTTCGGATAAAACGATGCAGGCTATTGTTGCCCGGTGCGACATTATGTTCCTTTCTCATAATCATCCGGACCATATAGATCCGGTTGTCGTAAAGATGTTTACGGATATGGGAAAACAAGTGATTGCCCCGAACAATAGTTTGATAGGGAATGAATTGGTGACCCACATCCGTTCGGAGCAGATTATCGATAAGGAATTTAAAACAAAGGGGGGCAAGCTGGATGTAAAAATATTACCGGGGCATCAAAGTGAACTGATTAACAATATCCATGTAGTGACGACTCCTGAAGGCTTTACTTTCGCACAGACAGGTGACCAATATAATGAAGAGGACTTGACGTGGTTATTGGATGTGAAAACAAAAATTCCTGCATTGGATGTTTTGCTGATCAACTGTTGGGCGAACTGTTTGTCCGATACGATTGAAGGGTTCGATCCAAAACTCGTGATTACGGGGCATGAAAATGAATTAGGACATACGATTGATCATCGTGAGTCCTATTGGACTTCATTTATTAAATTGGAAGACGTTAAAAAACCCGGTTGCTTAATGACGTGGGGAGAGGTCTATTGGTATAAACGATAGCCCGATCTTCTATTAAATATCATCCGGATTTCTGAATACGCAGGAATCCGGATAAGGTGCAACTTGCTATATGACAAATTACAATAACCCCTTTTTGTCTCCTTTTTCTATTTTACTTGAAATTTCTGTTTGTTTTCATCTTACTTTTTGCTCTGATTCCGATACTCAGGGTTGACGGCAAAGGGTATGAAGTTGGCATATTGTCCGAATATAGACTCAGTATTGTTAGTCAAAACAGATAAAAAGTAACAATGTGATAAACCTCAACTCCCGGAGAATCGAATATTTGCGGGCAAGATCGAGGTATGGAGCATTTGTGGGAAAAGTTTTTTCCCTTCTTCTCGCTATGAGGTGCGCAGAAATTTACCGCGACGACCGTCTTTGTTGCCGTGAGCTGCCTGGTTCATGGGTAACGACGACCGTCTTCGTGGCGATGAAGTCCCTTGTTATGGCGATGACGACCGTCTTTGTGGTGATAAACGGCAAATAGAAAGGGAAAACCTCGTCTTGTCCAAGAAGAAGCGATATCTGAATTTATTCTATCCTTAAATTATCCTAATGTTAAATAAACCTTTAATGACAATAAGGGGGGAAGAAAAGATGTCAATTGGGAGAGATTTCTTTATTCAACATAAGGTAAACCTTCTTCTCTCAATCGTTAAAAAGCTTCCTCTAAATGAAAATATAATCTTTCCGTAAGTAAATTTTCCGGGTAAATCGTCTATACTTGTAGAAACGTTTCTTTGTTAGCATGTGTTATGGATAGACCGAAGGAGGATGATCGAGAGTTGATTCAGTTCAAGGAGTTATATAAATCAATTGCTCCAATGCTGATTTTCTACGCTGGAAAGTATGTAAATGCTGTTACTGCAGAAGATTTGGTGCAGGATGTGTTTCTTAAAGTCTGGCAAAAGAGGACTTTTTTGTTTTTGAAAGAAGGGATTAAAACTTATTTGTATCGCTCCGTCCAGCATGCCTGTCTGGATTACCTGAAGCATCAGGAGGTAAAAGGTGATTATATTGATGCCGTTACTACCAAATTAAAAATAGAAGAGATCTATTACAATGACGATCCGCAATCCCTGTTTGCGGAAGACGAACGTCTGGAACTTATCTATAAAGAGATGGATAAGTTGCCGGAGAAGTGTCGTGAAATCTTTACAATGTCCTATCTGGAAGAGCGAAAAACTTCGGAAATAGCTGTACTGCTCAATATTTCTACCCGTACGGTAGAGGCACAACTTTATAAGGCATTGAAGATTTTACGGGGTCTTTTGCTTAGCTGTTTGATTTTTCTTTCAAATTATTGAGAATTGCGTAAGTAGATCTGAAGAGATAATCGTGTATAATATAAACGAACATCGGAATGTCTGAAAAATATAACATAGAAGAATTAATAATCCGTTTCCTGCAACAGGATATAAATGAAGAAGAACTTCGTTACCTGGAGTCCTGGCTGGAAGAAGATGCGGAACATAAATCTTATTTCTTTGGGCTGAAGGGTATCTCGGATTCCAGTCGACGTTCTTTTTTCTCGAAGGAAGAGGTGAATGAGGCCAGTTGGCAAAAAATGCTTGCTCGCATAGATAAAAACCAAGAGAAAAATCCTTCTCTTGGTAAATCACGAACACGTGATTTATGGATTTCATATGTAAAATATGCAGCTATTATAATTTTTGCAATTGGCGCCGGTTGGGGAATTCATGAGTTCCAGGGAAAGATACAGCAGGCTGATTTAGCGGCAAAGGACGTAGTGTATAATGAAATACATGTTCAAAAGGGCGGACGCGCCAATACTGTGCTTCTCTCGGATGGAAGTAAGGTTATTTTGAATGCAGCTACCACATTTCGCTATCCTACCAGTTTTAATGGAAAGAACCGTCAGGTTTATTTGGATGGAGAAGCCTATTTTGAAGTATCCAAGAACTCGGAAAAACCCTTTGTCGTTAAATTGAAAAAGCAAGAAATAACAGTATTGGGGACAACTTTTAATATTCAAGCTTATGGTCATGAATCTTATAGCGAAGTGACACTTTTGACAGGCCGGATTTTGTTGGAAGCTTTCAACGAAAGAGGAGAATCTATGAGCCGTATGTATTTAAAACCTGACCAGAAAGCGTTGTCTGATAATTCGACGGGATCGGTCTCTTTGCAAGAAGTCAATGCATCGTTGTCAAATGCCTGGATTAACGGAGAATATAAGTTCAAAGATGAACCATTGGCTTCTATCGTAAAACGTTTGGAAAATTACTACAACGTAAAGATACATCTGGATGATAAACGTTTGGAGAAAATCAGATATACGGGTACATTCTCATTGGATCAGGATATTTTGGATGTGTTCCGGATTATTGATTATGAAAAACAGTTCACTTTCAAACGAGTGAAAAAGGATATATTCATAACAAGTAAATAATTTGTCAAATCATTAAATCTGATAGCCTATGTACAAAGTTTCAGTTGTTTAAAAAAAGAATCGGAAAATGGTTGCGACATTTCCCGATTCAAAAATCATTTTTAATTAGTTAACCGTTCTCTTTCGCTCTTGTCTGGAAAACGCTGCGAACGAGACAATTTAATAATAAAAACATCCAAATGTATGAAAAAAGAACGAGATGACAGTCGATTGCTGTCACTAAAAATTACACGTATTATGAAAATCACGGCAATATTTATTTTGGCGGGTATTATTCAGGTGTCTGCAGTAACGTACGCACAGGAGCGTCGTATTTCTGTTGCAGTGGAAAACGGGACGTTTTATGATGTTGTTTCACAAATAGAAAAGCAATCTGAATTTATGTTTTTCTATAAAAGCGAGGAAATTGATAATAATCAACGAATCAATTTGAAGGTTAAGGATAAGTTAGTTTCAGAGATACTTAGTGAAATTACAAAAAATAATAATCTGACTTACAAGATTACAGGTAAACACATTATTATAACGAAGGCTACAGCAAGTTCCCAGGCACCTCGCAAGATTACAGGAGTAATTACGGATGAAAACGGGGAACCGATTATCGGGGCAAATATTGTGGAAAAAGGAACCACTAATGGAACCATTACAGATATTGGCGGACGTTTCTCTTTGGATGTTGCGGATAAAGCTGTATTGGTTGTATCTTATATCGGCTATGATACACAAACCATTTCTGTAACTTCAAAAGACTCATACAATATCAAGCTGGCAGAGGATACAAAAGCATTGGAAGAAGTTGTCGTGATCGGCTACGGTTCTGCGCGTAAAAAGGATGTAACAGGAGCTTTAACTCGTGTAAATGTTACGGAAAAAGAGACTATTCCTAATGTTAACCCTGTACAGGCTTTGAGAGGAAGTGTAGCAGGTTTAAGAGTTATTGATACAGGTCTGGCTGGTGCTGATGGAAATATTCAGATTAGAGGTACTGCCTCTATTACAGCAAGTAACGAACCTTTGATTGTTTTAGATGGTGTTCCTTTCTCTGGAGGAAAACTTTCAGATATAAATACCAATGATATTGAATCTATGGATGTGTTGAAAGATGCAAGTTCTACAGCAATTTATGGTTCTCGGGGTGCGAATGGAGTTATTATGATTACGACTAAAAAAGGGACAACTTCCAAACCAAGATTAAATTATAATGGTTATGTTGGTTTTTCTGATTTTGCCCATATGCCTAAAATGATGGCGCCTGATCGTTATTTGCAATTGAGAAAAGATGCAGAGGCTTATATGGATCAACCTTGGCCATTCCCAACTCTTGAAGAAGAAAATATTAAAGCTGGACGTACAATCGATACGTGGGATGTTATTAAGCAGAGTGCTCCGATGACAGAACACGAACTTAGTGTTTCAGGTAAAGGAGAGCAAATGACTTATTATTTGTCCGGAGCTTATACAAATCAGAAGTCTGCTTTGGCTGGTGATAAATTTGAACGTTTGTCTGTCCGGGCGAATTTTGATATCGATATTACAAAATGGCTAAAGATTGGAACAAACTCAAGTTTTGCCATGAAGGACTATTCAGGAAATAAAGCAGACTGGGGTATTGCTGGTTGGCTGAGTCCTTTTTCTTCTTTACGGTATGACGATGGTAGTTTGCGTAAATTACCGTCAGGAGATGGTATGATTACTAATCCATTATGGAAAGTGGAAATGGAGGATAATAAAGAAGTTAGTTATAGTTTGACTAATAATAATTATATAACTGTTCAATTGCCTCTTAAAGGACTAAGTTATCAGATGAATATTGCTAATAATCTGCGTTTTAAAGAACTTGATAATTATGTTCCGTCATATGATCGTGACGGATTTTCGTGGCTTGGAAGTGGTAATAAAGAACATTCTTTTAGGCATGATTTGATTTTTGAAAATATATTAAAGTATAATAATACGTTTGCGGAAGCCCATAATGTGGATGTAACGCTTATGTATGGGTATGAACAAAGTAAATGGAGTTCATCTACTTTGGGGAGTAGTAATATTTTTAATGATGCACTTGGCTATAATAGTTTGGGGATTGGTGAAAACCAAACTGCAAAATCTGGAGCTGGCAAATCTGCAGCTGTATCCAGTATGGCTCGTATCGGTTATCGTTTTTCAGATAGATATATGATTAACTTAACTGTCCGTAATGATGGTTTTTCTGCTTTTGGTGCAGATAAAAAATACGGAACTTTTCCTTCTGTGGGATTAGGATGGGCTGTTTCACAGGAAAAGTTTATGAAAGATATTTCATGGATTAATTATCTGAAATTACGTTTATCATGGGGTAAGAATGGTAATCGCGGTATTGATAGCTATACATCTCTTAGTAATATGGATTTAACGCAGTTTGTATATGGTGACGGAGGAAGTTCTTCTATTGGTCTATATCCAACCTCGATGGCAAATCCGGATTTAGGGTGGGAAACGTCTTCATCATATAATCTGGGAGTTGATTTCAGTGTATTAAGTGGTCGAATCAGTGGTGCTTTAGATGTTTATACTACAAAGACTACGGATTTATTATTAAAGGTTCGTATCCCGAATATGTCTGGTTATGAGACTTTTCTTTCAAATATCGGAGAAACATCGAATAAGGGTATTGAAGTAACTATCAATACGGAAAACATTAAGACAAAGGACTTTTCATGGAATTCTACTCTGGTTTTCTCTTCTAATTTTAATAAAATACTTCATCTTACCGGTGAAGATTTGAATGGAGATGGAAAGGAAGATGATGACTTAGCTTCTAAATGGTTTATAGGTTATTCTTTGGGGTCTAATTATGATTATGTTTTTGATGGTATCTGGCAGGAAGGTGATGACTTTTCTATTGATAAATCGGCTAAACCTGGAGATATAAAGTTTAAAGATCTTAGTGGAAACGGTTCGATTGGTCCGGAAGATCGTATGGTATTGCACAATAATCGTCCCAAAGCGATGATTTCATTGAATAACAGTTTTAGGTATAAGGACTTTTCTTTATCATTTCTACTGGATGCTCGTTTGGGAGGATATGCTCCAAATACTTGGACAAACCCTGGAACGAATCAATATAACAGGACAAATCAGTTAGATTTACCATATTGGACTCCGGAAAATCCGAGAAATGATCGTCCGAGTGTTGGATATTCAAATCCAAGAAGCTATGGATTTTATGAAAAACTCAGTTATTTGAGATTTCAAGATATTTCATTGTCATATGACTTGCCAAAAAATCTTATCCAGAAGATATCATTAAGTAATCTGAAAGTCTATATCAGTGGAAAGAATATAGCAACTTGGACGGATTGGAATGGCTGGGACCCCGAACATGCGACTGGAGGGCGTAGCGCGAAGAATGGTCCTTTATTAAGATCGTGGATATTCGGAGTACAAATTAGTTTATAACATTAAATTTCAGGAAATATGAAAAATATAATAAATAAAGGTTCAATTTTTGCATTTATTTTGATACTTGTTTGCTCTGTTTCTTGTAACGATAGTTACCTCGAAGAAAAGCCTATGGATAAATTTAGTCCGGAAAATTTATTAACATCAAAGGCTGGTTTTGAAACAGTTATTGTTTCTCTTCATTCTTATGCAAGAGATGAGGCCAATCTGTCAACAAATGATGAACCGATGAATCAAGGTACGGATGTTGGTTATTCAGGTGTCCCGGATGGGCGGTTCTTCAATGATTACAGTATTATTTTGCCTGAGCATGCTGCCCCTAAAAATATGTGGGATTGGGCATATACTAAAATGCTCAAGAATGCAAATTTAATTATTTCCAGAGCTGATAATCCTAATGTTGCATGGACTGAAGAGGAAAAAAATGAAATTTTGGCGGAAGCTAAATTTTTTAGAGGGTATACATATAATGCATTGATAAACCTATTTGGAGGTGTACCTATTGTCGATAAAGAAGAGTCAAGTCCCCGTTTTGATTATAAACGAGCTTCCAGAAAAGAAGTTTTAGAATTTATTCAATCGGATTTGGAATTTGCTGCGACTTATTTACCGGTAGTATCTTCAGATGCAAGTAAGGATGGAAGAATTTTTAAGGCAGCTGCAAATCATTTATTATCAGAGGTTTATATTAGTTTGGGATTGGAGACTGGTGATCGGAATTTTTTTGATAAATCAATAAATGCCGCTTCTAAAGTAATCAATGGAGATTGTGGGAGATATGAACTTGTGTCAAAACGATTTGGTGATATGAGCCGCCCTGGTGATTATTATTCAGATTTGTTTTGGACTAACCAACAGAATAGAGCATCAGGTAATTTGGAAGGTATTTGGGTTATGCAATATGATTATTTGACACCTGGTGCGGGAGATAAAAAAAATATTGATCTTCGTTTATGGGGACCTAGTCTTGATTTTGTTACATTCCCTGATGGGAAAAAGATGTTGGTATGCGATTCATTAGGGCGTATGTCTGGCGGTATTGTGCGTCCAACGAATCATGCTAATTATGAGATTTGGTCTGATCCGAATGACATACGTCATTCCGTTCATAATTTTAAAAGTCGATTTTGGATGAATAATCCAGATTCAGAATACTTTGGAATGGAGGTTGTTTTGACGAAGAAAGAGGATGGAAAGATGTATATCACTCTACCTGATGGAAGTGTTACAAATTCAGTTGTAGATACAACGAGAAATTTTTATCCTTATTTTCGTAAAATAGAGGGACTTATGCCTTGGGGGAATATGGAAGGTCGAACCATGAATGATAGATATAAGATGCGCCTTTCCGAGACTTATTTACTTAGAGCGGAGGCTTATCTTCATAAGGGAGATAAAGTAAATGCCGCTGCTGATATTAATGTTGTTCGAAAGAGAGCGCAAGCCTTTCCGGTTGATCCTGCCGATGTAGACATTGATTATATTTTGGATGAACGAATGAGAGAGTTGATCATTGAAGAGCCGAGACGAAGGACATTGGTTAGACTTCATAAAATGTATGAAAGAACTATGAAGTATAATTATAGAGTGAAAAATAATATGCAGCCCTATCATGAATTATGGCCGATACCTCAAAAAGCAATTGATGCTAACACGGCTATAAAAATTGAGCAAAATCCCGGTTATCCCGGCGCAGCCGAGTAAATAACACAAATGAGGGAGCGGGAGTTTTTCTGCTTCCTCGTAGTTCGTAACACGATTAATAATAATAGGTATGCAAAAAATATTTCGAGTTGTTTATATAATGCTTATGTGCCAGGCTTTTATTTCTTTTTCGCTTCTTGCGCAGAAAAAGAACTTTGTACTGGTTGAAGCAGAGAGTTTTAATGAAAAAGGTGGATGGGTATTGGACCAACAGTTCATGGATCAGATGGGATCTCCTTTCCTGTTGGCTCACGGTATAGGAAAACCGGTACAAGATGCTTCAACGGAAGTAATGATTCCGAGGAAAGGAACTTGGCATGTATATGCCCGTACTTGGAATTGGTGCTCTCCCTGGAAGACGAAAGAGTCTCCAGGGAGGTTTAAAATTGCTGTAAACGGAGCGGTTCTTGATAATGAATTGGGAATGGGAACACAATGGGATTGGGAATATGCCGGAAGTATCGAGATAAAAGATAAGAGCAATATTGTTACATTAAAAGACTTGACCGGATTTGAGGGACGATGTGATGCGATCCTTTTTACAAAGAACAAAACTTCTATTATTCCTAACCGGAAAGAGGATTTGTCGGCGTTCAGAAAAGAACTGCTGAATATCTCAACTAAACCAGAAGATGGAGGACATTATGATCTCGTTGTAGTTGGAGCTGGTACAGCGGGGTTGAGTGCTGCTATCAAAGGAGCACGAGAAGGCTTGAAAGTAGCATTGATTAATAACCGTCCTGTTCCAGGAGGAAACAACAGTACCGAGATAAGGGTAGTTGCCAGTGGGGGGATGAATGTAAAACCGTATACTGCTTTAGGAAATGTAATCAGAGAAATACGGAATGTATATAGTAAGGAAGATCAGGTTATTGAAATGATACAAGCGGAGAAAATGCTGTCCTATTTCCCAAATATGCATGTGTTTGCAGCTTCCAAGGTAGGTAAGCAGATAAAGTCTGTGACTGCTAAACATATTGAGAATGGAAAAGAGGTAGAGTTCTTTTCCCCATTGTTTGTCGATTGCTCCGGTGATGGCAACTTAGGTTATCTGGCGGGTGCTGAATATCGTGTGGGGCGCGAGATGAGGCAGGAAACAAGGGAAACATTGGCTCCGGACAGGCCGGATAATATCGTGCTGGGTGCGACAATTTCATGGAAAAGCAAAGTGATGCCGGATGAAGTATCATTTCCAAGATGCGCGTGGGCAATACAGTTTAATGATGAATCTTGTGAAAAGGTTCTTTCCGGCAGTAACTGGTGGGAAAGCGGTTTCCGTTATGACCAGGTAAATGATGCAGAATATATCCGGGATTATCTGTTCCGTGCTATTTATGGAAACTGGGCTTTCCTGAAAAACGACAGTAAGTTTAAGAAAGAATATGCAAACCGGGAACTGGACATGATGACTTACATTGCCGGAAAGCGGGAATCACGTCGTCTGGTAGGAGATGTATTCTTTGTACAACAAGATATAGAGAAGGAGTATGTAAGGTATGATGACGCTGTTGTAATAGGAACCTATTCGATTGACCAACATTTCCCGACTCCTAAAAATACATTCTTTTTCCCGGGGGAGGAATTTATTTCAACAATGAAACATTATTTTAATGATTTGGGAACTCCCCGTCGTTATCTGCGTGACGATCAGGTCCCCCCTCCTTATCGTATTCCTTATCGCTGTCTATATTCGGTTAATGTAGACAATCTGTTTATGGCTGGAAGAAATATAAGCGTCTCGCATATAGCATTGTCTTCTACCCGTGTGCAGAATACGACCGGTATGATGGGGGAAGTCGTCGCAGTAGCAGCAACGCTTTGCAAAAAATATAGTTGTTTGCCACGTGAAGTATATACCAGGCATTTGAATGAATTGTTGGACTCATTGAAATAAAATTATCATGAATCCATACCTATTGGTCGTTTCTGGTTGGCAGGATGTGAATATCGGGGATATTGCTCATACGCCGGTTTGCTGCATATCCTGAATGGGAGATATTATTTCTTTTTGTCCCTCTTTATAGGTGGATTTGTTTTTTTTCGTTACATTAGCACCTGTTTTTAAGAACTCAGTTAATGATTAAGAATTAATACCTTATGAAACACATTCTTTTACTTCTCTTATCGCTCTTTGCGCCCGTGGTATGGGGGCAGCAGGTAGAACAGTTCAAGCTCTGGCCGGATAAGCCGGAAGCGGGCGAGGCGGAAATCTTCGTCTATCATCCGGCGAAGAGCGGGAAAGCGGCGCCGGCGGTGCTGATATGTCCGGGTGGCGGATATAGAGGGCTGGCGATGGACCATGAAGGGCATGATATGGCGAAATGGTACGCTTCGAACGGGTTTGTGGGAGTCGTTCTGAAATACAGGATGCCGAAAGGCGTGCATACGATTCCGCTGAGCGATGCGGAGAAAGCGATGTCCGTTATCCGGGGCAATGCCGCCAAATGGAACCTGGATGTGAATAAAGTCGGAGTGATCGGCTCGTCGGCAGGCGGACATCTGGCAGCCTCACTCAGTACGCTTGCGGCAGATGCCAACCGGCCGGACTTTGCGATCCTTTATTATCCGGTGATCAGCTTCGATAATATGACGACACATGGCGGTTCCAAGAAAAATCTTTTAGGAAAAGATATCGAGAATAAGGAGTTGATCGACCGCTATTCCTTGCAGAAACAGGTGGATGATAAGACACCGAAGACTTTGCTTTTGCTGAGCGATGACGATCAGTCTGTACCGCCGTTGAACTCCATCCTTTATTATACGGCGCTGAATGAACACCATATCCCGGCTTCCCTCTATATGTTCCCGAACGGAGGACACGGTTGGGGATTCCGGCATGATTTCACCTACTATCAGGAAGTGAAAGATCTGATACGGAAATGGCTTGCCTACATAAAAATAACCGATTAATCACCAGATATCATGAAACCGATTACACTATTACTGGCCGCAGGCTCCCTGCTGCTGAGCGCACAAGGACTTTCCGCACAGACGGACGGTTCCGGGAAAAAGGAATATTGGAATGCAAATACCCTCTTGATCCCTTATCGGCTGCCGCCTGCTCCCGCAGGGTACAAGCCTACCTATATAGACTTGGACGGTGACGGTGATCCGGATATCCTGCGTACGGTGACGGCCAACGGCATTCCGGTGCAATGGATCGATGATGACGACGATATGCAGTACGGCGACCTGGAAGGCGATACCGATAACGACTGCCTGATGATAGACCGTAATAAGGACGGTGTCTACGGCGGTTACGGCGACCTTATCATCGACTGGGTGGGCGAAGATGAAGACGGTAATCCGGCCATGCAGGTCGTAGTCGACAATATCCCCGAAGCAGACCGGATGAAGACCGGCAACGGACATTATATGTGGGTGGTGGATACGGACAAGGACGACGTGTTCAACTATATCGACTGGAACACGTTCACCCTCCGCTGCTGGATACATAACGGCCTGTCGGATTTCTACGAAGACTATAACGGGAAGAGCACTTTCATGAAGATACACAGCACGACCGAACGCGTGAACGATGTCCGTATGAACTGGGAAAACCCCTTCTTGTTCTATGATCCCGACAATGACGGGTTGACAGAGATGGCGATCCGATTCTGCGATTCTCCCAAGATCGTGAAAGAGAGCGGACAGGCCAATTCCGTTCTTTCCGGTAATATCGACTGGGTTTCCGTTTCGATGGATACGGATAACGACAATGCGCCGGGCAATGAGTTCGACTTCGATATGACCATCCATTTTACAGGCCCCGGCTTCAACTACGAAAACCAGAAACATATCAACAAGAACCTGCGCGGACTTCCCGAAGCCGATACGTTTTTCCTCGATGCCCGTTGGCGCAAGCTTCCGGAACTGTTATATCCGGATCATGATGCCGCCTGGGATCTGACATTCAAGGAAGGTAAATGGGATAAAGTCTGGTTTACCTACGACGAGGACGACGATTGCAACCGTTGGGAACGCGTGGAGTTGTATCAGCCGCGGGATCCGTTCAAGGTAGGAAAGAACCAAGGCGGAATAGACAATAACGGACAGGCCGATCCGGCGGGTGACCGGGGTGAATGGGATGAGGATAATTCCGGCCACGGGCAGTTGTATGTCAGCCCGATAGACGGCAAGATCCACCTGTACGGAGCCGAATGGGGTTGCTGGCGCATCGACCAGAATGCCCGTTACTATCAGGGAATGGGTGGAATCTATGACGGTTACGGTCCGAAACGCATCGAGACCGAGCCGACCGTGTTTCCGACTGTCAAATATACGGATACGGACAATAACGGCTTCTTCGACCTGATGGAGTTCGACTTGGATGGCGACAAGGTGTTCGAACAACGCCTTTCCATGAAAGAGTTGGGGCTGGACGACCGTTGCCAGGTGATCAATACCGCTTCCATGAAGTACGAAGATTTTGTCGATCTCGAATCGAAAGTCTCCGACGCCATGTGGAAGAATGCCGAGAAAGCGGTCGAAGTGGCAAAAGCCAAAGAACTGAATACCAAATGGTATGCTTTGATGTTGCAGCCTAAATCCACTCGCGAACGTTATCACTATGGCTTCTGGTTGCAGTTCTATCTGTACAATGACCTGAAAGATCTGGCCGGGCGGACAAACGACAAGGCGTTGGCAAGCGTAATTGACAAGGCTTATTTGCAAGGCAAATGGGAGCTGATTAAATAATTTATTAACTTAAGAACAAGAGAACAAGAATAGTATGAAAAACATTTCGAGAAGAACCGCCATTAAGACGGTGTTGGCAGGAAGCGCAGCGATGGCTGTGTCCGGTATGGAAGCAGCAGCTCCCGCAAAGAAGAAGAAAGTAGAGAAACCTGAACCGCTGAAAGGCAATATCCGCCATTCCGTGAGCAAATGGTGTTTCGGCAGTTATCCGTTGGATGAATTTTGTGAGATTTGTAAAAACATAGGAATCGAATCGATCGAACTGCTCGACCCGAAAGACTGGCCTGTCGTGCAGAAACATGGTTTGACCGTTGCGATGGCGCAGGGTGCGGGCTTAGGCATCGACCGGGGGTTCAACGATCCCAAGTTGCATGACGAGCTGGTAGCCAGTTATGAACAAGTCATTCCGATGGTGGCCGAGGCCGGGCTGACGAACCTGATCTGTTTCGCCGGACGCCGGAACGGTGTGACCGACTTGCAGGGGTGGGAGAACTGCGAGAAAGGGCTGAAGCGTCTGATGCCGATAGCCGAAAAATATAATGTCGTTCTCACAATGGAGCTTCTGAACAGCATCGGGCATAAGGATTACTTGTGCGACCATACCGTTTGGGGAGCGGAACTGTGCCGCCGTATCGGTTCGCCGAACTTCAAGTTGCTGTATGATATCTACCATATGCAGATCATGGAAGGAAACGTGATCGATCATATCCGGAAATATCACCAGTATTTCTCTCATATCCATACCGGAGGCGTTCCCGGCCGTGCGGAGATCGACGAAACGCAGGAGCTCTACTATCCGGCTATCATGAAAGCGATTGTGGAAACCGGCTATAAAGGTTTTGTCGGACAGGAATTTGTCCCGAAGCAGGAAGACAAGATCGCTTCGCTTGAGAAATGTATCCGTATCTGCGATGTATAAACAGCCAAGTATGAAACGAATTGCTATTTATCCTCTGCTGTTGCTCTTCGCTTTGTGCGGATGTAAAGGGAAAAATGAGGCTTCACAGGTCGGGAATGTTTTTAAACCCGGTGAAATCTGGCCGGACAAAAACGGCGTGCACATCAATGCTCATGGCGGCGGTATGTTGCAGCAGGGCGATACCTATTATTGGTTCGGCGAGCACAAGACGGAAGGTGAAGGGGGGAATGTAGCCCAGGTCGGCGTCCATTGCTATTCTTCCAAAGACTTATATAACTGGAAAGACGAAGGAATCGCCTTGTCTGTTTCGGACGACGAGTCGAGTCCGATCGTAAGAGGTTGCATTCTGGAACGGCCGAAGGTTATTTTCAATAAAAAGACGGGTAAGTATGTGATGTGGTTCCATCTCGAACCGAAAGGCGCCGGTTATACGGGGGCCAAAAGCGGTGTGGCTGTCAGCGAAAAGGTTACAGGACCGTACAAGCTGCTGTCTGCCGATCGTCCGAACGCCGGTTGCTGGCCGAAGAATGTGTTGGATATCCATAAAGGTCCGGTTCCCGAAGAATCGAAGAAAGGTTTCGGTGGCGGCGGCCTGCCTGCGCATCCCGACACGCTGAACCTGTTAGGTCGCGATTTCGAGAGCGGGCAGATGGCACGTGACATGAACCTGTTTGTCGACGACGATGGGAAGGCTTACCATATCTACGCTTCGGAGGATAACAGCACGTTGCATATTTCCGAGCTGACGGACGATTATACGGCTTGCTCCGGCAATTACGCCCGTTTCTTCGTCGGTCGTTTTATGGAAGCGCCTGCCATGTTCAAGAAAGACGGCAAGTATTACCTGATCATGTCCGGCTGCACCGGCTGGGCGCCGAATCCGGGCCGTTCCGCTGTCGCATCCTCTATCTGGGGGCCTTGGAAAGAGTTGGCGAACCCGTTTGTGGGAGCCGATTCGGAAACCTCTTTCCACTCGCAGAGCACTTATGTGCTGCCTGTTCCCGGCAAGCCCGGACAGTTCATCTACATGGGAGACCGCTGGACACCGAAAAATGCCATAGACGGCCGTTATATCTGGTTGCCTATCCGTTTCGAGGGAGAGCAGCCGGTTATCGAATGGAAAGACGAGTGGGGAATTGGCAATTGACAATGGATAATTGATAATTGTTTAGTACTTTTGCAGCCGCATAAAACAAACAAAGAATGAATTCAACATTGTCGATTAAGTCTAACCTTTTTAAGATTAGAGAATTAAAGGATTACTTGGGGATTGCCTTAGGTATGATTTTGTACGGTATAGGATGGACCGTTTTCCTGTTGCCGAACGATTTGCCTTCGGGGGCTGTTCCGGGTATCGCTTCTATTGTTTATTGGGGGACAGGCTTGCCTGTGCAGTACACTTACTTTGCCATTAACGGCCTCTTGTTGTTGCTTTCGTTGAAAGTCTTGGGTTGGAAGTTCAGTATGAAGACAGTGTATGCGGTTTTCGTCCTGACGTTTTTCCTATCCGTGATACAGCGGTTGACTGCCGGACTTCAACTGTTGCAGGACCAGCCTTTTATGGCTTGTATTTTGGGTGCTATTTTTTGTGGCGGCGGTATCGGTATCGCGTTTGCATCGAACGGCAGTACGGGCGGAACGGATATTATTGCGGCTATAGTCAACAAATACCGGGATGTCAGCCTGGGGCGTATGATTATGTTCTGTGATATGATCATCATCGCGTCCAGTTATTTTGTGTTGCACGATTTGGAGAAAGTCGTTTACGGGTATGTGACGTTGTTCGTTACCGGTTATATGATCGACCAGGTTGTCAACAGTTCCCGGCAGTCGGTGCAGTTCTTCATCATTTCCGGTAAATACGAAGAGATCGGCAGGGAGATTAATGCTTTGCACAGGGGCGTGACTGTAATCGACGGGACCGGACTTTATACGGGAAAGCAAGTGAAGATGATGTTTGTTTTGGCAAAAAAGAGCCAATCCAATACGATCTTCCAAATCATCAACGACATCGATCCGAGAGCTTTCGTTTCGCAGAGTGCCGTTATCGGTGTGTATGGTGAAGGATTCGACCATTTCAAAGTGAAGAAGAAAACTAATTGATTTTAACACGTATATCCGGTAAAGGGTTGCTTAATAGCTTAACCAGGTCTACAAATATAAAGCATATTTTAAGAAGTTGTTGATTTTTCAATCATTTTCAATATTCAGTATAAAAAAACGAATTATGGAATGATGATTTATAGGTTTGGAATCCGCTCCTACTTATTGGTTTCCTAAAATCCCCATTGATCATTTATATGTTACAATTTGCCAGGACGTTTCTCTTCGCTGCCTCCGCCTTTACCTGTGTCCATGTCTGTATATCCGTTGTATTTTAGGTTTGTATACTTGTGTCTGATTAATTTTATCGATTTTGATATTATATTTTGTTATATCGTGATAATTAATTACTTTTGAAAAGTGTTGGCCTTGGAGCTAAACCGAAGTTCGAGATCTTTTAACTATGTATTTGCCCCGTTCCTAACGAATACAAATGAGAGTGTATGTATTTGTACTTGATGCCTTGCTTTTATGCAGGATATGGATTTAAATTTTGTAATCCGACATGTAAAACAGCAATAAATGAAAGGAGTTGATCTATTGTTGCCTTTTGACTTTTCTATTTGATTTATTAACTTGTAATTATAATAAAACGATGGCAAATATAAGTTTGAAATTACTGATAAAAATATCTCTGTTATTTTGTTTGGCTCTCTGTATCGCTTGTGACAGCGATTCGGAAACTCCTCCTCAAAAGGAGATTCCGATTGAAACAGAACTGCAATGGCAATTGAGTGCAATCATTGAAAATGGAGAAAAACTGGCAACTCCCGGGAATTACATGTCCGCATATTTGATTTTTGAAGATAATAAAAAATTTGAAGGCCGTGTCGGTGCAAATCAAATAAAGGGTACATTCAAGATAAATCCTTCAACTGGTAAAATCTCTATGGAATACTCCATGACTCAGGTAGCAAGTTTGGAACCTAATGTTATGGAATTCGAGGAGATGTATATGAAGCTGTTCCATAAAATTACATCCTATATATATACAGATTTGGACAATGACTTGAAATTGTATTATGGGGATAATAGCTATTTACAATATCAATCAAAAAAAGTTGAAATAAAATGAAAGTATTAAAATATATTATTATATTAATCATTTGTCTGAGTTTCATATCCGTAAATGCGCAACTTAGCACAAATGAGCTACCTTATTCATTTAGGAGTGAAAACCAGTATCTTCTACAACAAAGGAATATTGTTACTATAGAATCGTATGAAGTATTACTCCCAAAAACAGAATTAGAACTAAGTATAGAAGATTCTATTGATAATAAAAATGGCTTAGCACCACGTTTTGCCTATCCAATACCTGTTAATAGGGATATGAATAATTCCGGTAACTGGAGAATATTGGAAAATGGTGACAAGTTGTGGCAAATGGAAATATATTCTCCAGGAGCACTATCCATTCATTTGTTGTATGATAAATTTTGGATTCCCGAAGGGGCAAGCCTATTTTTGTATAGCAAAGATAGAAAGCAATACATGGGTGCTTTTACTTCCATAAACAACAAAGGGGATTCTATTAATGTCAGAGGATTTATAACTGATTTAATAAATAGTGATCGGATTATTTTAGAATATTACCAGCCAGCAGAAGTAGTAGAATCTGCAATAATTTCAATTGAAGCAGTTTTACATGGTTACAAAAATGTAACACTAAACACTCCACAAAATGCAGGTTTTGGCCAATCCGGAAACTGTGAAGTTAATATTAATTGTTCAGAAGGTGCAAATTGGCAAACGGAAAAAAGAGCTGTTACTATGATTTTGGCAGATGGTCGTTCGGGATGTTCTGGTGCGTTAATAAATACTATGGCACGTGACGGTCGTCCATTATTATTGACTGCAAATCATTGTTTAACAATCGACAGAAGAACAGGTGATGGCTATTATAAAGTGTATGATGCTGTTTCTTCTCCTAACTTAGATCAGTATATTTTTTATTGGAACTATGAAAGTTCCTCATGTAGCGGTGGTAATGAACCTGTGAAAAGGTCAACAGTTGGAGCAACTGTTCTGGCTAATAACTCGAATACAGACTTTGCGTTGTTATTATTAGCGGAAGACCCAAAGTTATTATCTGGGTATGATACCTATTATTTAGGTTGGGATAGGACTTCTAATCCAGGAAGTGGAGGTGTATGCATACATCATCCAATGTTTGATATAAAAAAAATATCAACGCATAATATGATTCCTGAATCTTATAATAGTTCTTTTTGGGGTGTTTATTGGCAGCAAACATCCAATGGTTACGGTGTTACAGAATTCGGTTCTTCAGGTTCTCCGCTTTTAACATCAAATGGACATAGAATCATTGGACAGTTATTTGGAATGCCATATTATGCAGATTGTAATTCACCTGATAATGTATATTCTGAATATGGAAAATTCCATGTTTCATGGGATAACGGCAACATTGCTGAACGTCGTCTTAAAGATTGGCTTGATCCCGAAAATACGGGGGTAATGAACATTGAAGGATTGTCTGCAAGTGCTAACAGTTTTAATGTTAACGGAACAATATATCAATCAAATTGTCAGCAAGTTGGATATTCTGGAATAAAGTTTTACAGTTGGGGTGGTGCGTATAAGGTATGTCGGAATCAAGAAGTACTTATACGGTTTAAATCAAATAAGACTAATTTAAGTTGCACTGTATGGTCGGGGCAAGGTCCATGTATCATGAGGACACTTTCGGATGGAAGTTATGAAGTGACTTGCACGCCGGAAAGTGAAATATTCGAACTTTGTTTTACAAGTGGTTCTATAAATGAATATATTTCACTTGAATCGAACAGTAATTCTTATACAATGACGTATGATAACGCTTCCGGACTGATCCTGATAGAATTAAAAGAGGATGTTATAAACACAAGGATGAAAAACTTGTATAATATTTTCATTTACGATCAAATGGGAGCAATAAAGAAAAAAGTCAAGATGGATAGTAATATGATTTCCATTAGTACTTTAAACTTAACCAATGGTATATATTTCATTCATATAATGGATAATACTGGACAAAAAATCGGCTCGAAAAAAATTTCTGTAAGTCGTTAGTTACATATAGATAAGAAAACAATCATACTCATAATTAGAAAATTGAATATGATTGTTTTCTTTATTTGCACTACTAAAGTGATATTGGAATACCCGATATTTCATATCAATCGGGATAACAACGACAAAATGCTCATGTCACTTGTAGACGTCATGGCTCCATCACCACCTCGATCCGGTTGCCCTGCCCTAACAATTTCTTGGCGAATGCTTGTATTTTGGCTGGTGTGATGCCTTTTATCGTTTCTTCGTATGTCGTCTCGCCGTTGAACCCGCGGAAGTAATAATTATCCAAAGTCGTCAGCCAGTAAGCATTCTCCTGCAGGTTCTCTGCGTGGCGTTTCAGGATATTGTCCCGGCTCTTCTTGAAATCTTCTTCGCGCGGTCCGGATTGGACGATGTTATCCAGTTCCGTGCGGACGATAGCGTTCATCTTTTCCCGTTTGGCAGGGTCCGTATCGAAATAGGCCTGCAGGAATGTTTGTCCTTCCGGGAAGGAAGATATCTGTGCGGAAGTCTGCACGCCATAAGTTCCGCCTTCGTCCTCGCGTACCTTTTCCATGTAGATCAGATCCAGAATCTGCTTCAACATAGTGGCGGTGAGGATGTTTTCGAGGTTATATTCCATCTTGCCGGACCAGAAGTCGACAACCGACGCCTTCGGTGTTTCCAGGGCGCGTTTGAAGATATTCGTGTATTCGCCCTTGCGGATAGCCGGTACTTCGGCGGGGTTGGCTTTCTCGACGCGTCCTTTGGACGGGAGCGTCGCCAGGTATTGTTCCACAAAAGGACGGATGCTGTCTGTGTCGATATTTCCGACGAACGTAAAGACAAAGTCCGAAGCGTCGGCAAACCGTTCTTTGTACATCTCCATGATGCGCGGGTAGCTGATCTGCTTGAAATCGCCGGCCGTGATGCGGGCGGCACGCGGGTTATTGTTGTAAATCGCCTTTGTCAGCGTGTCGCTGAACGCCACCATCGGGTTCAGTTCCAGGTTTTTCAACTGCGCGATCATACGGTTTTCAAAGGAAGCATAAGCCTCTTCATCCATACGCGGCGCCGTGAAATAGAGATAAACCAGTTCGAACAAGGTCTTCAGGTCGGTAGGAGCGGCATAACCGTTTACATTTTCCGTATTCAGGCCGATGGAAGGAGAGCAGGAGACTTTCTTCCCTGCCAATACCTTGTTCAGATCGGTTGCCGGGAAATTGCCGACTCCGCCAAGCGTAATGACATCGTTGAATACTTTCAGATTGTCGATATCTTTCGCTCCGAACAAGGTGCTGCCGCCGGGACTGGTGGCCGTCATCAGGATTTCGTCTTTCTTGAAGTCCGTATGTTTCAGTACTACCTTGATGCCGTTGCCGAGTGTCAGGACTGTCGCACCGAACAGCGGATCCGTCTTCATCTCCCTGATCTTTCCCGGAGCGGGCAGCTGCGGGATCAGCGGTTCGTTGGAAACTGTTTCTTGATAGGGTTCGACCGGTAATTGCTGCGCCTTGATGAAGTCTTCCAGTAATTGGGCCTCGGTCGGATATTTCATGCCTGTCTTGTCAGGGCCGGTGAGGCCGATTACGATGTTCTTGTCGCCGATCAAGCTCTGGGCGTATTGGTTCACTTGTTCGACCGGTATTTGCGGTGCGATCTGGCTGATCAGCTGGTATTCCGTTTCGATACCCGGAATATAGCCGCCGTCCGTAAAGTGGCGGACATATTCGTTTGTATAGGAGCGGTTCTTTTGTTTGTCGCGGTCGTTGAAGAGCGATTCGTATTGTTTCAGGACATTGATACGGGCACGGTCGTATTCGGATGCCGTGAATCCGTACCGTTTCACCCGTTCCGTCTCCGTCACAAGCGCGTCGAGCGCCTTGTTTATCTCGCCTTCCTTTACCAGGGCGGCAACCGTGAAAGCGCCTTTTGTCTTGGCGATCATGAAATCGCCGTCCGAAGCCTGGGCGGCGACAAAAGGAGGATCCGCTTTTTGCATCATCTCGGCAAAGCGTTCGTTTATCATCGTTTCGACGACATTTTCCATGTAGTCCTTCATCAACCCCGCGGCGGTGGCATACAGCTCTTTCGGCATCTTGTCGTGCTTATAGAATATGGAAAGGATCATATTGGAAGCCTCCTTGTCCGTGGCGATGGAAACAAGCGGTTTGTCATTGTCCGCCACCTCCGTATATTCCCGCGCGGCCGGATTTGCCGGAGCCGGGATATCGGCAAAGATACGTTTTACGGCCGCTTCCACCTTGTCTACCTCTATATCCCCTACAATGATAATAGCCTGCAGGTCGGGACGATACCATTTCTTATAATAAGCCCGGAGCTCCTCCGGCTTGAAATTATTGATCACGTCGATCGTTCCGATCGGCATCCGGTGTGCATATTTGTTGTCCGGGAACATTTTCGGCAGCTGCTGTTCCCAGATACGCGCCTGGGCATCCTGCCGCGTACGCCATTCCTCCCGGATCACGCCCCGTTCCTTTTCGATGGCCGTATCTGCGAGCGTGATGAAGCCCGACCAGTCGTGCAGGATCAGCAGGCAGGAGTCGACGACGCTCTCGCGGGTGACCGGAGCGTTCATGATCATGTAAACCGTTTCGTCGAAACTTGTATAAGCGTTGAAGTTCTCGCCTCCGCGCATCCCGATGCTCTCGGTAAATTCATCCATGCCGTGTCCGGGGAAGTTCTTGGTCCCGTCGAACGCCATGTGTTCGAGGAAATGGGCCAGTCCGCGCTGGTTCTCCTCTTCCAGGATCGACCCGACATTCTGGGCGATAAAGAAATCCGCGCGGTCTTTCGGTTGTGCGTTGTGGCGGATGTAATAGGTTAACCCGTTGTCGAGCTGTCCGTATCTCACTTTCGGGTCTATGGGCAGGGGTTGTATCTCCGGTTGCTGCGCTGCCAAGCGGAAGGCGGCAAGTATCCAAAGGAGGTATCCGATGGATAGAATCTGTCTGATCTTCATATCTTTTTTGTTTTCATTTTTAATAGAACAAATGTATATAGTTTTTGTTACAAAATGACAAACGTGCCTTTCTTTCTTTTTGCTTGTAAAAATCCTTGAGAAAGTTTTTGTGTAAGAAAAAAATATCTACTTTTGTGAAGTTGTTATGTGCACGCAAACATTAATAATTTATCTAATATATTTACCATGAAATCTGAAGATATTTCACGTCGCTCGTTCCTGAAACGGGCAGCCGCCCTTTCAGCTGCGGCAGCAATTCCTTCTTTCTGGATTCCGTCCAAGGCCAATGCCATGCCGGGTGTTCCTTTTGTCAGTGCCAATGAAAAAGTGAGAATCGCTTTTATCGGTATCGGTAACCGTGGAGGCGAGATCGCGCAGGAACTGTACAAAACCGGTTTGTGCGAAGTCGTTGCACTTTGTGATGTAGATATGGGGGCTCCTCATACTCAGAAACTTATTTCCATGTTCCCGAAAGTTCCGCGTTTCCAGGATTTCCGTCAGATGTTCGACCAGATGGCTGACAAGATCGACGCCGTAACAGTCGGTGTGCCTGACCACGCGCATTTCCCGATCACGATCGAGGCGATGGCTCATGGAAAACACGTATATGTAGAAAAACCGATGGCCCGCACCTTCCAGGAAATCGAAGTGATGATGCGTGCCGAAAAGAAATTCGGTGTCGTTACCCAGATGGGTAACCAAGGGCACTCCGAAGCCAACTACTTCCAGTTCAAGGCATGGAAAGAAGCCGGCCTGATCAAAGACGTTACCGCTATCACGGCTCACATGAACTCTCCGCGCCGCTGGCATAACTGGAACCCGAACATCACGCACATGCCGATGGGCGAACCGGTTCCTGAAACATTGGATTGGGACACTTGGTTGGGCGTTCGTCCGTTCCACGAATATAATCACGATTACCATTTGGGACAGTGGCGTTGCTGGTACGATTTCGGTATGGGCGCGTTGGGCGACTGGGGAGCCCACATCATCGACACTGCCCACGAATTCCTGGATCTCGGCCTGCCGACGGAAGTAAACCCGTTGTATCTGAAAGATCACAATCCGTTCTTCTTCCCGATGTCTTCCCGCATCCTGTTCAGATTCCCGGAAAGAAAAGAGATGCCGGCTGTCGATATTACCTGGTATGACGGTTTGGATAATATTCCTCCTGTTCCTGAAAACTACGGTTCTTCCGATGTCGATCCGAATATCCCGACGGTTGCCGGTGGCAAACTTCAGTTGGCTAAACTGAACCCGGGTAAGGAAATCTATACGAAGACTCTGACATTCAAAGGCGGTTCTCATGGCAGCACTTTGTCAGTGATCCCTGATCAGGTAGCTAAGGATATGAATCCGAAATTGCCGGAATACCAGAAGAGCCCGTCCAACCACTATGCAAACTTCCTGTTGGCTTGCCAAGGCAAGGAAAAGACCCGTTCTCCGTTCTCTATCGCAGGTCCGTTGAGCCAGGTATTCTGCCTCGGCGTATTGGCGCAGCGCATGAACCGCAAGATCGTGTTCGACCGCGATACGAAGCAGATCGTGAACGATCCGGTTATGAACCAGATGCTGGTCGGCGAAATGCCGCGTAAAGGCTGGGAACAGTATTATAATATTTAAGATAGTTTCTAAGATCGTTATTCATAACGGTTGATTGTTTGAGAAGGCAAGCTTGTCGGGTAAGCTTGCCTTTCTTTTTTGATTATCTTTGCACCTGTAATACGCAGGGAACATGAATATATTTGAAGGATATGTGGGCATTCGCTTGTGGGACGGACAGTTGGTGGATGATGTGATCTTCTCCCTGCTGTTGTTCCTGTTTATTGTCTTTTCCTTTGTGTTCAGAGCCAATTTCCAGTTGTTTGTGAAAATGTTGAAAGATGCTTTCCTGTTGAAGGAGAGGCAGAACCTTTTTGACGATGTGGTGGGGAAGAGCGTTTTCTTCTTCCGCAATTTTATGACATTCCAGGCATTATTCCTTTCAAGTATCGCCTTGATTGCGATCGGCAGGATATACGGATTTCTGAATTATGTGGAGTGGCAGGCGGTTTTATCGGCGATCGGAACGGTTTTCTGCGTCTTATTCCTGTTTTATCAGTTTAAACAATGTGGCTATTACCTCTTGGGCGGCGTGTTTGCCGACCCCGATAAATATAAATTATGGAAGACGAGTTATAATGCCATTATGGGGATTTGGGGAGTCTCTTTATACGTCCCGGTGTTGTGGTTGGTGTTTGTCGGGACACACGTAACTATACCGATAACAATGTTTTGTATTCTCTATATTTTGTGTCGTTTTGTAATAATTTATAAGACAATACGGATATTTCACAAGAAAAGCACTGGTTTATTGTATATAAGTTTGTACCTTTGCGGCCAAGAAATTTTACCTCTGGTATTTTTGTACGAAGGTATGGTTTATTTGTATAACTTTATCGAGACAAGTACTCTATGGCATTGAACATCAAAAAGTTGCTGGTATCACAACCGAAGCCTGCATCCGAGAAGTCCCCGTATTTCGACATTGCAGAGAAGTATGGAGTTGAGATTGACTTCCGCCCATTCATTAAAGTAGAACCTCTTACATCTAAGGAGTTCAGACAGCAGAAAATTTCTATTTTGGATCATACGGCTGTTGTTTTTACGGCTCGTACGGCGATCGATCATTTCTTCCACCTGTGTGAGGAACTGCGTGTTGCCATTCCCGAAACGATGAAGTATTTCTGTATGACTGAAGCCATTGCTGTATATTTGCAAAAATATATTGTGTATAGAAAGCGTAAGATCTTTTTTGGACAGACCGGGAAGCTGGATGATCTGGTTACCGTTATCGGCAAGCATGCAAAAGAAAAATATCTTGTGCCCGTTTCCGACGTGCATAAAGATGATTTGTTGACTATGTTGGAAGCGAAGAAGATTTCTTTTTCGAAAGCTGTTATGTACCGCACCGTAAGCAATGATTTCTCGAAAGACGAGAAGTTCGACTATGATATGCTGGTATTTTTCAGCCCTTCGGGAATTTCTTCTCTGCTGAAGAACTTCCCGAATTTCAAACAGGAAGATATAAAGATCGGATGTTTCGGCCCGACAACGGCCAAGGCGGTGAAAGAAGCCGGTTTGCGCCTGGATGTGGAAGCACCGACTCCCGAAGCTCCGTCCATGACGGCTGCCCTGGAATTATATCTGAAAAAAGAGATGGGTAGTAATAAAAAGAATGGTAAATAGAAGGTACACCCTTTCAAAAGAAGAGCGCCTGTCGTGGAAACGTTACATTGACCTGCTGTTTGCAAAAGGGCAATCGTTTGTGGCGTTTCCACTGCGGGTCGTTTATTTGCCGGTGGAAGAGGAGACATTGGCTCCGGTATCTATCCTGGTGAGTGTCCCCAAAAAGAAATTCAGACGTGCCGTAAAACGGAATCTGATCAAACGTCAGGTCCGTGAAGCCTACCGGGTACGTAAATATGACCTGATCGATCCGCTGACGGAAAAAAACAAACGTATGTTGGTTGCTTTCCTCTATTTGGACAAGGAAATCCATCCTTTTGCCGATATGGAAAAAGCTATGACAAAAGCATTGAACCTACTTCGCGACAAAGCATGATAAAGCGTTTTTTCACTTTCCTTCTGTTGTTGCCGGTCTATTTCTATAAATATTGCATCTCTCCTATGACGCCGGCATCATGCAGGTACACGCCTACTTGTTCCGAATATGCCGTGCAGGCTCTCAAAAAACATGGTCCGGTGAAAGGATTGTATTTAGCTGTCAAACGTATTCTTCGCTGCCATCCCTGGGGAGGAAGCGGATATGATCCTGTACCGTAAATGGTCTATTACGACATACATACCCACCATTTGCCCGTTCATCCCGAAGATGTTGCGGTCGTCAACCGTATCGTCCCGGCGCCAGACACGGGAACAGGCCGGTACCGTTCTGTCGGCATACATCCCTGGTATATATATAGTGTAGAAGAACAGCTTGCCGAACTGGAACGGCAGGCGTCATTTCCGAATGTAGTGGCCATTGGCGAAACGGGCCTGGATAAAGGTGCGGAAGCTCCGATGGACCGTCAGCAGGAAATCTTCAAGGCGTCGGTATCTCTTGCCGAAAACGCCGGTATCTTTTTGATCATTCATTGCGTGAAAGCCTGGGACGAGCTGATCGCCTTGAAAAAGGGACTAAAGCCCCGTGTGCCCTGGATTATACACGGTTTTCGTGGTAATGCCACATTAGCCGGACAACTTATCCGGCAGGGCTTTTATCTCTCTTTTGGCGAGCGCTTCAATCCCGATGCCGTACGCGAGGCATGGCCCGGCCGTTTATTTGCCGAAACGGACGACCGTGAAATCGATATCCGCACCGTTTACCGGAACCTTTCGGCCTCCCTGGATCTTCCGTTGGAGCAGTTCGCCACTCAGATCGCCCGAAACGCCCACGACATCCTCCATCTCCCTTAAATCACTGTTATACCCTAATTTTCAATTCTCAATTCTCCATTTTCAATTATAAAGTCGTACCTTTGCCGACATTCAATTAATACTATAATCTAAAACGATGAATTTTGTTGAAGAATTAACATGGAGGGGCATGATTGCTGATATGATGCCCGGAACAGAAGAACAGTTGCAAAAAGAGATGACTTCTGCTTATGTAGGTATTGACCCGACGGCTGACTCATTACATATCGGTCACCTGGTATCGGTTATGATGCTGAAACATCTCCAACGTGCAGGACACCGTCCTATTGCTCTGGTCGGCGGAGCTACCGGTATGATCGGAGACCCTTCAATGAAGTCGGCGGAACGTAACCTGCTCGATGAAGCGACGCTTCGTCATAACCAGGATAGCATTAAGAAGCAGTTGTCCAAGTTCTTGGATTTCGATTCGGACGCGCCTAATGCTGCCAAGTTGGTAAACAATTACGACTGGATGAAGGATTATTCTTTCCTGAATTTTATCCGTGATATCGGCAAGCATATCACTGTTAACTATATGATGGCTAAAGAATCCGTTAAAAAACGCCTGAGCCGCGAATCTTCCGTCGGCATGTCGTTTACGGAATTCTCTTACCAGTTGCTCCAGGGATACGATTATATGTATCTGTATGAACACGAAGGTTGCCGCCTGCAGATGGGGGGAACCGACCAGTGGGGGAACATCACGACCGGAACGGAACTGATCCGCCGCAAGTTGGGCGGTGAGGCTTTTGCTTTGACCTGCCCGTTGATCACGAAGGCCGACGGTGGCAAGTTCGGCAAGACCGAGTCCGGCAACGTCTGGTTGGATCGCCGCTATACCTCCCCTTACAAGTTCTACCAGTTCTGGCTGAATGTGAGCGATGCCGATGCTGCCAAATATATCAAGATCTTTACCGATCTGCCTAAGGATGAAATCGATGCCCTGATCAAGGAACAGGAAGAAGCGCCGCATCTCCGTCCGTTGCAGAAACGTTTGGCAAAGGAAGTGACGGTCATGGTCCATTCCCAGGAAGATTACGATGCAGCCGTCGAGGCTTCCAACATCCTGTTCGGAAACTCTACGTCGGAAGCATTGAGACATTTGGACGAACAGACATTGTTGGATGTGTTCAACGGTGTTCCCCAGTTCGAAGTTTCCCGCGAAGAGTTGAGTGGCGGTGTCAAGGCTATCGACCTGTTCACTGAAAAAGCCGCTATTTTCCCGTCAAAAGGTGAAATGCGCAAACTGGTACAGAGTGGCGGCATCAGTGTGAACAAGGAAAAACTGACGGATCAGGATATGGTTATCGACTGTTCTTCCCTGTTGGATGAGAAATATTTGTTGGTTCAGAGAGGTAAGAAGAACTACTATTTACTGATCGTAAAATAAGAATTTCATACAAAAATGCTTGCAAGGTAAGATTTTATTCTTACCTTTGCATCGCTTTAGATAAAGCGCCGGATTGTCTCATGGTGTAATGGTAGCACTACAGTTTTTGGTTCTGTCTGTCGAGGTTCGAATCCCCGTGAGACAACTTACAGAACGAAAGGGTCGGAATGAAAGTTCCGGCCCTTTTTGATTTTATGGCGGGAAATCTTTCTTCTTGTATCATTTCTGCATGATTAATTCCCAAATTTGTAAATGGCGGACGATGGTATATCCATATATTTGTGCATTGGATATCATGGAAACTCAGTTGATCTTAATGTTATGAAGTATTATTGTCTCTTACTCTCTATTCTTTTGGAACTTTAATAATTAACAATATGAAATACTACTATTTATTAGCAATCGTTTTCTGGTGTACAGCTTTATGTTCTGCCGTAGAAAACAAGAGTGTGCGACAAGTTGTTCCTGCTCCCTCGTTATTGACCGGCAAATGGGATGCCGACTGGATTTCCTGTCCGGATGTTTCTCTTTATGATTATGGCGTTTATCATTTCCGTAAGAATTTCAAACTGGACAGGCAACCGGAATCGTTCGTGGTTAATGTTTCGGCGGATAACCGCTACAGGCTTTTTGTGAATGGAACGCCTGTCTGCTACGGTCCGGCACGCGGGGACTTGAATCATTGGTATTTTGAGACAGTGGATATTGCATCTTTACTGAAAGCAGGCGAGAATACGCTTGCCGCTATTGTCTGGAATGCCGGTCCCTATACCCCCGGAGCGCAGATGACATTGAAAACCGGGCTGATCGTACAAGGGAATACAGCCCTGGAAGCCCTTGTGAATACCGGGCCGGACTGGAAAGTTTACCGGAATCCCGCCTATGAGCCGTCTGTCGAGAACCGTCAGGATGTCGGGTGTGCCGACATCGTAAACGCCTCTTTATATCCGTGGGGATGGGAAACGGAGGGATATGACGACGGTTCATGGAAAAACGCCGTCCGGTTGGGACGCGGACAGCCTTATGGAGCCGGGACAGGCTATGACTGGGTGTTGTGCCGGCGCGATATTCCTTTGATGGAAGATACGTTGCTCCGGATGAAAACGATCCGGCGTTCGGAAGGAATGCCCGCATCGTCCGCTTTCCTGGAGGGGAATGCCCCGCTGGTGGTCCCGGCGAACCGGAAAGTGACGTTGCTGATCGACCAGTCTTATCTGACAAATGCTTATCCCGAACTGAGAGTGTCGGGAGGGAAAGGCAGCGAGATCAGGATGCGCTACGGTGAGGCGCTCTACAAGGATGGACAGAAAGGTAACCGGAACGAGATAGAAGGGCGCGAAATAGGAGGCTTCACGGATAAGTTTTATCCGGACGGCGGAAGCAACCGGCTGTTCCGCCCGCTATGGTTCCGGACGTACCGGTATCTGCAAATGGAGATCGAGACGAAGGAGGAACCGCTAACTTTGTCGGACCTCTATGGCATGTACACCGCCTATCCGTTTAAAGAGAACGGCAGTTTCAGCAGCAATCTCCCGGAACTGCAAAAGATATGGGAAGCCGGTTGGCGTACAGCCCGGCTGTGTGCCAATGAAACCTATTACGATTGTCCCTATTACGAACAGCTCCAATATGTGGGAGATACGCGTATCCAGGCATTGATTTCCCTGTATGTGGACGGTGACGACCGGTTGATGCGCAAGGCGATCAGGATGTTCGACTATTCCCGTTCGTATGAAGGAATTACGACCAGCCGTTATCCGAGCCGGGTTCCGCAATACATCCCGCCTTTCTCCTTATATTGGATCAATATGGTGCACGATTACTGGATGTACAGGGATGAGCCTGCATTTGTAAAGGCATGTATGCCGGGCGTAAAGAGTGTCTTGGAGTGGTTTGCAGGCAAGATCGATCCGAAAACCGGCCTGCTGGGACCGGTCCCTCACTGGAACTTTATCGACTGGCCGAAACAGTGGCCCTGGAACAATAACCAGCCTTTGGGCGGAACACATAAGGCGGCTATCAGCGGAGGTTCTTCGATCCTCTCCCTTCAATTGGCCTATACACTGAAAGATGCCGTCGAGTTGTTGAAAACGTTTGGAGAAGCGGATCTGGCCGCCCGTTATGAAGCAGTCTATCGCTCGTTGTGCCGCAATACCTGGGATAAATGCTGGGACGAAGGAAAACAGTTGCTTGCGGATGATTTGGAAGGTACGAGCTACAGCCAACATGCCAATATCATGGGAATCCTTTCGGATGCCGTCCCGCATGAGAAGCAGCAGGCGTTGTTCGATAAACTGAATACGGATCCTTCTCTGATCCAGGCTACCTTCTACTATCGCTTTTACCTGTTCCGTGCCTTGAAAAAGGTCGGTTTGGCCGATCGATACACGGAGATGCTCAAACCCTGGCAGGATATGCTGGCAATGGGCTTGACCACCTTTGCCGAGAACCCCGAACCGACCCGTTCGGACTGCCATGCCTGGAGTGCAAGCCCTGTCTATGACTTCCTGGCAACGGTCTGTGGCGTGGAGCCGGCAGAACCGGGATTCCGTTCGGTCCGCATCGCCCCTCATTTAGGATCGTTGAACCAGATAGAAGGAAAGATCCCTCACCCGGCAGGGCTTATCGAGGTCAGTTTGAAGAAAAACGGCAAAGGACTTTCCGGCCATATCGTTTTACCGGCTTCGCTGAGCGGAACGTTTGTCTGGGGCGGGCAGCAGTTGAATCTTGTTGGTGGCAGGAACACGATCGCTCGTCTTTTTCCGTTGGCAAATTAGCATATCTGTAAATAGCGGACCTACGATTGACAATTTGTTAGAGTTGCCACTCGTAGGTCCGCTTATATCCGTACGTTTATCCTGATGATTACAAATAGGGGAAGGAAGAGCAGTTTGGAATTGACATTTTGCTCTTCTTTTCTCCGGAAATCTCTTTTTTTGTTCCCGAAAGGGTGAAGTTGTGCGGTGCGATTGGTGGAAGGTGTCGGGTGGAAGGATGAAAATACGGTCAAACCGTCAACCGTCAACCGATCTTTCCAACAGGGCTTTTAGCTGTTAAAATTGCTTTTTGGAGGCTTTTTGCAGTCTCTTGACGACCGTTTTATGCCTTGTCCCGCACCCTTCCCTAAAATCATCTAAATGATTTTCTATTTTTATCCTGATCGTTTGTTCCGATTGTCTGAATAGTTTTCCAAAACCATTCAGATCATTTGAAAAATCATTTAGATGATTTCGGGAAGGCCCTGCGGAATCGTGTCGTTTTAAGGCTGAAAGGAGGAAAGCAAGCAAAGCGTGTGTTAGGAAAATAGCTTGAAATGAATTAAAATGACAGGAAATATGTTTTTTTCATGACAAATGATATTGTTTATGGTTTACAGGAGATGGCTCTAAGGTTGTACTAAAAATTGACAATATCCCCTCCTGAAATAGAGTCATTTCGTAAATCTGTGATTATTATGTATATATGGAATATGTTGTTTGTTAAAAAATATTATCCTTGCGTGTAATTTGGATTATATGGGGTATAAAATCAAATTGGATGCGGTAGTAGTTTCGATTTGAACCAATGGCTTTTTCGGAGATTTTGACAATAAGGAGGCATGGAAGTTGCCATTACGATTTGAACCGTTTGGAGCAGGAAGAGATCCGTAATATCGAGAGGTGTGTAGTTGCGGGTTGATATTGTCGGCAAAATAAGAAGGGAATGCGGGCAAATATTAGTAATATTGCAATATGTAAAACAAACTCAGTCTGATGAAAAAACTTATATCGCCTATATTCCTATTGTTGATCTTAGTTCAGGGCGCGTGCCGGCAGCCTCACTATGTCGACTCTCTTTTGCAGAAGGCGGAAACGCTCATGCCGAATCGTCCGGACAGTTCGTTGATCTTGTTGGAATCCGTCCGCTCTCTGGAAAAGCTTTCCGCGGAAGACTATGCCACCTGGTGTTTGCTGGTCACGCAA
Source organism: uncultured Parabacteroides sp. (assembly GCF_902493135.1). Taxonomy (GTDB): domain Bacteria; phylum Bacteroidota; class Bacteroidia; order Bacteroidales; family Tannerellaceae; genus Parabacteroides. The sequence continues at coordinate 97,896 of NZ_CABUOD010000014.1, forward strand.
GCGCGGGATAAGAATTATGTGGAACATACGTCGGATTCGGTGATCAATGTGGCGGTGCGGTATTTTGAGAAACGGAAGGACCCGCATCGGAAGGCGCAGGCTTATTATTGCCAGGGGCGGGTGCTGTCGGATCTTGATTTGGAAGGAGAGGCCTTGGAAGCCTATCTGAGGGCGAAGGAACAAGTGACTCAAACGATTGATTATGATTTACGTGCCCGTATAAATAACCATTTGGGCGGTTTATATTGGAGAAATATGAATCATCGGGAAAGTCTTGTTTATTATAAAGAAGCCCATCAGGCATATGTATATAGTTCTGATACGGCAGGTATGGTCAATACATTATGTAATGTCGGAAAATGTTTGCAGGGGATGAATTTGCTTGACAGTGCGTCAATCTATTATGAGAAAGCATTGAAATTGGCTGACGAGGGGCATGTCCAAACGCAAAAAGGAATGATTCTTACTTCTCTTGGTAATATTAGTGAAGTTCGGGGAGAATATGTCACGGCATTGGAATATTATCAAGGTGCATTTCGTAATGCCGATAATCCGAAATTTTTGGATACAGAGTATTATAATCTGGGGGATATCTATCATGCGTTGGGACAGACCGATTCCGCTCTGTTTTATGTTGGAAAGATATTGGAGAGTGGAAATTTATTTACTCAATGCAATGCCAACCGTTTGTTATATCAATTGGCAAAAGAAAATCGGGAGTATGATTCCGCCTTTGTGTATAATGAAACCTATTTGCAGTTAAGGGATTCCATTGAGCATCTTTATCGTCCTCACGAATTGGAACGGGTGAAAGCACTCTACAACAAAGAGCGGATGCAGAACCGGCATGACAGGCAAATGCAGGAGGCTGAGATCCGGCAGTTGATGTGGGTGGTCCTGTTTTTGGCGAGTCTGGTTGTCGGAATATTTATCTATTTCTATTTTAACAAGAAGTTGTCTTTGCAGAAACTGCGTAATCAGGAGACAATGAAAATGTTAAATGAAAACAAGAGGCAACTATCGATTAAAAACAAAGAACTGAGCGAGAATAATGTGAGATTGGAAACAGCTCAGCAATCGCTTAGTCAAATCCAGGAGGAAAAAGACCGTTTAGTGCGGGAGAGAAATGAACAAGTCCGTGTACTGGAGGAAGACAACCGGAAACAACAAGCTGAATATGAACAGCAGTTGGAAGAGATCGAAACCCGAAGTAAGAGAACCGTTGAAGAAAAAGAAAAAATATTGCGTGAAAAAGACTATTTGGCGCGAGAAAGAAATGAACGAGTCCGTATGCTGGAAGAAGATAATCGCAAAAGACAAGCTGAATATGAACGGCAGTTGGAAGAGATCGAGACCCGAAGCAAGAGAACCGTTGAAGAAAAAGAACAAATACTGCGTGAAAAAGACATTTTAATCAATCAAAAGAATTTATTGCTTAGTCAGTTAAGTTCGATGTCGAAAGATGAAAAGTTATATAAAGAGCAGATAGGCATCCTGACGAGCGAGCAACAGAAAACAACACAGGAAATGATAATGTTACGTTCGGAAATAGATACATTACGTTCGGAAAGTGAAGCAAAATTGCAGCAGGAATTGGAAAACCTGAAAGACTATAGCTCTCTGTGTAAAATGTATGAAGCTTGGCAGAAGGAATTGATCAGTCAAAATAGTTGTTTATCCCGTATTCAAAACCGGTTAGTATTGGACATTTGGAAAGAGCGGGATTGGAAAGTCTTTATGGAAAATTTCAACCAGGTATATCCAGGTTTTCTCACACATCTGACCGGCAGTTTTGATTTGGCCGAACGTGAAATCCGGATTGTCTGCCTGACCAAATTGGGATTGAAGACCGCAAAAGTTTCTACTGTTTTCAATTTGGGAGAAGATATGATCCGGCGGATAAAGTCGGATATCCGGAAACGGTGTTTTCCGACATCTACAGCTTACTCTTTGGACGAAATCCTGAAAAAATGGTATTAGCGATTCCTGCTTTTATCTCTGAAAGCAGGAATCAGGACCTTTTGAATGAGCAAAAATGATGTTTAATAGATTGAATATAATGCTATTAATGAAAAGAATAGAAAAACATATTTATTCCTGTTATCTAATAGGAGGAGAGCTTTAAGTTTGTAGTAGAAATTCTAAGAACAGACTGCTTTATGAAAAAGAACTATTTCCTTTTTTTGATTATTGTATGGGGATTGACATTTGTCTCTCCTGTTATGTTGTCTGCTAAAGTGACGGATACACGTGATATAGAATTGCGGACGAAAACTGATAATGGTAATGAATTGCGGAGTTTGTTACCTGTCCGTGCTTGGTTGGATAATCGTGTAGTCTATGTGTCTTTTTTTGAATTATCGGCAGAAACAACTGTATCCATATTGGATGCGGAAGGGAATCTTGTTAACGTATGCCAGTATCAATCGCCTGAAGTGATTTCATTTCCTATAGTGGAAGGAGAAGGTACATTCAGGATAGAGATTAAATATGATTCGAATATTTTTATAGGAGAATTTGAGTTGAAGTAATATGGTTTGTTAGTGGTTGATAATTCTAATTTTTTTAGATGACTTATGGATGAGTTTAGTTTAGAACAAAAAATGGTTCATCGTTTGATATTGCAAAGTCCTTTTGTTTCGGATATAGGGCTTTTGTATGGGAAGATGGGAATTGCCTTGTTTTTCTATGAATATGCGCGATATACATCTTCTGACATATATAATGATATGGGAGAAGAATTATTAGATGATGTGTTGAATCAAATTCATACAGGGATGCCAATTCGTTTTGATATTGGTTTGAGTGGTATAGGATGGGGAATAAAATATTTATTGCAAAATCGTTTTGTCGAGGGAGATGAAAAGGAAATTTGTGAAGAAATCGATCGTGAAATTATGCGTACAAATTTATTACGAGTGGATGATTCTTCGTTGGAAAGTGGCTCGGAAGGATTGTTTTATTATATATCGGCGAGATTGAATAGAAACGGTTTGCAGAAAGATGATTTCCCGTTTGATACTTGTTATCTAAAAGATTTGTCTTGTATAAATCCCTTTTTCAAAATGGAGGATGTTTCTGAATTTTGTGTTCGATATCCTCTTTCTATGAAAAAAATATTGAATGGAACTATCATTGGTGAATCCTCATATATGAGAGAACCTTTAGGTTTAAAAGATGGGATTAGTGGTTGTTTATTGAGTAAAATATTGTGAGTATGAAGAATCTGTTTATAATAAATGAAGCAATGAGTTCTTCAATAAATGGTATAGGTACTTATATCGAACAACTGGTTGCTTGTATGTCTGAAATGAATGTCCGAATCACATTATTAATGTTTAATTCAGAGGAAGAATCCTTTTGTATTAATGAAAAAGATGGAATAAAATATTTTAAATTCCCGGATTTTCCTGATAAACATATTCAAAGACATTCTTCTGTCATTTGTAAAATACTTCGTTTATATATATCAGACTCGTCTGATAATTTGTTTTTAATGAATTATAGTCCGGGATCTATGTTAATGAAAATGATTCGGAAATATTATCCTTTATCTAAACAGATTTATGTTATTCATGATATGGTATGGACAATGAGTTTGTTTGGGGATGTTGACAAGTATATTCGAATATTGGGACAAAAAGAAAATAAGAGCATTATAGAAAAATATTCTTATTTGATCAAAGCGTTTGAAGAGGAAGTAGAAATGTGTAAATATGCAGATAAAATAATCTGTTTATCTGAAGATACATATGAGCTTTTAGAAAAACATTATCCTATAGATAAAAGAAAGTTGACATTAATTCATAATTTTATATTTTATCAGGAAACTCTTTGTTCTGAAGTGGATAAAAAAAGATTTAGGAAGAAGAAGTTTTTTAAGAAAGATGAAAAAATAATACTTTATGTAGGACGTGTGATTGAACAAAAAGGTATTATGGTATATATTGAGGCCTTTAAAGAAATATTAAAAAAATATCCGACGTGCATGTTGGTTATAATCGGAGCTGTTCCTAATTGGAACTATGTTTTGGAAAAATGTTATCCGATTATAACGAAAATACATTTAACTGGTTATATTTCACGTGATGAGTTAAAAGAATGGTACCAAATAGTAGATATCGGTATTTTGCCTTCTTACACGGAGCAGTGTAGTTACGTTGGGTTGGAAATGATGGCTTACAAACTACCGGTTGTGGCTTCTGATGGATTTGGTATTCGATGTATGTTTAACCATAAAAATGCGGAGATAGCAGCAATCGGAAAACGAGATTCGATAGTTCAATTTAAAAAAGGATTAATTGACTCAACCCTGAAACTTTTAGATGATATGTCTAAGAATGAAAAATTTAATGAATCCATTGAATATATGGAATGTGACAGGTACTCTCCGAAAATAAACAGGAGATTGTATCAAAGCTGCTTTCATATATTTTAATGTCAATATATTCTATCTTGTATCTGATTACGCAAGGCTGGTACAGAGATAGCTCAATAATAATCTTGCGATTAAAATAATAATAAATTATTATGAAGAAGTTGGTTAAAATTCGTCTAAGTAAGCAAAACGTTCTGAATCCTTGTGAAATGAAGGATATAAAAGGTGGACGTGGCAGTTGGTGTAATGTCAATGGAGAATGGGTATTTACTTCTTGTTCTAGCAGTAGCGATTGTGAACATTGGTATGGAAGTGGTGCAACGTGTGAATAATTATCCATTTGTATTGTATAGGATGCCAGGGGAGTTTCCCCTGGCATCGTTTAAGTTTAAAAAGTGTATTATGAAAAACAGTATTTTAGGAATATGTGTAGTGATTTTATTAATGATGAGTGGTTGTCAATTAATCATGGATAAACAAACTATATTACCAGTCCTTGATTTAGGTGCAACCATTGGATATTTTGTACCTGACACTTTTGTTTGGAATAATGTCGCAAAGCGAGTGAGTTATCTTCCTGTTTCAACAACAGATAATGTTTTGTTGGCATTGGCCAGACCAGTGTATATAGGTAAAGATTTCCATTACATGGTAGATCATAAGACGAGTACTGTTTTTCGGGTGGATAAGAAAGGAAAGATTATATCTTCTTTTTCCAAGAAAGGGCAAGGTCCTGGGGAATATGTTGATTTAACATATGTACACGTTGAACCGGAAAACCGTATGGTGTGTGTGTATGACCAAAAACGTAATAAATATATCATGTATGATTTGGATGGAAATTTCATCCAGGAGATTTCATTTGCGGAAAAGAAAATTAATACACCGCTTTTGATCACTTCGGATTATGCTTTAGTCAAAGGGGTTGATGGTGGATCTGAATGTAAATTATATCTGACAGACAAAACATTCAATATCGAGAAAGGGATATTTCCACTTGATATGTCTTTGACGGATATGGAACGGCTATGTTTGATTTGGCGAATTAATTATTGCCGGAATCGTGATCAGGCCATTGTTCATTATGCAGATGAAGATACAGTATTTACTGTGACAAAAGGAGGGATATCCCCCATTTGCATATTGGAAAAAGGGGCATATAAACTTCCACCGGAAAAAGCAAAAGAGTTGCTCGCCGGAGATTCTCCTTATCTCCAGGCAATGGGTTTGTCTTTGATTTCGAACTATTATGTAGTCTCTTATCTGTTTAAAAATAAATCATATGATGAAATATGGGACAAAGCCAACAATCGGATTCTATCGCGTTTTTCAAATGAAGGAGGAAAATTCGGGATCCCATTCCGTTTACCTAATGGTAAAAAAACATGGATAAATACGAGATCCTTATATATTGACAGCAACGCGGTCGCTTTTTCAATAGGTGCAGATGTTGCATCGGAAGGTGGCGTTCCCGGAGTCGATGAGGACGGTAATCCAGTTTTGGTGATTATGGAATTATGATAAGGTCATGAAAGATACTAATATTTTAATAGAGCTGTTGAGAAGTTTGAAAGTGAAGTACACTTCATCTAATGCTATGAATTTGTACATGGGACATCCACATCGAAACAATTTATATGGTTTGTCTGAGATGTTAACGTTGTATGGGGTTGAGAATATTGCCATCCGGCTTGAAGACAAAAAACAAATTTGTGATATAGAAACGCCATTTATAGCACATGCAGGTAATGATTTTGTGTTGGTAAAAAAGATTTATAATGGTGTTGTTGATTATTTGTGGCATGATAAGAATATAACAGTAGACTTTGAACGATTTAAAGAAATTTGGTCTGGCATATTGCTTGTCGCGGAAGCTAATGAAAATTCTATTGAACCTGACTATCTTGAAAATAGGAAAAAGGAAATTTCTGATAGCATTTTATCTGTATTATTGTATGTGCTGTTGTTTTCAGGAGGTTTGCTTGCTTTTATAAATGCAGATTTATTCAATAATTTAAAGGGTGTCATTGTTAGTTTGCTATTGGTTGGCATATGTGTTTGCTTTTTATTGTTGCAAAAGCAAATGAAGATACAAAGTAATTATGCTGATAAATTGTGCTCATTGTTTAAAAAAAGTGATTGCAATAATGTTTTGGAATCAGAGGCTGCAAAATTTTTAGGAGTTTTTAGTTGGAGTGAAATAGGTTTTGGATATTTTGTATCAACATTGTTAATATATTTGTTTTTTCCTCAATGGATACCTTATAGTGCATGGATACATGTTTTTACACTGCCTTATACATTATGGAGTGTCTGGTTTCAAAGCTACAGAGTGAAACAGTGGTGTCCAATGTGCCTGATTGTGATGTGTATTTTTTGGTTGGTTTTTATTCTTAATCTATTTTCGGGAAGTTTGTATGGTTTACCTGTTATTTCAATTTCTTCTTTGTGGATAATTTTGTTGTATGGAGTACCATTTTTGATTACTCGTCAATTAGTCGGTCTTTTAACAGAGTCTTATTCCAAGCAAAAGGTCGTGTATGAGATGAATGCAATCAAATTGAATGAAGATGTTTTTATGTCTTTGTTAAGACAAAACCAACATTATGAGGTTGTACGTTCTACTTCCCGAATTTTATTTGGAAATGTTCATGCTGAAAATTTAATAACAGTTTTGACAAATCCGCATTGTGAACCTTGTGCACGCATGCATATAAAAATAGGAAAATTATTACATCAAGCAGGAGATAAGTTTTGTGTACAGTATGTTTTTTCTTCTTTTAAAGAGTCTTTGAACATAAGTAACAAGATGTTGATATCTGCTTTTATGAAGGGAGATAAAGAAGGCTGTAAAGTAATTTATGATGATTGGTTTAAGGATGGGAAAAATCATAAGGAAAATTTTTTTAAGGAATATGATTTACAGATAAATGATATTGTAGAGGAAGAGTTTAATAATCATCAGAATTGGATAAAGCAATGTAAATTAAGAGCTACTCCCACTGTTTTGATAAATGGATATATATTTCCGGAACAGTATAAAATCGAAGATTTGATATTGTTAAACTTAAAATGATTTGTTGGGATTATGGGAAGAAGCACAGTTACAAATTTGTTGATCTATTTGTCCACGGTCTTTTTGTTGTGGATGCCTAAGGGTTTGTCAAGGGCGGAAGAAAGAGGGTATGTATTGGCAGATGGGAAATTGACGATTCTGACAACTGAAGGGTTTGGAAAGTGGAAAGATGTAAACCTTAAGACGAAGTTGTCTGTGACGAAAATAGAAATAGCAGAGGGAATACGGAATATCCCGACTTATTCATTTCGAGAGCTGGTACGTCTTCAATCGGTTGAACTTCCGGTTTCTTTAGAAACAATTGGAGGTGCTGCATTTTTTAGATGCCAGCGTTTGTCGCGTGTTCGCTTTCCGGCTAATTCCAATTTGAAGGTGATTGGAGCACACGCTTTTAGAGAGACAGGATTGGAGTCCGTATCTATTCCTGTATCTGTGAAAGAGATCAGGAACTCAGCATTTAGAGAATGTGGGCGTTTGTCATCTGTAATATTCCCGGAAAAAGGAGTTTTGGAGATCATCGGAGAGTGGGGGTTCTCTCAAACTCCGCTTGGTTCTGTTTCCATACCGGCTTCGGTCAGGAATATTAAGAAGGCTGCTTTTTTGGAATGCCGACACCTTTCATCGCTGAAATTTTCTCAAGGGATTGGCCTTAAAAGAATAAATGCAGGAGTTTTTTCCCTTACGGCTCTTGACTCTGTAGAAATACCGGAATCGGTCAGGGTGATAGAAGAACGTGCTTTTAGTTATTGCAGGCGATTACAATCGGTAACGTTTTCCGGATTTGAATTAGAGGAGATCGGGAGTTTTGCTTTTGCCGAGGCGGCGCTCCGGTCTGTATTTATACCGGCTTCTGTACAAAAGATAGGTAGTCTCGCCTTTTTGGATTGTAAAAGATTAAGGTCTCTCTCCTTCGCGGAAGACGCAAATTTGGGAAGTATGGGCAAGGCCGCTTTTTATGGGACGGGTGTTCGTTTTGTACAGATTCCATCTTCGTTGGCAGTGATTGATGCAGGTGTTTTCTCGCATAGCCGGGTTCGGTTCGTTTATATTCCGGAATCTGTTGTGGCAATAGAAAAGAGTGCTTTCTCTTATACAAGATTGGAGTCTGTCCTTATCCCGAAATCAGTAAAGTTGATTGGTGATAAGGCTTTTTCTAATTGCTCTCGATTGAAAAAAGTAGAGTTCGCTTCTTTTAATGCTCCTGAAAAATTTGGTAAGGATGTATTTGATATGTGCCTTTCTTTAACTGCTATTTACATCCCGAAGGAAGGAAAAGGCTATAGAAGTTCTAACTGGGAAAAATATGAACGGTTTATAAAAGAGTAATTTTGGATTTGTAGTCATTGATAAATTATTTGTTTGCTGATTCAAAATAAAACATTCTGAAAATGTGTATGAAAGAAAACAATAGCATATCGGTTATTCTGCCTTTTTACAATAATTGTCATACGATTGAAAGGGCGGTGTTTTCTGTATTGTCCCAATCGTATTCCAATTTGGAACTCATCATAGTAGATGATGGATCGGAAGATGATGGATTAGCATTGGTTGGGAGAATCGAGGATTCGCGTATACGATGTTATCGTTTGCCGCATAAAAATGCCAATACCGCGCGAAATTATGGTATTGCTCATAGCTATGGAGCTTATATAGCCATGTTGGATGCGGATGATGAATGGATAGAAAATCATTTGGCTTGTTCGTTGGACGTATTGCAGAAAGAAAAAGCGGATGGAATATATGGAAGTCTTATTTTGCGTGGAAAAACCGATAATGTAGTGACAACACGTGCGTTGCAACCAGATGAAAGTTGGGCTGATTTTTTGTTATCTAATGGATATGCGGCTCAGACATCGACATTGTTTATGACCGCGGTGAGTGCTAAAGCCGTTTTATGGGATGAAACATTATTGCGGCATCAGGATTATGATTTTGTTGTTCGTTATTGTAAAAAGTACCGGATGTGTCCCAAAATGGAAGCTACCACTATCTATCATTATTCACAAGTTCCCAAAACAATAGACTTTGATTCTTGCATTCGTTTTATCAGTAGCGTGGAACATGAAATCAGTGATCATGTGTATATGAACTACCATTTACAAATGTTGCACCAAGCAGTAGCTTGTTCTGCTGATGAAGCGATTATACAGTACTATAGAAAAGCGGCTACACGTTGTGAATATTTGCTTTCACTGTCTGATTATTTGATTTTGCAAAAACCTCAAAACAGAATAGAGGCCTTGAAAATTAAAATGAAGTACTTGTGGAATATACTTTGTACTCCTATGTTAATTCAAGATTAATATTTTCGATTATGAGGCCTTTGTTCCCTTTTTTCCACCAACTTGAATCTACCGACAGTGTTCCCTCATGCCAACGTATGGTCACGAAGTATTTCGGGCGTAGTTATTTGGTGCAGTATCTTTGTGGACAGGCGTTCATCATGCGTGAAGGTGTGCCCGTTGGGAATCAGCGATATTGCCGAGCGTATCGGGTTCTGGATGATGGGTGGGAAAGTTCTACTGGAACAATTGTGGACAGGAGTTCCTTAGCCTTGAAAATGAATAAAATTCCGGAATACCGGACGTCTTGGATCGAAAATGTGTGTTTTAGTTATGACGATGCGCACAGGTATTATATGGTTGAGCATATTTGTAAAGAGAAAACAGCTTATATATAGGTACAAATGGAAAAGAATCGAATGGAAGAGTATACTTTGGATGATGTAACAGTGATTCTTACCGTTTGGAAACGTAACCATCTGGAAGAACAGTTGCAGGCTT
>NZ_CABUOD010000015.1 GCF_902493135.1 uncultured Parabacteroides sp.
CGTGAAATCCGTGCCTAAATTATGTCTATTGTAAGCAGGATTTTCTTTTGACACATTCTTCTTTTTAATTATTTTCTCAATCTTCCGATCAGCCGTCCAACCTCTCCGATCCAGAGAACCAGTGAAGTCGAGCCGATAATGATTCCCCAGTCTTTCCAGGATAGCGGAACGACACTGAACATCTCGCCGCCGAACGTGACGATCAGGTATTGCCCGACGATGATAAGCAAGGCCACCATCAGGAAACTCTTGCTCTCTTTGAGGTTGGCGAATGCCGAACGTCCTTCCATGAACGCTTTTGCGTTGAACATGTTCCAGAACTGGAGCATCACGAAGAAACTGAAGAACCAGGACAGGTCGTGCGGCGTCAGTCCGTCCTGTGCATGGAAGTGGAGCAGCAATCCCATCAAGACGATTACGAATGCAAGGCCGACACCGAAAATGTTGTAAGCCATCGGGCGGGTAATGATGAAGTCGCCGTCCTTGCCGCTCCGGCGCGGTTTGTCTTCCATCACCCGTTCGTTAGGCGGCAACGAAGCCAGCGCCCCGGCGGCAAATGTATCCATGATCAGGTTGACCCAAAGCATCTGGGTGATCGTGAGCGGAGATTCCGTTCCCAAGAGGGAACCTAACAACACGATCAGGCAGGCCGCCACATTGATCGTCAACTGGAACAACAGGAATTTCTGAATGTTCCGGTACAGGGAACGTCCCCACATCACCGCACGGGTAATGCTGCTGAACGAGTTGTCTATGATCGTGATGTCGCTTGCCTCTTTCGCCACGGAGGTCCCGTCTCCCATGGACAGGCCGACTTGTGCTGCTTTCAGGGCCGGGGCGTCGTTGGTCCCGTCGCCGGTTACGGCAACTACGGCTCCTTTTTGTTGCAACAATTGTACCAGGCGTTGTTTGTCGGTTGGGCGGGCGCGGCACATGATCTTCAGGTCGAGCACGCGGTCCAGCGCTTCTTCGTCGGTCAAGGCTTCGAAGCCCGGTCCGGTGATGATGTTGCGTTCGGTGTCTCCAGTCTTCCAGGTTCCGATCTGCCGTCCGATCTCTTTGGCCGTGCCCGGAGTGTCGCCGGTCACGATCTTGATGTCGATACCGGCATCAAGGCAACTTTGAACGGCTGCCGGAACATCGGCACGCACAGGGTCGGAGATGGCGACGATACCTAAATAGGTAAGGTCCGTATTGTGCAATCGTCCGTTCACAAAGAACGCGGCCTCCTGTCCGTCTTCCAATATCTGATAGGCGAATCCCAACGTACGCATAGCCTGGTTCTGATAGTCCAGCAATTGTTTTTCGATGCCGGCTTTGCACTCCTCTACCGGTTTATAAGTCCCGTCGATTGCCACCCGGCTGCAGTTGGCCAGTACGATTTCCGGAGCGCCTTTGACATACAGCACGCGTTTTCCCAGCAGGGACGACTGTACGACCGTCGCCATATATTTCCGTTCGGTGGAGAAAGTCAGCTGGTCCAGGATCCGGTCGTTTTCCCGTATTTCCAGATAATTCTGGTGTTGGCCGTTCAGCCATAGCAGCAAGGCGGCTTCCGTCGGGTTTCCCAATGTTTTGATCTTTTCCTCGGAGAAATCGAGGTAGGCGGTCGAATTGACCGATATTCCTTCTTTTATCAGGTCGCTTAGTTCGTCGTCCCCTAATTTCTGGTCTTTCAGGTTGTAAAAGTTCGTCTGGTACACCTGCATCTGGTTCTGTGTAAGCGTTCCGGTCTTGTCGGTACAGATAACGGTGGTTGCCCCCATCGTTTCGCAGGCGTGCATTTTACGGACCAGATTGTTTGTTTTCAGCATACGGTTCATGCTGAGTGCAAGGCTGAGGGTCACGCTCATCGGCAAGCCTTCCGGTACGGATACGACGATCAGCGTGACGGCTACCATAAAGATATTCAGGATGTGGGAGATCAGGTCCATGATCGGCATCCCGGATGAGGACAGCAGGACTTTTGTCAGCAGTGCGATGAAAGTGATGGCGGCAATCGCATAGCCGGCTTTACTGATCACTTTTGCCAGTCCTGCCAGCTGCATCTGCAACGGCGTGTCGATGTTGTTTTCTATCTGCGAGCCTTCATACACCTTTCCGTATCCGGTTTCATCGCCGACTTTTTCCACAGCCATTACGCCATGTCCGTCAACAACAGTCGTTCCGCGCATGACGACATTGGACGGGTAGGTCGCTTCTTCATCGAAATCCGCCTCATTTGTCGTCTTGCTGATGATCGGTTCGCCGGTCAGTGTCGATTCGTTGATCTGTAGGGAGATCGCTTCCAGCAAATGTCCGTCGGCCGGGACTTCTTCTCCCGTTTCCAGTACGACAATATCGCCGACAACCACCTCTTTTCGCGGAACCTGGCAGATATTCCCTTCGCGGATCACCTTCACGAAAATATCATCATTGACCGTATTCAGAACATCGAAGGCACGGTTTGCCTTGACCTCGAAGAAGAAGCCGACACACGATGCCAGCATGATTGCGAAGAATATGCCGATCGGTTCGAGGAAGGCGGTGAAGCCTTTGCCCTCCGGTCCCCAACAATGTACGCCGGCGATAATCATGGATAAGAACCATGCTACCAATAGGATCTTGATAATCGGATCGTTGAATTTTTCAAGAAATTGGCTCCATAGAGAAGCTTTCTCCGGAGGTGTGAGGATGTTTTCGCCGTGAAGGCGCCTGCTTTCTTCTACTTCTTGTTTGGTTAATCCTTGATACTGATGTTTTTTCTCCATAAATTATTAATCTGTTTCAGAAAATTGAAGGAGCAAATTACGCAAAGTTATAGGACATATACAAATACAAGGTGTTAATGTTTGAAATAAGAAGGGAGGTCCTGTGCCCGGAACCGTGTTACGAATAATTCGTTTGCTTTTCTCACGATTTTTTCAGACGGTGAGAAAAGATTCTCATGCTGGTGAGAAAAGATTCTCACCAATGTGAGAAATAATTCTCATGCTGTTGGGAAAGGTTTCTCATGCGGATGAGAATCAGCATCGCCTGAATCGTTTTATTCTTTTCCTTTTTAATGTATTTTAATATCATTGGAATAAACCTTTTGAGGCATTGGACTGTCTTATATATACAAGGCAAATAATAGTGTTTGGTTATTTAAGGCTTATGAAGAATGTTAGGTTATTATTTTTGATAGGGATTGTCCTTATGATCGGAGGACAATCCCTTTATTCTCAAAACAAGAAGGAAAGAAAAGAACAAAAAGCGAAAGACATAAAAGAAATGATAGAAGGCGGCCGGTTTACGATAGATGTGGACCGGGCGTTGCCAATGGGAGGACGCACGGTTCATCTGACGACTCCTTATTCTCTTGAGATGCGCGGTGACTCGGCGATTTCTTATCTGCCTTATTTCGGCAGGGCATATTCTTTGCCGTACGGTGGTGGCGACGGGATGCGTTTTGAAGAATCAATTACCGATTATCAATCCACCTTCGATAAGAAGGGGACCGCTCGAATTAAGTTCGTAGCCCGTACCAAGGAAGATACTTTCCGCTTCGATGTGCAAGTATTTTCAAATGGTTCCGCGATCATAAGCGTAACGCCGGCCAACAGGCTGAATATCACATACCAGGGAGAACTGGCTCCGAAGAAGGAGGATTGAGCAGACGTCCTTGCCGCGCATTTCGTTCTGAAATACGTTTATTTACCTTGGCTGTAAATTCAAAATTCTTAAGTCCCCAATCGGGTGCAATCAGCAGCTCTTTGGGGGATTGCGATACGAACCTCTCTACGGCAATAGAGGGGTTCAATCGTTCTATGAAGTCTATGACCAACTCGATGTATTCATCGGCGGTATAGAGGTGGAACCGTTCGGGATGTTCCGCCTGTTCTCGGGCCATGCGCGTACCTCGGATCAGTTGCAACTGGTGGAGCTTCAGTGTCGTGAGCGGAAGTGTGGACAGGATGTCGGCATGGTGCAAAATCTCTTCCCGGCTTTCTCCCGGAAGGCCTAAGATCAAGTGGGCTCCCGTATGGATGTTCCGGGCCGCCGTGCGACGGATGGCCTCTTCCGATTCGGCGTGTGTATGTCCCCGGTTGATACGGTTTAAGGTGCGGTCCAGCGTGCTCTCCAGGCCGTATTCGATCATCACGAACTTCTTTCGGGATAAAGCGGAGAAATAGTCCAGCAATTCTTCCGGCATGCAATCCGGTCGTGTACCGACGATCAGTCCGACGACATCCGGACAAGCGAGCGCTTCCTCATATTTTGCGATCAACGAGTTGAGTTCGTCATACGTGTTTGTATAGGCTTGGAAATAGGCCAGATATTTCATCTCCGGATATTTGCGGGAGAAAAAGCGGACGCCCTCTTCCAATTGTTCCGTTACGCTTTTATCGGTATGGCAGTATTGCGGACTGAACGTCTGGTTGTTGCAGTAGGTACAACCGCCGAAACCTTTCGTCCCGTCGCGGTTCGGGCAGGTGAAGCCGGCATTGATCGAAATCTTTTGCACTTTATAGGGGAAAACTTCCCGCAGGAAATCTCCGAAATCACGATATGGTTTACTGTTTTCCATGCAGGCAAAGGTAATTTATAATGGTTAAAGGGCAAGGTCCGGTGGTTAATAATTTGATAAAATGATATCCGGAAGCCTTTGTTCTACACAAATATCCTTTAATCATTGAAGATTTACTGTCAAATACGACAAGAATGTAGTAACTTTGCAATCCGTTCTAACTGAAATATAAAGATAAAAATAGAATCATACATGAAACGATTAGGGTTTGGCGTTTTACTTTCGTTCCTGCTGGTTGGGAGCCTGGCAGCCCGGAATGGGAGCAAACGTGTCGATTTAAAAGAAATTACAGACGGCCAGTTCCGCCAAGTGACAAATATAGGGGAAATGCGTTCTATGCCTGACGGCGAGCACTATACGGCGATGAACGATGCCCGCAACATGATTGTGAAATATTCCTATCGCACCGGAAATCCGGTCGATACTCTATTCAATACAGGGAAAGCGCGTGAATGTACGTTTGACAAGTTCGACGGATATACGATCAGCAGCACCGGACACCATATTCTCGTATGGCGCGATACGGAACCGATCTATCGCCGTTCGTTCAAGGCGAATGTGTACGACTACGATGTGCGCCGTAATTATGTGAAACCGATTTCCGATTCGAAAAGCAAGCAGATGATTCCGACATTCTCGCCGGACGGGAGGATGGTCGCCTATGTGAGCGACAATAATATATGGATTCGTAAATTCGATTACGATACGGAAGTCCAGGTGACGAAAGACGGAGAGATGAACAAAATCCTGAACGGCATTACCGATTGGGTCTATGAAGAAGAGTTTGCCGTAACGAACCTGATGGCCTGGTCGCCGAACAGCGAACAGCTGGCTTTTGTGCGTTTCGACGAATCGGAAGTCCCCGAATATTCGATGCAGATGTTCGGAGAGGGGTTATATCCCGGCTATTATAACTATAAATATCCGAAGGCCGGCGAGAAGAATTCGAAAGTGACGTTGCACTCTTATGACGTGGCGACGAAAGATACGAAGGAGTTGAAAGTTCCGGTCGAAGCAGACAGCTATATCCCACGGATCGTTTTTACGAATAATGACGATCAGTTGGCTGTGATGACCTTGAACCGTCATCAGAATGTCTTCAACATGTACTATGCGAATCCGAAAAGCGGCGTTTTCCGCCTGATCCTGCGTGATGAAAATAAGGCCTATGTCGATTCGGAGTGGTTGAACTCCATCCATTTTTATGCGAACAGCTTCTCTTATGTAAACGAACAGGATGGCTATGCGCATGTTTATCTGTATTCTCCTACGGGTGTGATGCAGCGCCAGGTGACGAAAGGCAATTGGGACGTGACTGCGTTCCTGGGCTATGATGAAGCGGCAAAGACGGTTTACTATGAATCGGCCGAAGAAAGTCCGATCCGGCGTGCTATATATAAAATCGATGCGAAAGGAGTAAAGACGAAACTTTCGACACAGGAAGGAACGAATAATGCAACATTCAGTGATAACTTCGCGTATTATGTAAACCATTATTCGAATGCGAACACGCCGGTCAAAATTACCGTAAACGAGACGAAGTCGAATAAGATGCTGCGTGTCCTGCAGGACAATGCCCGTCTGGTCGATAAACTGGCAGGCTATTCCTACGCCAAGAAGGAGTTTATCAAAGTGCGTACAGCTTCCGATTACGAATTGAATGCTTGGATCGTGAAACCGGCCGACTTCGACGAATCGAAGAAATATCCGATTCTGATGTTCCAGTACAGCGGCCCGAACTCCCAGCAGGTATTGGATAAATATGGCTTTGACTGGGAACAATATCTGGCGGCTAACGGGATCATTACGGTCTGTGTGGACGGACGTGGTACAGGTGCCCGCGGAGAAGCCTTCCGTAAATGTACCTACCTGCGGATGGGTGAACTGGAATCCAGGGACCAGGTGGAGGCTGCGCAGGCTTTAGGCAAATTGCCGTTTGTCGACAAGAGCCGCATGGCTATCTGGGGATGGAGTTTCGGCGGCTACAATACGCTGATGTCCATGAGTGTCGGCAACGGGACTTTCAAAGCCGGTATCGCTGTGGCACCTCCTACCGATTGGAAATATTACGATTCGGTCTATACGGAACGTTTCATGCGTACGCCGAAAGAAAATTTTGAAGGCTATGCCGCTACTTCACCGATCCGTCTGGCGAAGGATTTGCAGGGAAAGCTGTTGCTGATCCACGGCACAGCCGACGATAATGTGCACTTCCAGCAGACGATGGATTATGCCGAAAGCTTGGTACAAGCCGGTAAACAGTTTGAAATGCAGGTGTACAAAGACCGTAACCATAGTATCTACGGTGGAAACACCCGCTATCACCTGTATACCAGAATGTCTAACTTTTTATTTGATAATTTGTAACTTATAATGTCAGAACATTTGAGAAAGCCGGATTGGTTAAAGATCCGGCTGGGTGGGAACGAACAGTTCACACGAACAAAAAGTATTGTCGAGTCCCACTGCCTGCATACGATCTGCACCAGCGGGAAATGTCCGAATATGGGAGAGTGCTGGAGCAGGGGGACGGCTACCTTTATGATTGCCGGAGATATCTGTACGCGTTCTTGCCGTTTCTGCAATACGTTGACCGGCAAGCCGCTCCCGCTGGACCCGAAGGAACCAGCGAATGTGGCGGAAAGCATCCGGTTGATGAATTTGAAACATGCGGTCATTACTTCTGTCGACCGGGATGATTTGCCTGATTTGGGTGCGCAGCATTGGGTCGATACGATCCGCACGATAAAAGCGGTCAATCCGGAGACGACGGTAGAGGTCTTGATCCCCGATTTTCAAGGACGGTTGGAACTGGTGGATAAAGTGGTGGCAGCCGCTCCCGAAATAATCTCCCATAATATGGAAACGGTTCGCCGTATCAGTCCCGAAGTGCGCAGTGCCGCGAAGTACGAGGTAAGCCTCTCCGTGCTTGCGCGCATAGCCGCACAAGGGGTTGTGGCCAAGACCGGTATAATGGTGGGCTTGGGTGAAACGGTCGGGGAAGTTTGCGAATTGATGGATGACGTGCGGGCCGCAGGCGTTTCCGTCCTGACTATCGGACAATATTTGCAGCCAAGCCGGAAAAATATTCCGGTAAAAGAATACGTTACGCCTGAACAGTTCGAGTCTTATAAATCAATTGCTTTACAAAAAGGGTTCAAAAAGGTGGAGAGCGCTCCCTTGGTCCGTTCCTCTTATCACGCTGAAAAACACGTATGAAGGCAAGAACATTTCTCTGTTCAATTTGTTATGTTATAAAGGGAAAAAAGGGGGAAAGGATATGAACAAAGTAAAGAGAGGCTTGGATAACCAGGCCATTGGCTTAGTGCCGTTGTTGCTGTTTATGTTTTTGGATAATTATTTTTCGTATTTGTTATCCTTCGTAATCGGCGTCACTTTTTGTTTCGTTTGTGTTTTTTTGTATCAGATACTGAGTAAGGACAAGGTCTATCAATTTTTGTTATTACCGGCTGCAACAACATTGGTTCTTTATTCGATTTTTCTTTGCCTTCGGCTTGAGCCGGTGTTGTTTATTTATTCTCCGTTAATAACAGAAGTTTTGCTGGTAGTGGTATTGGCGTTTTTGGGGTTTGCCAAACGAACAATATTGCGGCGAATCCGGATTTCTCAGCATCCGACTTACAAGCGGACACTGATGCGTACGACGTTGAATGAATTCTTTTTTGTTGCCCAGCTTATCCAGAATCTCTATACGTTGCACCTGTTTATCATTTTGGTGTATAGCATTCTGCCGGAAACAATGCAGAGCGTGCGTATGGAGCGTTTCTTATACAGGGAGCTTGGGATCGTTATCGGGGTATTCCTGATTCTGTACGAACAGATAAGGATCTCGATGATGCAAGGCAGCCTCCGAAAGGAAATGTGGTTGCCTGTATTGGATGACGGAGGGAAAGTGATCGGGTGCATAGCTCGTTCCGTAAGCCGTTCTTTACCCAAGAAGTATTATCATCCGATCGTACGTGTGGCTGTTATTTACCAGGGAATGCTTTATCTGGTAAGCAGAGGTAAAAAATCTTTTGTATCTCCTGATGCGATCGATTACCCGTTTTACAGTTATGTTTTGTTCCGCCATAGTATAGAAAGTACGGTACGTGAAACAATGGGTGATCTGGGGGAAAAAGAGGATGTGACGCCCCGCTTCCTGATCCGTTACACATTTGAAAACGAAAAGGTGAAACATTTGGTGAACCTGTATGTGATGTGTGTGCGCTCGGAAGAAGTCATGAATCAGATCAAACAACCGAATGGAAAGCTCTGGACTTCCAAACAGATCGAAGAAAATCTGAATTCAGGCGTCTTTAGCGAGTACTTTGAACAGGAATTTGCTTATTTGCAAAATACGGTCCTGCTGGCGGAAAATTTCTGCTGTAATGACTGCTGAGAATCGGTAAGGGTGCAAACGTGTGCGCTCTTACCGATTCCCTAATTCAATAACTTCCAGGTCTTTAATTTTATTCCCGTCTATAACGAAACGTACCAACGTCCTTACCTGATGAAACCCGCTCTTACCGGCGGCGCCCGGATTCATATACAAGCAATTTAAGCTCCTGTCGAACGCGACTTTCAGGATATGCGAATGTCCGGCAATGAAAAGATCGGGCCGGGTGTCATACAGTTCTTCCCTGATAAGCGGATTGTAACGTCCCGGATAGCCCCCGATATGCGTCATCATGACGTTCACTTCCTCGGCTTTGAAGTGGGCGACTTGCGGGTATTGCAGCCGGAGCGATTGCCCGTCTATATTGCCGTGTACGGCACGAAAAGGTTTCAAGGCGGCCAGCCGTGCAGCCAATCCGTCCGAACCGATATCTCCTGCATGCCAGATTTCGTCACATTCCGAGAAATATTCCGCATATTTATCATCCCACCAGGCATGGGTATCTGAAAGAAGTCCTATTTTAAGCATAACAATTTCTTTTATCCCGCAAAAGTATTTATATTTACCGACCGAAGATAATAATACGATGGAGAATTCACATAAATACTTTAAACGTGATATTAGCTGGTTGTCCTTCAACTATCGCGTTTTGCTGGAAGCGGAAGATGAAACGCTCCCTATCTATGAACGTATCAAGTTTCTTTCGATCTATTCGTCCAATCTCGAAGAGTTTTACGAAATAAGGGTTGCCGAGCACCGGGGTGTGATCATGAAAAAGAATTTCACCGAAGAAAGCGGGGCGGAAGCGGAAGAGACGCTTGCCGAAATCACGGAGGAAGTGAACCGGCAGCAGCGCGAATACTATCGCATATTCTCCAAAGTATTGCAGGAATTGAACCGGCAGGATATCTACTTGTATCAGGACAGCCGGCCGGAACCGTTTCATGAGGAGTTCGTGCATAACTTTTTCAATGAAGAGGTATTCCCTTTCCTCTCACCGGTCATGATACAGGCAGGGGATATCCGCACGTTCATACGCGACCGCCGTCTCTATCTGGTGATCCGGATGATGAAAAAGAGCAAGCGGATGGGCGAACCCGATTATGTGCCGGACTATTATTATGCCCTGATGAAAATCCCGTATGCGAAAGTGCCTCGTTTTATCGAGTTGCCTACGCATGAAGGGAAACACTATATCATGTTTATCGACGATATTATCCGGGCCAATTTGTCCAGTATCTTCCCCGGCTATGTGGTGGAGAGTTGCTACAGCATCAAGATTTCACGGGATGCCGATATCTACCTGGATGACGAGAAGGGCGGGAATATCGTGGAGAACATTCGCAAGAAAGTGAAAAAACGCAAGATCGGCGCCTTGAGCCGGTTTATGTACGACAGCAATATGCCCGATGATTTCTTGGCGTTTATATGCAATGCCTTTGGCATCACCACCGACGACCTGGTGCAGGGGGGACGGTATAACAACCTGCAGGATCTGATCAAACTGCCGAATCCGAAGGGGAAAGAGTTGGAACAGCAGGTCCCGTCGCCTATGCGCGTGCCTTTCCTGGACGAGATGGGTTCCGTCTTCCGGGCGGTGAAGAAGCGGGATATCCTGTTGCATTTCCCCTACCAGTCTTTCGATTACCTGATCCGTTTCCTGATGGAGGCGGCTTTCGATCCGAAAGTGGATGAAATCAAGATCACGCAATACCGGGTGGCGGAGAATTCGGCCGTGATCAATACGCTGATCAGCGCGGCGCAGAACGGCAAGAAGGTGACGGTCTTTGTGGAGCTGAAAGCCCGTTTCGACGAAGAGAACAATATGAGTACGGCCGAGCGGATGGAGCAGGCCGGCATCCGTATCATCTATAGCATCCCCGGCTTGAAAGTGCATGCAAAAGTGGCGGTTATCTTGCGGAAAGATACGGAGGACGGTAGCAAGCGGCGGGATTTTGCCTATCTGAGCACCGGCAATTTCAATGAAAAGACGGCGCGTATCTATTCCGATATGGCGTTGCTGACTTCGAATGCGGAATTGATAACCGACATAAACAAAGTGTTTGCGGTGCTGGAAGGGAAGCTGACCGGACCGACGTTCCGCCATCTGCTGGTTGCCCGTTTCAACATGGTTCCCGAACTAACCCGTATGATCCATCGGGAGATCGAACATGTGAAGGCCGGGCGTAAAGGACGCATTGTGTTGAAGATGAACGGTCTGCATGACCAGAATATGATTGATGAATTGTATAATGCGAGTGAGAACGGAGTGGAAATCGACCTGATCGTCCGGGGCATTTGCTGCCTGGTCCCGAACCGTCCGTTCAGTGCGAATATCCGGGTGACCCGTATTGTGGATATGTTTCTGGAGCATTCCCGCATCTGGTATTTCCATAATGACGGTAAGGAGGATTTGTTCCTGACTTCCGCCGATTGGATGCGCCGGAACCTGAATCGCCGTATAGAGACAGCTTTCCCGATTCTGAATGCGGAAATCAAGCAAAACATCATCGAGATCCTGAATATCCAGTTGCAAGATAACGTGAAAGCCTGTCTGATCGACGAACATCTGCATAACCACTTCAAGCGGGACGACAACCCGGTGAAAGTCCGGGCGCAATTGGCTATTTATGAGTATCTGAAAAATAAGATGTAGGCAATATGGAACTATCTTCTTCCTGGACATTCGTTTTATTCAGTTTGGCATTTGTCGCCCTGATCGCCGGAGCGTTGCTCGGATTCGTTATCGGGTACAGGACGGGAGGCAGGCGGGAGCGTTTCCGCCTGGCAAAGGAAAAGCTGAAACGGAATAAAGAAGCTGTCTGCCGCTGGCAGAAGGAGCGGTACGAATATGCCAGGCAGGTGAAACGCCTGGAAGAAGACCTGTTGCATTTGACGACCGAATCGGAACAATACAAGGAACAGATGTCCGACCTGGAGTTCTACCGGCAGAAATTGCGCGATAGCGAGCGGATCATTTCCTCTTTGTCGTCTGAAACCGCCGACCTGTCCGATACAAGTGTCTTGCCCCTACTGGTCCAGTTAAAGGAAGACCCGCTCCATACGAATCTCACCCGCGAGGAATGGAATGATCTGTTCCATCTGACAGATCTCCTTTTCAACCATATCCTGACCGATATGAAGGAGAAGCAAGGGATCACCCGCCACGAGCAGGAAATCTGTTGCCTGGTCAAGTGGAACTTCTCGCGGAAGGAGCAACTCGCCGTCTTCAATAATACATCCGAAGCCCTGACGAAGTCGAAAAACCGGTTGAAGAAGAAGCTCCGGCTGGACGAGAAGGCCGATTTGGATCAATTTATCCGCCTTTATTAAGGACCGGAAGGAGGCGGATTGTCCGTCAAAAGGGAGGGTAGAGGCTGTTTGTCTTGTTTATGTGCTTGTTGTTTAGTCGGTTAATAAGCCGGGCGTTTGTCCGGCATCCTTTCTTTTCCTTCCTTCCCTTTTTCTCTACCTTTGCGTTGTGTGAATTTGATTTTTAAGTAAACCTAATGAGTGAATGACATGAGAACACGATCTTTATTACTTTTGATCCTGATCGCCCTGGCGGGTGTCACGGCTTGCAACCGGTCATCCAAACCGGCTAAACAGTCCATCTTTATGAAACGGGCGACCGGTTTTGCATATGAAGTGCTGGTTGTAATGGACAAGAATACATGGAAAGGGGAAGCCGGACGGCTTCTGTACGACCAGTTGACGGCGCCTATACCGGGGCTGCCCCAGAATGAGCCGGCTATGCGGGTGACGTATGCCGAGCCGTCGCAGTTTGACGGCCTGTTGCAGTACGTCCGTAACATCATCCGTGTCCGGATCGACGAATCCCTTTACACAAAGGTATCCGTGCATAAGGAAAAGGACCGGTGGGCTGACGGGCAGGAGGTGGTGACGATAAATGCGCCTTCCTCCCGGCTTTTGGCTGAATACCTGGCGGAGCAGGGCCCACTGCTGGTTGCCTGGTTGGGAGAGAAGGAGCGGGAACGTGCCGCCGGTTATCTGGAAAGTTCGCATAGCGTCTGGGTGAATGACAAAGTGAGGGCGCGTTTCCATGCGCAGTTGTATGCACCCGAAGAGATGTGTTCTTATAAGGATACGACGGACTTCTTTTGGGCGACCGATCATGGCGTGCGGGGACGGATCGATATGGTCGTGTATAGTTTCCCGTATGTCAGCGACCGCACTTTCACGTTGGATTATCTGGTTGCCATGCGCGATTCCGTTTTGGGAGAACATATACAGGGCGCGTTCCCCGGTTCTTACATGACGACCGTGAAGCGTTTTTCTCCTTCTTATGAAGCGATCTCCCGGAATGGCGAATATTGCGGCGTGGTGAGAGGCTTGTGGGAGATGGAAGGCGACATGATGGGCGGACCGTTTGTCAGCCATGCCCGTCTCGACCCGAAGAACCAGCGGGTTGTCGTGGCGGAAACCTTCGTCTATGCCCCGAATACGGAAAAGGCGAAACTGATCCGGCGGGCGGAAGCGTCGCTTTATACGTTTTGTTTGAATTGACAGGTGGATACTTTAAATTTAAGATGATTATGTTCAAACTCTATCTGAAAATCGCTTTCCGCAATATGTGGAAATACAAGACGCAGTCGCTGACCGGTATTTTCGGATTGGCATTCGGACTTGCCTGCTTCGTACCGGTCCTTTATTGGATGCATTACGAGACGTCTTACGACGGTTTTTACCCGGAAGCGGAGCATATCTATCGTGTTTATGCCGTAGATAAACAGTCCGGCAATGTGAACAAAAGCCTTTCGAAAGTGTATGAGAAGACATTGCACGAGCAGTTTCCGGCTGTAGAAGCCTCTGCCGTTTGCATAACCGGGCAGGAGGAGAACTGCCGTACCGATCATGTCCCGTATGTCCGGTTGCGCATGCTTTATGCCGAGAACGCTTTCTTCGATGTCTTCCCGCAGAAGTTTGTTTGCGGCGATGCCGAACGTCCGCTACAGGTCATAGATAATATCGTGCTTACGGAAACGATGGCTGCACGCTTGTTCGGCGATCCGGAAAAGGCGGTCGGGCAACAGGTGCAGAATACGATCCGGGCGGATTGGCCGCCCTATACGGTCACGGCGGTGGTGAAAGACCCGCCGGCCAACTCGAATTTCTCGTTCGACGCGATTATTTACAGCAATATGGTCAAGCACTTTGCCGAAATAGATGAAAAACAACAGTGGGGCTTTTTCATCTTTGATTTGTATGTGAAGCTGAATCCTCATGCGGATGCCGGGGCGTTGGCAGGACAGGTGCGTGAGTTGGCTTCCCGGTCGGGGACTAACCCCAATGTCGAGTTGCGGATGTTGCCCATCGGCGATATCCGTCACCACCTGAACTCGGATGCGCCTTTTACGCTGAACTTTATTGGTCTGTTTGTCGCCTCCGGGATCTTGCTGCTGTTATCTACGATATTCAATTTCTTGAACTTGCATCTCGACTTTTTCCGCCAGCGCCTCCGGGAGTTGCATTTGCGCATCGTGAACGGAGCTACGGGAGGCCAGTTGATCCGGCAGATGCTTTTCGAATTGGCTTGTTCGATCCTGATCGCTTTCTTGCTGGCATGTTTCCTGATACTGCTTGTCCGTCCCGCCTTTTCAGGGTTGTTGGACATTGAAATAGGAGTGTCGCGATTGGTCCTGTTCTTCCTGGCTTGCAGTGCCGTATTGCTGGCCTCGATACTGCTTGTCGGTGTTGTCGCTTTTTGGCGGTTAAGCCGTTTAGCCATGCAGCCTGCGTCGGAAAGGGAGAATACGCGGCAACCGGTGTTGAGGCGGATGGCTGTCACCTTGCAGCTTGCGGTCAGTGTCGTGTTTATCCTTGCCGCATCCGTCGTGATGATGCAGATGCGTTTTGTCAGTCACAAAGATTTGGGGTTTGACCGTAACGGAGTCGTGCAGTTGTCCGGGTTTCAGGATTATTCCGGAAAAGTGGAAGCTGCCTTGATAGACAAGTTGAAGGCGGTCCCCCAGGTCGAAACCCTGACCGATGCTTATTTCGAACCTCGCCATGAGGTATTGCCCTATTGCCTGTCGAACCGGGTGGAATGGCCGGGGGAGCAATCGTCTGCGAACAGCTCTTTTTATCTGATTTCCGCAGACGAGCGTTTTGCCTCGACGTTCCGCTTGAAACTGCTTCATGGGAAGTGGTGGGAGGAAGGGCAGATGCGAAAGGTGGTCCTCAACGAGGAGGCGGTCTGCGTGATGGGGCTTCGCGATCCGGTGGGGACAGTTATCCGCATGCCTGTGTTTGAAGAGGATTCCGTTGCCGATTATGAAGTGGCGGGCGTGGTGAAAGACTTCCATTTGTTGTCGCTTCGCAACCGCATCCAGCCTGCGCTTTTCTTTCCTTCGACACGTTTGTTCAATCTCTTGTATCTGCGTGTTGTTCCCGGACAGGAAATGGAGGCGATCCGCCGGGTGATGGAGATCCTTCCCGAAGTCGACGTCACGTTGGCTGATGCCCGTTTGACACCGATAGGTGATTTGTACGACCGCCTCAACCGCTCGGAGCAGGTCGGCCTGAAGATGTTTTCCGTCCTGGCGGTCGTTTGCCTGCTGATCTCGTTGTTCGGCATTTATGCCGTGGCTTCTGCCGCCACGCAGCGTCGCCGTAAAGAGATTGCCATCCGCAAGGTGGTCGGCGCCGAAGCCGGAACGATCGTCCGCATGTTCTTCCGCGAATATACGCTGCAAGTGTTCATGGCCGCTGTCTTTGCACTCCCGCTGTCCTACTTTGCCATGAACAACTGGCTGCAAGGGTATGCCTATCGCACGGATATCCCCGGATGGCTGCTGGCGGGGGTACTCACGGGAGTGGTGGCGGTGGTGCTGCTTACCGTATTGGGGCAGGTGTTGAGGGCGGCCAACGGTAATCCGGCGGAGGTGGTGAAGAGCGAGTGAATTTCTTGAATGGCATTTACATTTGGACTTCATACTCCAAATAACTATTATTGCCAAAATAAAGATAAAGGCATCCGTCCATGTATGCCCAGACCCTCACCTTTGCCAGCAGTTCCCGGTAGCGGTCGCCGAAATCGGATTCGATGACTTCCGTGGCGCATTTTTCGGCCAATTGTATCGTCCATTCCTTCGGGTCTGTGCTATAGCTTCCTTCTATGGTGTTGACAGATGAACGTCCTATGTATTTTCCGGTTTCCAGGAATGTTCCGTCTCCTTCGAAAGACAGTGTGAAAGTTCTGGAGTTTCCGTAATCGGCTCCTTCTTCCTCTTTGAGGTTTTTGATGGACTTGCCGTTTTCGACGGCATTTGCCAATTTCCAGCAGACTCCCTCTCCGGTGACTTTGTATGAGGATGTGTCCGGCCCTTTGGTTACATTCCATTCGTTCGGATCGTCCGGATCGTCCAGTCCTGCCGAATCGTCGCACCCGAACCCGACCGCCATGCCGAGCAGCAGCAAGGCGATTTTGAATAATGATTGTAAAACAGTCGTTTTCATGCGATTTGAGATTTATGTGAATAATAAGTTTGCAGTTATCGATCGAGTAGGTGTCCATCTACTCGATCGATAGATGCCCACCTACTCGATTGAAAGACGCCCGCCTACTCGACTGAAAGACGTCCGCCTACTCGACGAGTAGGAAAATGCCGGTTAGAGTTCTCCCGGTCTTTCTTCTTCGCCACCGCCACCGCTGCTTGGTACTTCACCGATGTAAAGGGGAGTGTATATCAATGTGCGGGGAGATTTCAGGAGTGTGTTGTTGTTGCTGTAATACGTCTCGATCTCCAGCCGGTACGTCCCTTCAGGCAAGCTGGCCGGAACGACCAGTATGATACGTTTCGGTTCGTTGATCGAAGTCGAGGCGACCGTTGCCGCCACCGCGTCCGTTTCGGCATTGACGAACTTGATGCTTCCGATGCCCGACCCGTCGGCGTTGAGGCTGCGGATCTTCTTGCCCGTGATGTCGATCGTGTTGCCCGGTGTCATGAACCCGTCCGTGCGTCCGGTGGCCGAGTCGGTCACCAGGCCGATGCGTGCGCCGCCCGAGTCGAGCACGTTGCCGGAGAATACGGGCACTACCGTTTCCAGTTCCTTGCGGAATGCCGATGAGGGGTTGATGTTCACATACGGTTTCTGTTTGGAGGGATCTACCACGCCGTCCGTCCCGACGAACGAGCCGGGCAGGGCCGGGGCGTAGAGCGTGGATCCGGTGTTGACGGTGTTGCCTTGGCAGACCGATTCGATGATTTTCTTGTCATACAGGGTGATGACGCCGATGACCGTCTCGCGGTTGTAGGCCGTTTCCTTTACGATGTCGTCGGCGAGGTTGTCGACCGTCTTCGGGAGGAGGGTTTTCACTGTGGCGGTGTAGTCGTTCGTCACGTCTTTTGTCAGAAGGTTTTCGGCGAGGTCGAAGAACCATTTGTAACTTTTTGTTGCCATATCGTTTGTATTTATGTTGAAGGCAAACTTACCTTTTTATATTGGATTATGGCTTTGAATATCAATATATTTATTATGTTGTTCAACACGTAAGCGGAGTGGGAGGCGGTTGATGGGCGTGACATGTGGCCGGGCGGAGAGGCGGGACTGCTCCGTCCGGCCGGAATCCTCTGGAAAGTGTCTAATATATTTACACCGCTGTCAAATAATTAGACACTTCCGATGGCCTTGCGTTGTTGCAATGTGTTGTATATTATATGATTATGCGTATTGGCATGTTTTTTGCTCTTGTTTCGGGAGTCGTAACTTTAATTAGATGGCATTATGCTTGCACTTTATCTGAAAATCGCTTTCCGCAATATGTGGAAATTCAAGACGCAGTCGCTGACCGGTATTTTCGGGTTGGCCTTCGGACTTGCCTGTTTCGTCCCGGCGCTCTATTGGTTGCGTTACGAGACGTCGTATGATGGTTTCTATCCTGATGCTGACCGCATTTATCGTGTTTACTCGTTTGACAAACAGGCCGGCAAGACAAACGATATGGTTTCGGGCATTCTGGACCGGAAACTGCATGACCGGTTTCCTGCCATGCAGACCTCTACCGTCTTTTTTATCGATCAAAATGACTGCAAGACCGAAGGGACGCCCTATGTCCGATTGCTTACGCTTTTTACGGACAGCGCTTTTTTAGATGTTTTTCCGCAGACGATCGTGAGTGGCGACGCCTGGCATCCGTTGCAGGTCGCCAATAATATGATCCTGACGGAGACGGTTGCCGTACGTTTGTTCGGGGACGTGGAAAAGGCTGTCGGACAGTCCGTAAAAAGTACAGGCCTGACTCAATATGATCCGCCTTATACCGTTACGGCAGTCATTAAAGATCCTCCGGCCAACACTAATTTGTCGTTTGAGGCTATTCTTTCGCATGAGCAGATAAAGATGCACAAGACCTTTGTGGATGAATCCGGGAAGGCGATATGGAATTTTGCCTCTTTACAGATGTATGCGAAATTGCCTCCTTATACGGATGTCGGTCGCCTTGTCGGTCAATTGCGTGATTTTCCTTCGCGGTCACTGGCGAACGAGAATGTCGAAATACGGATGTTGCCGATAGGGGACGTACGCTACCGGCTGAAGGATGAGGCTCCGTTTACACTGAATTTCATACGTTTGTTCGTTGTCGCCGGAATGTTGTTGCTTTTCAGCGCCTTGTTTAACTTCCTGAATCTGCATCTTGATCTTTTTCGTCAACGCATGCGCGAGTTGCGTCTGAGGGCTGTGAATGGAGCGTCGGGCGGCCAGCTTATCGGGCAAATGTTGTTTGAGTTGACTTGTGCTATCTTTTTGGCGTTGCTTCCGGCCTGCTATTTGGTGGTGGCTGTCAATCCGGTCTTTTCCGGATTGCTGGGGATTTCGATGGAGATGCCGCGGGTATTAGGGCTTTTTGCCCTCTGCGGAGTTGGAGTGATGCTATTGGTGCTCCTTGTCGGTTCTGTCCTTTTTTGGCGGTTAAGCCGGTTGGTCGTCCGGCCGCTGGCGGAAAGGAAGACGACCGGGCAATTGGGCTTGCAACGCGTAGCCGTTACCTTGCAATTGGCTGTCAGTATCCTGTTTATTGTCGCTGCGTGGGTGGTGATGTTGCAAATGCGTTTCGTCAATCACAAGGATCTGGGGTTCGATCGCAATGGGATTGTCTATTTGTCCGGCATACAGCTTTTTATTAATGAGGATGTGCGGGCGGCCTTATTGAAGGAGCTGGCTTCGATCCCGCAAGTCGGGAATGTGACGGATACCTATTTTACGCCGAAGCATAGTGCGACTCCTTCCGACATAAAAACGGATATCGAATGGCCGGGGAAGGCGCAATCCGAAAAATCGGCATTCTGTGTCGTGCCGACCGACAGCCGGTTTGCCGAAACCTTCAAGGTCAACATGCTTCAAGGGGAGTGGTTGGGTGAAGGCGGAGAGCGTAATGTCGTGCTCAACGAGGAAGCTGTCCGGGCGATGGGGCTTGAGGAGCCGGTGGGCACCGTTATCCGCATGACGTTGAATGAGCCGGAAGAATACCGGGTGGTCGGTGTTGTGAAGGATTTCCATCTCTTTTCGCTTCGTAGCCGCATTCTTCCAACGATCTTCTTCCCTTCGGTTTATCCGACAAACAGTCTGTATGTCCGTGCTGTGCCGGGGCAGGAGCAGGAGGCGATCCGACGGATAAACGCAGTGTTGCCCGCGATAGATGCCTCTTTCGTAGATGTTCATCCGGTACGGTTAAGCGAGATGTATGACCGTCTGAATTATTCGGAGCAAGCCGGCTTGAAGATGTTTTCCGTCCTGGCGGTCGTTTGCCTGCTGATCTCGTTGTTCGGCATTTACGCCGTAGCCTCGGCCGCCACGCAGCGCCGGCGCAAGGAGGTAGCTGTCCGTAAGGTGGTGGGGGCCAGAGTGGGCGATATCATCCGCATGTTCTTCCGTGAATATACGGTGCAGGTGATGCTTGCCGGCGCGGTCGCGCTCCCGTTGGCTTACATCGCCATGAGCCGTTGGCTGCAAGGGTATGCCTACCGTACGGACATCCCCTGGTGGTTGTTGGCCGGCGTGATAACGGGAGTGGTCGCGGTGGTGCTCCTTACCGTGCTGGGGCAAGTGCTGAGGGCGGCCAACAGTAATCCGGCGGAGGTGGTGAAAAGCGAATAGCGTCTATCACAAGCAGCCGTCACGTCCCTAAACCTTCATTTCGAATGTCTTCACCTTCTCCGGCACATACCCTGTGCGGATGCGCCATTCCTGCGGGTAGAGGTTGTTGGCACGGTTGCCGAGATGTTTGGCGAAGCCGAGCGGGAAACCTTTGTGACAGACCAGGACATAGCCTTTTTCGGTGCTGTCGGGGAGGAGAAGGGCTTCTTTTTTCAGATACCGGATGGCGTCCTCCCAATCGAGGTCGACCGTGGGAAAAGCCTCCCGGCGCAGGGCCGTGCTGAGTGCCAGCTCTTCGGCGGGGATGAAGTCCTTTCCTTTGGCTTCGCCCATGCAGATCCCGGCCGAAAGAATGCGCAGGTGCTCGCAAAGCAGGGGATATACGTCTCGGACGGGTTCGGGGAGCATCCGGAGGTAACTTCCGCTCCATTCGGGTGCGAAGGTGGTGGTGTCCGACAGATAGGTTCTGGCTGCTTCCGGGACGGCAGGAACTGTTTTTCCCTTTTCTTTTTTATTCTTGTTTTTGAACCGGATCTCCTCCGTCTCGCCGTCCGCTTTGCGCAGGGCGGCGAGGAAGAAACCTTCGCCCCTGGTCTTGTGCGGGAAAAAGCGGTAGACCGGATGGTCGTATTTGAGCGGGCCGGTGATCTGCCATTCGTCCTTCACGGGGATGGGCAGTGCTTCGGCTCCCAATTCTTCCGTTATATGATGGACGTTCTCTTCATCCTCCTCCGTGTTGTAGGTACAGGTGCTGTAGATCAGCAGACCGCCGGGTTTCAACGCGTTCCAGATGTCGTGGATGATGCGGCGCCCGCGTCCGGCACAGAGCGCGACGTTCGCGACGCTCCATTCGCCTGTGCTGTCGGTATCTTTGCGGAACATGCCTTCGCCGGAACAGGGCACGTCGGCGACGATCACATCAAAGAAATGCGTAAGGCGCCCGATCTCTTCCGGGTCGTTGCCGGTCACGATGCAATTCGGATTTCCCCACTTGGCGATATTTTCCGCCAGTATATGGCTCCGGCTGCGGATCACCTCGTTGCTGACCAGCAGGCTGCCTTCCGGCAGGCAAGCCGCCAGATGGGTCGATTTGCCTCCGGGAGCAGCGCATAGGTCGAGACACCGGACAGGCGTTTTCACATGGCTGCGGATCGCCTGTCCGAGAAACATGGAGGAGGCTTCCTGCACATAGTAGGCGCCGGCGTGGAAGAGCGGGTCGAAGGTGAACGAAAGCCTTTCGGGCAGGTAATAGCCTGCCTCGCACCAGGCCACCCGTTCGCACGGCGCACCGGCCGTCGACGGAGCAGGAGTGCCTTTCTTCTCGTTGATACGGATACTGACGGGGACATCGGCCTGCAACGCCGCTTCGAAACTGTCGAACTCATTTCCCAGCAATGCACGGGTACGTGTGATAAAATCTATCGGAAGTGCCATCTCTTTTCGCTTGTTTTCGGCAAAAATACTACTTTTGCATTAAGATTTATGATTTATGATTTATGATTTATGGCAATGCCGCCCTTTTTATCATGATCACGGATCATAAATCATAAATCATAAATCATAAATCATAAATTCATGTCCGCTCTCTATCTCATCCCTGTCACGCTTGGCGACGTCGAACATCGCCGGGTCCTTCCCGAATACAACCGGGAGGTCATCCTTTCCATCCGTCATTTCATTGTCGAAAATGTACGTACGGCACGCCGTTTCCTGAAAAAGACGGAGCCTTCGATCGTGATTGACGATCTTGTCTTTTATGAATTGAACAAGCATACGTCGGCCGAAGCCGTTGCTGCTTATCTGGTTCCTTTGGCGAAGGGCGAGTCGGTCGGCGTGATCTCGGAGGCCGGCTGTCCGGCGGTTGCCGATCCGGGGGCGGATGTGGTGGCGATCGCACAGCGTAAGAATTACAAGGTGGTTCCGCTGGTCGGCCCTTCTTCGATCCTGATGTCGGTGATGGGTTCCGGCTTTAACGGGCAGAGCTTTGCCTTTCACGGCTATCTGCCGATTGACGCTTCGCAGCGTACGAATGCGATCAAGAAGCTGGAAGGGCGCATCTATTCGGAGAACCAGACGCAGCTGTTCATCGAAACGCCTTACCGCAATAATAAATTGGCGGAGGAGTTGATCCGCACGTGCCGTCCTTCGACCAAATTGTGCATTGCTTCGAATATCACTTGTGAAGACGAATATATCCATACGCGTCCCGTCAAAGAATGGGCCGGAAAGGTCCCCGATCTGAGCAAGAAACCGACAATCTTCTTAATCTATAAATAAATGGCAGCTTATCAGGCACACGAAACAGCCGTTATCGATCCCGGATGCACGATCGGCGACGGCACGCGCATCTGGCATTTTTCCCATATTATGCCGGGGTGCACAATCGGTCGGAATTGCAATATCGGACAGAATGTCGTGATTTCTCCGCAGGTCGTCTTAGGAAGTAATGTGAAGGTGCAGAACAATGTTTCCGTCTATACCGGCGTGACTTGCGGGGATGACGTCTTTTTAGGACCCAGTTGCGTTTTTACGAATGTGGTCAATCCCCGCAGTGCCGTTTCCCGTAAAGACCGATATTTGAAGACACATGTCGGCAAAGGAGCATCTATCGGTGCGAATGCAACGATCGTTTGCGGGCATACGATCGGCGAATATGCCATGATCGGCGCAGGGGCCGTGGTCACCAAAGATATTCCGCCTTATGCTTTGGTGGTCGGCAACCCTTCCCGCCGGATCGGTTGGGTAAGCGAGTACGGGCATCGCCTCTCCTTCAATGAAAAAGGTATCGCCACATGCCCGGAGAGCAACCAGCAATACCTGTTAGAGGAGGGCGTCGTAACGCGTATTTCGTAGGGGCGAGGTCGCTCGCCCCCGGAATAGGTATGATGGAGGTTCAATATTCGCCGTTGAACCATCTCTTTCCTTTCGGAGTCCGGATGAAGATAAGGAAAATAATCCCTGCCAATGACATAACACCGAATAGACCTGCTAATAAATAACTTTCTATCATAATTATTCCTTTCCTTTTTTGTATAGGATAAATCCTATTATTGTTAATACTATAATAGATATACATCCAATTGCAAATGTAATGATTCTGTTTATATCTGCATTTGTGATCATTGTTAATATTATCCCGCCAAAGATTAATTTGGAGAGGTCCAATGTGTATTGTCCGGCTTCTATATAGATTGCTTTTAATACTTTGGGAGAGATTCCTTTTGGCTGTTTCTTCTTGTGGGAAGAGGGATTTTTGGGGATTTGTTTCATAGTTGTTCTGATTAGATATGAATGATGGCGTAAAGATAAGTAAAAATCCTTACGCCATCTATTTTATCGGAGTAAATATCTTTAGCAAGCCTTGAAGCTCATATCCAGCCCCTTGACAGAGTGTGTCAGGGCTCCGACCGAGATATAATCCACACCGCATTCGGCATAATCGCGAAGTGTGGCGAATGTGATGCCACCCGAAGATTCCAGCTCATAACGTCCGGCAACCATTTCGACGGCTTTCTTCGTATTCTCGATATTGAAGTTGTCCAGCATGATACGGTCGATACCGCCGACACGCATTGCTTCCTGCAACTCGTCGAAGTTACGAACCTCGATTTCGATCTTCAAATCCTTGTTTTTCTCTTTCAGATACTGGTGGCAACGTGTGATGGCCGCTTCGATACCGCCGGCAAAGTCCACATGGTTGTCCTTCAGCAAAATCATATCGAACAACCCGATACGATGGTTGACGCCGCCACCGATTTTAACCGCTTCTTTCTCGACCATGCGCAGGCCCGGAGTCGTTTTACGCGTATCCAGCACGCGTGTTTTCGTCCCTTCCAATGCCTTGACATATTTGCGTGTCGTGGTCGCAATACCGCTCATGCGCTGCATGACGTTGAGCATCAGGCGTTCGGTTTGCAACAAAGACTGTACCTTGCCTTCGACTACAAAAGCGATATCGCCTTTCTTCACTTCGGCTCCGTCGTGGATGAATGTCGTCATTTTCAGATCCGGATCGAATGTATGGAAAATACGTTCAGCCATTTCGACACCGGCCAATACGCCGTCTTCCTTCACGATCAGCTGGCTCTTCCCCATTTCCGTTGCCGGAATGCAACATAAAGTCGTATGGTCGCCATCACCTATATCTTCTGCAAATGCCAGGCGGATCAGTTCCGCAATCAGTTGTTCTTTTGTCTCTTGTACGTTCATGTTACTGTTGATTTATGATTTATGATTTATAATTCGAATTATATGCGACAAGGCATAAATCATAAATTATAAATCATAAGATCTTTTTATTCAATTCTGATAGACTGTATAATCGCTTTGTTCCCTTCTGCACGGTATGTCACGTTTACGCGATATTCACCGGATGAAGTAGGCAGTTTGCCGACAAAGAAACCATTCTCTTTTTTATCAGCATGATGGACGACTGTGAATCCTGTCGGCTTGTTCCCTCCGAAGAAGGCATTCAGCATTGAAACAGCGTCGTTTGCGTTGCACTTTTTGGATGAACCCGGTAGGGCCATGTCGACTTCCTTGTCCATTGATCCGCTGAGCGACGAGGCGTTGCCTCCTTTAAAAGCGTTCGATATCGGAAGGATATCGGCGGCCATTACACTCAGAACCGAGAGAACCAATGCCAACGTCAGAAATAATCGTTTCATAAGCTTTCTCCTCTTTTTGTGAGTATTATCGTGCAAAGGTATGTATTTTTTCCTGTAATTTAGCGTCCTCAATCTCTAAAATGTAAACGAATGAAAATTGCACTGATTGTGATCGGCAAGACGGATGCCGGCTATTTTGTGGAAGCGATCAATGAGTACAAGAACCGCTTGGTTCATTATATCCCTTTCGAAATGGAAGTGATCCCTGATATCAAGAACGCCAAGAATCTTTCCGAATCCCAACAGAAAGAGAAGGAAGGCGAGTTGATTCTGAAAACATTACAACCGGGCGACTATTTGGTTTTGTTGGATGAGAAAGGAAAAGAGTTCACCTCGATGCAGTTTTCTGCCTATATAGAAAGAAAGACGCATACGGTCCCGAAGCGCCTGGTTTTTGTTGTCGGTGGCCCGTATGGCTTCAGCGATGCCGTTTATAAGTCCGCCGCCGAGAAAATATCTTTAAGCAAAATGACTTTTTCCCACCAGATGATCCGCCTGATCTTTATCGAGCAGATCTATCGGGCGATGACAATTCTGAATAACGAACCCTATCACCACGAGTAGTGTGCCAATGAAAATGCAAACTGTTGCTATCTTCATTGGCACATTCTTTATTCCCTTGTTTTCTGTATCAGCAAGTAATCGAGCAGTGTCATTGCCGTCATTGATTCGACAATGGGGACAGCTCGGGGTAAAACGCACGGATCATGGCGTCCGCGGGCTTTCAGGATCGTGTCCTCGCCTTCCATATTGACGGTTTCCTGTTCCATCAGGATGGTAGCAACCGATTTGAAGGCGACACGGAAATAAATATCCTGCCCGTTCGAGATGCCGCCCTGTATGCCTCCGGAATGATTCGTGTGCGTGTTGATGTGTCCGTTGTCATTGAAGAAACGGTCGTTGCGTTCCGATCCGCGATATAAGGCCGCTTCGAAGCCGTCGCCATACTCGAAACCTTTTACGGCATTGATTGTCAACATAGCATGTCCCAATGCCGCATGTAGCTTTCCGAATACCGGTTCGCCCAAACCGACGGGAACTCCCTGTGCCACGCAAGTGATTACGCCGCCGATCGTATCTCCTTTGGATTTCACCTCGGCGATCAAAGCCTCCATTTCTGCGGCGGTCGCCGGGTCCGGACAACGTACGGCCGTGTCTTCCGTCTTGCTTAGGTCGTAGTCCATATACGAGCCGCTTAGTCGGACGTTTCCGACCTGCGAAGTAAATGCCTGGATCCGGATACCTTTCTGGCGAAGAGCCAGTTTGGCAATTGCTCCGGCTACGCAACGGGCGATCGTTTCACGTGCCGATGAACGTCCGCCGCCGCGCGGGTCGCGGATTCCGTATTTGGTCTGGTAGGTGTAGTCGGCATGGGAAGGACGATAGACGCTCTTCATATTGTCGTAGTCGGCCGAGTGCTGGTTCTTGTTCCAGATGATGAAACCGATCGGAGTCCCTGTCGTTTTTCCTTCGTAAATACCGGAAAGGAACTGTACTTCGTCGTCCTCCTTGCGGGGAGTCGTGATTTTGGATTGTCCCGGTTTACGGCGGTTCAGTTCACTCTGGATAAAAGCCGTATCCAATTCGATACCGGCAGGGCATCCGTCTATTACGCCCCCGATGCCGGGACCATGCGATTCACCGAAAGAGGTCAGTCTGTAAATGTTTCCGAATGTATTCACTTGCATCCTCCGCATCCGCATCCACCTTCGTGTTTGTGGTCGCCGCAATCGCTTCCGCAATCTTCGCATCCGCAATCACATCCACCTGCCGGAGCAGAAAGGGCTGCGATTTCTTCAGCTGTCGGTTCGTGTACATCGATGACTTCACCGTTGAAATGCAGTGTTTCGCCTGCCAACGGATGGTTGAAGTCCATAACGACTACATCTTCTTTTACTTCTACTACAGTACCGTTCATGCGGTTACCGTTCGAGTCCATCATCGGGATCGTGTTGTCTTCTTTGACCATTTCCGAGTCGAACTTGCCGTCTACCTCGAAAATATTCTTCGGAAGATCCAGTACGTGTTCCTCCACATACTCGCCGTATGCATCAGCCGGAGCTATAGAGAAGTTAAATTTGTCGCCTACTTCCAGTCCTTTCAGAGCGTCTTCAAAAGCGGGGAGCATAGCGCCTGTACCAAAGATGAATTTCAGAGGTGTTTCGGCTGTTGCTCTTTCCATCAATTCGCGTTCTTCGCCTTCGCCTACGTTCAGATCGTAAGTAACTGCAACGAACTTATTTGCTGTAATTTTCATTTGTAATTGTATTTGTGATAAATAAAACGATGACAAATCTACGCATAATTTCCGACTTGTCTGCTTGGAAACCGTTATTTCTTGTCTATAACTTTCTTTAAAGTGTCTAAAGCCGAAGACAGGACGGAACGCGGACAACCGATGTTCAAACGCATATATCCTTCACCTCCGGGGCCGAACATGCTTCCGTCATTCAGCAATAAGCCGGCTTTATCCTGGAACAAGCTCACCAGTTCAGGCTGGCTTAGTTTCAAGTCACGGCAATCCAGCCATATGAGGAAAGAGGCCTGTGGTGGATAGACTTTGATCTTAGGGAGTTTGGATTTGCAATATTCATCTACGAAACGCACATTTTCCGTGATATACATCCGCATCTGTTGCAACCATTCGGCTCCGTATGTGTAAGCTGCTTCTGTTGCCGTATAGGCAAAGATCGTTCCGGCATTGAATTCTCCCGCTTCCATGAAGGAATAGAATTTTTCGCGTATTTCCGCATTAGGAATGATCGAATAGGAGGTAACGATTCCGGCAATATTGAAGGTCTTGCTCGGAGCCATGAAAGTAATACTGCAATCGGCCGCTGTTTCTGAAACAGTCGCAAACGGATGATGCGTATATTGCGGATAAGCCATCTCCGCATGGATTTCATCGGAGATAACGAGTATATCGTGTCTGGCGCAAACCTCTGCCAGTTTGGCCAGCGTGTCTTTTCCCCAGACGATTCCCCCAGGATTATGAGGATTGCAAAGGATCAGAACTTTGCAATGCTCATCGATAACCGATTCAAGATTCTCGAAATCCATCTCATAAGCGCCGTCTACCATTTTAAGCGGATTGTAAACAACCTCACGGTGCATGCTTTCCGGGACAATACGGAAAGGGTGGTAAACCGGTGGCTGGATAATGACTTTGTCGCCCGGTTGTGTGAAGCATTGCAAAACGAAACCGATTCCCTTTACGATGCCTGGGATGTAACTAAGCCATTCGCGGCGGATTTTCCAGTTATGTTTATAATGTACCCATTCGATGATGCTGTTATAATAAGAATCCGAATCGAATGTGTACCCGAAAATCTCATGCTCCAGGCGCTTCTTGATTGCGTTGACAATAAAGTCCGGTGTCCGGAAATCCATGTCGGCTACCCAAAGGGGGGTAAGGTTCTCATTCCCGAAACGTTCTTTCAGGTTATCGAACTTGACACAGTTCGTCCCCCTGCGCTCGATGATTTCGTCAAAGTTGTATTGTTTCATTTGTATATAAGTTCTGAATTGACAGGGGTCAAAGATACTATTAAAAAATATTACCCTTGCGGGAAATTTGAAATAAATGGGCTGGAAAACTAAAATTCATGCGCTACTGTTTCGATTTGGACCAGCGGGTAATTAAGGAAACCGTACAATAAGTAGGCATATGACAATAAGTGTACCCGTTTTCGGGATTCGGGAGATGATATATGCTATTATAAAAGATGTGCGATTTTCCATTTAAGCTGTATGGTGAAAACAAGGCTGGTGTCGCTTGCTGAAAGTGTTAAACTGCAAGCCCATCTTGTTTCTTTGCTTGAGAAATGTAAGATAAATTGATATTTTTCTTTTAATTTCTTTGACGGTATGAATTATTGTTCTACATTTGCAGCGTCAAATAAAAATAAAGACGTAAGAAAAGATGATGAACAACGTATTGCATATTATTCTCGTGGTGGTCCTTCTAATCATTAGCAGGTAAGGAGAAAGGTGTGTAAGAAGTTGTGAAGTCGTATAAAGATATTTCTTAAGCCTTTCTCCATATAGAGAAGGGCTTTTTTAATATATGATAATGTAAGAAAATAAACAGAGGGGCGGTTTGTGGGCCGTCCGAAAATAACAAATGATATGATGAAGAATCCGTTAAGAAGTTCATACAGTACAGAGGGCAGGCGCATGGCCGGAGCCCGTGCTTTGTGGCGTGCCAACGGCCTGAAAGAAGAGCAGTTCGGCAAACCGATTATAGCGATTGTGAATTCGTTTACCCAGTTTGTGCCCGGTCATGTCCATTTGCATGAGATCGGACAACAGGTAAAGGCGGAGATCGAAAAGTTAGGTTGTTTTGCCGCCGAGTTCAATACGATTGCGATCGACGACGGTATCGCGATGGGACATGACGGAATGCTCTATTCGCTCCCTTCACGTGATATTATTGCGGACAGTGTCGAGTATATGGTAAATGCCCACAAAGCCGATGCGATGGTCTGCATCAGCAATTGCGACAAGATCACGCCGGGGATGCTGATGGCGTCCATGCGGCTCAATATCCCGACGATCTTTGTTTCCGGCGGCCCGATGGAAGCCGGTGAACTGGCGGGGCGGCATCTGGATTTGATCGATGCCATGATCGAATCGGCCGACACTTCAGTCAGCGATGAACGGATCGCACAGGTGGAACGGAATGCCTGTCCGGGATGCGGTTGCTGTTCCGGTATGTTCACGGCCAACTCGATGAACTGCCTGAACGAAGCGATCGGGCTGGCTCTTCCGGGCAACGGGACGATCGTCGCTACGCACGCAAATCGTACGCAACTGTTCCGCGATGCTGCCCGGCAGATTGTGGAAAATGCCTATAAATACTATCGCGACGGTGATGAGTCGGTTCTTCCCCGTAGTATCGCCACCCGCCAGGCTTTCCTGAATGCCATGTCATTGGATATCGCGATGGGCGGTTCTACGAACACAGTCCTCCATCTGTTGGCTATTGCTCAGGAAGCGGAAGCGGACTTCACGATGGACGATATCGATATGCTTTCCCGCAAGACTCCTTGCCTTTGCAAGGTAGCTCCCAACACGCACACCTATCATGTCCAGGATGTAAACCGTGCCGGCGGCATCATGGGGATTATGAACGAATTGCTGAAAGGCGGCCTGGTAGACGGAAGTGTAAAGCGTGTGGACGGTATGACGCTTGCCGAAGCCGTTGATAAATTTGCAATCACCTCCCCGAATGTGACGGACGAGGCTGTCAGGAAATACAAGAGCGCTCCCGCCCGTCGTTTCAGTATCCGGATGGGATCGCAGGAAACCTACTATAAGGAACTGGATGCCGACCGTGCCGCCGGATGTATCCGTGACATCGAACATGCTTATTCCAAAGACGGCGGCTTGGCCGTCCTGAAAGGGAATATCGCACTGGACGGATGCGTGGTCAAGACGGCCGGTGTGGATGAAAGTATCTGGAAGTTTGCCGGCCCTGCAAAAGTATTCGATTCACAGGATGCGGCTTGCGAAGGCATCCTCGGCGGAAAAGTGGTTTCGGGCGATGTGGTTGTGATCACACACGAAGGACCGAAAGGCGGTCCGGGCATGCAGGAAATGCTTTATCCCACTTCCTATATAAAGAGCCGCCATTTAGGCAAGGAGTGTGCGCTGATTACGGACGGTCGTTTCAGCGGCGGTACTTCCGGCCTTTCCATCGGACATATCTCTCCCGAAGCGGCGGCAGGTGGAGCGATCGGTTTGGTGAAAGACGGCGATATAATCGAGATCGATATCCCCGAACGTACGATTAATGTGAAGGTCAGCGATGCTGAACTGGCAGAGCGCCGTAAAGCGGAAGAAGCCCGCGGCACGAAAGCCTTTACGCCTCCTCACCGTGAACGGGTCGTTTCGAAAGCTTTGAGAGCCTATGGCAAGATGGTTAGCTCGGCCGATAAGGGAGGAGTGAGAGTAGTAGAAGATTAAACACAAGACTAAAATAAAGAGATATGGAGAAACATAAGATAACCGGTTCGGAGGCTTTGCTGAAGTCACTGATAGCTGAAGGGGTGGATACGATCTTCGGTTATCCCGGCGGACAGGCGATCCCTATTTACGATAGTTTGTACGATTACAGGGATAAATTGAAACATGTTTTGGTGCGTCACGAACAAGGGGCGACGCATGCTGCACAGGGGTATGCCCGTGTATCCGGCAAAGTAGGGGTGACATTGGTGACTTCAGGACCCGGCGCGACGAATACCATTACCGGCATCGCCGATGCGCTGATGGACAGTACGCCGATGGTGGTCATTGCCGGCCAGGTTCCTTCTCCATTGCTCGGAACCGACGCTTTCCAGGAAGTCGATGTGATCGGCATTACGCAACCGATCACTAAATGGGCCTACCAGATCCGTAAACCGGAAGAGATTGCGTGGGCTGTTTCACGTGCTTTCTATATCGCTTCTACCGGACGTCCGGGACCTGTCGTGCTCGATTTGGCAAAGGATGCCCAAGTCGGATGGGTGGATTATGAATATAAGAAAGTGGATTTTGTCCGCAGCTACCAACCGGAACCGGATATTAACCAGGACCGGATCAGGACAGCCGCCGCATTGATCAATAAAGCGGAGAAACCTTTCTGCCTGGTCGGACAAGGTGTCCTGCTGGGAGGTGCCGAAGAAGAGTTGAAAGCGTTTCTGATGAAGAATGACATTCCTGCCGGTTCGACCGTTCTCGGCTTGTCGGCGTTGCCTTCCGATTTCCCTTTGAATAAAGGTATG
Organism: uncultured Parabacteroides sp.; assembly: GCF_902493135.1. Taxonomy (GTDB): domain Bacteria; phylum Bacteroidota; class Bacteroidia; order Bacteroidales; family Tannerellaceae; genus Parabacteroides. The sequence continues at coordinate 31,498 of NZ_CABUOD010000015.1, forward strand.
CTGGGTATGCATGGTAATGTCGGGCCAAACAGGAAGACTAACGAATGCGACGTGCTGATCGCTATCGGTATGCGTTTCGACGACCGTGTCACAGGCGACTTGAAGACATATGCCAAGCAGGCGAAAGTGATCCATCTCGATATCGATAATTCGGAGATCGGGAAAAATGTACCGGTCGACGTGAAGGTGCTCGGAAACGCCAAGCATACCATCCCGATGATAACCGCCTTGCTGGATGAACGGAAGCGTCCGGAGTGGAATGCCGAGTTCGAGCCGGATGCGCAGGAAGAATATGAAAAGGTGATCGACAAGGAATTGTGTCCGGCAAGCGGGCCGCTGAAAATGGGCGAAGTCGTCCGGAAAGTGTCCGAGGCGACCGGCAACGATGCCGTCCTGGTGACGGATGTCGGACAGAACCAGATGATGGGAGTCCGCTATTTCAAATATAAACGTACTCGCAGCGTGGTTACTTCGGGCGGTCTGGGGACGATGGGCTTTGGCCTTCCGGCCGCTATGGGTGCCAAGTTCGGTGCGCCCGACCGTACGGTCTGCTTCTTTACCGGCGACGGCGGGATGCAGATGACGATCCAAGAGTTGGGAACCATCATGCAGGAAAAACTGGACGTGAAAATCATTATCCTCAATAATAATTTCTTGGGGATGGTACGCCAGTGGCAGGAGCTGTTCTTCCACGAGCGCTATTCGAATACGATCATGGAGAACCCCGATTTCGTTGCGATTGCGAAAGCATACGGTATTGCCAGCCGCGCTGTGGAAAAACGGGAGGAACTGGATGAGGCGATCGCCGAGATGTTGAACCATGACGGGGCGTATGTGCTGGTTGCCAACGTGGAAGCGTGCGGCATGGTATATCCGATGGTTCCTGCCGGAGGAAGCGTGACAAACATGATATTAGGTGATAAGTAAGGAGGTGATGCTATGACAACAAAAAAATTATATACCGTTATTATCTTTTCGGAGAATACAGTAGGTCTTCTGAACCAGATTACGATTATCTTTACGCGCCGGCAGTTGAACATCGAGACGCTTTCCGTTTCACCTTCCGCCATACAAGGCATACACAAGTTCACGATCACGACATTTGCCGATGAAGACATGATTGACAAGGTCGTGAAGCAGATCGACAAGCGGGTGGATATCCTGAAGGCTTATTACAATACGGATGAAGATCTGGTTTTCCAGGAGATCGCCCTTTATAAGTTGAGTACCGAACTGTTCATCAAGATGGGGACGGTCGAGGATCTGATCCGTAAATATAACGCCCGTATTCTCGAAATGAACGAAACGTGTGTCGTTCTCGAAAAGAGCGGGCATTACGATGAAACGCAAGCCCTCTTCAAAGAGTTGAGCGAGACGATCGGTGTCTTGCAGTTCATTCGTTCAGGTCGCGTTGCGATCACAAAAAGCCGTGTCGAACGTCTGAGCGACATGCTGGCCGAAATGGAACGCAAATTGCAGGAAAAACAAAACAGACAACAATAACGTGCGGGCGGTTCGCGAACCGCTCCGACAAAAGCATAGAATTATGGACAAAAACAAAGTAGGAGAATTTCATTTCGTCACGGAACCGTACCTGTTGGATTTCCGTGGACGCGTGACGATCCCGATGATCGGGAACTACCTGATACATGTCGCATCCGCCCATGCCGCCGAACGCGGGTTCGGTTTCAACGATATGTCGGAACGGCATACTGCCTGGGTGCTTTCCCGCCTGGCAATCGAAATGATCGAATATCCTGCCATGTCCGAGCCCATAACTCTGTATACCTGGGTGGATGAAGTCGGCCGACTCTTTACCAGCCGTTGTTTCGAGCTGGTGGATGCTGGCGGTAAGACATTCGGCTATGCCCGCTCTATCTGGGCGGCCATCGATGTGGAAACACGCCGGCCGACCCTGCTGGATGTCGCCGGGCTGAGCGCTTATGTCACGGATCGTCCCTGCCCGATCGAGAAGCCGGGAAAGATTGCGGCAGTGGAGAATGACACGGAAGGAATCCCCTATGTCATTAAGTACAGCGATCTCGACATCAACGGCCACCTGAATAGCATCAAGTATATGGAACATCTCTTGGATCTGTTCGATCTGAACCTGTTCAAGACGAAAGATATCAAACGTTTCGAAATCGCCTACCAGTCCGAGGGCAAATATGGGATGGAGCTCATGTTGCACAAGAAGGAGGCGGATGCCGGAAAATACGATATGGCGATCTGTAACGAAGGCAAAGCGATCTGTCGTGCCGCCGTTACATGGCGTTGAACAAACAAAGAATTATTTTATTAACACACATTACATTTAATAGTAAAAGAAAATGGCAGTAATGAATTTTGGCGGTGTTGACGAGAACGTAGTAACCCGCGAAGAATTTCCGTTGGAAAAGGCAAGAGAAGTATTGAAAGATGAAGTGATCGCAGTTATCGGTTACGGCGTTCAGGGTCCTGGACAGAGCTTGAACTTGCGTGACAACGGTTTCAACGTTATCGTAGGACAGCGTCCCGGCAAGACGTATGACAAGGCCGTAGCCGACGGTTGGGTTCCGGGTGAAACATTGTTCGGTATCGAAGAAGCTTGCGAAAAAGCAACCATCATACAGGTCCTGCTTTCCGACGCCGCCCAGATCGAATGCTGGCCGCGTATCAAGAAATATCTGACTCCGGGCAAGGCGCTGTATTTCTCTCACGGCTTTGCTATCACCTACAAGGAACGTACCAATATCATCCCTCCAGCTGATGTCGACGTGATCCTGATCGCACCGAAGGGTTCCGGTACTTCTTTGCGCCGCATGTTCCTGCAAGGACGTGGCCTGAACTCCAGCTATGCAATCTTCCAGGATGCGACAGGCAAAGCTTGGGACCGTGTGATCGCTTTGGGTATCGGCGTGGGTTCCGGTTATCTGTTCGAAACGACATTCAAGAAGGAAGTTTATTCCGACCTGACCGGCGAACGTGGCACTTTGATGGGAGCTATCCAGGGCTTGCTGTTGGCCCAATACGAGACACTGCGTGAAAACGGCCACGAACCATCTGAAGCTTTTAATGAAACGGTCGAAGAACTGACGCAGTCTTTGATGCCGCTGTTTGCAGAAAATGGAATGGACTGGATGTATGCAAACTGCTCTACGACTGCACAGCGTGGCGCTTTGGACTGGATGGGCCCGTTCCACGATGCCGTCAAGCCTGTATTTGAGAAATTATATCGTGAGGTCGCCTGTGGCAACGAAGCGCAGCGTTCTATCGATACGAACAGCAAACCGGATTATCGCGAAGGCTTGGAAAAAGAACTGGCAGCATTGCGCGAAAGCGAAATGTGGCGTGCAGGTGCGGTTGTCCGCAAATTGCGCCCGGAAAATAATTGATAGGTAAAAAAGGAAAGTAGCGCTTTCTGGATAATTTTAGACACGGATATATAAGGCTATAGGGATGAAAACCATTCTTGCCTTGTATATCCGTGTTTGTTTTTTTACTACTTTTGGACGGGTTACATCTATAAACACTGATTTTAGTCAAGTGTTTATAGGCTGGAAGCGGTATTTTCGTAGCCTGAATAACTTAAATAGTTTTATATCATGAAAAGATTTCAAGTTTTAATAGCGTTTCTTTGGCTGTCGGTTAGCCTTGCAGGAGCGGTAGAGTCGAATATTCGGTTGGTGCATGGTCCTTATTTGCAGAATCTGGGGGCTGATGAAGTGACGATCGTATGGCTGTCGGATAAACCGTCTGTCGGTTGGGTGGAGCTGGCGCCGGATGATGATACGAACTTTTATGCCGCCGAACGTCCCAAGCATTACGATGCCCGTAACGGAGTAAAGAACACATCTACGATCCATACCGTGAAGATTAAAGGGCTTAAGCCGGGCACGAACTATCGCTATCGCGTCTTCGTACAAGAAGTATTGAGCCATGTCGGACATAAGGTTATCTATGGAAATTACGCCTCGACTGATGTCTACTCCAAAAAGCCGTTGGTGTTCAAGACGAGCGATCCGGCGGATAATGCCGTCTCATTTGCGATGGTGAACGATATACATGGCAGGAATGACGTTCTGACGAACCTGGTTTCCAAATGCGATCTGGAAAAGACGGATTTCTTCCTTTTCAACGGCGATATGGTGTCGGTCTTCAATGAGGAGAATCATATCTTCGACGGTTTTATGGATACGGCGGCCAAGCTGTTCGCCTCCGAGATCCCGATGTATTATACGAGAGGCAACCATGAAACGCGTGGTGCTTTTGCAACCGAATTCCAGCGTTACTTTTCTCCGAAAGAAGAGAATATCTACTATATGTTCCGGCAAGGCCCGATCTGTTTCGTGATCCTCGATACGGGAGAGGATAAACCGGATTCCGATATCGAGTATGCCGGCATAACGGTTTATGACGAATACCGGACGGAACAGGCGGAATGGTTGCGTCAGGTATTGGATAGCAAAGAATATAAGGAAGCGCCGTTCAAGATCGTCGTTGCCCATATCCCGCCGATCGGGGGCTGGCATGGAAACCTGGAAGTGGAGAATAAATTCATGCCTTTGCTGCGCGATGCCAAGCCGGACGTGATGCTGTGCGGCCACCTCCACCGTTTCATCCATCAGGAGGCAACGGACCGGACACCGTTCCCGATTATCGTCAATTCCAATACGGCTGTCCTGAAAGCGACTGCCGATCCGAAAGAACTGAAAATACAGGTCGTGGATGTGGACGGGAAAGTGCTGGATCAATTCTCCATAAGGAATAGAGCGGATGCAGTTCGATAAGTAGATCTCGGATTATGAATTGAAGTCGATCTTCTGCATTTGTCTTACGTTTTATAAGGAAATGCCGATAAAAAACTCCGAATTATATTTGGCGGTTTGGAAAAAGGCCGTATCTTTGCAGCGTTCAAACAAAAACAAGTTAAAGGACAAGATGAAACAGGAAATGCTAAACAGTCTCATTATTTCTCTAAATATTATTCTACTCTGGGAACGGGATAGGAAGTGAGACTGTGTATGCTTTGCTGGGCATTAAGATATGAAAAAGCCTTTCTCACTTCCTTGTGAGAGAGGCTTTTTTCATTTTAAGAATTAAGAATAGGTATTAATTTAAGACGATAAGAACTATGTCAGACAGATTATTTATTTTCGACACGACATTACGCGACGGTGAACAGGTGCCGGGTTGCCAGTTAAACAGTATTGAAAAGATCCAGGTCGCCAAAGCACTGGAAGAACTGGGGGTCGATGTGATAGAAGCTGGTTTCCCCGTATCGAGTCCGGGAGATTTCAATAGTGTTGTTGAAATATCAAAAGCCGTGACCTGGCCTACGATCTGTGCGCTTACCCGTGCGGTGGAAAAAGATATCGATGTGGCGGCCGAAGCCCTGAAATTTGCCAAGCGCGGACGTATCCATACCGGTATCGGAACTTCTGATTCTCATATCAAATACAAATTCAATTCCAATCGCGAAGAAATTCTGGAACGCGCCATTGCCGCTACCAAATATGCTAAGAAATATGTGGAAGACATCGAGTTCTATTGTGAGGATGCCGGACGTACGGACAACGAATATCTGGCACGTGTTGTAGAAGCTGTCATCAAGGCAGGGGCTACGGTGGTGAATATCCCCGATACGACCGGTTATTGCCTGCCGGACGAATATGGCGCGAAAATCAAGTATCTGATGGAACATGTGGACGGTATCGAAAACGCGATCCTTTCGACCCATTGCCATAATGACCTGGGGATGGCGACTGCCAACACCGTACAGGGCGTGCTGAACGGAGCCCGTCAGGTGGAGGTCACGATGAACGGTATCGGTGAACGTGCCGGAAATACGTCTTTGGAAGAAATAGCAATGATCTTCAAAAGTCACAAAGAACGCGACATTATCACCAATATCAATACGACGAAGATTTACGGTGTCAGCCGTATGGTATCCAGCCTGATGAATATGCCGATCCAGCCTAATAAGGCGATTGTCGGACGTAACGCGTTCGCCCATTCTTCCGGCATCCATCAGGACGGCGTCTTGAAGAACCGTGAAAGTTATGAAATCATCGACCCCAAAGATGTGGGAATCGACGATAACGCAATCGTACTGACCGCCCGTAGCGGACGTGCGGCATTGAAACATCGCTTACAGGTGTTAGGTGTCGAACTGTCGCAGGAAAAGCTGGACAAGGTTTATGAAGAATTCTTGAAACTGGCCGATCGCAAGAAAGATATCAACGACGACGATGTACTGATGCTTGCCGGAAAGGACCGCACGGCTATGCACCGCATCAAGTTGGAATATTTGCAGGTGACCTCCGGTGTCGGGTTGCAGTCCGTGGCCAGCGTTTGCTTGAATATCGCAGGCGAGAAGTTCGAAGCTGCCGCTTCAGGCAACGGCCCTGTCGATGCGGCTATCAAAGCGGTGAAATCCATAATCCACCGTACGATGACGATCCAGGAATTCCTGATCCAGGCGATCAACAAAGGCAGTGACGACATGGGTAAAGTGCATATGCAGGTCGAATACGAAGGAAACCGTTATTACGGTTTTGCAGCGAATACCGATATTATTGCTGCTTCTGTAGAGGCATTTATCGATGCAATTAATAAATTTGTGAAATCATAAATCTGAAATCATAAATCAAATATGAATACATTATTCGATAAAATCTGGGATTCCCACGTGGTAGCGAAAATCGAAGAGGGACCCACACAGCTTTACATCGACAGGTTGTACTGTCATGAGGTGACCAGTCCGCAGGCTTTTGCCGGTATGCGCGCACGTGGTTTGAAACCGCTCCGTCCGGAACGTATCTATTGCATGCCGGACCATAACACGCCGACACACGATCAGGATAAACCGATCGAAGATCCTGTCTCGAAGAACCAGGTCGATACGTTAGCAAAGAATGCTGCCGATTTCGGTCTGACTCATTATGGGATGATGGATGAACGGAACGGCATCATCCATGTGGTAGGACCCGAACGCGGTCTGACCTTGCCGGGAATGACTATCGTTTGCGGCGACTCGCATACTTCCACGCACGGAGCGGTCGGGGCCGTTGCCTTCGGTATCGGAACCAGCGAAGTGGAGATGGTGATGGCTTCGCAGTGCATCTTGCAGGCAAAACCGAAAACCATGCGCATCCGTGTGGAAGGCAATTTGGGAAAAGGAGTGACGGCAAAGGATGTCGCTCTCTATATCATGTCGAAGGTGACGACCAGCGGCGCCACCGGCTATTTCATCGAATATGGAGGTTCGGCGATCCGCAGCCTGACGATGGAAGGCCGCCTGACCTTGTGCAACCTCTCTATCGAAATGGGGGCGCGCGGCGGGATGATCGCTCCCGACGAAACAACCTTTGCTTATCTCAAGGGACGTGAAAACGCTCCGGTGGGTGAAGAATGGGAAAAGGCGGTTGCCTATTGGAAAACGCTGAAGAGCGGTGACGATGCCGTGTTTGACAAAGAGATTTTGTTTGATGCTGCCGATATCGAACCGATGGTAACGTATGGAACCAATCCGGGTATGGGAATGGGGGTCACCGGACATATCCCGACTGCCGAGGGCATGAACGAAGTGGAGAAAGTCTCTTTTATGAAATCAATGGGGTATATGGGCTTCGAACCGGGTGAATCATTGCTGGGTAAGAAGATCGACTATGTTTTCTTGGGCTCTTGCACCAATGGCCGTATCGAGGACTTCCGCGCTTTCGCTTCCATTGTAAAGGGACGGAAGAAAGCCGGTCATGTGATTGCCTGGCTGGTTCCCGGTTCCTGGATGGTAGACGCGCAGATCCGCGAAGAAGGGTTGGACAAGATATTTGAAGAAGCCGGTTTCCGGTTGCGTCAACCGGGATGTTCGGCTTGTCTGGCGATGAACGATGACAAGATCCCGGCAGGGAAATATGCCGTTTCGACAAGCAACCGTAACTTCGAAGGACGCCAGGGACCGGGCGCACGCACGATCCTCGCCGGACCGTTGGTTGCCGCCGCTGCCGCCGTAACGGGCGAGATTACCGATCCGCGGACATTCTTATGAAGAAAGGGTGTGTAACGTTACACACGGTGTCAGTGTGAAATCAAATATTTAAACGATAAAATCAGATAAAGAGATGAAACAGAAATTCAACATCATAACATCTACTTGCGTCCCCCTTCCTCTGGAGAATGTGGATACGGACCAGATCATTCCTGCCCGCTTCCTGAAAGCAACCGACAAGAAAGGTTTCGGCGAAAACCTCTTCCGGGACTGGCGGTATGACAAGCAAGGTAACAAAATCGAATCGTTTGTCTTGAACGACCCGACCTATAGCGGTCAGATACTGGTGGCAGGAAAGAACTTCGGTTCGGGTTCCAGCCGCGAGCATGCTGCGTGGGCGATTGCCGATTACGGGTTCCGTGTGGTTGTCAGCAGCTTCTTTGCCGACATCCACAAAAACAACGAGCTGAATAACTTCGTCCTTCCGGTTGTCGTAAGCGAACCGTTCCTGGCCGAGCTTTTCGACTCTATCTATGCCGATCCTGCAACAGAAGTCGAAGTCAACCTGCCCGCCCAAACCATCACCAACAAGGCCACGGGCAAGAGCGAGCACTTCGACATCAACGCCTACAAAAAAGACTGTCTGGTAAACGGTCTCGATGACATCGACTACTTGTTATCCAACAAAGCAAAGATCGAAGCGTTTGAAACATTGAGAGATAAGTATTAACAAGGGGCACAGATGACACAGATTAGACGAAAGTAAATCTGCGTTCATCTGTCCAATCTGTGTCATCTGTGTCCCATACTAATAGAAACAAGAATTTATAATTATGCTCGAAATAATGGATACCACCCTGCGCGACGGGGAACAGACATCGGGGGTTTCTTTTGCGGCGCATGAGAAGCTGAGTATTGCACAAGCATTGCTCGACTTGGGTGTGAACCGTCTGGAGATAGCTTCAGCGCGTGTCTCGGACGGCGAGTTTGAGGCCGTGAAGCGTGTGGCTTCCTGGGCGGAACGTACCGGAAACCTGCAAAAGCTCGAAGTGCTCGGCTTTGTAGATGGCAACGTCTCGCTCGACTGGATCGAAGCAGCCGGATGCCGTGTGGTAAACCTGCTCTGCAAAGGTTCTTACAAGCATGTGACGGAACAGCTTCGTAAGACTCCCGAACAGCATTTTGCCGATATACGTTCCGTCATCAACCTGGCGACCGAACGGGGGATCGCCGTGAACGTCTATCTGGAAGACTGGTCGAACGGTATCAAGAACTCGCCTGAATATGTCTTTCAGGCAGTCGATTCGCTCCGCGACCTGCCGATCCGGCGTTTCATGTTGCCCGATACGCTCGGCATCCTGAACCCCGGCAACACCTACGAGTATTGTAAGGAAATGGTTACGCGCTATCCGGACCTGAAGTTCGATTTCCATGCCCATAACGACTACGACCTGGCGGTAGCCAATGTCTACTCCGCTGTCCGTGCCGGCATAGAAGGACTTCATACCACGTTGAACGGATTGGGGGAACGTGCCGGGAATGCCCCGCTAAGCAGTGTGCTTGCCGTGCTGAAAGACCAGTTGGGAGTGGAGACGACGCTCAGGGAGGAGCGGATCAATTACGCCAGCCGTCTGGTGGAAACCTTCTCCGGCGTTCATATCCCGCCCAACAAACCGATTATCGGGGAACATGTCTTTACGCAATGCGCCGGCGTCCATGCGGACGGCGACAGCAAAAACAATCTGTATTGTAATGACTTGCTGCCCGAACGTTTCGGCCGTGTCCGCGAATATGCCCTCGGCAAGACTTCCGGCAAGGCGAATATCCGCAAGAACCTCGAATCGTTGGGAATCGATATCGACGAAAATTCCATGCGCAAGGTTACCGAGCGGATTATCGAACTGGGGGATAAGAAAGAAATGGTTACGACGGAAGATCTCCCGTATATCATCAGCGATGTGCTTCATCACGATACGATGGCCGACCAGCGCATCCGCATCCTGAATTATTCCCTGTCTTTGGCGCAGGGACTGAAACCGGTCGCCACCCTGAAGATAGAGATCAACGGCGAAGCCTACCAGGAGTCGGCTTCCGGCGACGGACAATACGATGCCTTCGTACGTGCCCTGCGGAAGATATATACCGATCTGGGACGTCCTTTCCCGATGCTGACCAACTACTCCGTTTCCATACCGCCCGGCGGACGGACCGATGCCTTTGTACAGACCATCATCAGCTGGAATTATGCGGGAGTGGACTTTAAAACCCGTGGTCTCGATGCTGACCAGACAGAAGCTGCCATCAAGGCGACACTGAAAATGTTGAACAAGATAGAACAATAATAATGTACCGATGAATTGATATGACGGTTATGCGATGAACCAATTCCTGTTTACGCAGGTTTCTTTTATAGGATAATTCACATATCAAGGATTTGGCTAATTAATAAATTATTGAAGTTATGAAGAAGTTAACAATCGCGCTTGTTGCGCACGACAACCGGAAGGCTGACATGGTAGAATGGGCTGTTCACAATGCTGAATTTCTGTCCCATCATCACATTGTATGTACCGGAACAACCGGAAATCTGGTTCGGAAGGCAATGGAAGAAAAAGGTGTCCCGGCGGATATCGCCTGCATGCATTCCGGCCCGCTGGGTGGAGATGCCGAAATTGCAGCGATGGTCGTACGGAAGGAAATAGACCTTGCCGTATTCCTGATCGACGACCTGAACCCGCAGCCGCACGAGGCCGATATCCAAATGTTGCTTCGCCAGTGCCGTGTCCATAACGTGCCTATCGCTTGTAACCGGTATAGTGCCGACCTGATGATCACAAGTACGCTGTGGGATGATGAAAACTATGTCCCGACAGAACCTAAATACGTCTATTTTAAAAGAGAATAATAACATATCAAACGAATATGAAATTGAATATTGCTGTACTTCCCGGTGACGGGATCGGTCCTGAAATCTCTGCACAAGGTGTGGATGTGATGAGTGCCGTTTGTAAGAAATTCGGACATGAAGTCCGTTATGAGTATGCTCTTTGCGGGGCCGATGCTATCGACAAGGTGGGAGACCCTTTCCCCGAAGAAACGTACCGGATTTGTAAAGAAGCGGATGCCGTCCTCTTCTCTGCCGTAGGCGATCCGAAGTTCGACAACGATCCGACAGCCAAGGTGCGCCCTGAACAGGGATTGCTGGCTATGCGTAAGAAACTGGGGCTGTTTGCGAATATCCGGCCCGTACAAACCTTCAAGTGCCTGCTGCATAAATCACCGCTTCGTGCCGACTTGGTGGACGGTGCGGATTTCCTGTGCATCCGTGAACTGACGGGAGGCATGTATTTCGGGGAAAAATATCAGGATAACGATAAGGCGTACGATACCAATATGTACACACGCCCTGAGATCGAGCGCATCTTGAAAGTCGGTTTCGAATACGCCATGAAACGGAAGAAACATCTGACGGTGGTCGACAAGGCGAATGTCCTGGCTTCTTCGCGTCTGTGGCGCCAGATCGCTCAAGAGATGGCTCCTTCTTATCCGGAAGTTCAGACCGACTACATGTATGTCGACAATGCGGCCATGCGTATGATCCAGGAACCCAAATTCTTTGATGTCATGGTGACGGAGAATACGTTTGGCGATATCCTTACGGATGAAGGCTCTTGCATCAGCGGTTCGATGGGCTTGCTCCCTTCCGCTTCGACGGGCGAGAGCACTCCTGTATTCGAACCGATTCATGGCTCATGGCCACAGGCTAAAGGATTGAATATCGCCAACCCGTTGGCACAGATTCTTTCGGTTGCCATGCTGTTCGAGTATTTTGGTTGCAAGGCGGAAGGCGCTTTGATCCGCGAGGCAGTGAATGCTTCTCTGGACGCTAATGTCCGTACCCCTGAAATCCAGGTGGAAGGCGGTGCGAAATATGGCACGAAAGAGGTCGGTGCATGGATTGTCGATTATATAGAGAACAATTGATAATTAACAATTGACAATTGACAATTTAGCTTCTCGCTGCTCAAATCGGCTGAAAGTAATTGTCAATTGTCAATTCCCCATTGTCCGATTATCCGATTATGTATTTGCTCTTCGGCAGATAGGAGAGGGCTTTGATTACTAAATAAGAAGTAATGAAAGTACAGATTGCGATTACCGGAATTTTGATCATGGCGCTGTCGGACAGATTGTTCAACAGGTCATAAAACAGATTCAGCAACATGATATGTACAAGGTAAATCCCGTAGCTCTTGATCGATATATCCGTAACCAGCTTTCCACAGGAAGAATCCGGGTTCTTGATCCGGATATTCTTGACCAACAGGAAAATACTCGTTGCCACCATTGCCACGTTGATAGTTTCGTATCCCCACGTGATTTCCAGCTGCGGGACATATTCGGCTGTCGATAACCGTTCGTGGAAGCCGTACCAGGTGATGAAATAGCCCACTGCCAATAAAGCGATGCCGACCGGAAGGTTCCAGCTTTTCGGTTCCGAAGCATATGTCCGCAGGTAATAAGCCAATACCATATATCCCAGCAACCCGGAGAAATAGTATAACATCGGAGTCCCGTTCCAGAAACATTCCCCTAATATATCCGGAAATACCAGATGGATATAAGGCACGCACAGAGTAAAGGCCCATATCCCAAGATATAGCTCGATGCTCTTTCGCGAAGCTGTTTTTAACCAGGGCGAAATGATAGGAGCGAAGAGATACAGTCCCATCAGCATATAGACGTACCAGAGATGTCCCACTTGTGTCCCGAAGTTTACCGGGATTTTGAGGATATTCATGCAAGCGGTAGCAAAGTCCGCCTGCCCCCGGAAGAACTGATAGAAAGAGTAAGCGATGCACCAGAATATAAAAGGTATGACTACACGCGTGAAGCGTTTGCGGAAGAATTGTGCCGGCTCGTCTTTTACCGGGAGAAGGAAATATCCGGTCAGCATCACGAACAGAGGAACAGCCGAGCGGCAGACCGAGTTGTAAAGGTCTACCCAAAAAGCATTCTCCCCTTTTATCACGTCCCCGATCGGGCCGATATAATAAAACTCTCCGGTGTGTACCTGGATTACCATGTAGCAGGCCAGTACCCGCAGTACATCGAGCGCAAAATTGCGTTTAGTGTCTTTCTGCATAATGAGTAAGATGATTTAAGTATGTTAGAAAATATTTGTTTGTTTACTGTTGGGCGAGTTTCATCAATTCCTTGATTACCTCCTTATTATATCCCATCGATTCGGCTTTCTTGAAATCGAGGGCGGCTCGTTCTTTTTCGTATTGTGCCAGCTTGATCTTGCCTCTCAGCACATAGAGGTTGGCGGTCGGTTCGCTTTCGGTAAAGACCTTTTCTATATCCGCCATTGCCCGTGCATTCTTTCCCATCATGAAATACAAGTCTGCCCGTCCTTCGTAAAGGACCCAGTCGCGGGGCATTTCGCTGATCAGGTAGTTGAATATCCGCTCGCTTTCGTCATAGTTCCCGCGCATCTTTTCCAGGATGGCATGGCCGAGGCGTCCGCGTACGGATTTCTCGTTTACTTCCAGGATCTTGTCGAAGTCCTGTTCCGCCCACATATAATTTTGTAGTTGTATATAGAGCAGTCCGCGGCAATAAAGCGCCTCCTGATGTTCCGGATCTTCTATCAAGAGCGTGTTATAATCGTTCAATGCTTTCTCGGTTTCTCCCAGTTCGGTGTAAAGGGAAGCCCGGTTTTCGAGAATGGTGATATTCTTGGTGTGGCCGCTTAGCGCGGAAGTGTAGGAGATGAGTGCGTCTTGCAGTTTCCCTTGCCGGCGTTGTATCGTTCCGAGGTTCGTGAGCAGGGCATAGTTCAGCGGGTTAGCCGATTCTTTGCGCATGGCCGCTTTCAGGCTCTCCTCTGCGGATGCCAAGTCGCCTTTATCTACGAAGTCGTAGCTTTTCTCTATTAATTCTTCGTATGATTGTGCAAAGCTGTTTCCTATAAACAGGAACAAACCTATAATAATCAAGAAAGTCCTCATTCTCTATCGTTTATATCTGTTATTTGACCGTTTGCAAAACTACATAATAAAATCGGTTCTTTATTCGAATAAAAAAACTTTATACCTTTGCTACAATTTCTAATACTTTTAGAAGGAATGCTTGTTATGTAATTAATATGAATTTCCATAAATATGAATAATTATGATAGTAGCAGCAATTGACTTTTCACATGGGTTGGAAGGTATTTTGAATTCCCTGATGACGCAAGGGGCGGCATTGGGATGGACGCTTATCAAGGCGTTTTTGGTTTTTATAGTCGGGCGTCTCCTGATTAACTTGGTGAATAAACTGATAAAACGGGTTTTGCTGAAACGTGACATCGAGCCTTCGGTAAAGACATTTGTCGGAAGTTTGGTAAATGTTGTCCTGACTATTTTATTGATCATCTCGGTTGTGGGTGCGCTGGGTGTACAAACAACTTCGTTTGCCGCTCTTCTTGCTTCCGCCGGTGTCGCTGTCGGTATGGCGTTGAGCGGGAACTTGGCGAACTTTGCGGGCGGATTGATCATTCTTTTGTTCAAGCCTTTCAAAGTCGGTGACTATGTAGAGGCGCAGGGCACAGGCGGTACGGTGAAGGAAATCCAGATTTTCCACACGATCTTGGCGACGCCCGACAATAAGATGGTGTATATCCCGAACGGCTCGCTCAGCAGCGGAGCGGTTACGAACTTCAGCCGGCAGGCTACCCGCCGCGTGGATTGGACGTTCGGTGTCGATTATGGCGAGGATTATGATAAGGTAAAGGCGGTGATCGAAACGATCCTTGCCCGTGACTCCCGCATTCTGGTTGATCCGGCTCCTTTCATCGCCTTGCATGCGTTGGCCGACAGCAGTGTGAATATTGTTGTCCGTGTATGGGTGGAAAGTCCGAATTATTGGGATGTTTATTTCGGCATCAATCAGGCGGTTTATGCAACATTCAATGAAAAATGCATCAACTTCCCGTTCCCGCAACTCACTGTACATCGGGCTGATAACTGATTTGTCCTGAAAAGAAAAGGGTTCGTTCAATAATCGGCAGGTTTTGTAAGGAGTCCTTTTGAAGGATAGAACTTTGAACAAAAAGATTTATCTTTGTCAATCATTATAATAATTAACAAAGAAAATATAAGTATAAGATATTAAGAACTTTATTTCATTACTTTAGTATTATTATTTGATTATAAGAGAAAATGATTCCCGGCTCGTCACTTCGGTGGCGGGCCTTTTTTATTATGGCACGGATAATGGCGTTTTTGTACATTATGCCCGGATGTAAGTATCTTTTATAGTTGATTATAATTTTGTGAAACTGAACTTTTCTATCTTTGCCCTTGTTAAAGGATTGAATAATTAAACATTTTGCATATGAATAAAAAATTTACACTTTTGGCTGCGGCCTTGATGACGGTAGGAACTTTTACTGCGGCAAGTGCGGCAGATAATGTTCCGAGTGAAGATTGGACTGTCGGTAATTATTATTACTTAGTCGATGGAAATAATTATCTGTCTTTGGACGGAAATAAAGCTGATTCGGTAGTAGTGAAAGAAATCACTTCGTTTGAGAAAGTAGATAAAGCTGCTCGTGATTCTGCATTGTGGGAAATTACGGGAATAAATGAAACAGCAGGTACAGTTTATCAATTTAAAAACAAAAAGACAAATGCTATTTTGTCTTTTGCTGATTCTTTGAATGCCGCTCCTGTTTTACGTCCGGGTATTGATAAATGGAAGTTTGATAATGGCATTTTAAGTGCTTCATTGGGTGATGATAAAGGAACGATGAAGTTAGCTTTGAAAGAAGGTGGTCTTGTTTTTACTGGAGGAACAGATCTGAAGTTGACTGTAACTAAGCCTGACACAATGACAATGACCCCGCAGGATCTTGGTGATGGTTTCAGTACTTTTCAGTTGACATTCGGAGATCAATATGAAGGAAATATCTTTACAGGTGAAGACTTGATTGCTAATTCTGTTGGAGATAAAGGCTTTATGACTTTACAAGTAAAAGGAAATGAAGCATATCCGAATGGAGTTAAGAAGTTTTTAGGTGTTGATACACTTAAAACAACAATTAATAATCAAGAGAACGTATTTGGTGCAGGATTTGCTTTGGATTCAACACGTAAAGTTTTGCGTCCGAATGAACGTTGTCAACATTTTAAGTTTGTTGTCAATTTACAGAATGATTCTTTGGCAATGTTTGTTGCTGGAGCTCCTGACGTAAATGGAGATTTGGAACTTGTGGACGATACGGTTCGCGTTGTTTATGCTCAAACAGGTAGTACTAAGGTCTTAACGGTTTCTGAATTTAATGCGGATGCTCAGCCTTTGCAAGGTAAACTGCCTTTAATTAAAGTTTCAAAGGGAACTCCCGTTACAATCCCGACCGGTACAGGCGTTTACTTCTTGCAGAAGGTAAGTGAAGGTGCTGATAATGGTAAATATTACGTGACTAAAAATACCTTTATGGGAGGCGACAGTGTTCCTTCTGTTAATTTGGCAAGAGGCCAGTGGTACATTAAAGAAAATAACGGTAAATATTCTGTTGTCGACCGTCAATCAAATTCTGAGATGATCTTAAATCAGGAAGTATTTGCTGTGCAAGGAAAAGAAAACACATATTTGTTTGGTGCTGATTCTGTGAAAGTTTCTTGGCAGGCTGTTAATTTGAACGACAAGTATTTAGGTTCTCTCTACTTCACTGAAGACGAATTGAATGCTAACGGTTATGTCTTGAACTTGGTTTCTGGAACAACAGGAGTAAGTAACATTTATGCTTATACTACCGATTCTATCCTGAAAGGTAAGGTAGGTGATGCTAAAGATGCTGCAATCTTTAAACTGATTCCGAGCGATACACTTCCTGCCGGTGGTGCAACGACATTGGGAGATGAGCTTTTTGTTATTTCTTATAAGCTGAAAGGTTTGTTTAACAGCGATACGATAACCGCTCAATCAGATAGTTTGAAATTTTCTAAATCGGAGTCCGCTTTATCATTTAAGTTCATTTCTGACGCTACTGCTGAAAAGTACGCGATGTTGACTGCTGATAATCATTATGTAGGTATGAATGTCAATACCTCTTGTGTACAGTTGTCTGATAAAGCAGCTTATGTAAACCTTGAAGCCGTTGACGCACCCGAATATGCTTCATTTGCAAGTGCTCACAAACGTTTGGCCTATAACAACAATGCTTTAGTGATGAATCCGCTGAACTTCTTTGCTGAAATGAAAGATGAAGGCAATCCGATTACAAAGGCAAATTACGAAGCTGATAACTTTAGCTTGTGGGTTGAACAAGACACGGTCATCGCTGGTAAACAATTGTATTTTATTTCTTCTGGCGTTGTGAATGGTGGTAAAGCTGAAGCAAACATTCGCTATTACTTAGCAGCTAAAGATACAACAAGAACAGGTATTGAGGCTACTACTTATGCAATGTTCATCTCTCATGATTCAATCAAGACAATGAAGGACAGCCCTGCTCTCTTCGCATTCAAGACTGCGGAAGAAGGCGGTTATTATCTGGAAAATCAGAGTCAGTTGAAGGCTACGGATGGCAAGCCTTATGTCGGTGTTGTGAACGGCTTCGCCGTAATGCAGGCTACTCCGAGTGCCGCATTCGAAGTACAGACCGCTTCCGCTCCGACAGCCAACGAGGAAATGAATGTTTCTGAGATCAAGGTGATCAGCAATGACGGACAGGTGATCGTGACGAATGCCTCCGGCAGAATGATTACATTGTCTAATATCTTGGGACAGACAATCGGTGTTCGCCGGGCAAGTTCTGAATACTTCTCAATGCCTGCTGCATCCGGTATCGTATTGGTAACAGTCGAAGGTGATACTACCTACAAAGTGATTGTGAAATAAGAGTTTATAACTCGTGAAAAAGAACCAGGTTCGCGAATGACGCGGATAAGACGGATAATCGCGGATTATTTTATTGATTGAATAAAGATCCGCGATTATCCGTTCAATCCGCGTTATCCGCGAACCTGGTTCTTTTTATTGAGTAAAGGTAGCAGAAGACTTACTTCTCGCCTGAAAGTTTCTTTTCCAAATAAGCCAGCTTCTTAATGGCTTTTTCCTTCTCTTTCGTCAGTTTTTCGATGTCGCTTAATACGACAGCCAGTTCATAGGTCGAGGCGATCGCTTTCTTGTCCGCATCGGCAATGTAGAGGATATAAGGCTTGCCGCCCGTATATTCAACCTTGATGCGCTCCCCTTTGTTATCAAAAATGAACTTGACGGCATCTTCGCATTTCTCTCCTTGATAGGTCACGACTTCGGTTGTATTCCCCAAGTCCTTGAAATGGTAGTTCAGGCCACCGTCGTAAGGGATGGCAGGCGTTTCGGCGAAAAGGCCGTCCTGTGTGCTCAGCTTGATGCCGGTATGGTTGATTGGCTTGCCTCCGAAATAAACACTTGCCAGGTACATCTCGCCTTTCTCGTTTACGCCGGAACGGATGTAGCAACGCTGGATGTTGCGTTCGATAGTCTGCTGCTTGGAGACATAATTGCCGATTTCGTTATAGGCGGAATCCTTTTCGAAGTTAAAACCTTTCTTCAACCCTTCCAGTTCCTGCTGCTTGACAGGGATCAGGCTGTCGCAGAAGGCCAAATTGCGTTCCGCTTCCTTTTGTTCCACCTGGCGCATCAGTGTCAGACCTTCCCGGATCACCTTGAACTCTTTCGGGTACAGGATGCGGATGCTGTCTATCTCACTTTTGGCGGCAAAGAACTCATTCCGTTCAAACATGTTCCGGGCATTGTCCAGCCTTGCCTGTGCATTCTTCTCGTCATTGCTGCAACCGGCCAGTGCCACGGCTGCAAGTGCTATACAGATTGCTGACTTTTTCATTATGATACTTGTTTAATTGTCTATTCCTTATTATTCGCTTGCAAAGATATTGGAAAAAGAGAGAATTAGTATCCCCGCAAGAATTTAATTATCTTTGCGTGTCTGTTACTTTTGGCTTGATCCAAAAGTAACCAAAAGATCAAGGCCGAACCTGCTTCGCTACTCCGTTCCCTTCGTTCGCTGTCGCGTCTGAAACTCGCTTCGCTCAGACAGCAGACGCCCCGGACGCTCACTGCGGTCTCTGCGCTTAACGCTCACCAGCTTAGGCCGGAGATAGAGCCTGGCGGCTCTTTGGGGATGGCCGATACCGGCAGTTCTTCTGCGGGATCGCAAAGAAGCAGGCGGCATCGGCCATCCCAAAAGAAAGCGTAGCTTTCTAAGAAAGGCCTAAGCGGACAGGCGTCAAGCGGAGGGGAAAGGCGGAGCGGCAGGAGCCTGCGTTGTTTGAGCGAAGCGAGTTTCGCAGGCGACAGCGTAGCCTTTGCCCGGAGTAGCCTGGACGGTTCAGCCTTGATCTTTTGGTTACTTTTGGATCAAGCCAAAAGTAACAGATAAATTTGTTGATAAACAATATATATATGTATATAGAACAAGAAGACATATTAAAACATATTTCGGCGAAGCCGTTCCATTTGATTTCCGAAGCAGCGGATGAGTTGGGAGTGGAGGCATACGTGATAGGCGGTTATGTGCGGGATATCTTTCTGCATCGTCCTTCCAAAGATATCGATGTCGTTGCCGTCGGGAGCGGCATCGAACTGGCGAAAGCCGTTGCCCGGAGGTTGGGCCGGAGAGCTTGCCTGTCCGTCTTCAAGAACTTCGGTACGGCGCAGGTGAAGGCCGGTGACCTGGAACTGGAGTTTGTCGGCGCCCGCAAGGAATCCTACACGCATGACAGCCGCAAGCCGGTTGTCGAAGACGGGACACTCGAAGACGACCAGAACCGCCGCGACTTTACGATCAACGCCTTGGCGCTTTGCCTGAATAAGGACCGGTACGGCGAACTGGTCGATCCCTTCGACGGCTTGACCGACATGGACAACTTGCTGATCCGTACGCCGCTCGATCCGGATATTACGTTTAGCGATGATCCGTTGCGCATGATGCGTGCCGTCCGCTTTGCCAGCCAGTTGGGGTTCTTTATCGATCCCGACACTTTCGATGCGATCGAACGGAACAAGGAGCGCATCTCGATCATCTCGAAAGAGCGTATCGTGGATGAGTTGAACAAGATCGTCCTCTCGCCGAAACCCTCTGTCGGCTTCGACCTGCTGGACCGTTGCGGCCTGTTGCCTCTGATCTTCCCCGAACTTTGCGCCCTGAAAGGTGTGGAGACGAAGGAAGGGATCGGGCATAAGGATAACTTCGCCCATACCTTGATGGTGCTCGACCGCCTGAGCAAGACCACTGACAACCTGTGGCTGCGCTGGAGCGCCCTTTTCCATGACATAGCCAAGCCGGCGACGAAACGTTTTGACCCGCGCCTGGGCTGGACGTTCCACAATCATAATTTCATCGGCGAGAAGATGATTCCCGGTATCTTCCGCAAGATGAAGCTGCCGATGAACGAGAAGATGAAATATGTCCAGAAGATGGTCAGCCTGCACATGCGCCCGATCGCCTTGTCGGACGATGAGGTGACGGATTCGGCCATCCGCCGCCTGCTGTTTGATGCGGGCGACGATATAGACGACCTGATGAAACTTTGCGAGGCGGATATCACGAGCAAGAACCCCGAAAAGGTGCGGCGCTTCCTGAATAACTTCCGGAAAGTCCGCAGTAAGCTTGCCGATATAGAAGAGAAAGACCGCGTGCGCAACTTCCAGCCGCCTGTGACGGGAGAGGAGATCATGGAAACATTCGGGCTTCCCCCTTCCCAGCCGGTCGGTGTCCTGAAAGATGCCATCAAGAACGCCATCCTCGACGGCGTGATCCCGAACGAACATGAGGCCGCCCGCGCCTTTATGCTCCAACGGGCGGAGAAGATGGGGCTGAAACCGGTTGTCTGATTCTGCCTGTCCAAGCTTTGATAGTCGTTTGAACCTTTATAATCGTAAAAAGAAAAAATAAATGGAACCTGAATTTAATTACCAGTCAGCGCCTTATGATTATGCTCATTGTTTTAACGGGCAATGTGCGTGTGCCGGCAAATGTCTTCGCCATATGTTGGCCGCCCTGATTCCGGCGGATCGGAATTATGTTGCTGTCGTGAATCCGAATAAGGTAGGTTCGGATGGGAAGTCCTGTCCTTTTTTCCGGGAAAAGAGATTGATGCGTTTCGCTGTCGGCATGTCGCATTTGTATGATAATCTGACTTACCGGGATGCAACTGCCGTCAAACGTCCGATTTATAGCCACTTCGGACGGAGTACGTATTATCGGATGCGGAACGGCGAACGGCCCATTACCCCGGAAGAACAGGTGTTTATTAAAAACATATTCCGGACGTATGGGATTACATCCGAACCTGTGTTTGACGCCTATAGGGACGATTATGACTGGGAATAGCATATCGTGATATTCTCCTGCCTGTGAGAAACTATTCTCCTGCCTATGAGAAAACTTTCTCACGCGCATGAGAATAAATTCTCACCGCCATGAGAAACTTTTCTCACTGGCGTGGGGAAGGGTGAGAAAAAGCAACGATCTTTTCGTAGAATCGCAGGGGCGTCGTGAGTGTTTTCATGGCAACACATATCAATAATAACACGAACTATCAGTTATAAAGGATTGAAATAATTACAATCCCGACAAATCTACTTTGTAGCGGGTCGGAGCCGTATTGTTCTTTTCGAGAAACATCGCCATATAGACGGGAGCATAAATGATTTTACCGGCTACCCGTAAATTGTCATTATTGAATACCACAGCCTCTGACAAATCGTATTCATTGCAATCCATGATATTGGACAAGGCGCGGTGCGTTTCGTAGTCTTTGCCCGACTTCACTTCGATGGGCAAGACTTTGCCTTCTAATTCGATAACGAAATCCAACTCGCCCCGCTTCGAGGGACTCTATAAAATTGATTTCGACAAAACTCTTGAACGTCTTGCCAAACTCACGAATCGAATAGGTCTTACCGATTTGTCGTGCGCCGGTGATAAGCAACGCATTACGAGTGGTCTCGTAATAATGCTTGATATAATTGTCTATCTTTCTCTTTAGCATAATTTTCTCTTGTTGATTCGATTATAAGAGGCGACGGAATTAATACGCCGCTTTTCCATTGTAAAAATAAAGCGTTTTTGCCGCTTTTCCAAGATTGATGTCCGCGAATCTGCCGTTTTTCTTTTTAGTTGTTTACATGCTTGTAGCATCCCTTCCCGATCGTGACCGGCTGGCCGTAGTCGATGTAGAGCGGCGGCAGTACCTTCAGTTGCAGCAACTCCTCTGTCGGCTGGATGTTCGAGTCGAAGTAGGGAATCATGGATTCGGACAGGCTCACGATATCGGGGCGGTTGGACGGCAACTTGTTATCAGGAGTTCAGCCTTTCGACCGTCTTTACCCCTTTCACCGCATTGATCTTCTTGGTCAGCATGTTCAAGGCCGTCGTGTCGCGCACCATCACCGTGAAGTTTCCCTGGAAGATCCCGTCTACCGAGTCGATGTTCAGGGAGCGGAGCGTGACGCCCGTTTCCTTGCTGATGACGGAGGTGATATTGGTGACGATCGCGATGTCGTCACGGCCGATGACCCGGAGCGTGACGATATACCCGTTGTCCCCCTTGCCGCTCCATTTGGCCTGGATGATGCGGTAGCCGAAACGGCTGAACATCTCCTGCGCGTTCGGGCAGTCCATACGGTGGATCTTGATGCCTTGCGTGGAGACGAAACCGAACACCTCGTCCCCGTAGATCGGGTTGCAGCACTTCGCCAACTTATACTCGATGCCCGTCAGGTTCTTGTCGATCACCAGCACGTCTTTGTTCGTCGCGATCTCTTCCGCCTCGGTTGTCGTGATATATTCCTCGGCGCTGCGGACTTCGGTGTGTTCGTTTGTTTCCGTTTCCCGGCGTACCTGCTCCAGGTATTCGTCGATCACCTGGTTCGGGTCGAGGCGTTCCTCGGCGATCTCGACGTAGAAGTCGGTGACGGTCTTGAACCCTTTCTTCTTGATGTAACGCATCAGGATCGGTTCCTCCATCTCGATCTTCCGGTTCTTGAAGCGGCGTTGCAACATCTCTTTGGCAAAGTCCACCGCCTTGGCCGTCTCTTCGCGGAGCGCCTGTTTGATCTTGACCCGCGCTTTGGAGGTGACGACGATGTTCAGCCAGTCTCGCTTGGGCGTCTGGGTGGGAGCGGTGACGATCGAAACCGTGTCGCCGTTGTTCAGGGTATATTTAATAGGTACATTCTTCTCGTTCACCTTTGCCGAGACGCATTTGCATCCTAACTTGGTATGGATCGCGAAAGCAAAGTCGAGCACGGTCGCCCCTTTGGCCAGCTTGATCAGTTCGCCTGTCGGGGTGAAGACATAGATCTCGTCTTTGTACAGATCCATCTTGAAGTCCTGCATCA
Organism: uncultured Parabacteroides sp.; assembly: GCF_902493135.1. GTDB lineage: Bacteria > Bacteroidota > Bacteroidia > Bacteroidales > Tannerellaceae > Parabacteroides. Next base: position 54,869 of record NZ_CABUOD010000015.1, read on the forward strand.
GGTCGAGCGGGTTGTTCTCTTTCGTTTCCAGGGCGGCGCGTACGGTGTTCAGGAATTCGTCCAGCCCGCTTTCCGCTTTTCCCCCTTTATATTTCCAGTGGGCGGCGAGTCCCCGTTCGGCGATCTCGTCCATGCGGCGGGTGCGGATCTGCACTTCCACCCATTTGTTCTGCGGTCCCATCACGGTGATATGCAGGCTTTCGTAACCGTTCGTCTTCGGGATGGAGATCCAGTCCTTCATGCGCTTCGGGTTCGGCTGGTACATATCCGTGATGATCGAGTAGACCTGCCAGCAGTCCGAACGTTCCTTCTCATACGGCGTGTCGAGGATGATGCGGATGGCAAACAAGTCGTATATGTCTTCGAACGGGATGTTCTGTTTCTTCAGCTTGTTGTTGATGGAGTGGATGGACTTCGTGCGCCCCTTGATGTCGAAGCGGAGTCCGGCGTCTTCCAGCTTGCTTTTGATGGGTGCGATGAACTCGGCGATGTAGGCGTCGCGCGAACGTTTCGTCTCGTTCAGTTTCCGTTTGATGAAGTCGTACTGCCTGCGGTCGGTATATTTCAGCGACAAGTCTTCCAGCTCGCTCTTGATCGTGTACAATCCGAGGCGGTGGGCAAGCGGGGCGTACAGGTAGGAAACTTCCGTCGCCAGCCGTTTCCGGTCTTCGTCGTTCTTCAGGTGTTTGCCGAGGCGCATCAGGCAAAGGCGGTCGGCGATCATGATCAGGATCACGCGCACATCTTCGGCAAACGAGAATAGCAGCTTATGGAAGTTCTCGGAGTCGACAGCCGTATTGCGGGCGTAAAGGTCCGAAGTCTTCAGCAGGCGGCTGATGATCAGGGTGACATCCGCGTCGAATGTGTCTTTCACTTCATCCAGCGTGATGATCTTTTTCATGACCGGGCGGTAGAGCAGGAGAGCGATGACCGACGTGCGCTTCAATCCGATTTCCGTAGTGGCGATCAATGCCGTGTCGATATTGCGGAGCAGGCCGTTGATGCCGTTTCTGTCTCGTCCGTAACAATCCAAAGCCACCACCCGCTTCATCAGTTCCTTCATCTTACCCAGATCTTCCTTCTTCAGGAAAGAGTACAGATGGCGTAATAATTGCTTGTACTTGGAGAAAAATTGTTTTTTCTCCTCTTCGGTAAAGAACGGTTGTATATCCATAGTCGTCTGTTTTTTTACTGCCTCTTTGTGGGCTGTCCGTAAAACATACCGTAAAAGTAAGTTTTTCTGCGAATATCAGTGCATTTCTAATGGTATTTTTATACATTTGCGATATACATAGGCCGGCAGGCCCTTGTTGCGTGTCTGATTATTAACTTATTAAAAAGATATACTATGCTAAACGCAAAAGACTTAGAGTTACTGGCGGCTAAAGGGATCAGCGAAAAGCAGATTGAAGAACAATTGGCTTGTTTCGTGAAAGGGTTTCCTTTTCTGGAAATTACGGCTTCGGCCTCGGTTGAGAGAGGGGTTATGGTGATCCCGCAGGAAAAACAGGCTACTTATATGGATGCCTGGGATGCTTACCTGGCAAAGAATAAGAAGATTGTGAAGTTCGTGCCGGCTTCGGGCGCGGCAAGCCGTATGTTCAAGAACCTGTATGAGTTCCTGTCTGCCGGTTATGACGAACCTCAGAATGCGTTTGAGAAGAAGTTCTTCGACGACATTACGAAGTTTGCCTTCTATGATGCCTTGAACCGGGCTTGCGTCGAGAATGAAGCGAAAGATATTCCGGCGTTGGTTGCTCTCGGACAGTATAAGGCGGTTGTCGCCAACCTGCTGGAACCGAAAGGGCTGAACTACGGACAGCTTCCGAAAGGTCTGTTGCTTTTCCATTCTTATCCGAAGACTGCCCGCACGGCGATGGAAGAACATCTGGCCGAAGGTGCGATGTATGCGAAGAACAATGCCGGTGAAGTGAATATACATTTCACGGTGTCGCCCGAACATAAGGCGTTGTTCGAACAGCTGGTTGCCGCAAAGGCGGGAGTCTATGAAGAGAAATTCTCTGTCAAATACGATATTTCTTTCAGCGTCCAGAAACCGAGTACCGATACGATTGCTGCCGATATGGAAAACAATCCGTTCCGCGACAAGAACGGCAATCTCTTGTTCCGTCCGGGCGGTCACGGCGCTTTGATCGAAAACCTGAACGATGTGGATGCCGATGTGGTGTTTGTCAAGAACATCGATAATGTGGTTCCGGACAGTTTCAAGTGTTCGACCGTTATCTTCAAGAAGGTGATCGCCGGCGTGCTGGTCTCTTTGCAGGAACGTATCTTCAAGTATCTGGAACTGATCGACAGCGGCAAGTATTCGCACGACCAGGTGGAAGAGATGATTCATTTCCTGCAGGAAGACCTGTGTGTGAAGAACCCGGAAATGAAGTTGTTGGAAGATGCCGAGTTGATTCTTTATATTAAGAGTAAGTTGAACCGCCCGTTGCGTGTCTGCGGTATGGTGAAGAATGTCGGCGAACCGGGCGGTGGGCCGTTCCTCGCTGTCAACCCGGACGGAACTGTCTCTTTGCAGATTCTCGAAAGCTCGCAGATCGATTTGAAGGATCCCGAAAAGAAGGCGATGTTCGAAAAGGGCACGCACTTCAATCCTGTGGATCTGGTTTGCGCGTTGAAGAACTATAAAGGCGAGAAGTTCAATTTGCCGGACTATGTGGACAAGAACACCGGTTTTATCTCCTATAAGAGCAAGGACGGCCGCGAACTGAAAGCGTTGGAATTGCCCGGTTTGTGGAACGGTGCGATGAGTGACTGGAATACGATCTTTGTCGAGGTGCCTATCGAAACCTTCAACCCGGTTAAGACGGTGAACGATTTGCTGCGCCAGGAACATCAATAAAACAGTAAAAAAGAGGTGTCAAACTGCCCTGTTCCCGCGTTTGACACCTCTTTTTGTTTATAAATTGATCAGGAAATTGACAAATTCCGGATCGTAGTGTGAGAAGAACAGGCTTTCTGCTTTGTCGAGTTGGGCAATTTCTTCCATTTCTTTTGCAGACAAAGTGAAGTCGAACACATTGATATTCTCTATCATCCGCTCTTTATGGGTCGATTTAGGAATGACAATCACTCCTCGCTGGATGAGAAAGCGCAATGCTACCTGAGCCACGGATTTGTTGTGCTGTTCGCCGATCGCTTTCAATACTTCATTAGTGAAGAAATTATTTCTTCCTTCGGCAAACGGTCCCCACGACATGAGTCGTGTGCCTTCTTTCCTCATGATTTCCTGTAGTTTGACTTGCTGGTTGAAGACGTGTGTCTCCATCTGATTGACAGCCGGCTTGATCTCGCAGAACTTAGCCAGGTCTACAAAACGGTCGGCATAGAAGTTGCTGACACCGATGGCGCGGGCTTTTCCTGCTTTATAGGCTTCTTCCATAGCGCGGTAAGTCCCGTAGTAATCATTGAAAGGTTGATGAATGAGCAATAGGTCGACATAATCGCTTTGTAGTTTGCGCAACGACTCGTCGATCGATGCTTTTGCTCTTTTCTCCCCGGCGTTCGAGATCCAGACTTTTGTCGTGATGAACAACTCTTCACGTGGCACACCGCATTTCCGGATGGCATGGCCGACGCCTTCCTCATTGTAATAGGCTTGTGCCGTATCGATGGACCGATAACCTGCACGGATGGCATCCGACACGCAGCGTTCACACTCTTCAGGCGTCACCTGATAAACTCCGTAACCTAAAATCGGCATTTCAACGCCGTTGTTTAATTTTACTGTTTCCATACTCGTCTTTTTTATATGTTTTCTTTGATCCTGACTTATAAACAGGGAGCGTATGCCCTTTTGTTTTCAGTTTTGTCGGATATTGCAAAGATAGGGAGTCAGAAGTGTTATGCTTTCATACAAATTACGGATTATCCTACCCGAATTACTGTTTGGCTGGTCAAAATGGTTCAAAAAAGGAGGTATGTCAAAACAAAATCCTGCTCACGATTAGCCATAATTTAGGCACGGATTGTTTATCCGTGTAAATCCGTGCCTGAAAGATCATGTTAAAGGTGTTTTGGCACACCTTCCATATCGTTTGGTTGAACTTCCGTTTAGATTTTCGGAAGTTCCCAGGGAGCCCGGTATTCCTTGCATAAGTATTTGTCGGCTTCCGCGTCGTTGAAGCTCTTACCGTCCCAAGTCAGTTTTTTGCCTGTCCGGTAGGCGATGTTACCCAATTGGGAGAATTTGGCGATATGGGCGCCGATCTCGATGCTGGCATTACAGTTGCGGTTGCGCGACTTGATGCATTCCAGATGGTTCTTCACGTGCAGGTTCAATCCGCCTTCGCCGTAGGCTTTCTTCAAAGGAACGGCTTCCATGCGGGCTTTGCCGTTCACCTTTTCGGGGATTACTTCCCAGCCGCCGCGGTCGACAACCAATGTCCCGTTTTCTCCGACAAATCCGAGGCCGTGATTGCGTCCGTAAGCTCCGTCGTCGATACCGATCGCATGGTCCCACATGACCGTGAAGTCGTCGAATGTATAAATCGTCTGCAACAGGTCCGGCGTTTCGCAGGCGTCATCCGGATATCCGAATTTGCCGCCCGAAGCCATGATGGAGTTGGGGGCCGTTACGTTCATTCCATAGAGGGCATAGTCGAGCAGATGCACACCCCAGTCTGTCATCAGCCCGCCGGCATAATCCCAGAACCAGCGGAAGGTGAAATGGAAACGGTTACGGTTGAACGGACGTTGGGGAGCCGGGCCCAGCCACATGTCATAGTCGACTCCTGCAGGAACGGCTTCGTCCGGCTTGACCGGAATGGATGGACACCAACCTTGGTATGAGAAGACGCGGACGGTACGGATCTTGCCTAACTGCCCGCTGTGCACGAATGCCATGGCATCCTGCCAGTGCGGATCGCTGCGTTGCCATTGTCCTACCTGTACTACCCGGTTGTACTTTTCGGCGGCACGAACCATAATATTACATTCTTCAATGCTGTTGCCTAAGGGTTTTTCGCAGTAAACATCTTTACCAGCCTGGCAGGCGGCTACCATTTGCAGGCAGTGCCAGTGGTCGGGCGTGCCGACGATGACAACGTCGATATCTTTGTTGTCGATCAGTTTCCGCCAGTCTTTGTAAAGGTTTTTAACTTTTTTGCCCGTAATCTTTTCCGTTTCGGCAGCCCGTTTGTTCAGTACGCCTTCGTCGATATCCGACAGTGCGATACATTCTACTTCCGGATTTCGCAAGAATGCCTGCAAATCGGAAAATCCCATACCGTTGCAACCGATAAGGCCGACACGTATTTTGTCGTTCGCCCCTACATTTCCTGGTGTAGCGTTGATGAAGAAAGGACTCATGGAAAGTCCGGCGCCTAATAAGGTTGCTTGCCGGATAAAATCTCTGCGTGTTGTCATGGTCTTGTAAATTAGATATTAATAAGTTATTGAGCCAAATGTATGAATAAAAGGTGAGCGGTACAATAAAAACTGTGATAAAAATATAAATACGGCGGCTTTTTCCGAAAAGGAGCGTATTTTTGTATCCGGTTTGCTTTCAAGGGAAACTTATTATAAATAAAACAAACAAAAGATGAGAATAGCTTATTTGATCACATGGCTTTTGTTAAGTATCACGCTCACGTCGTGTATACAGGATGAAGCGCCTAATGCGGAAGCGGATATATTGACTTGTATAGTTCCCGCAGATATATTGAAAAGAGATCCGGTTATAGAGAATAATAAGGTGACGTTGATGGTAAAGGCGGATATTGACCTGACGCATCAGGCTCCGGAGTTTACGTTGACTCCCGGTGCGACTATTTCCCCTGCCAGCGGTACGGAACGGGACTTCACGACTCCACAGTACTACACGGTGACTTCACAGGATGGAAACTGGAAGAAAGAATACCAGGTGGCTTATCTTATCGCCGGAATCAGTACGGAATATCATTTTGAAGATGTGGATTCGGTAGTATCCAATATTTATACGTATGACGTGTTTTATGATGTGGCTACCAATGAACGCATCGATTGGGCGAGCGGCAACTCTGGTTTTGCTATAACAGGAGTTGGAACAAAAGATCCTGCCAGTTTTCCGACTTCTTCACTTAAAGACGGAAAGGTGGGAAAAGCTGTGAAACTTGAAACAAAATCCACGGGTGATTTTGGAGAGAAGGTGAAAATGCCCATTGCGGCAGGAAATCTGTTTATGGGGACATTTGATGTCTTGAGTGCTTTGACTAACGCGTTGAAAGCAACTCGTCTGGGAATGCCGTTCGAGCATGTTCCGACTTATATAAAAGGCTATTATAAATATAAAGCAGGAGATGTGTTTCAAGCAAATGGCAAACCGGTAGAGAACAAGAAGGATACATGGGATGTTTATGCGATCTTTTATGAAGTAACAGATAAGGTTCCTTATTTGGACGGGACTATCGTGGAAGGTAACTATACGCATCCGAATCTCGTCTCCGTTGCTTTGCTGGATGATAAAGACAGGAAAGAAACAGACGAGTGGACCGAATTCTATATTCCCTTTGTCATGAAACCCGGTAAGGTAATCGACCGTGAGAAATTAAAATCAGGAGGTTATAATGTCTCTATCGTCTTCTCTTCCAGTAAAGAAGGTAATTATTTCCGGGGTGCACCGGGAAGCACCTTGCTGATCGATGAGGTGGAACTGATTTATGCAGCCGACAATTAAAACGAAAAAAGAAATGGAGAAAAAGAGTATATCTGCTTATATATGTATGTTGGCCCTATCTTTGATAGCGCTTCCTGCCTTCGGACAGATGGACCGGAATCAGGGGATCATCAAGTCTGCTCTGCTCGGACTGGAGTATGAAGTGAAAGCCGGTTTTAATATCGGTGGAACGGCTCCTTTGCCTTTGCCGGTCGAAATTCGGGCAATTACCGGATATAATCCGACTTTGGCGCTGGCGATCGAAGGAAACGTGACGAAATGGTTCGATCAGGAACGCAAATGGGGAATGCGGATCGGGATCCGCCTTGATAATAAAAGTATGAAAACAGATGCCCGTGTTAAGAACTACGGCATGGAGATTATTGGTGATGGCGGGGAGATCGTAAAGGGAAACTGGACCGGATATGTAAAGACCGATGTCAATAATACATACCTGTCTTTTCCAGTTCTGGCCACTCATCAGTTTAATCGCCGTTTCAGTATGAACCTCGGTCCGTATTTTGCTTATATGTTGGAAGGTGATTTCTCAGGAAATGTCTATGACGGCTATTTACGTGAAGGAGATCCGACAGGAAGCAAAGTCATTTTTGAAGACGGGAAGAGTGCTTCGTATGATTTTTCTAAGAACCTTCGCCGTTTCCAATGGGGAGCGCAGTTAGGTGCCGAATGGCGTGCCTTTAAGCACTTGAATGTCTATGCAGACCTGACTTGGGGATTGAATGATATCTTCCGGAAAGATTTCAAAACGATTACTTTCGCCATGTATCCGATCTACCTGAACGTAGGTTTCGGTTACGTTTTCTAAGACAAACGTATTCTGATATATCGTTATGGCTTTCCTGATTCATAATTATGAAACGGGAAAGCCATAATTTTGTTATTAAACGACAACTTTTCCACAACAATTCGTTATTTCGATATTTATTAATATATTTGTCCGAATAATTTTTTAGTCCAATATATTTTTGAATTACCATGAAAGAAAACACTAAGAAGGGTGTAACCCGTCGAGAGTTTCTTGGCCTTTCCGCTCTTGGATTGGCAAGTTTGACTATCTTGCCCAGTTGGGCTGTAAATGGTGTGCGTATCGCACCGAGTGATCGTGTCGTTTTAGGCTTTGTCGGATTAGGACAGCAAGGCTTGTCCGACTTCAAGAGTTTCTCTACATGTCCCGGTGTGCAGGTTGCTGCCTGTTGTGACGTGGATTCCTTGAAACGGGAACGTTTCAAACGTCGCGCCGAAGCCTGGCAGAAGTCTCTGAATGTGGCTCCCCGCTGCGATATGTATGAATTCTATGAAGATTTGCTGGACCGTAAGGATATCGACGTGATTGAAGTGGCAACACCTGACCACTGGCACGCTTTGGTTGCTATCCATGCTTGCCAGAGTGGTAAGGATGTGTACTGCCAGAAGCCGTTGGCTTATACGATTACCGAAGGTTTGGCTGTCGCTCGTGCCGTACGCGATAATAATCGTGTTTTCCAGATCGGTAGCCAGCAGCGTTCGAGCAAGGAGTTCCAGGATGCAATCGCATTGGTCCGTGCCGGTAAGATCGGCCATATCGAAAAGATATATGCCCGTGTCGGCGAACCGCCCAAACCATTGGACTTGCCGGAAATGGATGTCCCCGGTAACCTGAATTTCAATCAGTGGATGGGACCGTTGAACGATCCGAAGATTCATTATCATCCCGATCTTTGTCCTCCTATCTCTCTTGAACCCGAACAGAACGAGAAGTTGTGGGGAGCATGGCGTTGGTACCAGGAAACCGGCAACGGATATACGGCCGATTGGGGGGCTCATATGTTTGATATTGCACAGGCTGCTATCGGTATGGATGGCTCCGGACCGGTAGAGTTTATCCCGAAAGGATATGAAGGCACAGAGTATGCGACGATGAAATATGCCAATGGCATCGTGATGACCGAACAACCTTACCGTGAGGACAATGCCAATGCGCAAGGCATCAAGTTTATCGGTGATAAGGGCTGGTTGAAAGTGGCTCGCGGCTATATCGAATGCTCCGATCCTTCCTTGTTGCCGAAAGAGGAAAAGAAGGTCGGGAAGGGAGAATATGAAGTAAGTTCTCCGCATATGCAGAACTTTATCGACTGTGTCCGTTCGCGTAAAAATCCGATTGCTCCGGTTGAAGTGGGTTGCAGTACGAATACGCTTTGCTGCTTGCAGAACATTGCCCGCGAACTGGGACGCCCTGTTCATTGGGACCCGGCCACCTTGAGTTTCAATGGTGATAAAGAAGCCGAATCGCATCGTTTGTATTGGTACGAATACAGGAACCCATACAAGCTGCCGTATTGTAACAAATAAGAAATATAAGAGGTAAAGGAAGGAGGTGTGTCAAAACTCCTTTATCACGATCTTTAAGGCACGGATTACACGGAAAGATAATAAATTTATCCGTGTAAATCCGTGAAATCCGTGCCTAAATTATGTCTATTGTAAGCAGGATTTTCTTTTGACACACCTTCTTTTTTGTATATTTTTTAGTTCGGATAGTGATTATTCCGTTCGCTCTGTTTAATTTTGCCTGATCCAGACAAAAAACATAATGTATCATGAAAACTAATCAACTATTTCTTCTGACGGGATTGGCTGCCGTAGCTCTTCCTGCCTGTGTTCGGAAAGACAAAAAAGAGGTGCCGGAGAAACCTATGAATATTCTCTACATCATGTGTGACGATCATTCTTACCAGACAATCAGTGCTTATGATCATCGTTTTATCGAAACCCCGAATATCGACCGGATTGCCAATGAAGGCCTACGGTTTACGAACAGTTTCGTCGCCAACTCCCTGAGCGGTCCCAGCCGTGCTTGTTTGCTGACGGGCAAGCATAGCCACAAGAATGGCTTTACCGACAATACGAAACGTTTTGACGGCAGCCAGCAGACATTCCCGAAGTTGTTGCAGCAAGCCGGCTATCAGACCGCCGTTGTCGGGAAGTGGCATCTGACTTCCGATCCTACCGGTTTCGATTATTGGAATATCCTGACCGGACAAGGAGATTATTATAATCCGTATTTTATCGATAACGGAGAAAAGAAGCAGATCGAAGGATATGCCACGAACATTACGACTGACTTGGCGCTGGATTGGTTGGACAACAAGCGTGATAAGAACAAACCTTTCTGCCTCTTGCTCCACCATAAAGCTCCTCATCGTACCTGGATGCCGGATACCTGCGATTTGGATTTGTATGAAGATATCGTTTACCCGGTTCCCGAAACGTTCTATGACAAATACGAAGGACGCATTGCCGCATCCGAACAGGAGATGAGTATCATCAAGGATATGGACCTTGTCTATGACTTGAAGATGGCGGATAAGGAAAATGAAATCCATACGGCGACCGGTCTTGAAGAAAACGGCCGTAGCTTGTATAACCGGATGACTCCGGCTCAGAAAGCAGCCTGGGACAGGCATTATGACCCGATCATCAAGAAGTTCAAGGAGCAGAAGTTGACGGGCAAGGCTTTGGCCGAATGGAAATACCAGCAGTACATGCACGATTATCTGCGTGTGATCCATTCCGTAGACCGTAATGTGGGGCGTGTATTGGATTATATGAAGAAGAGCGGTTTATTGGAGAACACTCTGATCGTCTATACTTCCGACCAGGGTTTCTATATGGGTGAACATGGCTGGTTCGATAAACGTTTCATGTATGAAGAATCTTTCCGTACGCCGATGCTGGTCCGTTTTCCTGGCGGTGTTAAAGGCGACATCCCCGAAATGGTCCAGAATATCGACCATGCGGCAACTTTCCTGCAATTGGCAGGCGTTCCTGTTCCCGAAGATATCCAGGGAGATTCTTATTTGCCTTTGTTGAAAGGTGAAAAGCCGGAAGACTGGCGGACTTCCTTGTATTACCATTATTATGAATACCCGGCGGAACACGCTGTGAAACGCCATTATGGTGTCCGTACCGACCGCTATAAATTAATCCATTTCTATAATGATATCGATGTGTGGGAACTTTATGATCTGCAAAACGATCCGATGGAAATGCATGACATCTATAACGAACCGGGCAATGAAGCCTTGATCGACAGTCTGAAAACGGAACTGCATAGATTGCAGAAACAGTACGACGATCCGATCGAGACGGAATTGGCAACGGCGAAGAAATAAGATAGATGGTAATAAAAAAAGGCATTCAGAAATGAATGCCTTTTTTTATTACTTGCCGTAAGATAGTGGAGCATATCGGACTCGAACCGATCACCTTCAGACTGCCAGTCTGACGCTCTAGCCAGATGAGCTAATGCCCCGCGTGACTTATTTTTCAGGTGCAAATATAGGGCTTTTCTTGATATAACCACTATCTTTGCCATAGAATTTTTATAAAAAATAAGATGATTGTTTATAATACGACGTTCCATATAGAAAAAGATATTCTGGATGAAAGCTTGGATTATCTAAAGAAACAGTATATCCCGAAAGCCGTGGACAGCGGGTTTCTGCAGCGGCCATGCCTGCGACGCGTGATGCAGGCAGAGGAGGGAGAAGGCGGCAGTTTCTCCGTCCAGTTTCATGTTAAGAATGTCGATACGTTGAATTTCTGGTTGCAGAACGAAGGAAACAGCCTTCACCGGGCACTGGTGGCCCGTTTCGGTCACAAGATTACCGGCTTTAGCACTTTACTGGAAGAGATAGACTGGGAGAAATGACGAAAGACCGTGTCATATTGGGCATTGACCCCGGAACGATCGTGATGGGTTACGGAGTGCTGAAGATTGAAGGTAATAAACCTAAACTGGAAGCTATGGGCATACTCCAATTGAATAAATACGAGGATCATTATTTGCGGCTCCGCAAGATTTTTGAGCGGGTTTTGGGACTCATCGACCAGTATCATCCGGACGAACTGGCCATCGAAGCTCCGTTTTTCGGGAAGAACGTACAGAGTATGTTGAAACTGGGCCGTGCACAGGGAGTCGCTATGGCTGCCGCGCTCGAACGGGATATCCCGATATTTGAATATGCCCCGCTAAAGATCAAGATGTCCATTACCGGAAACGGGAATGCGGCAAAAGAACAAGTGGCCGGGATGCTACAGCGCTACCTGCATATTCCGGATGCATCCATGTTACCGCAATTGGATGCGACAGACGGATTGGCGGCTGCCGTCTGTCATTATTTCCAGACGAATAATCCGATACAGGAAAAGAAATATACCGGATGGAAGGACTTTATCGCGAAGAACCCGGGCAAAGTCCGTTGAAATAAAAAAAGGATGCCTGTAATTACAGACATCCCCCTTCTCATAGACACACTTCTCTGTGTATTTGACATACACGGAGATCTATACGATACCCTGTGCCATCATCGCTTTGGCAACTTTCATGAAGCCCGCAATGTTTGCGCCTTTCACATAGTTGATATATTGATCTTCTTTTCCGTGTTCGACGCATTGCTGGTGGATGGCGCTCATGATCTGATGCAGTTTGGCATCGACTTCGGCAGCCGTCCAGGAAATATGCATGGCGTTCTGAGTCATTTCCAGGCCGGAAGTGGCGACACCGCCGGCATTGACAGCCTTGCCCGGAGCAAAGAGTTGTTTGTGTTCGATGAACAGGTCGACAGCTTCGGCCGTACATCCCATGTTGGACACTTCGGCTACGCATAATGTCTTGTTCTCGATCAGCTTGCGTGCATCGTCTGCGTCCAGTTCGTTCTGGGTGGCACAAGGCAGTGCGATGTCCACTTTCTGTTCCCAAGGTTTCTTACCGGGATAGAAGGTCGCGCCGGGGAATTCTTCGGCGTAAGGAGCTACGATGTCATTACCGGAGTTACGCAGTTCCAGCATATAATCGATCTTTTTGCCGGAAATGCCGTCCGGATCATAGATATAGCCGTCCGGGCCGGAGATCGTGACGACCTTTGCCCCCAGTTCGGTCGCTTTTGTGGCAGCTCCCCAGGCGACGTTTCCGAAACCGGAGATAGCGACCGTCTTGCCTTTGATATCTATACCGTGAGTTTCCAACATCTGGTGGACGAAGTAAAGGGCACCGAAACCGGTTGCTTCGGGACGGAGGATAGAACCGCCGAATTCCATACCTTTACCTGTGAACGTGCCGGTGTTTTCGCGGGCCAGTTTCTTATACATACCGTACATGTAACCGACTTCACGTCCGCCTACTCCGATATCGCCTGCCGGAACATCGCGGTCCGGGCCGAGGTTACGCCATAATTCGAGGATGAACGCCTGGCAGAAACGCATGATCTCTGCATCGCTTTTTCCGCGAGGAGCAAAGTCGGAACCCCCTTTGCCACCGCCCATCGGCAACGTCGTCAAAGCGTTTTTGAAAGTCTGTTCGAATCCCAGGAACTTCAGGATGGACAGGTTGACAGAAGGATGGAAGCGGATGCCGCCCTTGTACGGGCCGATCGCGTTGTTGAATTGTACACGATATCCCAAGTTGACTTGTATTTCCCCTTTGTCGTCTACCCAAGGCACACGGAAGGTGAAAATACGTTCCGGTTCAACCAATCGTTCGATGATTTTAGCTTTCTCGAATTCGGGATGCTGGTTGTACACTTCTTCAATTGAAAGAAGAACTTCTTTTACTGCTTGCAAATACTCCTTTTCGCCCGGATGCTTTGCTTCCAGTGCTGATAAGATTGCTTCTGTCTTCATAGTATATAATTTCTTTTTAAGATAACATTATGTTTGCAAATGTAGGGAATAACCTGGGTTGACCAAATGTTTTGCTTACTTTTTGATAATCGTTCCTTATGTTATTGAACAATGTTCTTTAAGTGAAATTCCGGCTTTCCCTCGATGGGATCCCGGCTTCCCTTTGTGCCGGGGAATGTGCGATACCGTTGGCAGAGCCGTTTCCCTGCCATGAAACATTAGTTCCCTGCCTGTGAAACATTAGTTTCATGCCTATGGAACTTTTGTTTCATGCTTGTGGAACTGATTCGGCACTTGCTCAAATCTTGTCACAGGCTTTCGGTTGATTGTTTTTTTCCTTACATTTGGGGCTGTTAATTCTATCAAATCATTATGAGCGGAATACCGGACTTTAAGAACCTTGTGTTTAAGGACACATCATTCGCCAATCTGATGAATAAGCGTATATATAATGTATTGCTTATCGCTACTAAATATGACGCCTTCATGCTGGAGGACGATGGGCGGGTGGACGAGCAGATATTCAATGAATATACGTCGCTCAGCCTTCGTTACCCGCCGCGTTTTACACAAGTGACGACAGAGGAGGAGGCGCTTGCCGAGTTGAAAAACCGTAATTTCGAACTGATCATCTGCATGCCGAATATGGATAACCGTGATATTTTCGCGGCGGCGACGGAGATCAAGATTCATTACCCCAATATACCGATCGTAGTCCTCACCCCTTTCTCGAAAGAGGTGTCCAAACGGATTGCCAATGAAGATTTGAGCGCGATCGACTATGTGTTCAGCTGGTTGGGAAATGCGGAGCTGCTGCTTGCCATCATCAAGCTGATCGAGGACAAGATGAATGCGCCGGATGATACGGCGAGCGTCGGTGTCCAGATTATCCTGTTGGTGGAAGATTCCGTCCGTTTCTACTCTTCGGCTTTGCCGCACCTGTATAAGTTCGTGCTGGAACAGAGCCAGATGTTTGCGAAGGAGGCGCTGAACGACCACCAGCGTACGCTCCGTATGCGCGGGCGTCCCAAGATCAAGCTGGCGCGTACTTATGAGGAGGCTGTCCGCATTTTTAACCAGTACCGCGATAATATGTTGGGGATCATCTCGGACATGAGCTTCATGCACGATGGCGTGAAAGATCCCTACGCCGGGTACAAGTTCGGACAGTATGTGCGGAAGACGGGCCTGATCATTCCTTTCGTGCTCGAATCGTCGGAGGCGGGCAATAAAGTATATGCAAAGGAGTTGGGAGCTTCTTTTATCGACAAGAATTCCAAGAGTTACCCGCAGGATCTGAGGAAGAAGATCATGCAGCGTTTCGGTTTCGGCGACTTCGTCATCCTGAATCCGCAGACGAAGGAAGAGATCATGCGCATTAAGGATTTGAAGGATTTGCAAAAGAAGGTCTTTCAGATACCGGACGATTCGCTGGTTTACCACCTGAGCCGTAACCATTTCTCCCGCTTTTTCTATTCCCGTGCCATGTTTCCGCCGGCAGAGGTGCTGAAACGTGTGGATGTGAGCGACTATAAGGATATGGATGAGGCGCGTAAGTTGATTTTCGACCTGATTGTACAGTACCGCCGGATGAAGAACTCCGGTGTCGTTGCGGTCTACCAGAAGGAGCGTTTCGACGAATACAGCAACTTTGCCCGTATAGGCGACGGTTCGTTAGGAGGAAAGGGCAGAGGCCTGGCGTTCATCGGGGCGATGGTGAAGCGTTATCCCAAGTTGGAACACGATCATTTTGCGGTGACCATTCCGAAGACGGTCGTGATCTGTACGGATATCTTCGACGAGTTTATGGAGACAAACGAACTGTATCCGGTCGCTTTGAGTGATGTGGATGATGAGACGATCTTGAAATATTTCCTGCGTGCCAGCCTTCCCGCCCGTCTGATTGAAGACCTGATGGCGTTTTTCGATGTTGTCAAAAGCCCGATTGCCGTCCGTTCGTCCAGCCTTTTGGAAGATTCCCATTATCAACCGTTCGCAGGGATTTATTCTACCTATATGGTACCCAAACTGGAAGATAAATATGATATGCTCCGTACGTTAAGCGATGCTATAAAAGCGGTCTACGCTTCTGTCTTTTATCGTGACAGTAAAGCATATATGACGGCAACATCGAACCTTATCGACCAGGAAAAGATGGCGATCGTTTTACAGGAAGTGGTGGGGAACCGATACGACGATCGTTTCTATCCGACTATTTCCGGCGTCGCGCGTTCATTGAATTTCTACCCGATTGGAAACGAAAAGGCGGAAGACGGGATTGCTAATATTGCTTTAGGGCTTGGCAAGTATATCGTGGACGGGGGGCAGACGTTGCGTTTTTCTCCCCGCCATCCTCATAATATTTTGCAGATGAGCACGATGGACTTTGCGCTGCGTGAGACGCAGACGCGTTATTACGCACTCGACCTGAAGAACCTGACAGAGCAATTCTCCGTTGACGATTCGTTTAACCTGCTTTGCCTGAACCTGAAAGATGCCGATGCTGACGGTTCGTTGAAGTTCATTGTCTCGACCTACGATCCTTATGACCAGATCATTCGTGACGGTTACTATCCCGGCGGCCGCAAGATATTGTCTTTCGTCAATATCCTTCAGCATGACGTGTTCCCGCTTGCCGATACGCTTGACCAGATTCTGCATGTCGGGCAGGATGAGATGGGGCGTCCCGTCGAGATTGAATTTGCGGTTAATATCGATCCGCAGAACCTTGCCACTGGTAAGGGCGGCGCCCCTACCGCCACTTTCTATCTGCTTCAGATCCGCCCGATCGTGGACAACAAGGAGGTGATGGAAGAAGACTTGACACTCGTCGGTCAGGAGGATACGATACTCTCGTCGACCAGTGTCCTGGGGCATGGCATCGTGACGGATGTGCAAGACATTATATATGTGAAGACCGGAGCTTTCAGCTCTTCCAACAACCAGTTGATCGCTTACGACATCGAGAAGATGAACCGCGGGTTCACTGCAGAGGAAAAGAATTATGTGTTGGTCGGTCCCGGCCGTTGGGGCAGCAGCGATTCCTGGCTGGGCATTCCGGTGAAATGGCCGCATATCAGCAATGCCCGCGTCATCGTGGAATGCGGATTGGAAAACTATCGCGTCGATCCGAGCCAGGGGACGCATTTCTTCCAGAATCTGACTTCGTTCGGGGTCGGCTATTTTACGATCAATCCGTTTAAGGGAGATGGCTGGTTCGATGAAGGATATCTGAACTCCTTGCCTGCCGTGGAGGAAACCGAATATCTCCGCCATGTCCGTTTCGACAAGCCGATCGTGATCAAGATGGACGGAAAGAAGAGTTTGGGAGTGGTGTTGAAACCTGAAAAGTAATATGATAAATAAAGGAAGGTGTGTCAAAATATAAAATAGAGCGCAGATGACACAGATTCAACAGATAACCGCAGATTTTTATTTTATTGATTTGCAATAATCAATCTGTGTGAATCAGTCTCATCTGTGTTATCTGTGCTCTAATATACAGATTAATGACACACCCCCGAAAACGGTCGGGCTATGTCCTGATTTAGTCTTTCTTTTTGATGAAATCCGAAGGATAGTTTACCGTGTTGATCACTTCCCCGCCTTTCAGGCGAATCCAAGTTTTGAAGTTGGTGGAGCCTTCGGTCATTTCGATCACGCGGGCGCCGTTGCTCAGGTTGTTGTACACCGTGTCGCCGCCGGTATAACGGCCGTATGCAAGCAGGATGCCTTTCCAGAAAACGGCATAGTCGTCGTCATGGTCGTGCCCGACAAATACACCTAAGATATCTCCCATTTCTTTCATCGAAGCGAACATGCCGGAGTTGAGTTGCGGAGCGCACGCCTTTTCCTTTCGTGTGCCGACCAAAATAGCCGTTTCGTCCGATGCGGCCTGGTTGTATTCCGGCAGGGCGATGTGGAAAAATGCCAGCGAGGGCAGGGGAGTGCCACCGTTTTGTTTCGTGTATTTCGCGCTGTTTTCGCGATACCATTGGATCTGGTCGAACTTGATGTAATCGTAGCCGCCTATCCCTTTGATCTGTGAGTATGAATGCGAGTCCAGACAATACAGGATGGCTGCGTCTTTCTTCCCATCGGACGATTTCAGGGGAAGAATAAAGTTGGTCGCCCCTACGACTCCTGCCACGGAATCGGTCAGATTATAAGGTATCGTCTGTATGATATCGAATAGCTGGGTACGGGTAAGTCCCTGTTCGTTGTCGTGGTTGCCGAATGTCACTCCGAACGGTATCTTGCGGTTGGCAGCTAAGTTCAGGATCGTGCGCATTCCTTCCTCTGCCGGCTGACCGTAGATGACGTCGCCTGTGAATAGCACTAAGTCCGGCTTTTCCGCATCCAGCACTTCGTTGATGCGTTCGAGGGAAACGGCAGACTTGGGATTCCCGTGAATGTAGTGTACGTCCGTGAACTGTACGATTTTGAATTTGCCGTCTTTATTGAACTTCAAGGCGGGCTTCTGTGCGTGGCCTGGTTGCAGGCATCCGATCACAAGTGAAAGGATAATAAGAAGTTGTTTCATCTTTAAATGGTTTTTATTTATGAATTGTTTATTCGATTGTGATGTCAAACTGATCTGTTTTCTCATATCCGTATTTCATTCTGTTCCACCAAAGCTCCGGTACATAAAACCCCTTTGACGTTCTTCGTAGCAAAGATATCGAATTATCATGATTGATTCTAATTCGATGCCTTTTAATTTAACGAACAATAACCCCTGTTTCCTGCTTTTTCTATTTCGATCAAACTCTCGGATCATTTTAGTTTGATATTTTGATGCTGTTTTTTCTTTTTTGCTGATAAACGGAAATATGGTATCGGCAGGAAATGAAGAAATGTTGTTTGAGAGAGATGGAAAAGGGGGAATACGATTGCATTTTGGAAAAGCTTAACCTCTTGAGAATGGGCTGTAGTAAAAAAAATGGGCGGCGGCTTTGAATATTTAAAAAGAAATCAGGGGCTTTATGGGCATGAAGACGGTCGTCATTGGCATGAAGACGGTCGTTGTTGACGTGAGGTGCCGAAATCATCGTATATGAAGACGGTCGTCAAGGGGATGAAGACCGTCTTCGTTGCAAAAAACTGCGCACTTCACGGCAGAATAGTCTTTTTGAAGGGTAAAAATCCGGAATTTATGGCTATTCATAAAGGATGTGTCTCCTTGTTAAGGAAACAAAATTATACAATAAGTGTCTGCACCCACTTTTCTGCCATCGCCAATGTCTCCGGTTTTCCGACATCTATCAGATGAAGATTTTCATCTGCATAAGCGTGGATATTGGTTTTTGCACAGATGGACAGATAGAAGTTGATAATGGAGAATTTGCCGGTCCACTCTTCCATATAGTCGAATATTTGGGGAGACAATACATGGATGCCGCTGAATGCATACTCGTTGTATTGTTTCGGATCAAAATCCGGATAAAATGATTTGACTTCTCCTGTCTCATGATTATGCCAACCACATAATTTATTTTCTTTATTGAATAGCAAATAGCGGGAGGTGTTGCGTTTGCTGACCAATAATGTAGCCAAAGGATTCGTTTCCAGATGATGATCGTAAAGTGCACGCAAATCGATGTTGGACAGGATATCGACATTATGCACCAGAAATGGCTCGTTGCCTTGCAGGAATGCAGCGGCGTGCTTGATACCTCCTCCGGTATCGAGCAGGTAGTCGCGTTCGTCGGATATATGTATTTCGATGCCGAAGTTGTTGTTGGCCGTCAGGAAATCGATGATCTGGTCTCCCAAATGATGGATGTTGATGGCGATCTGGTGAAAACCGGCATCTTTCAATTTAAGGATTACATGTTCGAGCATCGGTTTTCCACTGATAGGAAGTAATGCTTTTGGAGTACTGTCGGTCAGCGGTTTGAGTCGTGTTCCCAAACCGGCTGCGAAAATCATAGCTTTCATAATATTGCGTTAAAGAGTTGTTCAATGTTTTGTTCCCTGTGCACGAGGTCTACCCGGACACCGAACTTGGAATGAATATGTTCCGCCATATGCTGGGCGGAGTAGACCGAACGGTGTTGGCCTCCCGTGCAACCGAAGCAAACCATCAGATTGGTGAATCCCCGGTCCATGTAACGTTTGACAGAAGCATCCACAATCTCGTAAGCATGATCCAGGAAGCGGGTGATCTCTCCATCTTCTTCGAGGAAACGGATCACCGGTTCGTCCAATCCGGTAAAATGGTTGTAACGTTCGTATTTACCGGGGTTATTGATGGCGCGGCAGTCAAAGACAAACCCGCCGCCATTGCCGCTCGGGTCGTTGGGGATTCCTTTTTTATAGGCAAAGCTGACAATCTTGACTTTGAGCGTATGCTTTTGAATGTCGTCATAGAATTGGGACAGATTCGTCAGATCCCGTAGTACGGTGCATAAATAGGGATACTCCGGATAATCTTCTTTCAAGAGCTGCCGGAGGTTATCGATGGCGAAGGGGACACTTTGGATGAAATGCGGTTTCTTCTCGAAATATCCCCGGAAACCGTAGGCTCCCAAGACCTGTAAAGTCCTGAAAAGAACGAAATGGCGTAATTGCCGGAAGAAATGTTTTTCGTCTATTTCCGTATATCCGCGTAGCGCTTGCAGATAATCGCCGATCAATTCCTGTCTCAATTCAGCCGGATATTTGGCTTTCGCCTGCCAGAGGAAAGAAGCGACATCGTAGTAGATCGGGCCTTTGCGTCCTCCCTGGAAGTCGATGAACCAGGGTTCACCGTCTTTTACCATCACGTTACGCGACTGGAAATCCCGGTACATGAATGTCGGAGTGCAATCCTGCAACAGGACATCGCTCATTTTCTGGAAATCGTCTTCCAAAAGGTTTTCCTGGAATTCCATTCCGGTAGCTTTCAGGAAACAGTATTTGAAATAGTTCAGATCCCAGAGGATCGAACGTTGGTTGAATTCGGGTTGGGGGTAACATTGGTTGAAGTCGAACCCCTCCGCACCTTTAAACTGAAGGGTCGGCAGAAGCGTGATCGTCTTGTGCAGCAAAGACTTTTCCGTCTCGTCGAAGAAACAACTTTTCCGTCCTTTCTCGATTGCTTGGAAGAGCAAGGCGTCGCCCAGGTCTTCCTGGAGATAGAACGATTTGTCATCCGACCAGCAATAAACCCGGGGAACGGGCAATCCTTTTTCCCGGAAATGTGCGGCCATATAAATAAAGGCATTGTTTTCCTCTATGGAAGTTCCGCTTACCCCGATCAGGGAAACGGGACCTGACAATCTGAAATACCGGCGGTTAGAGCCGGAAGAGGATAGTTCGGTTATATCAGTTGCAGGCGAACCGGTATGTGTCTGGTAAAGTTGTTTTAATTCTTCAGTTATCATGTCTTTTTATTTTCGGCACTAAAGTAACAAACAATTGACAATTGGCAATTGACAATGGATAATTTTCGTCTGAAAATAAAAAAGCGGGCGTAACCGTTGCACCGGAACGCCCGCTTTCTTCATAACCATTAATCTCGAATAGTCTCTCTCTCTTTAGTTATCAATTGCCAATTGATTAAAGGATGCCTTGTGCCATCATTGCTTTGGCTACCTTCATGAAGCCCGCAACGTTTGCTCCTTTCACGTAGTTTGTGTAACCGTCGGCTTGCTTGCCGTATTTTACACATTGTTCGTGGATATTCTGCATGATGCTTTTCAGTTTGGCATCTACCTCTTCGCTGCTCCAGCTCAGTTTCTGGGCGTTCTGGGTCATTTCCAGACCGGAAACAGATACACCGCCGGCATTGGCTGCCTTACCCGGAGCATACAGGATCTTGGCTTCGAGGAAGGCGTCGATAGCTTCAGGAGTAGAGGGCATGTTCGCGCCTTCCGATACGGCGATACACCCGTTGGCAAGCAATGTCTTGGCATCTTCGCCGTTCAGTTCGTTCTGGGTTGCACTCGGCATTGCGATATCGCATTTTTCTCCCCAGGGACGGGCGCCTGCCACATACTTGCAACCGTATTGTTCTGCATATTCACGGATACGGCCGCGATAGAGGTTTTTCAGTTCCATGATGTAATCCAGTTTTGCACGGTCGATACCGTCCGGATCGTAGATGTAACCGTCCGAGTCGGACATTGTCACGACTTTGGCGCCGAGGCTGATCAGCTTTTCTACGGTATATTGGGCTACGTTACCTGAACCTGAAACGCAAACGGTCTTTCCTTTGATGTCGATTCCCTTTGTTTTCAGCATTTCCAGCAGGAAGTAAACATTTCCGTAACCGGTAGCTTCGGGACGGATCAGTGAACCGCCGAATTCGCGTCCTTTGCCGGTGAATGTTCCCGTGTTCTCCTGAGCCAGTTTTTTGTACATTCCGTACATATAGCCGACTTCACGTCCGCCAACGCCTATGTCGCCTGCGGGGACATCCGTGTCCGGGCCGATATGACGCCACAATTCCAATACGAAAGCCTGGCAGAAACGCATGATTTCAGCGTTTGACTTACCACGCGGGCTGAAGTCCGAACCCCCTTTGCCACCGCCCATCGGCAGGGTTGTCAGTGAGTTCTTGAAAGTCTGTTCGAAAGCCAGGAATTTAAGGATCGACTGGTTTACGGAAGCGTGGAAACGGATACCGCCTTTGTACGGGCCGATTGCATTGTTATGCTGGATACGGTATCCCATGTTGGTTTGGATCTGTCCCTTATCATCCGTCCAAGTTACACGGAAAGAGAAAATACGATCGGGGATACAAAGACGTTCGATCAGATTGCTCTTTTCGAATTCGGGATGTTCATTGTAAGCCTCTTCGATTGTTCCTAATACTTCTGAAACTGCCTGATGATATTCCGGTTCATTCGGAAATCTTCTTTTTAAGTTGTCTAAAACTTCACTTGCCTTCATAAGACTGATTTTATTTAGAATGTTATATTTATAATATCAATTTGTTAATCGGCCGTCGTTTTTTCAACGACCTCGCAAAGGTAAGCTAAAATTTTATGCAAACAAATATTTGAAAGAAAAAATGCGATAAAAATATCATTTCGGTATTTTAATCGGGTAAAAGCAATCAAATGTTACTCTTCTCTTCGTCTTCTGCTCTTATAAATGGGAACGAACACAATGATAGCTGACGCTATCAAGGTGAAAACGATGTCGAAGGTTATCTTTTCGTTGTATGCAAGCATCATGTAGCACAAGATTCCCCACAAAAGAGTGATACATACGGCTTGACTATTTGTAATCTTTCTGCGTGCCATAGTTTACATTTGTTTAGTTGGATGAAACAAGCGAGCCGAAGTAAATGACCAAAGCGAGGAATACGGCTACAAGGATGAAAAGGACGATGATTTGCTTTTCGAGGGAAAGATGGCGGAGGAACGGAATGTGACGCGTCCAACCTGAAACGGCTTGGATCTGTTCGTCTTCTTCATCTTCTTTCGGAAATTCGTAACCGTTTGCTTCCAAGATCTCCATTGCACGGGGGACTTCGCTTTCAAGCAGCTCGATGCGGATGCCGCCCATGTCGGCCGGGTACATGATCTGGCTCGTATATTCGTTTCTCAGATAACATTTGATTCCTTCCGATTTCAGGAGGGACTCGAGTATCTGTGCCTCTTCCGGTTCATAGAAACGGGCTATTTCGACTATTTTATCTTCCATATTAATATGTTGTTAATGTAAATACTGATTTACCCGTTTATTAATTTGTTCGCGATTTCTGTTGCCTGGCGGATACGGTCGGCCATGCCGATACCGCCTTTGATGTTTCCGGCCAGCGTGAGGCCGGGGTAGGCCGCTTGCAGTTCGTCGATCGTTTCGAAGCGGGCGCCGCTACTCTGTTCGTATTGCGGAATGGCATGTTCGTGGCGGAAGATACGGATCATATCCGGCTCTGTCTCCTCCGGGAATTTGAGCATGGCATGGAGCTCGTGCCTGATGAGCGCTTTCAGTTCCTCTTCCGGCCAGGTCGTCAGGTCGGCATGCTTCACGCCTCCGATAAAGAACGAGAAGAGAGCACCCTCTTCCGGAGCCCGTCCTGCAAAACACGCGGAGGGGAAAAGAATGCCGAGCACGTCTTTTTTCTCGCAGGAAGGGACCAGGCCTCCGAAGGCATCGAAACGTAATCCGCCAGTGTCGTGGAATCCGACGCTGGCTTGTACGACCGGTGCATAATGCAGGTTACTGATCCGCTCCATCTTTTCTTTCGGGACGAAAGGCAGCAGGTCCGGCAATGTATAAGCGCCGGTGGTCGTGACGATCCGCTCCGCAAGAATAGCCTGTTCGCCGTCGGCTGTCGAATAGGTGACCATCCATTTGTTTGTACAAGGCCGGATCGTGACGTCGGCGGCTGAAAGGGTGATACGGGCCGGACCGATCGCCCCGGCCATCGCATCGGTCAGCTTGTCCAATCCTCCGTCGGCGGAAAATACTTTCTTGCTGGCGAGGCGGTCGCGATCTGTTTTCGGTTGCTTGGCTTTCGCGATGGTTCCGCGGATGAAGCTCCCGTATTGCTGTTCCAGGTTGTAGAGCTTCGGGAGCGCATAACGAGTGACGAGTTTCATCGGATCGCCGGCATAGACACCGGATAGGAACGGGTCTACCGCATAGTGCAGGAACGATTTACCCAGGCGGCGGGCAGCTAATTCCCCGACAGACTCATCCGGGTTATTCCCTTTTGCCCGAAACGGCTCTCCGAGGATACGGAACTTGTCGCCAAGCGTAAACAAAGGAGTCGTGACCGCGCTGAACAGTCCGGACGGGAGAGCTCGGAACCGCTCCCCTTTCCAGATCAGCCGGCGTTTGGATTCTTCGCGGGCAGTCTCCAGTGCACAGGCAGGGGAGAGGGCTTCGAATAGTTCGGCGACTTCGGGATAGGAGACTACACCTGTGTTGGGGCCGCTTTCGTAGACAAAATCCTTTTCGCGGAACGTATGGATTTGTCCTCCGACACGATCAGCCTTTTCGAGGATATGAATGTCTTTTCCGGCGCGGGCCAACCAGAAGCCGGTTGTCAATCCGGTCAATCCGGCACCGATAATCAAAATATCTGTCTGTTGGGGTTCCATTGCGTTATACCGGTTTAGAAAATGATTTATTTGTTCCGAGCATCAGCTTGTCCAGCGAAGCGGCTATGTTTCGGACGAAAAGCCTGCCTTCGGGCGTCATCCTGATTTGGTTTTCGTCGAATTCGATCAATCCGTCTTCTGCAAATTCGCGGAGACGCGCTTCGTCGTAGGCGGTCGCTTGCTTGATGGAGCGGGCGGGGACGGAAAGCAGTTCCGACAATTCGTTCCAGTCGATCCGGTAGTTGCACATCAGCATTTCGATCACTTCCCGTGTAATCTGTTCCTCCCGGCTCAGGAGATATCCTTTGGCGACAGGCAAGATGCCGGCTTCGACTTTCTCGATATACTCCATGATGTCTTTTGTGTTCTGGGCGTAAGCCGTTCCGAGCTGGCTGATCCCGGTCACGCCGAAAGCATAGACCTGGCCGGTAGTGCGGCGTGTGCAATATCCCTGGAAATTACGATGCAGCTGTCCGTTCTGCAAAGCCGTGTACAACTCGTCGTCTTGGCGGACGAAATGATCCAGCCCGATCGGCTGGTAGTCCGCTTCGCAGAGGATTTTGCGGGCCGCTTCGAACATCCGGCTCTTCTCGTCACCGGATGGCAGTCCGGTTTGTTCCAACACCTTCTGCCGGGGGAAAGCCCAGGGCACATGGGCATAAGAAAAGGTGACGAGCCGGTCCGGTTTCAGGGAAACGGCCTTTTCGATCGTTTCGGCAAAACTCGCTTCCGTCTGGTGGGGCAAGCCGTAGAGGAAATCCATATTGATGCGTACTTCGCATGAGCGCAGGGCTGCCACGATCTCTTCCGGTCGCAGCAGAGAGGCTTTCCGGTGCACGGTTTTCAGGACTTGTTCGTTGAAATCCTGCATACCGATACTGAACCGGTTGAATCCGATTTTTGTCAGTTTGACCCAATCACGTTCCGTCATCCAGCCAGGGTGGCATTCGATTGCTATCTCCGGGTCGCAGATATGGCGGAACTCGTTTAAAACATGTGCGTTCAACTCTTCCAGTTCGAGCGCAGGGAGAGAGGTCGGAGTACCTCCGCCGTAATGAACCTGCGAGATCTTGCGTTTCTTGTCGAGCAAAGGAAGCACCAGGTCGATCTCCTTGTGCAATGCCGCTATATACCGGTCTATGGTTTCCAGCTTCGGAAAAGCATAGGAATTGCACCCGCAATAATGGCAGAGGCGCCGGCAGAAGGGAATATGAAAATAGAAAGAAATCAACTCCGGCTGCTGGCGGTTGGATTTACGGATGGCATCCGCATAATTCCGGCTTGTGAATCCGTCATGGAAATAGTTGGCAGGCGGATAACTGGTGTATCGGGGAACCGGCACATTGTATTTTTCTAAGAGTTCCTGTTTCATATCGTACTTGTCTTTTTTCTGAAAACCGTTATTATATAAATGAGGGATATCAGGGCGATGCTTGCCTCGAAGAAGAAGAGCCCGTGATAGCCCGTATGATCTGCAATTCTCCCGCTCAGGATGGCCATCAACATGCCGCTGAGATGCGTGATGACCGTCTGGATCGTGAAATCCGTCCCTTCGCGTCCGGGGCGTACACAGTCCATGGCGGTCGTATAGACCACGATCGTCGCCATCCCGTAGCTACCCCACAGAAGGAAAATCCCGCCATAGAGCAAGGGGGTCGTGGGATGCACGTACGAAAGTCCGAGGAAATAGAGTGTCGCCATCAAGACGAATACCGCAAACAGGATGCGTGCCCTGAAACGGCCGATCCGGCGTACGATCATCCCTCCGGCAAACGAGGAGAGGAATCCGACGAATGTCCCCGCCACTCCGCTCATCACCCCGATCTCTTTCATGTCGTAGCCCAGGTCGACCAACCAAGGCTTCAACATGGCGAGCGTACCGATCAGTCCGGAATAGTAGAGGAAGAGGAAACCGATCTGTTTCCAGATGCTCCGGCGGGCGAAGAAATAGATCACATCGGCCTTTTTGGCCCGTTCATGCGTGTCCTTCGGCTGGATGCGGATGCCTTTGTTGAAGAAGAGCGGCAGAAGGGCGGCGATGACGAACAGCGCGACGCAAGGCAGCAGGCCGTTCCATCCGATCTGCTTGAAGAGCAGGAGCAAGACTCCGCCCCCGATCATCGAGCCGCCGAAACTTCCCATCGACTGCATGCTGTTGGCCATGCTTTTATCTTTCCGGCTAAAGGCGAGTACCGCCAGCGCATCGGTCGCGATATCTTGTGTGGCGGAGGCGATGAAGGAAACGATAATCAGGGCGACGATCGTATAGAAGTCCGTATGGAAATCGAGGAAAGCGACGGCGAAGATCAAGCCGGCGTAGATCAGTTCGGAAGAAAAAATCCACCGTTTATAGTCGCCCGTCGTCACGGCATGGCGGTCTACCATCGGCGACCAGAGGAATTTCAGGATCCAGGGCAGCTTGATCAGCTGGAGAAGCCCGATGGCCGAGAGTGAAAAGTCCTCCTGCCGCATCATGACGGGGATGACGGTGGAAAAGAAACTCATCGGGATCGTCTGCGCAATGTAGAGGCAGAAGAAGGTCGCGAGGTTGTATGTTTTGTCTTTCTGTATCATCAAATATCTTGTTTATCTGTTTCCGGAAGTTCCCGAAACGCTCAAAAATGTTTTTTGGGGCTTTCGGGAAGTCCGGACACCTTCAAAAATGATTTTTTTGGCTTTCCGGAGGTCCCGCTGCCTTCAAAAATGATTTTTGGGGCTTTCGGAAAGTTCCGACACCTTCAAAAATGGTTTTCCGGCTTTCCGGAACTTTCCGACGCCGTTAAAAATTCAGCTGGATATTCCCGCCGATCGTGAACGGCCGTCCTTTTTGTGCCAGGCCCTTTCCGCCTGTCTCGAAATAGAAAGCCGAATAGTCCGCACCGGTCATATTTTTCGCCCAGATCGCAAAGGTAATAAATTCTTTTGTTGCAGATACTTTTGCATTCAACAGTCCGTAGTAAGGTTGCGAAACTTTGTTGTCTTCTTTCCACTGGATGCGTCCCGTCCCGGTGTAGTTCGTGCTGATCGTGAAGCGGTCGATGTGGCGGCAAGGGTTCGGGATCGTATAATCGGCTCCGACGGCAAAGGTGTGGCGCGGGACCATCGGCAGGAAATTGCCGCTATAATCGATGCCTCGCCGTTCATCCTTGTAATCTTTGAAGGTGGCATGCGTAAAGCCGTAGTTCACCTGCACCATCAGCCCGTTGACCGGATTCCCTTGCAGGCTGACCTCGACGCCTTTGCTCTCGCTGCGCCCGGCGTTGCGCAGGAACTGCCCGTTCTGGGTGGCGAGCATCTGGTAAATCTGCTGGTTCTTCCAGTCGATCCAGAAAAAGCAGAACTCGGCGTTCAGGCGGTTGTCGAGGAACGGGTGTTTGGCTCCCAACTCGTAGTTCCAACTGGTTTCGGGGCGGAACGTGCGGTCTTCCTCGCGGTCGAAAGAGGTGTTGAAGCCGCCTGTCTTATATCCTTTCGTCACGGTGGCGTAGAGCATGCCGGTAGAGGGAAACATATATTGCAGGGCGATCTTCGGTGTGACCTGGCTGAACTTGAGCCGGCTGTCGAAGGCGTCCATCTGTTCGCTGCCGCCGTCCGTCTCTTTATAGAAAAGGAAATCGTTGGAGGTATGCTCATAATCGTAGCGGATGCCGAAAGTCAGTGACAGGCCGCGTGTCAGCAGGTTGTCAACGGTGGACTGGTGGTAAAAAGCGACGCCGTAGGCCGGCGTGTCGTACAGCTTGCGTGTCGCATAGTCTTTGGTGAAATAATCGAGTGTCACGGTGTTGTCGATCCCCTGCCAGAAACCGAAGGCGCCGAACAGCCATTTGTAACGTCCGGGAGTCGTCGATTTGATGTTCAGTTCTTCGGAAAACATTTTCTGCTTCATATCCTGACGCGCGAAATAGATGCTTCGGGGAGAGAAATCCTGGTCGATGCCCTGATGGTCCGAGATATATTGGAAGGCGGTCCGGCTGTTGATGCTGTAGCCCGTCCCCTGGTAATCCGCCGAGAAGCCGGTCGTCGAAAGCGTCCGTTTGTAGAAACTGTAGTCGTTGTAGTCGACTTCGCCCGGTTTATGCGTGACCGAATCGCAGACGGCGTAGGGATAGCCGCCCTGGACCGAACGGTCGAACGAACTCATCAGCCCGAGTGCCAGGTTCTCCCGGGGCTTCCAATCCAGGCGGATACGGGCCGATCCGGATTTCATATCGTCTGCTTTCTTGCCGGTAAAAAGATTGGTGAAATAGCCGTCGCTGTTCCGGTAATCGCCGGAGAGGGCATATCCGAACTTTTCACCGATCTTTTTATAATGGGAGAGGGCATAGTCGCGGTGGCCGTAGCTGCCGTTGGAAAGCCAGATATTCGTCCCTTCATATTTCAGAGGCGATTTTGTATAGACGTTGATGATGCCGCCCATCGTGTTACGGCCGTAGAGCGTCCCTTGCGGACCGCGCAGCACTTCGATCCTGTCCACCTCGTTGAAATCGAAATCGAAAGCCGATTTTTCGAAATAGGGGATGCCGTCCACATACAGCCCGACCGAGGGGGCATTGATTTTCGATCCGATCCCGCGGATATAGACCGGCGAGGTCAGTTTCGATCCGTAGTCCGGCATAAAGAGGTTCGGGATAAAGGAACTGAACTCTTTGATTCCCGTGATATTCCGGTTCTGGATGGCCGTTCCCGTCACGGCTGATGCCGACAGGGGTTCCAGCCGGAGGTCGCGCTGTTGCTTGAACGACTGCACGACCACTTCGTTCAGTTCGACATTGCGGATTTTCGCCGTGTCTTTTTCAATTTCTTCCCCTCTTGCCGTATAGGCGAGGCAGAGCAGTATCGGGAGGTAGTAGAATGGTTTCATGTCTTAAAATGTAACGGTGATCTCGCCGCCGATCTGGAAGGGTTTGCCTTTCTGGATGAACGACTGGTTGAACGATTCGAAATAGAACGCCTGGTAGTCCGTGTTCGTGATGTTGCGGCTCCACAGGTTCAGGTTGACGATGCCCTTGCGGACGCCCACTTTGGCATTGACGAGGCCGTAGAACGGCTGGCTGATGTCGTTCTTCTCCGTCCAGAAGATCTTGCCGGCTCCGGTGAACTGGGCGGATGCGATGAACTGGTCGATCATCTTCCGGTGGAGCAACTTCGTGTATTGCAGTCCCAAACTGACGGTGTGGCGCGGCGTGTAAGGAATGAAATTATCCTTGCAGTCCGTTTTCACGATCTGGCTGTTCTCGTCCTTGTCCGTGAAGATGTAATCGCGGAAAGTGGCGCGGGTAAAACCGTAGTTGAGGTCGGCGGTCAGTCCGTCCATGATACGGCCCCGCAGACTCAACTCCACGCCGTAGCTGTTCGCCTTTCCTCCGTTGGTGATCATGCGTCCGCTGCCGTTCTCGGCAAAGCTGGTCAGTTGGAGGTCGCGGATGTCCATGTAGAAGAGGGTCAGTTCCGCACTCAGCCTGTCCCGGAGCAGCTCGCTGCGGATGCCGGCTTCGTAGTTCCAGCTGTGTTCCGGTTTGTAGGAAGCGACATTCTTCACTTCACCCGGTTGTTCGGCTTTGTCGGGAGCGAACTTGGACATCAGGTCGTATTTGGCCTGCGCCTGGACCAGGTCGCCGAACATCTGCACGTTATATCCTCCTGTCTTGTACCCTTTGGCGACCGAGAGATACGTGAATGTTCCGGGCGTGCATTGGTAACGGAGCGAAACCTTCGGCAATACTTGCAGGAAATCCTGCGAGATGTTGCCGTCCATAGTCGTCGTGACCGGGAGCGTCATCTTCATCGGTCCCATTTGCACGCCGATCTTCATGCTGTCCACTGCCGAATGATAGTCCAGACTCGCCTTTTCGTAGTCCAGGCGGATACCGGCGGTGATAGAAAGCCCTTCGACGAAGAGGTGATCGTAGGTCGATTGGTGGAAAGCGGCGAAGCCGTGAGTCGGTGTGCCGAACTTTCCGGGGAAATAGATCCGGTCCAGTTCGTCTCCCTGGACGTTCAGTTTCGGCGCTTTCGGGTTATTCGCCAGTATGTCGTCGAATGCTTTTTGCAGAATGCCTGTCAACCCGTCTTTCTTGAAGACGACCGGACCGTCGGTGTTCAGGCTGTTATAAAATCCATAGGCGCCGAAGCTCCATTGGTAATTGCTTTTTGTATTGGATTTGATCGCCAGTTCTTCGCTCCATGCGTATTGTTTCTGGCTTTGGTGGAGGGTGAAGACAGACTGTTCCGTATAGTCCTGGTCCATCTTCATGTCGTCTTTCAGATATTGGTAGGCCGTGGTGGAGGCGAGGATGAAACGGTCCGTTTTCCATTCCAGGTACAAGCTGTTGTTCAGCGTGCGGCGCCAATAGGAACTCGGATCGTTGATGCGGATCGGCTGCACGGTTCCGGTCTGCGGGTCGTACTGCCCGTAAGGGAAGGCTTTTTGTGTTACATAGTCATAGTTGAGTGCATATTGCGCTTTCAAATGATCCGTAATATGCACTTCCAACTTGAAACGGCCGCCTGCCGATTCCTCTTTGTCTGCCTTTGTGCCGTCGTATTCGTTGATGAAAAAGCCGTCGTTGCGGTCGTAATACCCGTTTAGCGAGATCCCGACGTTTTCACCGATCTTGCTGTATTGGGCGACTTTGGCTTTGGCCGCCCCGTAATTGCCCATCGACATCGTGACTTTTGTCCCCTGGTAATCGAAGGGGGAGAGGGTGTAGATGTTGACGATGCCTCCCATTGCGTTACGCCCGTAGAGGGTTCCCTGCGGTCCCCGTAAAACTTCGATGCGTTGGATATCGTTCAGTTCGAAATCGAAAGCGCTTTTATCCAGGTAGGGGACGTTGTCGACATATAGTCCGATGGATTGCCCGCTGCTCCTCGCTCCGATTCCGCGTATATAAATGGCTGAAGTCATTTTCGAACCGTAATCCGGCATATACAGGTTGGGAACGAAAGCGCTGATATCCTTGAGGGCGTCTATCTGCCTGGCTGCTATCGCTTGGGGCGAGAGGATGGAAACGGCTCCCGGAAGCATGCGGAGGTCGTTCGTCTCCTTTGTGGAAGAAGTGACGATCACCTCACCTATATTATAGGTCTTGATCGTGTCGTTCACATGTTCGTTCACCCGTTCGGCTTTCATCGGTTGCAAACATGTAAGCACGCCTGCAACAAGGACATACAGATAGCGTTGATTCATCGTATTAATTGTAAACTATTAGTATTTTACGATTGCAAAGGAACGGTAAAGATGAAAGGCAATCAATCACTACATGTAGTGATTTTAAAGTTCGATGTCGTCGCCTGAAATAATGCCGTTCATGATGGCATAGAAGGTGAGTCCCGATACGGTTTTGATGCCGAGCTTGGTGGTGATGTTCTTGCGGTGGCTGAGGACTGTGTTCAGGCTGATGTTCAGCTTGTCTGCAATTTCTTTGTTGGTGCTGCCTTTGACGATTAATTGGAGGACATCCGTTTCGCGGGTGGACAGTTCCTTGTTGTTTTCATTGGAAATGCCGTTGTTGTCTCCGGTAAAGAGTTGTTCCAACTGCTCGATGATGATTTCCTGCGAGGCCTTGATCGTGATATGGCTGGTTGCCGATAGTCCCCCTTCGCCTTCGGTCCCGTCGATCAGGACCATCGTCTTGCTTCGGCGGGGAAGGAAAAAGTCTGCATAGAGGACAAATAAAGCGGCATTTGTAAAATAGTAATCGAATGTATCGTTGCCGGAAGTCGAAAATGTCTCGAACGTAGGGTAGTGGCTGATCTCTACCGGGGGAAAATAGTCGGTCAACATGCTTTGCAGGCCGATGCTTTGTAGCGTGTCGGATAATATGATTGCTATTTGCTTGTTGCGATGCATCCGGCTGTTTGTTAAATACACAACTTTTCCATTGCCGAAACCATCGGTGTCAATATCCGGTAGCGGATGCGGTTGTGTTGTTTGATATCTTTTTCCAGGCTGCTGATGGCAAATATGACGGCGTAACATAAGTTCTCGTTATAGTCGCCGGAAAGATGCTTGACCATAATGCTTTTCAGGTCCGCCAACAGGGCTTCTATCGGATCTTCCAATCGCTGTTCCGTTCCGAGGTGCAATGCTTCGACCTGCCCGGAAGATGGATAATCTTTCAGTTTTTCGCTTAATGACAGGCAATAGGGGAACCAGATCCGGTCGTCTTTTTCGATCCGTGAGGTCAGCTCTTCTTTGAAGGAGGAGAAAAACTTGCCGATCAGGTTGAGCGTGTTGTTTCCCGGCGTACTCATCGATATGAATGAACCGAGATGCCTTTCTATATTCGGGATTTGATAGCGTTGGTAATACAGGTTGGTTTTAGTCAGATAATCGATGATTTGTGAAGTATGGAACGTTTGTAATTTCTTTTCCGGGAAGTATTCCTCATTGAGGAACGTGTTGATTACCGTCAAGAGGAAGTCGGCATCCAGCCGGTATTCTTCACAAATCGCCTTTACCGATTTATCGCCTAAGCCCAGGCGGATTCCAAAACGGTTAATAACAGGAATGAGTGAGGGGTGTTCTTCCACCACCTCACTCATTTGCATATTAGGATATACTAATGGCATATTTTATGCTTCTTCCCATTGTTTGCGTAAGAGTTCCACTGCGGCAGGAACCAAAACGTTCCGGTCTCCCTGGCATCCGCATTCGAAACTTACATATTTGTCGTAATCCAACATCTTCAGACCCTTGAAGCCGTTGACATAGTTATCTGCTTCTCCGTCTTCACCCGGCATACTGCGGCGTTTGCGGCTGGCAACGTGCACATGTTGCAGATATTCGCCTGCAGAAAGGAAAGCTCCCATGTCGGAAGTCTCTTCCCAAGTCATGTGCCAGAAGTCACCCATACAGCGTACGCCCGGGTTGTTGATGTCGCGGCAGATAGAAGCTGCATCCGCTACCTGGCGGAGATAGAAAGCCTCTTTCCTGTTGAGCGGTTCAAAGATGACGGTGGTTCCGTGTTCTTTTGCGAAGTTACCCATTTCATTGAATTGTTCGCACAAGAAATCCCGTGTTTCCTGTGTATGGGCCATAGCCGGTTTTTGACCGTTGAAAGCCGGAACGATGATCACACCCGTAGAACCCAGTTCGCCTGCGGCAGCCATGATCTCTTTCATCGTATCCATGCACTGCTTGCGGATTGCCGGATCTGTCGAGAGGATGAAACCCTGGAAACCTGCACAGATGGCGCTCACTTTGATGTTGCGTCCGTTCAGTGCTTCCTTGATCTCTTTCACACGATCTTTCAGGCCGCGTCCACCCGGTTCGAAACCAACGACGCCCAACTTTTCCATCAAGTCGAATTTCTCGTTGAGATTGGCTCCCGGTGCGATTCCTTCCTGGAAAGATATCTTCAACTCGGCTTTGCTGTTGGGACATGATCCCTTTTCTGCCGGGCAACCTTCTGCAGAAGCAGCCTTGCCGCCACAGGCAGCAAAGGCTGAACTACCGGCTGCAACAGCCGCACCTGCCAGAGTTGTTCTTAAAAAGTTTCTTCTGTTCAGTGCCATATATTATTTTTTCTTTTCGTCACGAGGTTTTCCCGGAACCGGAACTGTAAATCCACTCATATCCATCTTGCCTAAGTTCAGGTCTTTCGGAGTGTAGTCCAGAGGAGAAGCGGTCATGGCATCCCATGTCGTTTCCGCACCGGTGTATGCGGATTCACGTCCCATGATGGCAGCCATGTTGGCGACAGCTGTTTCGGAAGCCTGTTCGATCTGTTTGCCGCCACGGATGCAGTTGATCCAGTTTACATGTTCCAATACGTACGGATTGGTCTGTTTGTATTGGGCTTTTTCTGCTTCTGAATCATATTTCCAAACCACATTACCGGCATTGTCCTTGATTACGGTTTCACCGTTGGCGGTAGACCATGAACCTTTTGTCCCTTGAATGAATTCGCTTACATTGCTGACGCAACCGTCAATCTGGCGGCACATACTATGCATGTGGATACCGTTGTCCATTGTGAAATCGATGCTGAAGTTGTCATACTGGTCACCTGTGATACGGCGCTGGCGAGAGCCGAAACCTACAGCCTTAGCCGGTTTCAAGCCGCTGAACCATGTAAATACGTCGATGTTGTGTACATGCTGTTCTACGATATGGTCTCCGGATAACCATTTCCAGTTTACCCAGTCCTTGATCATGTATTCGCAATCGTTCCAGTCTTTCTGACGTTCGCGGAACCACAACATGCTCTGATTCCAGTAAACAGTACCGCCTGTAATTTCACCGATGGCGCCTTCCATGATCTTCTTGTAAGATTCGACATAGTTACGCTGGTGGTGACGCTGTGTACCTGTAACAACACACAGATTCTTAGCCTGAGCCTGTTTGGCAGTAGCCATAATCGTACGATAGCCTACCGGGTCGACACAGATCGGTTTTTCCAGGAAACAATGTTTGCCTTTTTCAACTGCATATTGGAAATGTATCGGACGGAATACGGGAGGAGTTGCAACAATGACAACATCGACACCACTATCGATCAATTGTTTGTATGCATCCAGACCTACGAAACGTTTGTCTTCGGGAATATTACATCCTTTTTCTTTCAGTTTGTCGGCCAATGCGTCAACTTTTTCCTTGAATGTATCGGCAACAGCAACAATCGTTACGCCGTTTGCTGCGTCCAGGAAGTTTTCTGCTGCACCGGAACCGCGTCCGCCGCAACCGATCACACCGGCTTTCAGTTCTTTTCCGTCAGTGGCCTTGTCGGGCAATTCCGGGATATAATAAGTTCCGGGTTCTTTCAGGGGCTTGTTAGCTGCTGCTGTTTCGCCGCCGCCTGCACATGAGGTTAATACACTTGCACTGCCAGTACCGATTGCACCCAGTGCTCCGGCCATAGCTGTACTTTTTAAAAACGATCTTCTGCTAATACTGTTTTCTTTCTTCATGATATAGTAATTTTAGGTATCAATTAGACATCTGTTATTTCGCTCCAATTGCCGGGTCCGGTTCGCAAACCACACGGAAACCGATGCCTCGGATATCCGAGTACCACCAGATACTCTTCGGTTGCTGCGGGTCTGTCTTCAGCCAGGCATCATGCTTGGTATAATCGCGGGCGGCAGAGCGGACATCTGCTGCATCGGAAGTGTAGTTACCACCGCGTACAACCCATTCTTCTCCTTCTGTGACTAACGGGTTCGTCACGTTTTCGCCACCTTTGCTGTAAGCCTGCGGATCATATTTGTCGGCACAATATTCCATTACGTTACCCAGCATGTTCTTCAAACCGAACGGGTTCGCTTTCACTTCGCTCGGCTCCTGAGTCCTGTTCTTGCTGTTCTTCGCGTAAATCACGAATGAACTGATGCTGTCTGTTTTTGCATCGAAGAACTTGCGCCAGAATCCCTGGTCAGAGAAATCTTTCGGGTTTCCTGTGAAGAAGTAAGGAGTTTCCGTTCCTCCACGGGCTGCATATTCCCATTCTGCTTCGGTCGGCAGACGGTATTTTTTTCCTGTTTGTTTAGACAACCACTGGCAGAAGGTTTCTGCTGCATAATGTGTCATCGTGATAGCCGGACGGTCACCCGCACCCCATCCCTGGTCGGGGAATCCGAACGGAGGAGTCGGACCGGAAATGGCATCGACATCCGGGTTGCTGTTATTTGCATATACGGTTTCGGGCGGAGTACGTCCTTCACTCATGGTTTGTGCGTAGAATGCCCAATATTGATCCCACGTAACTTCTACTTCAGCCATAAAGAACGGACTGACCGTAACGTTCCGGACCGGAGCTTCATCTTCCTTATGGAACGGCTCTTTACCGGTACTACCCATTTTGAATGTGCCGCCCGGAATGGCGACCATATTGAATGCAACGGCCGTACCCGGAATTTGTTCCGTATAGTCGGTAAAAGATGTGACAGGCGTCGCCGTCTTAAAATAAAGGCTGGTGTCGACCGTAGCTGTGGCACCGCCGGGAATACCGGTTAATTTAC
This sequence comes from uncultured Parabacteroides sp., assembly GCF_902493135.1. Taxonomy (GTDB): domain Bacteria; phylum Bacteroidota; class Bacteroidia; order Bacteroidales; family Tannerellaceae; genus Parabacteroides. The sequence continues at coordinate 91,217 of NZ_CABUOD010000015.1, forward strand.
CGTGTTTATAATCCGGATTATAGTGTCCGGCGTCGAGGTGACAACTGATACACTGCAAATCCAGTTTCTTTTCGTTTTCGTCATAATAAAGGTGAGCTGTGATGCCATCCTGGTTAATCCCTTCCGGGAACAGGTTCTGATGACATTCTTTGCAGGATTCGTTCGGAATATATTTAACGGCATGTTCCAACTCCGATTTGGTGTTCCAGTCGAAATCCGCACTGTCTTTTGTCATGAAAGACCATACGTCTTTCAATCCTAATTTGGCTTTAGCCGTGTAATGGTTCCATGTGTCGCTTTGAGGCGGAAGGTGGCAAGCCACGCAATGTGTTTTAACGCCGCTTCCGTTGTTTACGTGTTTGGAGAGCTTCCAACTGTCTTCCGCATGAGGATGAACATGGCACATCATACAGGATTCATCGGAAGAAAAATAAACGGATGTTTTGTATACGGCAACCATGATGCCTGCCCCAAGAAGTAACCCGACCAAAAGAATGAAAGTTTTTCCTTTGAAAAATCTCCCTTTTTTTTCGGAAGGATAGCGATTAGAATTGTTGTTAGTAGCCATTTGTTTCTATGGTAAACGATTTTACAATTAGTCCTGAATTAGATTTAAAAATCGGCAATAAAAGTAGTCTTTTTCTACATAAAATAAAAGTTTACACCCGCTATTTAACGAAATATGCATAGTGATTATGCTTTTTTACCAATTTTTGTAAAAAGAGAGGCTTGTCCCCGCTTCCCGGATCGAAATGCGGGGACAGGTTCCTCTTTGTTGCTGTTTATAAATTGGATTGAACCGGTTTCATGATGAAAGAGAATTCATGGTCTCCGTAATGGATACGATATTGTTCCAACGGAAGTGCTCCCCAACTGTTGACGCAACCCAATCCCATTTGTACTTTATCGATACACATGTTTGTGTAGCCTGCCTGAGGTACAAGTTCGGAGTGTCTCTGGTCTTTGTGAGTGCCATCGTCCAAAGATTCGATCGAATAATTCAGGGCTGAAGCCGAGAACGGAGCTTCCGAGATGAACATAAGTCCGTTGCCGCCCTTGTTAGTCTGTTTCCACCACCGGATATCCGTTTTAGTCCCTGTTTCCTGCGGACGGATATAAGAGTAGAACTGTTCGTCTACAGTCTGTTTGTAATTGCCCAGGTCGGTAACGTTGTTACGGTCGGAGTAGTTCTCGACCGGACCTCTACCGTAGTAGTTGACCTGATCCAGGCATTTCGGCATCTGCATCTGCATACCGAAGCGGAACATGTCGGAGACTTCAGCCGATTTGTCGGCTGCCATTTTCTGCGTAACTTTTACAGCTCCTTCATTATTAATCGTATAGGTCAGATACAATTTGGCCTTTACTGCATCCATCGTATATTCGGCATTGACGGTTGCCATGTCGTTTTCGATTTTGTTTGTCAAAGAGACCAGTTTCAATCCCGGTTCTTTCCAGGCTGCATATTTATTCTGCAAGTTGGCACCCATATCGTTATCGGTCGGAGCACGCCAGAAGTTCGGAGTCAGTTTGCCGTCTTCTTTCAGCATCGTCGTGCCGTTGACGTCATATCTGCACAGGAATCCGTCATGTTTGTCGAAGTCCATGCGGAAGTTTTCGCCTTCCACGATCAGATAATTGATATCATTATCTTTGATGGTCGGGATAACGGTCGCAATGTTCACTTGCTGTACATTCTGCAAATCCAGTTTCGGAGCATTGTACGGGCGGATCGTCAACTGGTTTTTGGCTACCGTATAACCGGCGGGCAGTAATGTTTCCGCTTTTTTCAGTTTAAAGGCCACATTCAGCAACAGCTCTTTGCATTTGCAAATGCCGTCTGTGCTATAATTCAGTTTCATGGACTTGGTCTGTTGCGGAGCTACTTCCAGGTCTTTGATCATACCTGTCTGAACCACTTCGCCGTTTGCCAGCAATTCCCATTCTGCATAGTAACTGTCCAGGTTGCGGAAGAAGTTTTCGTTGTACACGTTTACGACACCGTTCGCCAAGTCGGATGGAGTCACCCAGATAGACTGGTAGATATGTCCGACTTCGTGCATATGCGGATTCGGTTTGCGGTCCGGGCTTATCAAGCCGTTGTCCATAAAGTTGTTGTCGGAAGCGTCATATTTGTTCCAGTCGCCGCCATAGGCATAGAAAGGAACGCCGTCTTTTGTTTTCCAATGCAAGGACTGATCCACGAAGTCCCAGATGAAACCGCCCTGGTATTTCGGGTATTTGCGGATTTGATCCCAATACTCCTTGAATCCCCCTTGCGAGTTCCCCATCGCATGTGCATATTCACACTGGATCAGCGGTTTGTCGATGTTCCCCTTGCAATATTCATCCCCTCTGTCATAGCCTAAGTACATCGGGCAATAGATATCGGTAAATTCGCTTGTACGCGCTTGCTCGTATTGCACGGCGCGTGATTTGTCTTCGTTTTTGATCCAGGTATAACAAGCCTCGAAGTTAGGCCCCATGCCGGCTTCGTTTCCTAATGACCAGAAAATGATGGCCGGGTGGTTGTAGCCGCGTTGTACGTTGCGTTGGTTGCGTTCCAGATGCGCTTTGGCGAACAGCGGGTTTTTGGCAAGCGTCTTGTCTCCGTAGCCCATCCCGTGCGATTCGATATTCGCTTCGGCGACCATATAGATGCCATATTCGTCACACAAGTCATACCATAAGTTGTTGTCCGGATAGTGGCAAGTGCGCACGGCATTGATGTTGAATTCTTTCATGACCTTGATATCTTGGATCATGCGTTCCCGCGATACGACATAACCGCCGTCCGGGTCCAGTTCATGACGGTCGGCTCCCTTGAACAAGACAGGCTGTCCGTTCACCAATATCTGGGAATTTTTCAATTCGATCTTGCGGAAACCGACTTTTACCGGAATGACTTCGGCAGTGCTGTTTCCGTCTTTCAATGTCGCGATCAACGTATAGAGAACCGGTGTTTCGGCCGACCATTTTTCCGGGTTGCTTACAGCCATGTCGGTAGTGATTTTTCCGGAACCTTTGACTGACGAAGCGGCGACTTCCTTGCCTGCTTTGTCCAACAGCTTCAGATCCACTGTTCCGTTGCCTTTCAGGTTCAGGGAAACATTCAAAGTACCGTCTTTATATTGTGCATCCAAATCCGGAGTTACACGGATATCCTGGATGTATTTGGGAGTGCGGGCATAGAGGTAGCAATCGCGACCGACACCGGAGAGGCGGAGGAAATCCTGGTCTTCCAGATAAGTGCCGTCGCACCAGCGGAATACCTGGAATGCGATCAGGTTCTTTCCGGGTTTCAGATACTTGGTCAGATTGAATTCGGCTTCGAGTTTGCTGTCTTCACTGTAGCCGACGAATTGCCCGTTCACCCAAAGATACATGTTCGATGTGACAGAGCCGAAATGAGCGAAGATCTCTTTCCCTTTCCAGTCTGCCGGGACTGTGATTTCTTTGCGATAGGAACCTACGTGGTTGTTTTCCGTAGGAACTTCAGGCGGGTTGTTCTTGAACTGGCTTCTCCAGGGATATCCTACGTTTACGTAGATCGGGTCGCCATAACCGTTTAGTTCCCATAGGCCGGGCACTTTCAAATTATCCCATCCTTTATCATTGAAATTCACCTGGTAAAAATCGGTCGGACGCATATCTGCGTCTTTTACCCAGAAGAATTTCCAATTACCGTTCAAGGTCATGAAGTTCTCGGATGATTCCTTGCATCCTTTCAGCGCACTATTTTCGTTTTTATACGCAAAATAGTGCGTGTGCATGGGAGCCCTGTTGATTTCATTTACGTTAGGGTCTCTCCATTCGTTTTTTTGAGCGAAAGCTGCCGTCCCGAGCAGGGACAGGCAGCAAGCAAGTACGTTTAGTTTCATAAGATGTTATTTATTACGGTTTTTCAGGATTCTAATCGATCCATTTTTGCCACTTTACGTTATCATTGTATCCGGCTTCCACCATTGTTTCAATGAATTGCATGCCTCTTACACCATCGTGTACGGTCGGGAAATCCAGGCAATCTCCGCTGGGTGTCTCGCCGTTTTTGATCGCTCTGACGGTGAGCGAGAAATTGCGGTAGATATTGGCAAAGGCTTCGATAAAACCTTCCGGGTGTCCTGCCGGAGTTCGGGTATTCCACAGGGCTTCAGGAGTCAGGTAGCCGTTGTTGCCAATATTCAATACTTCAGTCGGTCGGTCCCTCCATTTCAAGGTCAGCGTGTTCGGCTCCATCTGGCGCCATTCCAGTCCTCCTTTTTCGCCATAAATACGGATGCGGATATTATTGGCTTCGCCTGTTCCGATCTGTGTCGCGGTCAAGACGCCTGTCACATCGTTTTCGTAGCGGAGGAATGCCGCCCCGTCGTCATCGATCGGACGTCCGGGAACGAAAGCCTTCAGATCTGCACAAAGTTCTTTCACCTTCAGTCCGGTGATATATTCGCTCAGATGCCAGGCATGCGTTCCGATATCACCTATGCAGCCGGCTTTGCCGGAACGTTTCGGGTCCGTGCGCCATCCGGCGTTGTTGCCGCCTAACAGTTCGATTCGCTCGGAGAGCCATCCTTGTGTATATTCCACATAAACGCGGCGCAGTTTTCCGAGTTCGCCTTTTGCGATGCGGGCTTTAGCCTCTTTCACAGCCGGATAGGCCGAATATACATGTGTCAGTGCCAGTACGAGTCCGGTCTCTTCCACTTTTTTCTGTAAAAGCTTAGCTTCTTCCAATGAGAATGTCATCGGTTTATCCACTACCACATGGAACCCTCTTTCGAGCGCCATCATGGCCGGTTCGAAATGCCAGCGGTTGGGAGTCACGATCGTGACAAAATCCATCCGTTCTCCTTCCGGCAAGGTCATTTCGTGTTCGAACATTTCCTGGTAAGTGCTGTAAATCCGGTCTTCCGGCAAAAAGTAAGATAAACCGGAACTTTTGGATATCTCAGGGTCTACGCTGAAACATCCGCAAACTAATTCAATCTGGTTGTCCATAAAAGCTGCGCGACGATGGATCGCCCCGATAAAGGCGTCACTGCCTCCGCCAACCATACCCATTCTTAATTTTCTGTTCTTCATGATATTATTAAATTAGCAATTCAATGAATTGAGATATTGCCCAAAGTTACAAAATGTTGTAATATGTACAATATGTTTTGTAAGATTAATTTGTAACATTTATCGTATAAGCCGCATTTACAAGTGTTCCGCTTCTTCCGATTCCTTCGACTGTAATCGTATATTCACCCGGTAGATCGGAAGTGTAAAATGGAATTGTCATTTCCTTCTGTCCGTCACTTTGCAAAGTGGGAATCCAGAGCAGGGTATGCCGGAAATCCGGTTTGCCCGATGTTTTGTCCTTCTCTTCTTCATATACGGGTGCATAAAAATAGCGAGTGGCCTGCGTGCCTCCTTTATCGAACAATTGAGTGGCGGGGTCTAACTTTATCCCCTGGTAGTCTCCTTTGTATGTCGAAAAAGATAGGATACCGTCAAATCGTTGCCCGCCGAAAATATAGTGTCCCAAATAGACATCTATTTTTTTCAGCAATAACGGGTTATAGCTGTATATCTGTTCTTGGTCCTTGACGGGTATGTTGTCGAACAAAACAAGCGTTTGTGTGGAGAACTTATCCATTTTTTCCGTTAGGACGGAGAAGGTCCGCTTGCCATTCTTTTTACTGACTCTGGCAATGGGAATGAATTCCGTCAGTATCTCTTCAATAAAAGGGAAACGGGTATATTCATCCAGGATGTAAGATTTGTAGGGCTTGGAAAACGTGTGGGGACTGGCACTTTCTATCCGGTTGATGGAATCGCCGGTATAGACCTGCATGACTTGTACTCCCATACTTCTTTGCAAAAGATATTGATGCCAGGTGGAATCGAGATAGACAGGCGGGAATGTTTTGGGCCGGTGCCGGGCGAATGGCGATTGCAAATCGATCCGGTATGACTTCCCGGATGTATTCAACGCAACCGTAGCCATCTCCTTTTTCCCATGTGTCAAGCCCGTATAAAAAGTGATATGTCCGTTTTTATCGGTTTTCCCGTTGAATACTTGGATATTTTCTCCCGGAAAAGAAAGCAGTCCGACGATACCGTATTCCGTAGCCGGCTGATTATTACTCCGGTCTATGAGCTGTCCTTCGTAGATGGGACCTTCATGTTCCGGAATAATTTTTGCGGTGAAACTTGCCGTGCCTTTAGAAAAAAGGCTTTCTTTCCATTCCCGGATCGATGGAGCCGTTATCTGTATCGGGTCTGTGCCGGCAACAGAAACAGAAAGGGAGATGGAGTCGGCGGGTAATCCTTGGATACGGATAACCCCTTTATCCCTTGCCTGATATGAAGCCTTGTCTGTCGATACCGTTATGATAGGGTTCGATTTTATCCGGTTAGGCTGCTTGAAAGAATACTTTTCAGCTCCGGCCCGTGTTTCTTGAGGCTGATAAGGATTTACGACAGAAATCTTTTTTTCAAAGAATATATCTTCTCCTTCGTTTTGCATGTACCGGGTGTAAGCGACCAGCCGGTAGTAGCCGGTGGGTAGGGTGACGGGCAGTTCCATCCAGCCACTTCCCGTCCCGTCTGTCAGATCCAAACGGACCTGTACTTCGGGTATGGAGTCATTCAACAGTTCGACATACCCGACTTTGCTGAAAGAACTTAATTCCCCCTCGATATTAGTCGTATATAATTTTAGCCAAAGTAATTCACCGGCAATGTAAAATTGTTTGTCGGTTTGAAGATAGGCCCGTTCTTGATACGAAGCATATCCGTCGCCTGTCCCGATCAGCAAGAGCAGGACCAGCAGCAGTATTTGTTTGGTGGATATCATTGTTTTCATAAGATACTGTGTTTATTGATGGTTTTTCGGCCAGAAATCCGGTTTGTTCTTGCTCCCTCCGCGGGCGGTACAGTCTACGCATCGCCGATTTATACAAACGTAGGTTCCGGGATCTTCTCCTAATTTAAGAATCGCGAGTCCTTGGTGATATGCCATACTTAACATTTCTTCCCAAAAAACAGGCTGATCCCTGCAATCGTATATGTCGCTCATGCCGGGAATCTCTTCTGCCTTTATGTAGCAGCGGTAAGAGGTTTCCGTCGTTGCGTATATATGCCCGATGATGATTTCTTCCGGATCGTCCAAGCAAGAGATGTTCCCTCTGATTTCAGTGGGTTGGGGCGCAAATAGTCCTCCGGTCTGTTCCACATTTTTCCGGAGGTTGTCAAAATATTCGTATGCTTTTTTGTCGAGTGTTTGTTGGGTGACCAAGATGCTGTATAAGTAGGAAAAACGGTTATCTCCCGGTCCCAACTTCAGAATGGAATGATTTCTTAACCTGTTTTCGGTCATGTTGTCCGACTTTCCCAGTATGATCCGGTTGGAGGAGTTGCTGCCCCAGCAATAATGTGTATTGTTGGACGTGAATTGGTTTAATTTCACAACTCCGGTTTCTTCGCTCCAAGTATATTGGGCGAAATAGTCGGAAACGATTTCCCAGTCTTCTTTATACGTCCAGCGGTAATAGCGTGAAGCATTCGGATTGTCGTTGTGGGTCGAAACCCTGATGTTGACTTCTTCCTGTTCTTTATATTGGAAATTGACTTCATCGATTTCCGGTGTGATCTGCGGTTCCACAAAATCGGACTGATATTCTTTGCCGTCCAACAGGAAGTGAATGGCATATTTCTCTCCTGGTTTGAACGAAATAGAGTCTGTTATCGTGTAGGTCCCTCCGGTTGTATTTTTTGCGGTTGCAATAGTCGTGCCTTTATCGGAAATAAGGGTGACAATTGCTTTTTTATCGGTTAGGCTCGGGTCATAGAAACTACTGCTCCCTTCGTCTGTCCGGTTGATGTGGATCGTGGTTCCGTAAGGAGCGATAATGGCGCCTTCCACAACCAAAAGGTCGTTGATCCATTTCACGTCGGGTTCGTAGGGGGTGATGCAACCCGTCGCCAGGCCGATCATCGTGCAGTAGAAAACAAGATGCAGTTTTATAGATAACTTTTTCATGATTCAGAATTTTATGTTGTAAGACAAATAAGGAATGGGAGCACCGAATATCGCCATCTTGTAACCTTGTAGTTTCCCGTCTTCGGATATATAGTAAACGGAGTAAGCATTTTTTCTTCCGGTTACGTTGTAAACTCCGATGGAGAACGTACTGTGTGTAAGCAGGGTCAACTTATGGCTCGGTTCGATATTGAACGCGACATCCATCCTGAAGAAATCCGGTATCCTGTATTGGTTGCGCCCGGAGTAGTAAACAAATTCTCCTCCCGCATAATTGAATTTGGAAACCGGCAATGTCACCGGACGTCCCGTGCTGTAGTCGCAGTTTAAAGAGAAACTGTACCGTTGCGTGAATTTGTAATTACCGGCAAGTTTCACTTCGTGCGGCTTGTCGTAATCTGCCGGATACCAGTTCCCGTCGTTGATCGGATCGGATATGCGGGCATCATGTTGCCTCAACTGGGTTCGCGAATATGAATAACTGACCCAGCCGTTCAGTTTGCCCTGTGTCTTTTTCACCATCAACTCCACGCCGTAGGCTTTGCCTTGTGTACTGATCACATCGGTTTCGATATGATGGTTCATGGTCAGTTGCGCACCACTCCGGTAGTCCAGATAGTCCTTCATGGTTTTGTAATACGCCTCGATCGAAGTCTCGATGCTGTTTCCCATAAAGTTCTTATATAATCCGGCTGCCACCTGCATCCCTTTTTGCGGTTTGATGTTCGCGTCGCTCAGTTTCCAAGTGTCGGTAGGCGACATGATGGTGGTGTTCGACAGCTTGTGTATATTCTGTTGCAATGTGTTGAATCCGGCTTTGACGGAAAAGTCGCTACCGAAAGCATAGCGGGCGGACAATCTGATTTCTGGTGCGTGATAGGTCTTGAAGGCACGAAAACCGTTGACGGTCTTAATCTCCGTCTCTGTCCCTTCGCCGGGCAGGAGAGTGGGATCGTAGAGGGAATAGGTGCGCGGTCCCATCGAATTGAACATCATGTAGCGCAAGCCGGCGCTAACCGACAACCGGTCGTTTATCTCCCATCTGTCTGCCAGATAAAGATAGGTCTCCATTGCCTGCTCTTTCTGCAATTTATCCGGTGCGACCAGTGATTCCGGATGGTTGGGTACGTTCTCTCCCGGATTCAACCGATAGTAAGTCGTTCCGCCTCCGAAATCAATCGTGTGCTTTTCATTCAGGTAATGGGTGAAATCCAACTTCCCGAAAATCTGGTTGATACCGAAACGCAGCCTGTAGGCCTCTGCCGGGTTCTCTTCCGTTTTTGTCAGATAATCATAATGGTCGTACCCACCCGTGAAAGTCCCGGTCATCCGATTCGGGAAGACATGCCGCCACTTTAAGGAGCCGTTGGCATTGGTATAGCCATATCGTTCGTTTGAATCGAAGTGGAAATGATCGTGACTGTAATATCCGCTGGCATACAAGTTGTCTTTGTCGGAAAACTTATGATCCACTATCAGGTTTAAATCGTAAAACCCGGCCTTCCCGTCTTTGTAACCGCTTTTCTCCGGCAACAGGTTGAGCAGCCAGTCCGAATAGGTCGTCCTGCCTCCGGCGATGAAAGAGGTTTTCTTTCCGATCGGCCCTTCCAGCGTGACACTGCTGGTCAGAAGTCCGAGACTTGCCGATCCCGTGAATTTCTTTTTATTGCCTTCCCTTCCGTTGATATCGAGGACGGATGAGATACGGCCTCCGTATTTAGCCGGAATGCTGCTTTTATATAGTTCGATGTCTTTGACCAAGTCGGCATTGAAGGCGGAGAACAGTCCGAACAAATGTGTCGGATTGTAGATCGTGCCGTCGTTGAACAGGATCAGGTTCTGGTCGGTCGATCCTCCCCGTACATTGAATCCGCTGGAGGCTTCGCCTACCGCTTTGACGCCCGGCAGCATCATGACGATCCGTATCACGTCTTTTTCACCGAATACAGTGGGCACGTTCTTTATATCCTTGAGATTGACCCGCTCTACTCCTAAAGTGTTGCTGCGGACATTCGCTATCCTGTCGGAAGTGATGGTCACCTCTTTCAGCGAATAGACCTGCTCTTCCAATTCAATGTCGAGCAGCCCGTCTGAATTGAGTATCACTTGCCGTTGGGTGTCTTTCAGCCCTATCCCTTTGATTTGCAAATTGTGGCGTCCGGCCGGTAAAAGCAGCGTGTAGAAACCGAATGCGTCAGTTGTCGCCGCGATGGTCGGGTTCTCGATATAGACGACAGCGCCGACGACCGGTTCACCGGTACGGAAGTCGGTCATGTGGCCGCTTAGCTTGATTTTACCGGAACCGGGAGCAGAAGCGTCGCCGATGGTATAGACTTTGTTTTCCGAAGTCGCTTTCTGTTCTTTTTGTTTATTCAGGACAGCGGCAAAATTAGATTGTTCTTCTCCTTTCCTGTCACTTCCAAAAAAATTATCGGGAAGGGAGGTTATCAGCTTTTTGTCTTTCAGGACAAATAAATATTTGTCGGCAAACGCGAATACTTGCAAATGGCTGCCTTCCAATGCTTGCTGCATGGCTTCGGCCGGTAGCAGATCCGTACAGGCGAGCGTGACGATCAACGAATCGACATCCGCCGGATTGTAGTAGACTGTCAATCCGCTTTGGGCGGCTATCTGGCGGAACACTTCTGCCGCCAGTTGTTTTTCGGCATGGATACTGACATTCTGTTGGGAAAACAACGGAGAATGGCAGATGATCAACATGATTATAATATATCCTATTTGTCTTGTCCTCATCTGTTTAATGCTTCATATTGTTTGACAATCGTAACGAAAGCCTGTTCCGGCTGCTTCTTGAAGTTCAGCTTCTGTTCCCGTGCGTATCGGCTTAGCTCCTTCTTCTTGTCAGGGAAAAGGTTGAGTAGCGCCCGTTTGTTTTTAACCGGGTAAAATCTGTTTTCCTTGACGACATAGAACCGTTCTTTTATCCGGAAAGAGGCTTCGATGGAAAGCCCGTTTACTTTTTCCTCGTAGGTGACAACATATTTTTTGATAACCGGATAGATATTATCGGACAGTAACACTATATATTCGTTGCCGATCAAGTCTTGCCATCCTCTTGTCGACGGGTTGATGACGCGGTAACCGTTCAGTAGGATGTAATCGATCCGCTCTTTTTCGGCAACGATGGGATAGAGCTTGTTCGGCGATTGCAAAACGAGTTCGTCCCGGAATAAGTCCAACTTCATGAGAAGCCGTGGATAGACGGTGCCCCCAAAGCTTATTGTCCCTTCCTCGAATCCGGCGTTTACCAGGTACGGATGATTAGTTGTCTGTTTTTCATAGCGTGAATATTCCTTCCCGTTATAAACGAGGGCATATTCCTGTACTACGGAAAAGTAATCCTGCACTAACTTGCCAGGCAATCCCTTGTTGGTATCGGTTTGTTGTCCGTGCAGCATTCCGATGGATAGGTATAATAGTAGAATGATTGAAGTTCCTGTTTTCATAAATAGATTATATTTGATAAAGGATAACAGCACCAAAGATACGAATAATATTACATAATGTAATAAATGAATTAAAGAATTAAAGGATTAAAGAATTAAAGAAAGGAGATGTGCCGAAGCCGGATGTCGGCACATTTCCTGAAAATTAGTATCACTCCATCACTTTGCTTGCTGTTAACTGATTGTTTATTAGGCTTATAATGCGTGATAGATACTCGAAATATCTATCACGTTTGTATCACTTATGTATCACTCATGTGTCACTGTTTCTGAAAGAGAGAAGTCTTTTTTTTAGGACTTGTTCAGCTCAACTACCTGATATATAGTACCTCTGTTGCTTCTTTTCGACGGGATGCCGTTCCGTTTTAAAAGACGTCCGAAATTGGAGATAACGTTTTTTGTGTAGTTGAAATCGCGTTGCTTCTGCTTGATCCGCCCTAAAATCTCTATCGATAGTAGAAATTCGCCTGCCTCATTCTTTTTCGGGAGCCGGAAATATTGCAGGAACAGTTGTTCTTCGGGCGGTATTTGCTGGAATTGCCGGTTGTTGGCGACGATTTCGGTTTCTTCCTCGTGTGTGAACCAGTAGCGTTCGCTGTTTGCCAATGCTTCCATCGCCTGTGCATACAGCTGTTCGTAGTCGATCGGCTGTACATAATCGATGGTGTCTGTGACTTCGATGCAAATGAAACGCCGGCTACCGGTCGGGTCGGTCAGGATATTGAAGTTGTTGCTTGTCGCGATGAATGTGGCGTAACGTCTCAAATTCCTGTTGGCCGTCTGGTAGGGCAACCGTGTGCTGACATTCGCTTTTTGCAGGATGTGCTTCAGGTAGCTTCGCTGCGTCTCCTTGACGGAATCGAACTCGTCTATGTTTACCAAGGCATAGCGGTGCAAAGCCAGTTCCGTATCCCGGCGCTTGCTGAAGTCGATGCTGTCTGTGTAGAACTGCCGCAGTTCGGAAGGCAGGATGTTCAGGCAATACGTCGATTTGCCGCACCCCTGGTCGCCGACGAGTAGGGGAGTAGTGCTGTTGCCATGCTCCAGGTCCAACCCTAACCAGTGCGCCACCATGCTGAGGAACCACCGGTAGAAGTGGTCGGCCCATCGGAGATTGTTGCAAGGTACACGTTCGGCAAGTTCCCGGATGTGATCTTTGCCATCCCATTTGGGCAGATGTCCGAGGTATTCTTCTATCGGGAAAAAAGCGGGTATGCTGTCCGAGTAGACATACCGTTCGATGTCTTTGTCCCAGACATTCAGTCCTTCTTTGTGCGCTTCCGTGCAGATGGAGTTGCGGACTTCGCGAGTGAAAGGGCTGAATGTGAAACGTAGGAGCGATTTGTCCCGATATTCCACTTCGCCGCTCATCTTGTTGCTTCTGATTTCGTAACGGCGCAGCATGAATTCTTCTAATTGCAAAGTCAGCGACATGATTTCCGGCATGAATGTCTTCCCGGCGAGTGCTTCTTTCAGAGTGTAGACGGATCGGAAAGTCATGCGTATTTCCATCTCTTTGGGTTTCATGTTGTTGTAAAGTAGCGTGCATTGTACGGCATCCTCTTCGGGGATACCGGCTTTCAGGCAATTCTCGGCTAATAGGGTAAAGACCGGTTTGAGATTCTCGTCTTTTATCTGTCCGGATTTTCGGATGGCGTCTACCATCGCTATGCTGAACAGTGTGGCGATCCGGTAGTTGCGTGACATACCGGGCATTAGCCTTTGAAGCGGGGCGGATGGCTCTTCCGGGATGATGCGGATCTCTTCCGAATCCGGCATCTGTGCCGGTTGCTCGATCCGGATGGCAACGGCGTCGGGGTTATATACCGGTTGCGGGTCGTAGCTCATGCGGCATCCGTGCTGTGGGACCGGCTCTTTCAGCGTGATGTTACGTCCTAATTGCGGCTGGTAATATTTGACTGCCGTCAGATAGGCTTGCGAGTGGAATCGTTTGACCTGTTCGGGTGAACGTGGAAGCGCTCCGTCCGGCAGTGTGAACGGGATCACGATTTTCACGCTTTTTCCGCTAAAGCCGATGAATGCCAGTAGCGTTTGTGGCATCATGGCGGCTTGTTGCCTGATTTGTACCGCTTCTTGCAAGTCGGAAAGATGGTTTACTTCGAGCAGCACCAATCCCGAATAGTCGCGCATGGGAGGGGCGGGTTCGCCTGTCTTGCGGAAAGTCCCGCCGAAAACGATCACCGGAAGTTTCTTTATGAAACTGTTTTGCGTGCCGGGCAGTGCAAACATGACTTTGTCGCGCGTGGTGCTGACCGGTTTGTTGAGGTTCTCTGTCCGCAGGGCGGTCAGCAGTTTTTCCATTTCCACGGAACGCATGACGAGCGTTCCCTTTTCATATCGATATAACGTTACCTTCATCTTTGATTGTCTTTTAAAATCATGGATTTCAACTTGTAAATCATTTCCACCTTTCGAACTTGAGCTTTTTCATGAACTTCTTCATTTCCGGATCAGCCTTGATGCATAGGCGTTTGGCTTTCACGCGATGGGGCGTGCAGTCTTTCGGATCTTCATATCCTTCGCTTCCTGCCGAGAGGAACAATGTCCCTATGCCGTGAAGATTTACGGTGTACCCCCTATCCAGCTGGAACTGGATTTCGCGTCCGATCTCGATTATGGCAGCCAGTACGTCGCCTCTTGACAGCGTGCACCGGGTAGAGATGCACGTTGCCAGTTGTTCGGTCGATACTTGCCCGGATGTTACCGGAACGCCATAATAGCGGATTTTTTCTGTTTCTCCGCTTTTGTCCACTTTGGGACGTACTACATAAGCATGTGACATAAGCTGTATTTTTGATAAAACCAATGAATAAAACTGAGAAAAGTGCCCGATTAACTTTCTTTACATCCGGATTTACATTTCTGAACACCCGGGTGATGGCGGTCTGTACATGGGGGTGTAGGGGTTGGGAACATCCGGATGTATATGACTTTAAGTTCTTACAAAGATAATAAAAATATGGGGCAAATGCAAGAAAATCAACAGGTTTTTTCAAATAAAGTTGGTTCGTTTTTGTATGTCGGAAAGGCAAGGGGAAAGTCAAGATGATGTGATAGATGGGTGATAGAGCAGTGATAGAGTTGTGATAGATATAATGGAAATATATTATGTTTCTATTCATTGATTATTAGTCTGTTATGAATATTTTGTGATAGAGTGATAGATAAATTTGAAAATAAAGGGTTCTTCGTCACTTTCGGGGCAGTTCATGTGTTAAAGCTAGTAAGTTTATTGCAAAGCAAGGTAATG
>NZ_CABUOD010000016.1 GCF_902493135.1 uncultured Parabacteroides sp.
CGTTCAGCATGACGGTCAGGAAACCGTCGAGCACGTCGAAGTTGGCCTTCTGGCGCAACAGACGCTTGATGGCCCAATCAAAACGGATATACCTGTCCTGCAACTCTTTTCTTTCCATCTCTTCCATGATTTTCAGATCCGACTCTTCCTTTTTCATAGTTACTGTTTTTTTGTTTGTTATGTAATCCACAAATATACATATTATTTACGAACGGGAGGGCCGAACGGGAAGAATGTTTCGGATATTCATACTGTTTTTGCAGGATTCTCTATCACTCTATCACACTTCCTCTTGTAAGCATTGATAAACATAATGTGCGAGAGTGATACATGCCGGATTCATGTATCACTCTTGTATCACACCAGTGTCACACCCTATCGATGTCCGGGTGATAGATATAGCCTTTTTATCCTTGTCAAATGATTTAATTACATGGGGTTAGTATGGCAAAGTCCTGTACATCCGGGTGTAGCCGTCCCGTACATCCGGGTGTGGAGAGTGGCAACATCCGGGTGTAGAAAGCCGGAAGATGGGCATGTTTCTAAACATTTAAGCTATATAAGATAAAAAAGAGGATAACCCGTCACGGATTATCCTCTATATTATATTATCAAACCTTTTTCCGATTATTAGAGAGCGCCGACTTCTTTCAACGCTTCGTTTGTTTTGTGAACGGCTGCTGCACTCTTGGCGAAGAGTTCTTTTTCTTCGGCTGTCAGTTCCAGTTCAACGATCTTTTCGATACCGTTCTTACCTAAGATGACAGGAACGCCGATGCAAAGATCAGATTCTCCGTATTCACCTTCCAGATAAACAGAACAAGGAATCATCTTGCCTTGGTTGTGGATGATAGATTCAACAACGAATGCTCCTGCAGCACCCGGTGCGTACCATGCGGAAGTACCCAACAGCTTAGTCAGTGTTGCACCGCCAACCATAGTGGAAGCGACAACTTCCTGCAGTTTCTCTGCGCTCAGCAATTTGCTTACAGGAATACCTTTGTAAGTGGCCAGACGAGCCAACGGGATCATAGTCGTGTCACCGTGACCGCCGATAACCATGCCTTCGACTTCGTTGGCATTGCAACCTAAAGCCTGAGACAGGAAATATTTGAAACGAGAGCTATCCAAAGCGCCGCCCATACCGATGATACGGTTTTTCGGCAGGCCCAGCGACTTCAATGACAGGTAAGTCATGGTATCCATCGGGTTGGAGATCACTACCAGGATTGCGTTCGGAGAATATTTCAGGATGTTCTGAGCCACGCTCTTCACGATACCAGCGTTAACACCGATCAATTCTTCGCGAGTCATGCCCGGTTTACGGGGAATACCTGAAGTGATGACAACAACGTCAGAGTTAGCTGTTTTTTCGTAGTCGTTTGTGCAACCTGTAACTGTAGTATCGAAACCGAGCAGTTGAGCAGTCTGCATCATATCCATTGCTTTACCTTCGGAAACACCTTCCTTAACGTCAAGCATTACAACTTCGTCTGCCACTTCATTGAAGGCAAGAACATTTGCGCAAGTAGCACCTACATTACCGGCGCCAACAACTGTTACTTTAGACATAATAATAAGTTTTATATGTTTTACTTATGATAATACTTCCATCTCTCTTAAAAGCGAGACAAAGGTACAACCTATTACGAAATAAAGAAATATTTCCGTAAACAATTTGCGCCTCTCTTGATTAAATTTATGATTCATACCTTTTCTCACTCCACATAGAGAACCAGCCCCTTCAAATATTCCCCTTCCGGGTGGTAGATGTTGACCGGATGGTCGGCGGGTTGTGTCAGTTGGTGCAGGATGCGGACACTGCGGCCGGACTGGGCGGCGGCGCTGAATACGGCCAGGCGGAAGTTTTCCTTGCTTACCACCTGCGAGCAGGAGAAGGTGAACAGGATGCCTCCCGGTTTGATCTTTTCGAAAGCGATGGCATTCAGTTTGCGGTAACCCTGCAAGGCGTTGCGCAATACGTTTTTATGTTTGGCGAAAGCGGGCGGGTCCAGAATGATGAGGTCGTAGTTGCTTCCCATCTTTTCGAGATACTTGAAAGCGTCTTCGGCATAAGCCTCATGGCGCGGATCGCCCGGAAAGTTCAGTTCCACGTTCTTGTTGGTCAGCGAGATCGCTTTGGCAGAGCTGTCGACCGAGTGAACGACCTTGGCGCCTCCGCGCATGGCGTAGAACGAGAACCCGCCGGTGTAGCAGAACATGTTCAGTACGGAACGCCCTTTGGCATAGCGTTCCAGCAACGAACGGTTTTCACGCTGGTCGACAAAGAAACCTGTCTTTTGCCCTTTTTGCCAGTCGACGCAGAATTGCAAGCCGTTTTCAAGTGCGATGTCCTCCACTTCGCCGCCGTACAGGTAGCCGTCTTCGCTGCCCAGGTTGGCCTTGTAAGGCAAGGTCGCTTCCGATTTGTAATATATATTCTGTAAAGAATCTCCCAACACGGCTTTCAAGGCTTCGGCAATCTGGTGGCGGGCATAGTGCATGCCGACGGAATGCGCCTGCATGACGGCGGTGTGGGCATACATGTCGATGACCAGCCCCGGAAGATTATCCCCTTCACCGTGCACCAACCGGTAGGTATTGTTGTTCTCCACTCCGGCAAGCTCCAGTGCCCGGCGCAGTGTGTAAGCGATACGGATGCGTTCTTCCCAGAAAGCGGCATCGATCGTGACCGGGTTGAAAGATAAGATGCGTACGGCGATACTGCCTATCTGATAATGTCCGATACCCAGGAAACGCCCGTTCGTCCCATACACTTCTACCAAGTCGCCTTCTTCCGGTTCGCCTTCGATCGTCTGGATGGCGCCGGAGAATACCCACGGATGGAAACGCAGCAACGATTCCTCTTTTTTCGGTTTGAGAAATACTTTACACTCCTTCATTTATATCTGTTTCAATTGATTGTATATTTTCAGGCAGGCCCATGCGTCGAGGGCCGCATATTTTTTCTGCGCATCGCTGAGGACATCGGCATCCCAGTTGCTCAGACGCTGTCCCTTCGAGATCTTCTTGTTGAACAGGATGGCGTATATCTTTTGCAGGCTGGCGTCTTCGATGCCGAACTGTCCGACGTAGTTCTGCAAGTCCAGGAAATTGGCGGGCTGTATGTCCGTGCGTTTGCGCATCGCCCCGAAATCGTCACGTAGCGAAAGGCCGATCTTCAGCACCTTTCCGTTTGACAGAAATCCTTCGAGAACTTCCGGGATGTCGATCCGGTTCAGGCGGAACAGGAAACAAGTATCGTCGGTCGAAATCTGCATAAGCGATATTTTGAACCGTTGTCCTTTCTTGAAGCTCGGGCGGGTTTCCGTGTCGAACCCGACAGACTGGAATTCGGAAAGGTAGCTGACTGCTTTCTCCGCATCTCTCAATGTGTCGATCACGATGATCCGTCCGGCAAATTCCTCTAAGGGAAGTCCGGATATTGCTTCTTTTGTTATCGAATGTGTATATTGTTGTGTCATTCTTCTTCGTCGGTTTCTAAAAGCCCTTCATCGCTGTATCGCACGGCGTGGAGCGCTTTCAATGCATTTAATAATTGTTGTCCCCAGAATTCGCGGAAGTTTTTACGGCACAAAACGATTGCTTCGAGCATCACTTCTTCATTGCCCTGGCGGAACAAAGAGATGAAGTTGCCCGTATCCTGGTAAACATCGGCCAGATTCTCCGAGATAAAGGCGGCGATCGGCGTGTCGCTGTATTGCATGTCCGGATGGAACGTCTCGAGGTAGGAGTCTTTCTCTCCGAGCAATCCGGCGATCCGGTTGCGGACCGATTCGTACATTTCTTCCGTGACAGTCAACTCCGGTTCTGCATCTTCGTCTTCTTCCGTTTCGGGCAGAAGGGTGGCTTTCAGATACAGCAACGGCAAGATCTTGACCGCCTTATCCAAAAAGTCGAAAAGCCCGCTATTGCCGGCATTCTCGACAAACGTACAAAATTCCAGTGCAACGGTTACAAATTCCAGCGTGTTGCGTTCGTATATCGGGTTGTTTTCTTTTTCCATGCGAATGATCTTTGTAGATACCTTGCGTTTATAACTTGCAAAAGTAACAATTTTTTCTTTGTAAAGCTAATAAGGATTCTGACTTTAGTCGGTATTTATTTGTAATCCCGGCGGCGATTACGGAATGAAGGGTGAAAAACTGTTTTTTTCTGATAGCTTCGAAAGAATTAGATGCAGTTGCCGGGGGAAAATGCGAATGTCGTAGGGAACTTGAAATTTTCTATGTACATTTGCGAGTTGTAAATTTAATTGTGTAATGGCTAAAAAGACGACTGCAAAACAAAATACGAATAACGGGGAAAGTAAATTTAAAGGGATTCGGAATTTCTTTACCAGCGAGCGGACCCGTTTTATTACCGGATTAGTTATTTCCATTGTTACCATATATGTCGGTCTGGCATTGATTTCGTTTTTCTTTACGGGAGGCGCGGATCAGAGCAAGATCGAGAATGTCCCGTTGTCGGATTTGGTGATCAATCGTGGATCGGTAGAGAACTGGACGGGCGTGCGCGGGGCTTTCCTTGCCGATTTGCTGATGAACCGGTGGTTTGGGATTTCTTCTTTCCTGATCCTGTTTTTCCTCGGTTCGGTCGGGGCGAAGCTAATGAACCTGAGCCGGGTGTCGTTGCTGAAACGTTTCCTGTTCAGTGCGGCCATGCTGATATGGGGATCGTTGTTCTTTGCTTTTATCTTTATCCGCGGATATGAAGATACATTTATTTATTTGGGCGGTCAGCACGGATATTATTTGTCGGAGGTGATGATGAATAATATCGGGATACCGGGTACGGTCCTGCTGCTGGTCGGCCTGTTTCTGATTATTGCGATCTTCACGAGTAAACGGACGATTCCGTTCCTGCAAAATGTCTTCTCTTTCGGATGGTTGAAGAACCGTTTGAGACGGGAAAAGAATGAAACGACGGAAGTGCCGGGAGAGGAAAAAGAGGAGGAAGGGGAAACGGATGTCTATGTTCCGGTTGAAAAAACGGCGGCAATTCCTCAGCCTGCTGCATATCGCGAGACAATGGAAGAGGCCGTCGAACCGGACGAATATGTTTTCGATACGGAAACCGAGATGCGGAAAGCCGAAGAAGAAAAGAAAAGGCCGGTAGAAAAGGAGAGTCCGCAAAAGAATGATTTTGAATTTGAAGTAGCCAGGGGAGATGATCCGGTTGTCGAGGCATCCGTCGACGGTGGTACGACCTTTGAAGTGGAAGTGCCGGAAGACGAAGAAACTTTCGATCAGTCCCAATTGGGTAAATATGATCCGCGCCTGGACTTGTCCCGCTATATGTTCCCGACGCTCGACCTGCTGAAATTTTACGATTCGGGCAATGTCGAGGTGAACCGCGAGGAATTGGAAGAGAACCAGCAGATGATCAAGCAGACGTTGGAGGATTTCGGCATCAATATCGCCTCTATCAAGGCGACGGTCGGACCGACGGTCACGCTTTATGAGATCATCCCGGAAGCCGGTGTGCGTATTTCCAAGATCAAGAACCTGGAAGATGACATCGCTTTGAGCCTTTCAGCCTTGCAGATCCGTATTATCGCGCCGATGCCGGGTAAGGGAACGATCGGGATCGAGGTCCCGAACAATAAACCGCAGACTGTTTCGATGCAGTCGGTGGTCGCTTCGCGCAAATTCCAGGAATGTTCGTATGATTTGCCGGTGGCGATCGGAAAGACGATTGTCAACGAGGTGTTCATGTTCGACTTGTGCAAGACTCCCCACCTGTTGGTGGCCGGTGCGACCGGACAAGGTAAATCGGTCGGCTTGAATGCGATAATCACGTCTCTGCTGTATAAGAAGCATCCGGCCGAACTGAAGTTCGTGATGGTCGATCCCAAACAGGTGGAATTTAGTATCTACTCGAAGATCGAACGTCATTATCTGGCGAAATTGCCGAATGCCGACAAGCCGATCGTGACGGAGCCGGGCGATGCGGTGGCGACCTTGAATTCCTTGGTGATCGAGATGGAAAACCGTTATAAGTTGCTGGTGGAGGCTTCGGCACGTAATATAAAGGAATATAATGAGAAGTTCATTTCACGCCGTCTGAACCCGGAGAAAGGACATCGGTTCTTGCCCTATATCGTTGCAATCGTCGATGAGTTTGCCGACCTGATCGCGACCTCGGGCAAAGAGATCGAGTTGCCGATCTCGCGTATCGCGGCTAAGGCCCGTGCCGTCGGTATCCACATGATCCTGGCAACCCAGCGGCCGGACACGAAAGTGATCACTGGTACGATCAAGAGTAACTTCCCGAGCCGTATCGCGTTTAAGGTGATGTCGCAGATCGACTCCCGCACGATTCTGGATACTCCGGGTGCCAACCGTCTGATCGGTAAGGGCGATATGCTGATCCTGATTACCGGAAGCAGCGAGCCGACGCGTGTCCAGTGTGCTTTTGTCGATACGCCGGAAGTGGAAGATATCGTGAACTATGTCGGTGCGCAAGTGGCTTATCCGACGGCTTACCTGTTGCCTGAATATGTAGGTGAAGGCGGTGAGTCCTCTTCGGCCGGGTCGGTGGATCTGTCGGATCGCGACCCGTTGTTCGACGAAGCTGCCCGTCTGATCGTGATCCAGCAACAGGGCTCGACTTCGCTTATCCAGCGAAAGTTCGCAATCGGTTACAACCGTGCAGGCCGCCTGATGGACCAGTTGGAAGCGGCAGGCATTGTCGGTCCTTTCGAAGGCAGCAAAGCCCGTCAGGTCTTGATCCAGGACGAATACGGCTTGGAACAGTTGTTGAATTCATTGAAATAAGAGATAAATCAGGATAATGAAGATGAACATGAAAAGAGAAAATAAAATAAAAGTTTGTCGCTTTTTGGTGGTCGCTTTCCTGTGCCTCTGGGCTGTATCCGGTATGAGAGCATTGGCGCAGAATGCCGCTTCCATTCTGGATAAGGCCGCGTCCGTTTATGAGGATTCCAACGGCTTGACTGCTTATTTTACGATGCAGACGCGGTCGGATGTGCAGAAAGTATCGGAGAGTTTTGACGGCACGGTCGATATCAAAGGCGATAAATTCGTACTGAAGACTCCTGACATGATCACTTGGTTCGACGGAACGACACAATGGTCGTTTGTCGAGCGCAACGGGGAAGTCAACGTCTCCACCCCGACCGGTGAAGAGTTGCAGGCTACGAATCCGGCCCTGTTGCTCCGTTCCTATAAAAAAGGTTTTACTGCTAAATATAAGGGTGAGAGCACGGCTCCGAATGGCAAAGCCGCTTACGACATCGAGCTGATTCCCAGAAAGAAAAGCGATATCGTACGGGTGGAACTCCAGATAGAGAAGTTTTCCGGTCTTCCGGTGTCAATCGCCGTTTTTTCAAAGAATGGAATCAGCAGTACGATCCGTCTCAGTAAAATGAAAACGGGAGTAAACCAACCGGATAGCTATTTTGTTTTTAACGAGAAAGACTATCCCGATGCTGAAATCGTGGACCTTAGATGATGGGATATTAAAAATTAAGAATTAAAAAATAAGATGATGAATACAACTCAGAATGAAAAAGTCCGTTGCCTGATTATCGGTTCGGGCCCGGCCGGTTATACTGCGGCTATCTATGCTTCACGTGCAAATCTGTCTCCTGTTCTCTATGAAGGCATTCAGCCTGGCGGACAGCTAACGACTACGACCGAAGTTGAGAATTTCCCCGGTTATCCTGAAGGTGTTACCGGTACGGAACTGATGGAAGACTTGAAACAGCAGGCTGCCCGCTTCGGTGCGGATATCCGCATCGGCATTGCGACTGAAACGGATTTGTCTGCCGCTCCCTATAAAGTGACGATCGACGGCGAGAAGGTGATCGAGACGGAAACGCTGATCATCTCGACCGGAGCGACTGCCAAATATTTAGGATTGCCGGATGAGCAGAAATATGCCGGAATGGGTGTCTCGGCTTGTGCGACCTGCGACGGTTTCTTCTATCGCAAGAAAGTGGTGGCTGTCGTCGGCGGTGGCGATACGGCTTGTGAAGAAGCGCTTTATCTGTCCAGCTTGGCGAAACAGGTGTATCTGATTGTCCGCAAACCTTATTTGCGTGCATCGAAAGTCATGCAGGAACGTGTCCTGAACACTCCGAATATCACGGTCTTGTTCGAGCATAACACGATCGGCCTTTTCGGTGAAGACGGTGTCGAAGGTGCACATTTGGTAAAACGTATGGGTGAACCGGACGAAGAAAAGGTGGATATCGCAATCGACGGTTTCTTCCTGGCTATCGGCCATACTCCGAACTCCAAGATATTCAAACCCTGGGTAGAAACAGACGAGATCGGCTATATCAAGACGGTTCCGGGCACGCCGAAAACAAGAGTGCCGGGGGTATTTGCTGCCGGTGACGTGGCTGACCCGCATTATCGCCAAGCTATTACGGCTGCCGGTAGCGGTTGCGCGGCTGCAATCGAGGCGGAACGTTATTTGTCAGAGATTGGAAAATAATCCTTTACTTTTGGCTTGATCCGAAAATAACATATAAACTACTACATTATGAAACACTTGAAACTCTTTCTCCTTTTTCTTTTGTGCGTGCTGGTGGCGGTTCCCGTGTCGGCTAAAAGGAAGACAAAGGTGATTGCCCATCGCGGTTATTGGAAAACGGAAGGTTCCGCCCAAAACTCCATTCGTTCGTTGGAACGGGCGAATGAGATCAAAGTCTATGGTTCCGAGTTCGACGTGCACCTGACCGCAGACAATGTCCCGGTCGTGTTCCACGATAGCAAGATTCAGGGTAAGCATATCCAGACGACTCCCTATGCGGAACTGAAAGACCTGAAACTCCCGAATGGCGAAACGCTTCCGACATTGGAGCAGTATTTGGACAGGGCGAAGAAGCTGAAAAAGACCAAGCTGATCTTCGAATTGAAATCCCATGCAACTCCCCAGCGGGATCGGGAAGCGGCAAAGATTGCAGTCGACATGGTGAACGGCAAGAAATTGACGAAGCGCACCGAATATATCGCTTTCAGCCTGGAAGCTGCAAAGGAGCTGCATCGCCTGTCCCCGAAGACGCCGGTCTACTACCTGAACGGCGACTTGTCTCCGAAACAGTTGAAAGAACTCGGTTTTGCCGGTCTCGATTATAATTATAAGGTCATGCAGAAACATCCCGAATGGTTTGCCGAAGCAAAAGACCTGAAACTGAAAATCAATGTCTGGACGGTCGATGATCCTCAGGTGATGAAAGAAATGATTGAAAATGGCGTGGACTTCCTTACAACAGATTATCCCGTAGAAGCGCAAAAAGCAGTACATTTGTACCGCTGAATAAATGTGTGAAATGAGAAAGTATTGCCTGTCGTTATTGCTCCTGTTACTGATATCGGTTTCGAATGCGGTCGAACCTCCCAAGCGCGAGATTCGAGGTGTATGGCTGACAACCGTTTATGGTCTGGACTGGCCGCACAAGCCGGCAACGACGGAGGCAGGACGGAAGATGCAACAACGCGACGTCTGCGACATTCTGGACCGTTTGCAGGATGCGAATTTCAATACCGTTTTTTTGCAGGTCCGTTTGCGGGGCGACGTCATCTGGCGCTCGGCTATTGAACCGGCAAGCAAGACTTTCTCCGGAAAATACGGAACGATGCCGGGCTATGATCCGTTGGCTTTCGTGGTCGACGAGTGCCACAAACGCGGGATGGAATGCCACGCCTGGTTCGTTACTTTCCCGCTGGGAACGGACAAAAGCGTGAAAGAGAAGGGGAAACTCTCCGTTGTCAAGCGTCAGCCGAAACTATGCAAGCGTCATAACGGCGAGTGGTATCTGGACCCCGGCGTTCCCGGAACTTCCGACTATATATTGTCTTTAGTGAAAGAGCTGGTGAACGGATACGATATCGACGGTATCCATTTTGATTATATCCGTTATCCGGAACAAGCAAAATCCTTTCCCGATAAGGCGTTATACAATAAATACGGCAAGAAGCGCCCGTTGGCGGAATGGCGTCGGGAGAATATCAATAAGATGGTTTACCGCATTTACGACTATGTCAAATCGGTAAAGCCCTGGGTGCAGGTCAGCAGTTCGCCCCTCGGAAAATATAACCGCATCGAACGTGTCCCTAACGCCGGATGGACGGCCTACGAAAGCGTCTTCCAGGATCCGAAAATGTGGATGCAGAATGGGAAGCAGGATATGATCGTCCCGATGATGTATTACCTGCATGATAACTTTTTCCCGTTTGTCGACAATTGGGTCGATAATTGCAACGGACGCCTTGTGGTTCCGGGATTGGGCGCATACCGGATGTTGAAAGAAGAGGCGGACTGGACCGTCAACGACATCACGGACCAGATCGACTACAGCCGTTACTACGGAGGGGCCGGCTGCGCGTTTTTCCGTTGTGCGAACATCCTCGACAATACGAAAGGGTTGTACGACGAGTTGAAAGATAAATATTATAAATATCCGGCACAGCTTCCGCCTTTGTCATGGTTGGACGATACGGTTCCCGCCGCCCCGGAAGAGATACGGGTGGAAAAGGAAGGGAGCGAGTTGAAGCTCTTCTGGCAGAAACCGGATTCGGAAAAGGATGTGTTGACTTATACCGTCTATTATTCGCTGACGGATTCGATAGACCCGGCATCCGCCCGGAATATCCTGATGACGGGAATCCGGGATACTTCCATCTATCTGCCTGTCGATACGGCTTCGGAGCGGGGATATACGTTTTCCGTTTCATCTTCCACCCGCTACCATATCGAAAGTGCGCTATCGAAAGAAACCTATTATTATCTTTCATCCTTCCCTAAATGATCTTTTCTCTTTCCTTTTCCGATTATTTGCCGGAATACAGTATCTTTGTGCGTTTTCAGGAAAAATATTTCATCCGGAATGCAGCGTTTCGGATCATCTGAACATCATAATAAATGTATGGCCCTGGAAAGGGCATGAAGGCACACATTAAATGACGGAGAAACAACTGATAGAGGGTTGTAAGAATGGGGAAAGGCTGGCTCAGAAGGAGCTGTACGAAACGTATTCCCGTAAAATGATGGGGGTTTGTCTGCGTTATGTTAGCGACAGGGAGACTGCCCGTGATTTGCTGCAGGATGGTTTTGTAAAAGTCTTCACCGGCATGGACTCTTATTCGGGGATCGGGTCATTTGAAGGGTGGATGCGAAAGATCTTTGTCAATTGTGCGTTGGAGTATTTGCGCAAATCGGATGTCTTGCGTGAGGCTACCGATCTGGATAATACTGCGGAGTTGATCCACCCGGACAGTTCCGCGATATCCGATATGTCGGCAGTCGAGTTGATGAAATTGGTGCAGGAGCTTCCTGCCGGTTTTCGAACAGTGTTCAACTTGTTTGCAATAGAAGGTTATTCGCATAAGGAGATCAGCGAGATGATGAATATAACGGAGAGCACGTCCCGGTCGCAGTTTACGCGTGCCAAACAATTATTGCAACGCAGGATTAATGAATTGTATTGAGTAAAAAGAAATGAAGGATAAGGAAAGAGATACATTTGACGATTTGTTCCGTTCGAAGCTGCAGGACTTCGAAGCGGATACGATGCCGGGCGATTGGAAAGCGATAGCTGACCGCCTCGCAGCTAAAAAGTCTGTCCCTTTCCGGAGGACTTTACGCTATTGGGCGGCGGCAGCCGTTATTTCTTTATTAGTTGTGACGGGTGGGGTTTATGTCTCTAACCACGACCGGGAACATCTGCCTGTAGCCGAAACGATCCAGCAAGAAACCGAGGTTGTAGAGAGCCGGCTGGCTGAACAGTCCGAGCCGGTGATACCTGCAGTTACAGCTTCCGCTCCTGTTAACCGGGTGGCAAAACGTGTCGTTGCGCAAGTTGCGGCCGCTACTGCATTCCGGTCGGACATAACGGAAGACGACGTTGTCCTTTCGGCGGAAGACAAGGACGCTGTCGCAGTGGTTGCTTCCGAAGCAGCTGAAGTAGCCGAGGTAACCGAGGTGGCGGAAACGACCGAGACGGCAATGCCGACGGAAACGCACTCTTTACTCGCGGATGCAGCGCCAGTGGAAAAAGAAGAAAAGAAAACGCGGGCAAAAAGATGGAGTTTTGGTATGGGAGGCGGCAGCGTGAGTGCCGGGACATCCAATTCTTTGAATACTTATGCCTTGAAGAATACGTTGATGACAGATCAGGAGTTGTTGCAATTGAATTCCCCGTATTTCAATAACCAATCTCCGAAAACGAATATTCGCCATAAGACACCGGTTTCGGTCGGATTGGGCGTCAGTTATTCTTTGAATGATCGTTTTTCCCTTCAATCCGGTTTGAACTATACACTCCTCTCTTCCGAATGGGAGACTGGGGCTATATATCATGGCGAAACGAAGCAGAAGTTGCATTTTATAGGAATCCCTCTTTCTTTGTCTTATAAGATTGCAGAATGGAGACGTATTCAATTTTATGCAGCGGCGGGTGGCATGACCGAGGTCAATGTTGCCGGCAAGCTGAATGCCAAAATATTTGTGGAAGACAATGAAATCCGTCACGAGAAGAAGCATATCCGTATGAAAGAATGGATGTGGTCTGTGAATGCCCGTGCCGGTGCCAGCTATCCGTTGCTCCGTTTCTTGAGTGTTTATGCGGAGGTGGGAGCCGGTTATTATTTCGATAACGGAAGCGATATCGAGACGATCCGTTCCGAGAAACCGTTTAATGTGAATTTGCAGGCGGGTTTCCGTTTCGGCTTTTGAGTAAGAACAAATAAATAATAAATAATTTATAATTAAAGAACAGTAAAAATGAAGAAACTTAAAGTTTTAGGATTGGCAGCAATCGCTGCAGGCATGTTTTCGTTAACCTCTTGTTTGGATGGCGGCGGTAATCAACAGACGATTCCGGGGATATATGCAATAGTGGATTATTCTTCTTCGATGAAAACACTGATTTATCCTGTCGGTTATCCTTACACTTCTATTCCTCTGTATATCTCGTCAATTGCAAACGATCCGACGTATAGTTCTGGAGATTGTATAGTAGCTAATGTACAGATTGATTATGATTCACCGGATAATGCAAATGTCTCTACTAATGGTTTTTATGTGGCGACAGGAATAGCATCGTCACCATTCGCTAAATATAATTTGAATTTTTCGTCTTTAGATTCAACGGCATTGGATAATGAATTGCTCTTATCTGACTGTGGAACAGGATTATTGATGTCTAATAACTATAAGAGAATCATTGCTGTCCCTGCTTTTGCTTCTGTGTTGACGGATCAGAAGAACAGTTACGTAATAACTATGGACTATGATCAGGAGCCGGAAACAGTGGATGGAACAGAACGTGTTTATACATTATGTGTACGTGCTCAAAAGAAGGAAGAAGGAAAAGCTCCCACTATGAGCAATGCGATAGATCCGATCGCTATTGAAGGTGGTCAATTTTATTCCATGTTGAAAAGTAAAGAATCGGCAGCAGGGAAAAAGAGTGTAAATTATCGTGTGAAGTATCCGTTGACATTCAACTCGGATTCGACAAAGATCGCGACTTGGGGATATTCTGAGATTTCTCAATTCTTGATTGAGGAAACTACAAATTGATATCTATAAATAAGTGAGAATAGATAGGCATCGGATGGAAAACGGACAAGCACCGGATTTCTATTCGATGCTTGTTTGTTTTTTAGCCAATGCCTTTCAGTTGTAATTAATCTTCAGGCTTTTGCCGTATAAACCTTTTTTCGTACCTTTGTGCGTTTCCTCCATTAAGAGAGGGAGATAAATACGACTTCAAATTTGTTATGGAAATGAGAAAAACAGTATTATATGGCGTTTGGACCTTTTGTTTGGTTGTGTTGAGTTCTTGTTTGGGAGATCCGGCCACCCAGTTGACGATGGCAAATCAGGCTGGGGTCGTGGTGACCGGATACGGACCGGGTAAAGCTATTTATACCAAGGGAGACGTTGTGGTTTCTTCGGAAGATTTCCAGAATGCCAATGTGGAAAACGGAGAATGTATTTTGTTTGATTATTCCATCGATTATGGGACTGCAAACAATATGGGGACAGGAACGGATACCAGTTATATCGAGGCGGTTATCTATGAGAATACGATCTCGGAGGTCAATCGTTGGAACTTCTATAATACATTGACCGATACTTCCAGCGTTGCAAAGGACGAACTGTTGCTTTCTTCCCTCCAGGCGCGTTCCGCTTATATCAGAGGCAATTTGTTCCTGTTCACGGAGATAAGCAATCACCCGGCAAACCAAGTGGACAGTTTCTCTTTGTCCTATAATTCGGATAAATTGTTGGGAGACGATAATATTTATAGCCTCTACCTCCGCACTATCAGAATCAAGGCGGACACGACAAGAGGCGAGGCGATGATTATTCCTTGTGCGTTTAATATCGAAGATCTGGTGAAAAAGGCGGAAAAGAATCATTCGGATGAACTGAAGTTCCGGATTAACTATGCATATTCGTTCGGGAAGGATTCTGCATCGATAAACTGGAAAAGTTCCGACGTGTTTACAATAGACTTGACAGGAAAAGGCAAATAAAATGATAAATAGCAAACGAGCGTATTGAAAAATGTATAAAGAGATATTTAAATTGGTTGTAGCCATCATCTCCCAGCCGGGAAAGGCGTGGGATATTCTGACGAGAAAAGAAGAAAAGGACGATGAGTTTTTATCCCGGTTTGTGTATCCCCTCATCGGATTCGTTACGGTTGCTGCTTTTTTAGGCGTGCTGTTCACTCGGAAGGAGTTTGATGTCGAACTGGCGTTGAAGTCGTCTATCCGGACATTAGTCGCTGCGTTCGGCGGCTTTTATCTGGCTTCCTATTTGCTGAATGAGATTTGGCAGGGATGGTTCAAACGGGAGAAGGATATGAAACTGTGTCAACGCTTTGTCGGCTATTCGTCTTCGCTGATGTTTGCATTGAACATCGTGTTGATGTTGCTTCCGGAGTTTTTCTTTTTGCGTATATTCGTGTTATATACATTTTATATCGTATGGGAAGGGGCCGGCCCTTATATGCAGGTGGAGGAGAAGATACGCCTGAAGTTTGTCGGGACCGCGACCGGTCTGATTTTGCTGACGCCCTGGTTGATCGAGGTCATTCTTTCCATGCTGATGCCCGGTTTACGTTTTTGATAGAAGAATAAGATGAAAGAGAAGATTAGTAATAACATACAGATAAAGAACAAGCGGGCGACTTTCGATTATGAGTTGCTCGACACGTTTACGGCAGGGATCGTGCTGACCGGTACGGAGATCAAATCGATCCGTCTGGGAAAGGCGAGTCTGGTCGATACGTTTTGTATTGTGGAGAAGGGTGAATTGTGGGTGAAGAATATGTATGTGGCAGAATATTTCTACGGGACATACAATAACCATACGGCTCGCCGTGACCGCAAGCTGTTGCTGACTAAAAAGGAATTGCGGAAGATTGAAAGCGCTGCCCGCAATAATGGCTTTACAATTATTCCGACACGTCTTTTTATTAATGATAAAGGACTGGCCAAAGTCGTTGTGGCTATCGCCAAAGGTAAGAAGGAATATGACAAACGCGACTCTATCAAGGAACGGGACGACCGCCGGGAGATGGATCGTGCATTTAAACGGTAACGAACCTTTATGGATAAAGAAATATTTTTGAATCTCCTGAAAGAACGCATTTTGATTCTGGACGGAGGAATGGGTACGATGGTCCAAGGCTTTAAACTGACCGAGAAGGACTATCGCGGAGAACAGTTTGCCGATTGGACGAGCGACCTGAAAGGAAATAACGACCTGTTGTGCATCACCCGGCCGGATGTGATCAAATCGATCCACCGTCAGTATCTGGATGCCGGTGCCGATATTTTTGCTACCAACACTTTCAATGCCAACGCCATCTCGATGGAAGATTACGGCATGCAGGGACAGGTACGGAATATCAATCTGGCTGCCGGAAAGTTGGCGCGCGAGGTGGCCGACGGTTTCATGACGGAACATCCGGATCGCACGATTTTTGTTGCCGGTTCCATCGGCCCGACCAATAAGACGGCCTCGATGAGTCCCGACGTGGGCGATCCGGCTTACCGGGCTGTCACCTATATGGATTTGTATGACGCCTATAAGGAACAGGTGGACGCTTTGGTAGACGGGGGCGTGGATATCGTCCTGTTTGAAACGACTTTCGACACGCTGAATGTGAAAGCCGGACTGGAAGCCGCCGAGACCGTGCTGAAGGAAAAAGGCAAGGATTTGCCGATTATGCTTTCTCTGACGTTGTCTGCCCAGGGGGGACGTACGTTTTCCGGACAGACGTTGCTTGCGTTTTTGGCTTCCGTCGGGCATACCAATATAGTCAGTGTCGGCCTGAACTGCTCTTTCGGTGCTGCCGATATGAAACCTTACCTGGCTGAACTGGCTAAACATGCTCCTTATTATATAAGTGCTTATCCGAATGCCGGCCTGCCGAACAGTTTCGGCTCCTATGACGAGACGCCGGAAAAGATGGCTGTCCATGTAAAACCCTTTATCGACGAAGGGCTGGTGAATATCTTGGGTGGCTGTTGCGGTACGACGCCGGCCCATATCGCCAAATATCCCGAATTGGTGAAAGGGGCCAAGCCGCATGTACCGGCTCCGAGGCCCGATTGTCTTTGGTTGTCCGGTCTGGAGTTGCTGGAAGTAAAGCCGGAGAATAATTTCGTGAATGTCGGTGAACGATGCAATGTGGCCGGTTCACGTAAGTTCTTGCGCCTGATCAAGGAGGAAAATTATGAAGAGGCTTTGACGATTGCTCGCAAGCAGGTGGAAGACGGTGCGCAGGTGATCGATATCAATATGGACGACGGAATGTTGGATGCCGTGAAGGAGATGACGACTTTCCTGAACCTGATCGCTTCCGAGCCCGATATTTCCCGTGTTCCCGTGATGATCGACTCTTCCAAATGGGAGGTGATCGAAAAAGGCTTGATGTGCGTGCAGGGTAAAAGCATCGTGAATTCGATTTCTTTGAAAGAAGGCGAAGAGGTATTCCTGCAACATGCCGCCCGCATCAAACAGCTGGGGGCGGCTACGGTCGTAATGGCTTTTGATGAAAAAGGACAGGCCGACACGTTCGAACGGAAGGTCGAGGTTTGCGGACGCGCTTACCGTCTCCTTCGGGAGAAAGTCGATTTCGATCCGAACGGAATTATTTTCGATCCGAATGTGCTGGCTATCGCTACCGGTATGGAAGAACATAACGGGTACGGACTTGACTTTATCCGTGCCGTGGAATGGATAAAGAAGAACCTGCCGGGGGCGAAGGTGAGCGGCGGTGTCAGCAATCTTTCCTTTTCTTTCCGTGGAAATAATTATGTACGGGAGGCCATGCATTCCGTATTCCTGTATCATGCGATTAACAAAGGCATGGACATGGGGATCGTGAACCCGTCGTCGTCCGTACTCTATGAAGATATCGAACCGGCTTTCCGTACGTTGTTGGAAGACGTCATTCTGGCGCGCCGTCCGGAAGCTGCTGAAGAGCTGATCACATATGCCCAGAACCTGCATGTGAAAGTGCAGGAGGGTGGAGAGGAAAAGCAGGAGGTCTGGCGTGAATATCCGTTGAAGGAGCGTTTGGAATATGCTCTGATAAAAGGGGTCGGCGATCATTTGGAAGAAGATTTGCAGGAAGCCTTGAAGGAATACCCGCGTGCGGTGGATATTATCGACGGACCGTTGATGGGGGGGATGAATAAGGTCGGCGAATTGTTCGGCGCCGGAAAAATGTTCCTGCCACAGGTTGTCAAGACTGCTCGCACGATGAAAAAGGCCGTTGCCATCCTGCAACCGGCAATCGAGGCGGAAAAGGTCTCATCTGATTCTGCTAAGGCGGGGAAGGTCCTGTTTGCGACCGTGAAAGGCGATGTGCATGACATCGGAAAGAATATTGTTTCGATTGTCCTGGCTTGCAACAATTATGAGGTGGTCGATTTGGGGGTGATGGTTCCGGCGGACGTGATCGTAAAAAAAGCAATCGAAGAAAAGCCCGACCTGGTCTGTCTTTCCGGTCTGATCACGCCTTCGCTCGAAGAGATGGTACATGTGACGGACGAGATGCAGAAAGCCGGCCTGAGCATTCCCATAATGGTGGGCGGCGCCACGACTTCGAAGTTGCATACGGCCATTAAGATCGCTCCGCATTATGACTATCCGGTCATTCATGTGCTGGACGCCTCGCAAAACCCGTTGATTGCGGCCAAACTGTTGAACCCGGATACGCGCGATGCTTATGTGGCCCAGTTGAACAGTGAGTATGAAGCTCTGCGTGCCTCTGTGAATAAGAAAAAAGAGATACTGGTCCCGTTGGCGGAAGCCCGGACGAATCGTCCGGTGATCGACTGGGCTTCTTATAATCCGGTCGTTCCGGCCCGGAGCGGGGTACAGGTGATTCCTTCTATTCCTTTGGAGGAAATAATCCCATATATCCATTGGACCTTCTTCTTTAGCGCTTGGAAACTGAACGGGCGTTTTTCGGAAATTACGCAAGTCCACAGTTGCGATGCTTGTCGTGCCGCCTGGCTGGCCGAATTTCCGGAAGCGGACCGTGCAAAGGCGTCGGAGGCTATGCAGTTATATAAGGATGCCGTTAAGTTGCTGGATCGTCTGGTCGAGATGAAAGCCGAGTATTGCAAGGCGGTTTATGGCTTCTTCCCGGCGAATGGTGACGGAGATAATATCCGGATAGGAGAAGTCTTGCTTCCTGTTTTGCGCCAACAGGCGAAGAAAGAGGAAGGCATCTATAAGTCGCTGGCCGATTATGTGATGCCGTTATCGGAAGGACGTACGGATTATGTCGGCGCTTTCGTGGTGACGGCCGGTGCCGGCGCCGAATCTCTGAAAGAACGGTTCGAGCAGGAGGGAGATACCTATAATTCCATGTTGTTGCAAACCCTGACCGATCGTCTGGCCGAGGCTACGGCCGAATATCTCCATGAAAAGGTCCGTAAGGAATATTGGGGATATGCTCCGGATGAATCGCTTTCCATCTCCGACCTGTATAAAGTGAAATATCAGGGAATACGTCCGGCTATCGGTTATCCTTCATTGCCGGACCAGCTTTTGAACTATACGTTGGATAAGTTGTTAAATATGTCACAGATCGGTGTCCGGTTGACGGAAAACGGCGCTATGTACCCAACGGCGACGGTGAGCGGCATTTATATTGCACATCCGGATTCCCAATATTTCATGATCGGTAATATTGATGAAGAACAGATGAAAGATTATGCCCGTCGCCGGAATCTGTCGGAAGCGGAAGTGAAGAAGTTATTGAATAAAAATATTTCAAATTGAAATATATACGCTGGATAGTCTTGTCTCTCCTTCTGGCCGGTATCTGGTGCGCCATGCGTTCGCCGGATATGGGAGAGGCGTATGCCCGGAATGTATATCCCTATATATCGGGTGCTTTGTCCTGTTTTTCTTCTCTATTTTCTTTTTCGATAGGTGATTGCCTGATATACGGTAGTATGGCCGGTTTGCTTGCTTATCTGGTTTATGCCATTGTGAAGAAACGTTCCTGGCGGGCGACAGCCGGACGGATGATCGAATATTTGTTGTGGATATATGTCTGGTTTTATCTGGCTTGGGGATTGAATTATTTCAGGAAAGACTTTTTTACACGGACGGAAATCCCGTATGCGGCTTATTCAGCCGACGCTTTCCGTTCGTTCTTATTTACTTATACAGATTCGTTGAATGCGTCCTTTGCGCCTGTCGAAAAAATAGATAAGGCCCTCGTCGCAGAGGAAGTGAAAAAGGGATATCATGAAATTGCCGGGCGTTTCTCTTTAGTCAGT
Organism: uncultured Parabacteroides sp.; assembly: GCF_902493135.1. Lineage (GTDB taxonomy): Bacteria > Bacteroidota > Bacteroidia > Bacteroidales > Tannerellaceae > Parabacteroides. The sequence goes on from NZ_CABUOD010000016.1 coordinate 19,824, forward strand.
CCTGCCGGGTATTTGCATCCGAAGCCGATGTTAATGCCCTTTTTGATGAGTGGAGTGGGGGTATTGGGGTATATGGGACCATTTTTTACCGAATATAATCTGAACCCTGATCTGCTCCCGGTCCAGTATCCGTTTACTTATGCACATGAAATGGCGCATGTATTGGGAGTTTCCAGTGAGGCGGAAGCGAATTTGTATGGTTTTCTCGTCTGTTCCCGTTCCGGAGTGCCGGAAATCCGGTTTTCGGCTTATTTTGCTTTGTTGCCTTATGTGTTGAGCAATGCCTACGGCTTATTGTCGGAAGAGGAGTTTAATGAATGGAAAGAGACGATCTCCCCCGAAGTAAAAGATCTTTACAACCGGAAAGTCGCTTACTGGGAGAATTTGTACAGCCCGTTTATAGGCGAGATCCAGAGTACCGTTTACAACTGGTTCCTGAAAGGAAACAACATCCCCTCCGGCCGGAAGAATTATTCGGAAGTGGTGGCATTATTGATGGCGCTGGGAAATACGTCCGGAGAGATTTGATACCTTGTGGTTCCCATATTGCCTAATTCGAATTAAATCACTACCTTTGCGGCAATTTTTGAGAAGATAGATAAATATAACGCATATGAGTAAGAAATTTGCCGAATACTCGAAATTTGACTTGTCGAACGTCAATAAAGAGGTGCTGAAGAAATGGCAGGATGGCGACATCTTCCATAAGAGTCTTGAAATCCGCGAAGGACATCCCTCGTTTGTCTTTTATGAAGGTCCTCCTTCTGCAAACGGTATGCCCGGTATTCACCATGTGATTGCCCGTTCGATTAAGGATATTTTCTGCCGTTATAAGACCATGAAAGGATATCTTGTCAACCGTAAGGCGGGATGGGATACACACGGACTTCCGGTAGAGCTGGGAGTTGAAAAAACATTGGGTATCACCAAGGAAGATATCGGCAAAAAGATCTCTGTGGCCGAATATAATGCCGCCTGCCGCCGCGACGTGATGAAGTTCACGAAGGAATGGACGGATCTGACACAGAAGATGGGATATTGGGTCGACCTTGAAAACCCGTATATCACTTACGACAACCGTTATATCGAAACATTGTGGTACCTGCTGAAGGAACTGTATAAGAAAGGATTGCTTTACAAAGGGTACACGATCCAGCCGTATTCGCCGGCTGCCGGAACGGGGCTTAGCTCGCATGAGTTGAACCAGCCGGGCTGCTATCGTGACGTGAAGGATACGACTTGTACGGCCCAGTTCCGCATTCTCGATCCGAAACCGGAGATGGCGGAGTTCGGCGAACCGTTCTTCCTGGCATGGACGACTACTCCGTGGACATTGCCTTCCAACACGGCTCTTTGCGTAGGCCCGAATTTTACTTATGTGGCTGTCCAGACTTATAATCCGTACACGGGCATGCCGATGACGGCTGTTTTGGCTAAGGACTTGTTGAATGTGTATTTCAATCCGAAAGCAGCTGATATGGCTCTGGCCGATTATAAACCGGGCGACAAACTGGTGCCGTTCAAAGTGGTCGGCGAATGGAAAGGTCCGGAACTGGCCGGCATGCGCTACGAGCAACTGATCCCGTGGGTCAATCCGGGCGAAGGCGCTTTCCGGGTAATCACCGGCGACTATGTGACGGTTGAAGATGGTACGGGTATCGTACATATCGCTCCGACTTTCGGTGCGGATGACGACCGTGTGGCAAAAGCAAGCGGCGTACCTCCTTTGATGATGATCGACAAAGACGGGAACCGCCGTCCGATGGTCGATATGACAGGTAAGTTCTATCTGTTGGAAGACCTCGATCCCGAATATGTACAGGAGCACATGAATGCGGCCGACTACGACCCGTGGCAGGGTAAGTTCGTGAAGAACGCTTATGATGCGACCAAAGGCGAAAAAGACGAAACGCTGGATATCGAAATCTGCATGATGCTGAAAGCGCAGAACCGTGTGTTCCGCATCGAGAAGCATGTGCACAACTATCCGCATTGTTGGCGTACGGACAAGCCTGTGTTGTACTATCCGCTGGATAGCTGGTTTATCCGCACGACCGCTTGCCGCGAACGGATGATCGAACTGAACAATACGATCAACTGGAAACCGCAGAGCACCGGCACGGGACGTTTCGGCAAATGGTTGGAAAACCTTCAGGACTGGAACCTGAGCCGTAGTCGCTACTGGGGAACGCCGTTGCCTATCTGGCGTACCGAAGACGGGGCGGAAGAAATCTGCATCGGTTCGGTTGAAGAACTGTACAATGAAATTGAGAAATCCGTAAAAGCCGGGCTGATGGAGTCCAACCCGTATAAGGAATTGAAATTCCAACCGGGCGAATATACGAAGGAAAACTACGAAAAGATCGACCTGCACCGTCCGTATGTGGATGATGTGATCCTGGTTTCCGAAAGCGGTAAGCCGATGAAGCGCGAGACCGACCTGATCGACGTATGGTTCGATTCCGGCGCGATGCCTTATGCTCAGATTCATTATCCGTTTGAGAACAAGGAAATCTTCGACGACCGCAAGGTTTATCCGGCCGATTTCATCGCCGAAGGCGTCGACCAGACACGCGGATGGTTCTTCACTTTACATGCGATCGCTACGATGGTATTCGATAGCGTGTCGTATAAAGCCGTCGTTTCGAACGGCTTGGTGCTGGACAAGAATGGCAACAAGATGTCCAAACGCCTGGGCAACGCCGTCGATCCGTTCGCCACGATCGAACAGTACGGTTCCGATCCTTTGCGCTGGTACATGATTACGAATGCCTCTCCGTGGGATAACATCAAGTTTGATATCGACGGTATCGAAGAAGTTCGCCGCAAGTTCTTCGGTACATTATATAATACATATTCGTTCTTCGCCTTGTATGCGAATGTGGACGGTTTCGATTATTCCGAACCGGATGTGGATTGGAAAGAACGTCCCGAAATCGACCGTTGGATTCTGTCGTTGCTGAATTCGTTGGTAAAGGATGTGGATGGATTCCTGGATACATACGAACCGACCCGTGCCGGACGTGCGATCTCCGATTTCGTAAACGATAACCTGAGTAACTGGTATGTGCGCCTGAACCGCCGCCGTTTCTGGGGTGGAGGCATGACGACCGACAAGTTGTCCGCTTACCAGACTTTGTACACCTGTCTGGAAACGGTTGCCAAGTTGATGGCTCCGATCGCGCCGTTCTATGCAGACCGGTTGTTCTGTGACCTGATCGCCGCTACCGGACGCGAAAAGGTTGAATCTGTCCACCTGTCCGAATTCCCGGTTTGCAATGAGGCAATGATCGACAAGGACCTGGAAGAACGTATGCAGATGGCTCAGGATGTGTCTTCTATGGTGCTGGCTTTGCGCCGTAAGGTGAACATCAAGGTGCGTCAGCCGCTTCAAACCATCATGGTCCCGGTTGTGGATGCCCACCAGCAGGAAAGCATCGAAGCCGTGAAAGCGCTGATCTTGAACGAGGTCAATGTGAAGGAACTGAAGTTTGTCGATAATGCCGCCGGTATTTTAGTGAAGAAGATCAAGCCGGACTTCAAGAAGCTGGGCCCGCGTTACGGCAAGATCATGAAGGCATTGGCCGCCGCTATCCAGGCGATGAGCCAGGACGAAATCAATGCGTTCGAGAATGCCGGAACGTTCACGCTGACCGTCGAAGGACAGGAGGCGATGATCGAACGTGCAGACGTCGAAATCATCTCCGAAGACATACCGGGCTGGTTGGTTGCGAACGAAGGCCGCTTGACGGTGGCGCTGGATATCACCGTGACGGAAAAACTCCGCAAGGAAGGACTGGCGCGTGAGTTGGTAAACCGTATCCAGAACCTGCGTAAGAGCAGCGGTTATGACATCACCGACAAAATATCCGTCACTGTCCTTTCGAACGATGGGATGGACGAGGCGATCAAGGACTTCAATTCCTATATCGCAAACCAGGTGTTGGCTGTATCAGTGGAAATTACGGATGTGATCAGCGACGCGACCGAGATGGATTTCGAAGACTTCAAGCTTTCGGTCCGGATCGAAAAAGCATAAATATTCAATGAATAATGAATAATTAATAATGAACAATGGAAGAATTGCTTATATTTGTGGGCAAGAGAAAAGGAAATCTTTCTCATTGTTGAATTATTCATTATTCATTATTCATTCTTGATTGTTAATTATTAATTTAAATGAACCATGGCAGAAAAGACAAGATATTCGGATGCCGAACTCGAGGAGTTCCGCGCCATAATATTGGAAAAGCTGGAAAAGGCGAAAAAAGATTATGACCTGTTGAGATCCGGTGTCACCAATTCTGACGGCAATGATGTCGCCGATACGTCTCCTACGTTTAAAGTATTGGAGGAAGGTGCTGCGACTTTATCGAAGGAAGAGGCCGGTCGTTTGGCACAACGCCAGATGAAGTTTATCCAGAACTTGCAGGCGGCATTGATCCGGATTGAGAATAAGACATACGGTATTTGCCGCGAGACCGGTAAATTGATCCCGAAAGAAAGATTACGTGCAGTACCTCACGCTACGTTGAGTATCGAAGCTAAACAGGGAGGTGCCAAGTAAATGAGATATTCCAAAGGTTGGGGAGCAGCGTTGATTGTGATGCTGCTCCTTATTCTTGACCAGGCTCTTAAAATATGGATTAAGACTCACATGCAATTGCATGAGAGCATTGAAATCACCCCGTGGTTTTATCTGTACTTCACCGAGAATCCGGGAATGGCTTTCGGGATAGAAGTGATCGGCAAGCTTTTTTTGTCGGTATTCCGCATCGTGGCCGTCGGTTTTATCGGTTATTACCTCTATAAGCTGGTGAAACAGAATTACACCTTTGGCTTTATCGCTTGTATCTCGTTGATCTTTGCGGGGGCTATCGGGAATATCATCGACTCCATATTCTATGGGGTAGTGTTCGATCATAGCTTCGGGCAGGTCGCCTCGTTTATGCCGGAGGGAGGCGGTTATGCCGGTTGGTTGCACGGGAAAGTGGTCGATATGTTCTATTTCCCTTTGATACAGACGGTGTTGCCCGAATGGATTCCGGTGTGGGGAGGAGAGGAGTTCATCTTTTTCCGTCCGATCTTTAACTTGGCCGATTCGGCGATTTGCGTAGGCGTCTTTTTGTTGTTGCTGTTCTACCGTCATACATTGTCGACAAGTCTCTCAAAAGAAAAATAAAAGAATTGATGCGGAACAGGCTGCATAGATATAGTGTCGTTTTGTTGCTGGCAACCTGGCTGGTTGCCTGTAGCAAAGTACCGGATGACATTCTTTCGGAAAAGAAGATGCAGGCCGTACAGGTGGATATGCAATTGGCGGAAGCCATGATCAGCCTGGACGCCAAGGAGTTTTCCGATGATGCCCGCAAAGAGGCCTTATACCGGTCCATCTTCCGCAAATATGATATCACGCAGGCCGAGTACGATAGTTCGCTCGTTTGGTATGGACGGCATCTGGATATTTATATGAAGGTGTATGACCGCGTGCTGGCCGATTTGAATAAACGGCAACAAGCGTTGGGCGATGTGCAGGCTTCGGCGGCCCCTGTTTCCAAACAGGATTCGGTGGATATCTGGCCTCGCCGTACCTCTTTGAGACTCGAACCCGATGCTTTGTTTAACGGTGTGACGTTCGACATCAAGCCGGAAACGAACTATTCGTCCGGCAGTTCGTTTGTCTTGGGTATGAATGTCTGGGGCATCAACAAGAATATGACGTATCAACCGGAAATACGCATGAGCGCCGATCAGGGCGATACAATCGTGACCGTCAATGACAAGGTGCTTCGCGATGGCTATCACGAAACCGTTTTGAAGACGGTTCCTACCAAGCAGGTCAAACGCGTGTACGGGTATATCTTTATGAACAATGCCGACTCCTCTTACTACAAGGTCTATCTGGATAGCCTGAGCCTCATGAAATATAATTACGGCCGCCTGACCGATATGGCAAAAGATTCGTCTGCCGTGCGGAAACAGGAGGTGAAATAGAGAGCAATATGCGCAGAGTCGCTTCCCATTACGTGTATTGGAACGGACTTTTCCGAATGCATTACGTCGAGTTGGACGACGAGGGATGTTTGGCCGGTGTCTATCCGCTGGACAGCGAGATTGCAGGGACCGAGTTCTATGACGGCATCCTTTTTCCGGTGGTGGAAGTCGGGAAAGAGTTGCATGCCGGAGAAACTAAAGTGTCATGCCTACGGGCCAAAAGTCTCATGCTGATGGAACCCGGTTTCGATGCCTGTCGGGAGTTAGGGCTTCCGCAAGCGGCCGCGATCGGCGAAGCGGCTTGTTTGTTGTTATTGGCCGGCATTCCCCTGACGACGGCGGAATTCGGCGCAGATGACGGCCGTAGCGATGGCTACATTCAAAGACTCTGAAGTCTCTCTTTCGGGTGGAAAGCTCGGAATGTAGAGTTTCCGGTCGATCAACTCTCCTATTTGCGGGCGTATTCCGTTCCCCTCGTTCCCCATCACGATGATTCCGTTTGCCGACAATTCCTTCGTGTACATGTTTTCTCCGTCGAGGAATGTGCCGAACAACGGAACCTGCTTCGCCGCCTGTTTTTTCAGGTAGTCTTCCAGTTCCGTATAATGGACTTTAACGTGTGCCAGTGCGCCCATTGTGGCCTGTACGGTTTTCGGGCTGAAGACATCCGCGGTGTCGGGGCTGCAAACGATATGTTCGATGCCGAACCAGTCGGCAAGCCGTATGATGGTTCCGAGATTCCCCGGATCTTGTATGCCGTCCAAAGCTAAAACGAGCGATGAGGAAGGATCGGCTTCGTCGAGCGACCAGTCCGGACGTTTGAATACGGCGAGTACATCCTGCGGGTTTTTCAGGAAACTGGCTTTGCGGATGTCTTCGTCTTCCGCTTCCAACAATTCTTTCGCCGGAATGTTTCCCTGCATCGCCATCCAGGAGGGTTTGGCGAGAATCAGTTCGCATTCGAAAGCAAACATCATGTCGGCCACCAGTTTGTTCCCTTCGGCAACGAATGCATTCAGTTCGTTCCGATGTTTCTTCATTTCTAACGAATGGATGTATTTGACTTTCCCCTTGCTTAGCATCTTTCCTCTTTTTATGCGGCAAAGGTAATAGGTTTTTATGATTTATGATTTATGTGCCATTGATAAATGATAAATGATAAAACATAAACCACATTTTATTTTTACATTTGCGTGCGTAAAAGCTTGAATGATGAAGGGAATCCGGACACTATATTTCATTTTTTTCCTATTGCTGTTCTTCTCCTGTAGCTCGACGAAATATGTGGGCGAGGGAGAATACCTGCTGGACAAAGTGGAGATCGTGTCGGATGGCAAGACGTATAAAACCGGCGATTTGAAGCCTTATTTGCGCCAGCAGCCCAATTTTAAGGCATTCGGGTTGATGAAATGGCAGTTGTTCGTGTACGACTGGTCGGGCCGGAACGAGAAGAAATGGATCAATAAACAGCTTCGCCGGATGGGGGAGGCGCCCGTTATCCTGGATACGGCGCTGGTAACGCAATCGGTCGACGAGTTGAAACGTTTCTTCATCAATAAAGGATATATGAATGCCGAAGTCTCGGCTTCTATCGATACTTCGCGAAGCAAAAAGGCGGTTGTGACCTATAAGATCGTCCCTAACATCCCTTACCGCATCCATGACTATTCGGTGGATTTGAACGATCCGAAGATCGACAGCATCGCCAAACTCAAACCGCCCCACCGTTCCGTCCTGGCTTCGGCTTTCCGTACTTATTCCGACGATTATACTTCCCTGATAAAAGACAGCGCCCTGTTTGACCGCGATGTACTGGACAAGGAGCGGCAACGCCTCACGACTTTGCTCCGGCGGCGGGGGTATTATGCCTTCAACCGGGATTACCTGTCTTATATTGCCGATAGCTCATTGAACCGCAATATCGTGGATCTGGACATGTTGCTGAAACCCTACCGTTTGCAGAAGCCCGACGGGACGGTGGTCGACACGTTGCATCGCCGGTATTACATTAAAGACGTTTCGATCGTGACCGATTACGATCCGTTGACGTTGGAGGAAAACAACGCGTTGCCTTACGATACGGTCCGGACTGGCGGTATCGATATCCTGTACGGCAAGAACGGCAGAAGCATCCGTCCCGGAGTTTTGCGCAAGAGCAATTATATCATGCCGGGACGCCTGTATAACGAGCGGACGGTGGAGCAGACCTATTCTTCGTTTGCCACGTTGCGTGCTTTGCGCAATGTGAATATCCGCTTTTCGGAGGTCGAAGAGAACGACACGATGAAGCTCAATTGTACGATCCTGACTTCTCCCGCCAAGTTGCAAGGTTTCGGGGTCGATCTGGAAGGGACGAACTCGGCAGGGGATTTTGGCTTTGCTTCGAGTTTGAACTATCAGCACCGGAACTTGTTCAAGGGCTCGGAGGTTTTCTCGGCCAAAATCCGTGGTGCTTATGAGGCGTTGTCAGGCAGCCAGTCGGAAGGAAACAACTTTTGGGAGTTCGGTGCGGAGGCGTCTGTCTTGTTCCCCCGTTTCCTGTTCCCCTTCCTGCATGAGAATTTCCGTCGTAAGATTCGTGCAACGACCGAACTGAAGGTGAGCTATAGCATACAGACACGTCCGGAGTTCAAAAGAGCCATCGTCTCTGCCGGATGGAATTATATCTGGCAGGAGCGGAGCAATATGCAGGCACGCCATGTGTTCAAGTTGTTGGATATCGACTATGTGCACTTGCCGAAGGTCGATTCTACCTTTAAAAAGGATTTGCCTGAATCCACGTTGCTCTATAATTTTACCGACCAGTTTATTGTCGGTACGGGTTATACCTACTCTTTTAACAACTACGATCCTCAGAATCGTCTAAGAAATACCCATTCCATCCGTTTCTCGTTCGAGATGGCCGGAAACTTGCTATATGCTCTTTCCAACCTGACGGGAGCGGATAAGGATAATGGAGGACGATATGAATTGTTCGGAATTAATTATGCCCAGTTTGTGAAAGGCGATGTGGATTTCAGCAAAAGTATCGTGCTGGACAGCCGTAACAAGCTGGCTTTCCATGCCGGGGTCGGGGTCGGTTACCCGTATGGCAACTCGAAGATGTTGCCGTTCGAGCGCAGCTATTTCTCAGGAGGCGCCAATAGTCTCCGCGGCTGGTCTGTCCGCTCGCTCGGTCCGGGTAGCATGCCGGTCGATTCGGTCAAGTCCTTTGCCCAGCAGATCGGTGATATCCGTCTGGATTTGAATTTGGAATACCGCACGAAACTATTCTGGAAATTCGAGATGGCCGCCTTTATCGATGCCGGTAATATCTGGACTTTCCATAAGGATAAGAGCCGTCCGAACGGCAACTTCGATTTTTCCCGCTTCTACAAGGAGATTGCCGTCTCTTACGGATTAGGCCTCCGCCTCGATTTCGATTTCTTCCTGATTCGCTTCGATACCGGCATGAAAGCCTATAACCCTCAGGAAAGCGGCAAAAGGAAATGGGCCATCCTGCATCCGAACTTTGGCCGCAATTTCGCTTGGCATTTTGCGGTGGGTTATCCGTTCTGATACTCGAAAACATTCACATCTTTCACATATATACAAGCGATTGTTAATCATGTCGATATGCGCTATTTTAACCGCTATGCGAACCTTCACGTCCTTCACTGCTTTCACATCCCCGGAAACTTCTGTTGTTTATTGCATTTCTCTTGAAAATCTAAGGATTTGTCCGATATATTTTATATCTTTACACACGTATGAGTCGCCTTGTCTCCCATGTCGCAAAGCTTGACGAACTATGTCGCTCTCTTTCTCCATATATATCGCAAAGCTTTTCCATATAGGTCGCAAATCGAATGAGATGTGGCGTTGATCTTAAATCAATATAAATACACTCTTAATGTCTAAGGATAGAGGGAGTAAACAAATAACAACAAAGAATGGCTGCAAAGTATCAGTTTTTCAAAAATCCCCCTTCCTCTCTGGTCGAAACAGGCGCGAAACCTGTTTTACATGTGCGGATCGTGGACCGGGATGTGCTGTCCTTTAAGGATTTATGCCGGCGGATTGCCGAACGAAGCACCTTTAATGCCGGCGAAGTGGAAGGTATCATGTCCCTGTTCAAAGAAGAGATGGTCGGCGCCCTCTCCGATGGAGACCGTGTCGAGCTGGAAGACATCGGAATATTCGAGGCGACGGCCTCTTGTCCGCCTGTTTCCGATGCAAAGGATATACGGGCGGAAAGTATTCGTTTTTCGCGTGTAGTATTCAGGGCCGCCAAATCGTTGAGGCGTAGAATGGACCTGATGAAGTTCGAACGGGCTTCCCGCTTCCGGAAGCAGGACGCGTTTCCGGAGGAAGAGCGGCTGGCGCGTATCTTGCGGTATCTCCGGCGAAACGGCGAAATCAGAAGTTCTACCTGCATGGGACTGAATGCTTGCTCCCGCTATCAGGCACAGGCGGATTTGAACCGCTTGAAAGCCGGAGGGAATATCCTGCGGTTGGGGGGACCGAAAGTGGCGGTTTATGTATTGGCGAATAAGGAGGAGGTCGGATGAAAGTTACGTGGGTAAAAGGAAATGGCGGCAGCCATAAGTTGATGGAGCTCCAGGCTGTAGTAGAAATGTTGAAAGACGGGAAAAGGGAAAACGCCGTGTTGTCCTTACGGCAGTCGATTCCGTATTGCTCGCCTGGTAGCCGTCCGGTTGAAGCGGGGAAAATCCCGTCTGTAATTTTCTCTTCCGGTTATAAGGATCGTCTTTGGCGTCATTACAACGGGCTGGTGCTGGTTGTGATAGACCGTTTGGCAAGTGTGGAGGAGGCCGGGCGGATACGGGATCGCCTGGTTTTGTATAACCAACCGCTATTGGCTTTTGTCGGGGCCGGCGGACAGAGCGTGAAAGTGGTTGTGAGGTACACGTTGCCGGACGGGCGCCTGCCGGAGACGGAGGAAAAGGCGGCTTGCTTTCATGCCCACGCTTATCGGCGTGCGGTGCTGCATTTCGAGACGCAGTTGCAGCGTGCCGTCACACATCGGGAACCTCTGCTTGACGGGGGATGTCGCCTCTCTTTCGATCCGGGATGTTTCTACAATCCCGAAGCGCAGCCCGTACGGATGGAACAACCCGCAGGGATGCCGGAGGAACCGGGGTACACAGAGCTGGTCGAGCGTTCGGACGATCCGCTCGACCGTGTCCTGCCGGGATTCGAACGGCATAAAAAGATTGAGATGATGTTTGAGAACTGCCTGGCGCAAGTGATTCGCGAGAAAGGGGCCGGTTGGCAGGAGGAGGAGCCGAAAGGGTTTCTGATTGCTGTGGCGGAATTGTGTTTCGCTTCCGGAATCCCGGAAGAAGATGTGGTGAAATGGATCTATTTCCATACTTATTATAGGAGCGATGAACGGCTGGTACGGCTGACCGTGCATAATGTGTATGGCAGCCGGAAGGTGTTCGGGCGGAAACCTTGCGTCCCACCCTCCATGAATTTGCTGGTCAGGATGGAGGAGTTCCTGAAACGCCGGTATGAGTTTCGTAAGAATGAGATACGCGACGAGGTGGAATATCGTGAACGGCAATCGTTTTGTTTCCATTTTCGTCCGGTTACGTCTGAGGTGCTGAATGGGATTTGTCTGAATGCGATGGAAGAAGGCCTGGAAATATGGGATAAGGATGTGCGCCGGTATCTCTATTCCCCGCGGGTTCCGGCCTATAATCCGCTGGAATCGTTTTTAGGCCAGTTGCCGGAATGGGACGGCAAAGACCGGATACGTCCGCTTGCCGACACGGTGCCGACGGGTGACCGGCTGTGGCGTGACCGGTTTTACATCTGGTTCCTCAGCATGGTGGCGCATTGGTATAAGCGCGACCGGCTGTATGCGAATAGTTTGGTTCCGGTATTGGTCGGCGGGCAAGGAATATCGAAATCGGTTTTCTTCCGTCTGTTGCTGCCTCCGTCTTTGCAGGAATATCATGCGGAAAGTATCAATCTGGAGAACAAGGCGGAAGCGGAGTTGCTGATGGCGCGTAACCTGTTGATCACGATTGATGAGTTCGATCGGTTAGGCCGTAAGTATCAGGCCGATTTGAAACATCTTATCCAGAAACCCGACTTGAAAGTACGTGCTCCGCATCAAAAGACGTTCCGGCAGATGAGGCGGCTCGCTTCGTTCTCGGCAACGGCTAATCCGATGGACTTGCTGACAGACCCGACCGGGAGCAGGCGATATCTTTGTGTGAAGGTGAACGGTGCGATCGACATCTCGACTCCTCCCGATTATGGGCAGCTTTATGCTCAGGCGCTTGCCGCTATCCGTAACGGGGAACGCTATTGGCTGGACAAGGAGGAGGAGTTGGCAATGGAGCAGGCGAATATGGATTTTCAGCAGCTCCCTCTTGAAATACAATACCTATACAGCTATTTCCGTGTTCCGGGGAGTGATGAGGATTTTGAATTGTATACGGCTGTCGAGTTGCTGGATTATATATCCGTAACTTCCGGACGAAAATTCAGCAATCGCTCCTCATTGGCCTTCGCCCGTACCTTGAACGCTTCCGGCCTGCGATGTGTGCACACCAGACGCGGAAATTGTTACCGGCTGATCAAAATATGATGGTTCGAGAATGCAATGGATAGAAGATGGAATCGCAGTGTGGTGTGAAGGTTGTGGATGATGTGAAGGAAAGAATGTTGTGAAAAAGAAGCTCTAACCTGTTATTATCCAGTGGCGTATTGCTTTGTGAATGTTGTGAGTGATCGTTATGTCCAAATTGACGAGGCGGAAGTGCTTCTGATAGGAATACCGGTTTATATCCTCTAAAGTGAAAAAATGGCATAAAGCCTTTGTGTATTTAAATAATAATACTACCTTTGCACCGCAAATAAGGATGGTTCCGTAGCTCAGCTGGATAGAGCAACGCCCTTCTAAGGCGTGGGTCGAGCGTTCGAATCGCTCCGGAATCACATGGTTTGAAAGCAATACCCGGTAAATTAAGTATTTGCCGGGTATTGTGTTTTTATATAGATCGTTCTACCGGACATCCGCACCGCGGCAGGCAACGCTTTTTGGGGAGGGACTTTATAAAAAAACACCAGGGTCCGTATCACTACAGACCCTGGTCAAAAATGTTTATAAAAAGTGTGTCAAGTCTTGGTCTGGTATATTAGTTATTAAGCTATCAATCATTAGGAGCGACATCCCACCATACACGTGTGTCGTCTGTATCCGGACCCTGTAGGGCGATGGCTGCGTCATAGTTGTCCTTATTCGAGTTGAAATCCGGTGTGTCGTAGACTTTACGATAAGGAATGTGTGGAGCGGTAGATCCCGGACCCGGTTTCAGCTTCGGAACATTCAGACGACGCCAGTCCGACCAAGCTTCAAAGCCGTCTTGCATGAAGTTGGCCAACCAACGTTGCATGGCTATTTTTTCAATCTTTTCGGTAGCAGAACCCGTAAAAGCGATCTGGGGTTGTGCAAGATATTCATCGATTTTGTCAGCCAGGCCATACTGGTCGAATGATGCGGTAACCCCGCTTTTGTACAACTTTTCGGCATCGGCTGAAATCCATCCTCTTAAGGCTGCTTCTGCTTGGATCAACAGGATGTGGGAGGGAGAAATGACTACCATAGGTGAATTTTGCTTATAATAACGTTCATCGAAAATGGCCGTTACATTCGTGTAATCGGGTAACTCGCTGATGGTGATACCGAACGGCATCCCGTCATATTTGCCTTCACTGTTAGGATCGGCATAAGCTTCGAGACGCGGGTCATTATAAGCGATCAGCTGATCTAATAATGTTTTGGATGGAGCGAAGTCTTCCCGGCCCTGTACGACGATGTTGTTGTATAAGGGATTTTCATTGGCCGATTCTGCCAGATATTTGTATTCCAACCGTTCTGCATTGTCGGTCATACCACCATCGGCATAAGCCCGGCTGAAACGTTCTTTGCCGGTATCGGGAGCGACATCGGACAACTTGATCGCCATCATCATACGAATGGAAGCATTCAGCTTTTTCCAATAGCCGATGTTCCCGTTATAGAGTATGTCGTAATCCTTGCTTAATGTGCCGCTTTCATTAAATTGTGAATAGGCTTCTGTCAACTCTTTATCCAGATCCGTGTAAATGAATTCTTGTGTGTCATATTTAGGAGTGAAATTGCCGTCGTCTCCTTTCAGGGCTTCCGAGTAGGGGAGCATACCTAAGGCGTCTGTCAGGTGCATATAAATGAATGCACGTAATGTCCGGCAGGCTGCTATCTGGTTTTCCGTGCTTCCGAAGGCTACGACGTATGATTCGTTACGGGTCGCTTCATCCGTATTCAACTTGATGATTGTTTCCAGATTTCGTAACGGTTCCGTATAGAAGGTCCCGATACCGTAGTTGGATTGTAAGAAAGTCGAATGCTGGATTGTCTTACGTTCCGACAAGTATTGGGGATACAACTGGTTCCAGGGATTGTAGGTACCGGTCAATGTGAAATTCGGAATCGTTTTGCAAGCATATGCAAACATAAAACTTGCATTGGGCTGGGACGGGTTGTTGGGGTCGATATTGGTGTCACCGAAATCCCCGCAACCGGATAATGTTATTGCGCCGGTCAATGCGCATATCAATGATTTTATTTTGTTCATATATAATTCCTCCTTATAAATTTAGAAAGTGAGATTTACAGTAAAGCCAAACGAACGGGTCGCTGCTGCTTGGCCGTCTTCCAAGAAGCCCCAATAAGCATTACCTGCTTCCGACGGGTCGATATTAGGCACGCCCGAACAAATCAACCAGGGGTTCTGAGCTACGAATGCCACGCTTGCTTTTTTGACACCTGTACGTGTCTTTTTCAGGAAGGTGGACGGAACGTCATATGTCAACGACAATTCGCGCAATTTCAAGTAGCTTGCATCATATACATAGTCTTCGAACAATGTGGACTTCATGCTTTGGAAATAATATTGGGCATCGATATAAGTTGTTACCGGGCTATAAGAACCGTCGGCATTGGCTACGACACCATCCAAACGGACACCACCACCTTCTGATAACGGGTTACGGATGGGGTTGCCTTTGTCGTTCCGTCCGGTCGTAGATGACAAAATACCGGAACCTTCTCCGTTTTCGTTGGTGAAGGAAGCAATGTTACCACCGATCTGGAAGTCGAATGAAGCGCCTAAACGGAAGTTTTTGAAACGGACGGAGGTCGAGAATCCGCCGGTGAAGTCCGGCTGAACGTTGCCTAATTCTTTTTCTGCATTTGATTCCATTCCGGGGATGTATTCGCCATATTTGGCAATCTGGCTCGGATTGGTCAGTTTGTGCAGGATCAAATTGCCGTTATCGTCTCTTTCCCAACCTGATCCACGGATGACACCGATCGGTTTGCCTACTTCTGCATATGTGTAGATATAGGTCATCAGTCCCATATAAGTGATCCGGTATGAATCCAAGCCGTCAGCCAACTCTTCCAGTGTGTTGTTGTTCTTTGAGATGTTGGCATTGATTTCCCAACCCCAGTCTTTTGTCTGTATAGGAGCGCCACCTAAGCTCAGTTCGAAACCTCGGTTGCGGATCAAGCCTGCATTCATTTTACGGCTGGTATAACCACTGGCGGGAGTCGTGTTGACGTTGATGATCTGATCTTTTGAATCACGATTGTAGAAGTTGAAGTCTCCCCAGATCCTGTTGTCCAGTAATCTGAATTCCGTACCGACTTCGTAGGATGTTGAAATAGTCGGTCTGATATACGGGTCTTTGAGATTCGCATCGTTCCACATATTGGACAATGAGCCGTATTTGATTAATGTGCCGGAACCGTTTTTCACCTTATAGGTCGGATATACGTTATAAGCGCTCATGGTAGAACCTACCTGTGCCATGGAAGCGCGTATTTTCCAGAAATTAAGCCATGGTGCGGCATCTTTAAACCAGTTGCTGGCTATCGCTGCTACGGAAACGCCGCCGTACAGGTAACTGTTTTTGTCGGGATGCAATGTGGAAGTCCAGTCATTGCGCAGGGAGAAGTCGAAATAGTAAGTGTCGTCCCATCCGAGTGTTCCGGTACCGTATATGCTTTGTTCCTTCATCTCTGTTTTGGATGTGCTACCACCCGGAAGTCCTATCGAACCGGCTGTAGAGAAAAAGTCGTCTTGTGTCAGACCGTCACGTGTGAAAGCGGTAGTGACCTTATAGGTGTAGTTCCTGTTTTCAAGGAAGAGAGCTGCGTCTACGGACAGGCGGTCGTCGATAAAACGGTCGCTCCAAGTCAAACGTCCTTGTACCTGTAAATCGATCAAAGAGTTTTGTTCTTCTTCCAGACGAGGAACCTGGTCAAGAAAGTTGAAAGGCATTTCGAAATCCTTGAAATAGTTACGGATATTTCCGTTCATTCTGACTCCTGCTTTCAAATTCCACGGGAGATCGAGTTGTGCGTCGGCACTGAACACATTCCACTGATAAATTTCGGATTTGTTGATCTCGTTATATAGAGCAAACGGGTTGTCGTGGAAGTTGGCATCGGTGTTTGTCGGGCTTTTGATGTTCCAAGCATAAAACGTTCCGTCCGGTCGTTTGTAGTTCCGCAGATCGTTTATGTCGAGGTTGGTTTGTCCCCATTGCAGGTAAGAGTAGAGCACGTTGCCTTCTCCTCCGTAACCTTCCTTGGCTGCATTGTGGTTCTTGCGATATGTATATTTGTAATCTAAAGAAACCGTCAGACGGTCCACCGGTTTAAATTGCGTTTTTGCAGAAAGGAAACGACGAACGGCGTCACTGTTTGGGGCGATACCGTCACGAGCGGAGTTCGTAAAAGATATACGTGTCATATAGTCTTTGCCTGAGCGGGCGAATGAGAGGTTGGTTGTGTTGGTCAAACCTGTATCGAACAAGTCGTTCGGATCCATTTTGTACTCCCATTTTGCTGTTTGTCCGAACTTGGGGTGAGTGGGGTCCCATGCATACCAGGGAGCATATTCCCGGCCATCGAAAGCGGGGCCCCAGCTTGCGTCCGAACCGTAATCGAAATATTTCACGCCGTTCAATTGTTGCAGATATTCCGGATGTTTGGCGGGGTCGTAATTGAATGTATACATTTCTCCTTTCGCTCCCAGGTTACCACCACCGTAATCTTTTTGAATGTCTGCATGGATATAGGGCTTTTCCCAAGAGATCGTATGGCTCACATTAAATTCCATATTATCACCTTTTATCCCTTTTGTGGTGATGATGATGGCTCCGTTGCCACCACGGGCTCCATATAGCGCTGTTGCTGCCGGGCCTTTCAACACGTTGACTGACTCGACGTCATCCATATTGATTGCGTTGGCGTTTGAAATGACTCCGTCGACAACGTACAAAGGCTCTGATCCTGTTACATCTGTCAAGCCGGTTGTCCCACGCAATACGATTTTTCCGGCATCAAATGTCGCGCCGGAACCACCCATAAAACGGACTCCTGAAATCTTGCCGACCAAAGCATTATTTAAATCTGTCTGTCTAACGGCTTGGAGTTCTTCCGCTTTGACTTGTTGGGTCGCATACCCTAATGATTTCTCTTTACGGGTCAATCCTTGGGCTGTCACGACAACTTCATCCAGATTTTCCACGTCAGATTGTAAAACGACCGTGATAACGGGTTTCACTCCGACTTCCTGAGTTTTCATTCCTACAAATGAAATTTGAAGAACTTTGGCATTTGACGGGACTTCTAATGTGAATTTTCCGTCATAGTCCGTTACCGTACCGAGTGTAGTACCTTTAATTACGATGGAAGCTCCGATAATAGGTAATCCATCATCTCCTGAAGTAACCGTTCCCGTCACTTTTACGTTTTGGGCAACGATCAAGCTAATCCCTATTAGAGAAAATAGCAAGATAAATGTTAACTTTTTTACCATAATACACATTCTTATATTTAATGTTAAACAATTTTGTAATTGCGGTTGGTGTTCCTGCCGTACCATAGTCTCAGTAGGACTACATACAATATTTGGATATAACTGAAATTGGCAATCAAACACCTTAACAATGAAAATTAAGACTTCCCGCATTCCCCTCCGAAAAAGTCCCTCCGTTATGTCAAGCATAGCATAATGCAAAATTAATTAATTTATAAAAACAAAAAAGTTAATTGATGATTATTTTTTATTGTTTTATCCCCCAAAGAGGCAAGCACTTATTCCTCGAAGATATTAAACAGTTAATTATAAGCAACTTAATCAAAAACAGTTCTTTTAGTAATGCACAACATTTTTTTATTATACCGTAAACCTTTCCAATGATATAGTCTTTAACGATATTTCATACTACCACTTACAAATCACCTGTACAACTTGATTTACAAATGGGACAAGAATAAAAATGCGATCTTGTTTTTCCCCTAAACACAAACAACATGAATCAATTAATTTATAGGAACTTACATTTTCCTTACAACACCTTAGTCCTACTGAGACTATGGTACGTAAGCCCGTTGTTCTTTATTGACAGCTTTTGATTATAAGCGTGTAATGGCGTTGATTCATGGTCGGTGTTCTTTGGTCGGAATAGGAAAATCCATAAAAGAAATTTAGGGAACTTAAGAAGTTTAATAATCGGTATCTTGTATCGCTTGAAATGTTTTTCTTGACCAAATCTGCCATAGTTATATATCTATTGCTTATATTTACAACCATTTTGATAGATAAGCTCGTCGATAGATTATTGACTTGTCACGTCTGCACAAGATCTGTTTATTTATTCCAAATACAAAAATGTATTTTTTGCACTGAAGAAGAAATGAGAAAATGGCGTATTGAAGACTCAGAAGAACTCTACAACATCACTGGTTGGGGTACTTCGTACTTTGGTATCAATGACAAAGGTCATGTAGTGGTAACTCCTCGTAAAGACGGCGTCGGTGTGGACCTGAGAGAGCTGGTCGACGAACTGCAATTACGGGATGTGGAGGCTCCTGTACTGATCCGTTTCCCGGATATTCTGGATAACCGTATTGAAAAGATAGCGAACTGCTTCAAGCAGGCTTCCGATGAATATGGTTATAAGGCGCAGAATTTCATTATCTATCCTATTAAAGTAAACCAGATGCGTCCGGTAGTGGAAGAGATTATCGGTCATGGCAAGAAGTTCAACTTAGGGTTGGAAGCCGGTTCCAAGCCGGAACTCCATGCGGTGATTGCGGTCAATACGGATTCGGATTCTTTGATTATCTGCAACGGTTACAAGGATGAAAGCTATATCGAACTGGCTTTGCTGGCACAGAAAATGGGCAAACGCATCTTTCTGGTTGTCGAGAAAATCAACGAACTGGCCTTGATCGCCAAGATGGCCAAGCAACTGAATGTCCGTCCGAATATCGGCATCCGTATCAAACTGGCTTCTTCCGGTAGTGGCAAATGGGAAGAGAGCGGGGGCGATGCCAGCAAGTTCGGGTTGACGTCCAGTGAATTGCTGGAAGCGCTTGATTTCCTGGTAAAGAAAGATATGGCAGATTGCCTGAAGCTGATCCATTTCCATATCGGTAGCCAGGTGACCAAGATACGCCGTATTAAAACGGCTTTGCGCGAAGCGTCGCAATTTTATGTACAACTACATGCGATGGGCTTCAATATCGAGTTTGTGGATATTGGCGGCGGACTGGGAGTCGATTACGACGGTACCCGTTCTTCCAATAGCGAGAGCAGCGTTAATTATTCGATCCAGGAATATGTGAACGACTCTATATCCACAATGGTCGATGTCAGTGACAAGAACGGTATCCCGCATCCGAATATCATAACCGAGAGCGGACGCTCGTTGACTGCCCATCATTCCGTCTTGATATTTGAAGTGCTGGAAACAGCCACGCTCCCCGAAATGGATGAGGAGTTCGAAGTGAGTGAATCCGACCATGAGCTTGTGCAGGAACTGTATGAGATCTGGGATAAGCTGAATCAGAGCCGTATGTTGGAAGCTTGGCACGATGCGCAACAGATACGCGAGGAGGCGTTGGATTTGTTCAGTCATGGCATTGTCGATTTGAAGACCCGCGCTCAGATCGAGCGGTTGTATTGGTCTGTGACGCGCGAGATCAGCCAGATCGCTTCCGGTCTGAAACATGCTCCGGATGAGTTCCGTAAACTGGACAAGCTGTTGGCTGATAAGTATTTCTGCAATTTCTCCCTTTTCCAGTCTTTGCCGGACTCTTGGGCGATCGATCAGATTTTCCCGATCATGCCTATCCAACGGTTGGACGAACGGCCTGACCGGACGGCGACTTTGCAGGATATAACCTGCGATTCGGATGGCAAGATCGCTAACTTTATTTCGACACGCAATGTTTCTCATGATCTGCCGGTACATTCGCTGAAAGGGAAAGAGGCTTATTATATCGGTGTCTTTCTGGTGGGAGCCTATCAGGAAATTCTGGGAGACATGCACAATCTCTTCGGCGATACGAATGCCGTGCATGTGACGGTGGATGAGAAGGACTACAACATCGAACAGGTCATCGACGGAGAAACGGTTGCCGAAGTGCTTGATTATGTCCAGTATAATCCTAAAAAACTGGTGAGGACGCTGGAAACCTGGGTGACTAAGTCCGTAAAGGAAGGCAAGATTTCGGTGGAAGAAGGCAAGGAGTTCCTTTCCAACTATCGTTCCGGCTTGTATGGATACACTTATTTAGAGTAACCGATAATAGTCCGATAGGAAGAAAGCCTGTTAGGTATCCCAGTCGCTGAATTCGAAACTGAGTTGTTCCCAGCGGGCTTTCTCTTCGTTCTTTTCGTAAGGATTGGAGACCGAAAGTCCGATCAGGCGAATCGGGTGGGTCGTATATTCGATGTCTTTCAACAATCCTTTGGCTAAAGGTAGTATTTCGGCTAACGTGGTCAGTTCGTGGCTTTGGGTGATACTTCGGGTCTTTTGGTTGAAATCATGGAATTTAATCTTTAGAGTGAGAGTGTTCCCTTTGAAACCGGTTCGTTGCAGCCGTTCGATCAGTTCGGTTGCAACATGATATAATTCGATGATGACGGACGATTGCCGGGAAATGTCTTTTTCCAGCGTATGTTCGCACCCCACGGATTTACGGATACGGACAGCCTCGACCGGGCGCAGGTCTATCCCTCTTGAAAACTCATAATATAGAACGCCGGCTTTACCGAATTGGCGGGTAAGCATTTCTTGTGAACATGCTCTCAGCTGTTCGCCATTGTGGATGCCCAATGTGTGCATCTTCTGGGCGGTGACCGGTCCGATCCCCCAGAAGGATTCGATCGGCAGGTGCTTGATGAACTCTTCCGCCTGGGACGGATGGATGGTGCAAAGTCCGTCCGGCTTGCGGTAGTCGGAGGCGATTTTGGCCAAAAACTTATTATACGATACTCCTGCCGATGCCACCAGGTGCAACTCTTCCCGGATTTTTTGCTTGATCGCTTTGGCAATGTCGACGGCAAGGGGGATATTCTGTTTATTCTCGGTTACGTCGAGAAACGCCTCGTCCAGTGAAAGCGGTTCGATAATGTCCGTATATTCGTGGAAGATTTCGTGTATCTGGCGGGACACCGCTTTATAGACATCTATCCGTCCGGGAACAAAGGTGAGTTGCGGGCATAGACGTTTGGCCTTTTGTGACGACATGGCGGAGCGCACGCCGAATTTCCGGGCTTCGTAGCTTGCTGCCGCTACGACACCCCGTTCCTCCGCATGGCCGACTGCGAGCGGAATCCCGCGAAGTTCCGGATTATCCCGCTGTTCTACGGATGCGTAGAATGCGTCCATGTCGATATGTATGATCTTCCGTTCCATTACTATATAATATGATCGCGTATGCGTGTGGCATCTGTTTCTTTTTCATAATCCGTTTTCGTCTTCTTCATCCGTTAGTGAACCGATTTCGGGAAGGACGGCGCGTGCCTCCCTGTCGCTCAGAGTGTCCACATCTTTCAGTTTGCGCTGGATCGCACGTGTACGTGTCCCTAACACCTCTTCGATCTGCCCGCTGGCTGTCTGCAAGTTCTTCTGTGCTTTTTCCAGCATTCCGCCAACCTTCTCGAATTCTTTCTTTACCGCTCCCAAGATGGTCCATACCTCGCCGGAGTGTTTCTGGATCGCGAGCGTGCGGAATCCCATTTGCAGGCTGTTCAGGATGGCGGCAAGTGTTGTCGGACCGGTGACGACCACCTTATAGTTGCGCTGTAGTTCTTCCAGCAGGGAGGAACGGCGTACGACCTCCGCATAGATTCCTTCGAAAGGCAGGAACATGATGCCGAAGTCGGTGGTGGCGGGGGGAGCCAGATACTTGTCGGAAATATCCTTTGCCATCTTTTTAATGGTGGTTTCCAATAGCTTTCCGGCCGTCTCTATTGCTTGTGTGTCGGCATGATCGTATGCATCGAGCAGCTGTTCGTAGACGTCTTTGGGAAATTTTGCGTCTATCGGCAGATAGACAAATTCGCGGACATCGTCACGTCCCGGAAGTTTGACGGCAAACTCAACGACGGCATCCGATCCTTTGCGGGTATGCACGTTCGCCTCGTATTGTTCCGGCGCCAGGATTTGTTCGAGAAGCATGCTTAACTGGATTTCCCCGATGTTGCCGCGTGTCTTCACATTGCTGAGGACACGTTTCAAACCGCCGACATCTTGTGCCAACGTCTGCATTTCTCCGAGTCCTTTCTGTACGCTTTCCAATTGTTCGGTGACAAGACGGAAAGATTGTCCGATCCGGTCATTCAGTGTTTTTTGAAGTTTTTCATCCACTGTTATTCGTATTTCATCCAACCGCTTTTCCGTATTGGCGACCAACAGGCGTTGCTGTTCGTCCAGGTCGGCGAATTTTTCCCGTTGCAGATTGTTGAAAGAGGTAATGCCCCGTTCGAACGCTTCCCGGAATTCGCTCATGGAACGAGCCAGCTCTTCCCGGTTGTCACGGGCGACAATGCGCCCTTCCTCCCGGTTGAGGCGGAAGTCTTCCCGGAAGTTCTTTTCAATGCGTTCGAATGAACGTTGCATCTCGCCGAGCAGTCTTTTCAGTTCGTTTGCGGTATCTGAATTTTCTTTCCGGAAGCGGAAAACAAGCTGTAAGACAATGATAATAACAAGTAAGCAAATGATCAACCCATCCATATTCTTTCTATTTGGGTTCAAAGATAGGAAAAGACTGATCTTGCATAGTAATTAAAAAGAGTTAAATAGAAAAACTTTATTCAGATTCCTTTGTTTAAGTTATACAAAGCAGCTTATATTTGTAAGCCGCTTTTGATAGAGAACATAAAATACTACAAAAGATGGCAAAGATAACATTTAAAGGTAATGAAGTCAATACGAACGGTTCATTGCCCGCAGTTGGAGCGGAGGCTCCCGATTTTAAAGGTGTAAAGAGCGATTTATCCGAATTGCATCTGAAAGATCTAAAAGGTAAGAAAGTTGTGATTAACGTATTTCCGAGTTTGGACACTGCCGTGTGTGCCGCATCGGTAAGACGTTTTAATAAAGAAGCCGCTTCTCTTCCGAATACTGTGGTGCTTGCCGTGTCAAAGGATTTGCCTTTTGCGCAAGGACGTTTCTGTACCACGGAAGGTATCGATAAAGTGATTCCACTTTCTGCATTCCGTTGTTCTTGTTTTGAAAACGGGTACGGGATGCTGATGATCGATGGTCCGCTGAAGGGTTTGTTAGCCCGTGGCGTGATAGTTGTCGATGAAGCGGGTAAAGTTGTTTATGAGGAACTGGTTTCCGAAATAACAAACGAACCGAATTACGAAGCCGCAATCGCTTCGCTAAAAAACTAATTAAGTAGATTATTGTTTTTCATTGGTTAAAGTTAAGGGTTAGTGTAGGAGGCCGTCGGATGTGAATCCCGCGGCCTTCGTTTTTTTATATCAGAGTAGCGCCTGCGCACTTGGATGAAAGGACTTAAAGCGGTTCGCAGATTAATTTGTAACCGATCCCTCTTACGTTCAAGATCTTGATGCGAGGGTCTTTGTCCAGTTTATGGCGCAGCTTGGTGATGAAAACATGCAGGCTGCGCGTATTATAAAAACTGTCGTCTCCCCATAGGCTCAGCAGAATGTCCTTGCTGTAGACCGGCAGGTTCTCGTTTTCGCATAGGCGTTTCAATATTTCCGATTCTTTGTAGGAGAGCTTGTCGCTTTCGCCGGCCATCAGTAAGGTCTGGGCTTTCGGATAGAAAGTGTAAAGCCCGATCTCGTAGAATCCGGCTCTTTCTTCCTCCTGTTTGTTTTTGATGAGGAGGGCTTTGGTGCGGACGACCAGTTCGCGCAGGCTGAAAGGCTTGCGGACATAATCGTTTGCACCTAATTCGAAGCCGGAGACGATATCGTCTGTCGAGGAGCGGGCACTCAGGAAGAGCACGGGCACTTCCTTGTTTTCCTTTCGTATCCGCCGGATCATTTCGAACCCGTCTATTTCCGGCATCATGACATCCGCGATAATCAGGTCGGGAGCGTACTTGTAGAAACTGTCGATCCCCTGCAGGCCGTTTCCGGCTGTTATGACCCAGTAGCCTTCTTCTTCCAGTGCATCTTTGATGATCATGGATAGGCTTGCCTCGTCTTCAACTAATAATATCGATTTCTTATCTTTCATGCGTCTGCGGTAATGTGATTATGAAACAACTTCCCTTTCCGGGCTGGCTTTCTACCCGGATCGTACCGTTGTGCTTGTGTATCATGGTCCTGACATAAAACAGCCCGATGCCGTACCCTTTTACGGGAGGTCGCTTGCTGTTGGAAACCCGGTAGAATTTATCGAAGATATGCGCCAGGTGCTCTTCTTCTATTCCGATGCCGTTGTCGGTGATGCGGATGATGACCGAACCGTCGTGTTCTTCTGCCGCTATCCGGATTTGCGGATTATCACCGGAATATTTGACGGCATTGTCCAGGAGGTTGCTCAAGATGTTGTAAAGATGTGTTCTGTCGGCTTCCAGCATAATCCCGTCCGGCAGGAGTTCCCGCCCCACATGAAAAGGTTTGGAGGATTTGATGGCCTGTTGTCCGACGATTTTATCGAGCAGCTCGTTCAGGTCTACTCTTTCGTATTTGAGTTTGAAGTCCTTTTTATGTTCCAGGCTGAGTGAAAGGATCTGTTCGACCATGTTGCCGAGACGTTGCAGTTCCTCATGGCAGACATGCAGGTATTTGTTTGTCTTTTCTTTGTTTCCGGTTATGTTGTAATGGATCATCGCTTCGACTGCCGCATAGGTGATTGCTATCGGGGTTTTCAGTTCATGCGTGACATTGTGCGTAAAGTCATCCTTCAGTTGTTCCACTGTCTTCTGGTGGATCAGGAACCAGAACATATAAGCGAAAGAAAGGATCAGGATCAGCAGGATCAGGAATGAAGAGAACAGGATGCCCGACATCATCCGGATCGTATCCCACCGGGTCGGATCGGTGTAAACCAGATAAGCCTTTTTGTGATAGGTCGTGTATTCCCATTTGTGCAGGTCGTATTCTGCCCGGTCCAGGTTCGCCGGAACGGACGAGGCGAGGATGGAACTGTCTTCCAGATTCCATATTTCGGTATAATGGCGGATATACAGTCCTCTTTTTTGCAGATGGGAAGACAGGATACTGTCGAACTTCGCAAGGTCGACCGGTTTGACCGAGTCGATCACTTCATGCAAGGTCTGCTGCATCTGTAACCCTAATTCTCCTAACGAATTGAAATCGTGGCCGACCTCCACTGCCGTGCTTTTTAGCATTTTGTCCGCTTCGTTACGGAGGATCTGGCTCCGGTATCGGGGATGATAGATATTCGTATCCAAGGGCTGGACGCTCAGTTCGGGAATAACCGAATCCTTGTCCGTAAACCGGGTGCTGAGAGCCGCACCGCCTTTCGTATCGGCAATGACGGATGTCTCTCTCTGCCTGTGCGTGACCTTGCTGAGGAAATCGGCCCGGTCGAACAATTCGATATGATCTGCATTTTTGATCGCCATCCGGATCTCTTCCCGGTTCTGTTTTTGCCGGGAGTGGTAGAGCCCGGTTATCCAGAATAGCTGATAGATGAAGATGCCGGACAACGACAGGATGACGAGAATGATTACATATTTGAACGAAGATTTCATATAAACAAATGTAAGGAAAGTTTGTCTGATCCGGTTCATTTGGTAAGACTAAATAACATTAGGATCGGGGGATGTTATATAGTCTTACGAAAGAAAGGAGATGTTTGGAACTATCGTTTCCGTATGCAACCTTTACCCGAAAAAAGAATACGATGAAACACATTTGTTATTATGTATGGATTGGATTTTTACTTGTCCGAATGCCTATGTGGGGCCAAAGTACGGCGAAACAGGAGCAGATTCTTGTGAACGACAGCATAACGGTCGATCTGCCGGAAGTCTTTGTAAAGGCGGAACGACCGTTGGTAAAAGTGTCGGAAGGAAAATTGCAGTATGATATTCCGAACCTGGTCAAGGACAAGCCGGTCGCCACGGCTTTCGATGTGATAGGCGAATTACCCGGCGTGCGGAAAGAAGGGGATGATATCTCGGTTATCGGGACCGCATCTACGGCTATCTTGATCAACGGGCGTAAAAGTTCGATGACGGCGGAGCAACTGGCCGACATGCTTAAGTCGGTCTCTTCCTCCAAAGTCAGGCAGATAGATGTGATGTACAGCACGCCTCCCCGGTTCGGTGTGAAAGGGGCTTCCATCAATGTCATAATGGAGAATGAGAAATCTTTAAAAGATGTCTTGAAAGGGGAACTCTCGTTGACGGGCGAACAGGGATATTTCTTTTCCCCCTCCGGAGGGGCGAACCTGTCGTATGTGGGAAAAAGCTTTTCGGCCGATATTTCCTATTCCGCCTCCTATGACCGCGGCCGACAGGAGGAAGATATGTTTGCACGGCCGACAGTAAACGGGCAGCCGTATGACATCCGGCAGGATGATTGGTATGATTTTGTGAACTTATCTCATAATATAAGGGGAGCATTCGATTTTGATCTGAAGAACAAGGACCGGTTGTCCGTTTCCTATACGGGACGTTTTTACGATCCAGACAAAATATCGAGGAGAGGGGCTTCTACCGATTTTGTCGGTATCCAGCGGGTAGAAACGGAACTGGAATTGTCCGGTGCTTCCGACCTGCATAATGCCCGGATCGATTATGTCAGTCACAAGGGATTCAATGCCGGGATGGATTATACTTTCTATAAGAATAACGATATGCAACACTTGGTGAATGATTTTGAGAAAGAAGACGAACAGACGATTTCTACCTTGTCTTCCCAGCGGGTACGACGTGGAAACCTGTATATAAACGACAGTCGTAAGTTGGAAAAAGGATGGGTATTGAATTACGGAGCGGATGCCTCCTTGTCGGATACGCACAACGAATCCAGCCAGTCGGTCGACAGGGAAATAGCGGCGGAAGGAACGTTCCGGCTGAAACAAAAGGACTATTCGGTAGGAGGTTTTGCCGGTTTTACCAAGTCGCTCGGAAAGAAGATTTCGCTGGATGCCTCCGTTTCCTTGCAGTACTACAAGGCATCTGTCGATTCTGCCGGTAAGAAGAAAACATTGTGGAACAGGGTGAGCCTCTTCCCGCAGCTTAATTTTACTTATAAGGTGCATCCGTCCGGCATGCTGATGCTCTCGTTCTCCAGTGATAAGTCGTATCCGTCCTATTGGATGACGACTCCTAATACTTATTACATGAATGTGTATAGCTCCATGATCGGCAATCCGGACTTGAAACCGCAACTTTCCTATTCCATGCAACTGAATTATATCTTCAAAAGCAAATATGTATTCGGCCTGTTTGCCAATATCCAGCCCGATAAAATACACCAGATGACGTACCAGCGCCACGATGCGTTGAGGTCCGTCTTCCAGACGGTGAATATGGATATCTACAATATGTTCGGAGCGGTTGCCGTCGTCCCTTTCAGGCCTTTTGATTTTATGAGCTCCAGGCTGACGTTGATGGGTTGTGCCATTCATAACAAGGGGGTACTCTATGATGTCTCTTTCGACCGCAAGAAACTGTTTGGCCGGGCTGAACTGAACACTACCTTCTACTTGACCAAGGACCGGAACTTATCGTTGGAGTTGCGGGGCTATTGTATCTCTCCGGTTATACAGGGACTATATGATATCGATCTGATATACAATGTGTCGGCCGGTCTGGCCTGGACATTCGCGAAAAAGAAGATGCGCCTGACGGTTCGGGGCAATGATTTGTTCGAGGGAGCCAATCCCGTCACCCATGTGGATGAACAGGGACAGAAAAGCCGGATGAAACTGTGGCAGGATAGCCGGAATGTGACACTGACATTACGGTATAGTTTCGGTGGCTATAAAGAGAAAAAGGCAAAAGAGGTGGACACTTCGCGTTTGGGGACGGGGATCTGACAGGCCTGCTGCCCACACTGATGCTGGTCCGTTTTGCCTTGATCAATATCGATGAATTCGATTCGGTCAGTGCCGCTAACCAGAGCTTTTGAAGCAATAATTCTGTAACTTTGCCGGCAAAGTAAGGAATAAGCTTTTTATATATACGATAAATTATGAACAAAAAGATACTTCAGTTAGCGCTTCCCTCTATTGTTTCCAATATAACGGTTCCTCTGTTGGGACTGGTCGATGTGGCGATCGTCGGGCATTTGGGAGCCGCTTCCTATATCGGGGCGATCGCGGTAGGAGGAATGTTGTTCAATATTATTTACTGGCTGTTCGGTTTCCTGCGGATGGGAACGAGCGGGATGACGTCGCAGGCTTTGGGGAGACGGGATCTCCGGGAGGTCACGAGGGTTTTGTTTCGGTCGGTCGGTGTCGGGATGTTGATTTCTATGGCTTTGCTTCTGCTCCAGTATCCGATACGGTCAATAGCTTTCTTCTTGTTGGATACGACGGACGAGGTGGAGCGCTTGGCTACCTTATATTTCAATATTTGTATTTGGGGCGCACCGGCCGTGTTGGGGTTGTATGGTTTCTCCGGCTGGTTTATCGGAATGCAGAATTCCCGTTTCCCGATGTTTATTGCGATCACCCAGAATGTCGTGAATATCGTGGCGAGCCTGATCTTTGTTTTTGTGTTCGGCATGAAGGTGCAAGGGGTTGCGACGGGAACGTTGATCGCCCAATATGGGGGCTTCGGGATGGCTGTATTCCTGTGGTACGCATTCTACCGGAAGCGGCTGGATGTCCGTATTTGCTGGCAGGAGGTCATGGATAAGGTCGCCATGCGCCGTTTCTTCCTGGTGAATGGCGATATTTTCTTTCGTACGCTTTGCTTGGTGGCGGTTACTACATTTTTTACTTCTACGGGTGCAAGACAAGGGGATATCGTTTTGGCCGTTAATACGTTGCTGATGCAGCTGTTTACGCTTTTCTCCTATATCATGGACGGTTTTGCCTATGCGGGCGAGGCTTTGGCGGGACGTTATATCGGCGCCCGGAACCGAGTAGCCCTCAGCCGGATGATCCGTTTGCTGTTTGGCTGGGGGATCGGGCTGTCTCTTTCGTTTACGTTGCTTTATGGAGTAGGGGGGAAAGATTTTCTGTCTCTTCTGACAAATGATCCTGCGGTCATCCAAGAGGCCGGAACCTATTTCTATTGGGTACTGGCCGTCCCGTTTGCCGGCTTTGCCGCTTTTCTTTGGGACGGCATCCTGATCGGGGCGACGGCCACCCGCCTGATGCTTTATTCGATGTTGGTCGCTTCCGGCACTTTCTTTTTGATCTATTAC
Organism: uncultured Parabacteroides sp.; assembly: GCF_902493135.1. Lineage (GTDB taxonomy): Bacteria > Bacteroidota > Bacteroidia > Bacteroidales > Tannerellaceae > Parabacteroides. The sequence goes on from NZ_CABUOD010000016.1 coordinate 49,520, forward strand.
CTCTTTTTCGGGATGATGGGCAATCATGCATTATGGATGGCGTTCCTGGCTTATTTATTCTTGCGTGGCATCATGCAATGGATATTATGGCATCGATCGGCTTAATACGGTCCTAAACATAAGAGAAAAGCCGGAAATCAAGAGAAGATATCCGGCTTTTTTGAAAAATATACGCTCTATTATTGTCTGTAGTTTGCTAATTCGTCAGCATTGAAACTGTTGATGAAACTGCAGTGTTTTTCAACTTCCGCTTCGACATAGTTCAGATATACGACAGCCGATTTGGCGAACAATTCGGGAGCCTTTGTCGCATCCTGGATCAGGAGGTGGGCCATGATGCAGTCGGCAGCCATTTCCATCAACCGGCGGGCAACGAAGTCGAGCAGTTCCTGGTTCTGGGTTTCCTTCACCTTGTTCATGCAGGCTTCGAACTTATCGGCCATTTCAACCAGGCGTGCTTTCAGCGGTTCCATTTCCGGAGAGCAGGGGATTGCTTCGAATTCGCGGATGGTGGCCAGGTAAGAACCGTTTGTCACGTAACGGATGGCTGCAACCGTCTGCAACTGTGTCGTTCCCTCATAGATGGAGGTGATGCGGGCATCGCGGTAGATACGTTGGCAGGCATATTCCAGCATGAAACCGGAACCACCATGAATCTGGATACAGTCGTATGCATTCTGGTTGGCATATTCGGAGTTCATGCCTTTTGCCAGCGGAGTGAAAGAGTCGGCTAATTTGGCATATTTCTTCTGTTCCTGGCGTTCTTCCGGTGTCAACTTGCGTTCACGTGCGATGTCGTCCAGCGCTTTGTAGATATCCACATAGCGGGAAGTCTGGTACAGTAACGCACGGCCGGCATCCAGCTTCGCTTTCATGATAGACAACATGTCGTACACAGCCGGGAAGTCGATAATCGCTTTGCCGAACTGCTTGCGTTCTTTGGCGTATGCCAGACCTTCGTTGTAGGCGGCCTGGCTCAGACCGACAGATTGTGCGGCGATACCCAGACGGGCACCGTTCATCAGCGCCATTACATATTTGATCAAACCTAACTTGCGGTCCCCGCAAAGTTCGGCTTTCGCGTTCTTGTAAACCAGTTCGCAAGTAGGAGAACCGTGGATACCCAACTTGTTTTCGATTCGGCGGACATCGACGCCTCCCTGACGTTTGTCATAGATGAACATGGACAAGCCGCGTCCGTCTTTCGTTCCTTCTTCCGAGCGGGCCAGAACCAGATGAAGGTCAGCATCCCCGTTTGTGATGAAACGTTTCACTCCGTTCAGCAACCAGCAATTTTCTTTTTCGTCGAAAGTAGCTTTCAGCATCACGGACTGCAAGTCGGAACCGGCATCCGGCTCCGTCAAGTCCATGGACATCGTTTCTCCGGCGCAGATACGCGGGATGAAACGGCTGTGCTGGTCTTCGTTTCCGAATTCATATAATGTTTCGATACAATCCTGCAACGACCAGATGTTTCCGAATCCGGCATCGGCGGCGGCCACGATTTCGGCGCACATGGTGTACGGCGTGATCGGGAAGTTCAAACCGCCGAAACGGCGCGGCATCGTCATACCGTTCAGGCCGGCTTTCACCATTGCATCCAGGTTCTGCTTGGTCCCGGAAGCGTATTCCACACGTCCGTTTGCGCAGTGAGGACCTTCTTCGTCGACACCTTCGGCATTGGGGGCAATGATTTCGCCTGTGATTTCGCCTGTGATTTCAAGCACTTTGTCGAACGAGTCCATCGCATCGGCATAATCCTGCGGTGCATAGTCGAACTCTTCTTTATCTCTGTAATTGCGTTCTTTCAGTTCGCAAATACGTTCCATCATCGGATTGTTCAAGTGATACTTGAGTTCCGGAATGTCTGTATAATAATTTGCCATCTCTTTACTTGCTGTTCTGTTTGTAATACTTAATCATCTTCGGGATCACTTCTTCCACGGTGCCGTTGATCACGTAGTCGGCAATCGTGTTGATCGGAGCGTTCTCGTCGTTGTTGATAGAGATGATGATACCTGCATCCTGCATACCTGCGATGTGCTGGATCTGTCCGGAGATACCGCAAGCGATATACAGTTTCGGACGGACTGTCACACCTGTCTGGCCGATCTGGCGGTCATGGTCGCAGAAACCGGCGTCAACGGCAGCACGGCTGGCGCCCACTTCGGCATGAAGTTCCTTGGCCAGTTCGAACAACATATCGAAACCTTCCTTGGACCCCATTCCGTAGCCGCCGGCTACAACGATCGGGGCACCTTTCAGGTTGTGTTTGGCCTTTTCTACGTGGCGGTCGATGACCTTTACGACATAATCCGTTTCCGGAACATATTTGGCGACGTCGTGTATTACCACTTCGCCTTTATAATCGGCGTCCAGAATTTCTTTTTTCATCACGCCTTCGCGTACAGTCGCCATCTGAGGACGGTGTTCCGGGTTGATGATCGTCGCCACGATGTTACCGCCGAACGCGGGGCGGATCTGGTATAACAGGTTCTCGTATGTCTGACCTGCTCTCTTGTCTTCGTGCGAACCGATTTCGAGGGAAGTACAGTCGGCAGTCAGGCCGCTCGTCAGTGCAGAAGAAACACGGGGACCTAAGTCGCGGCCGATAACCGTTGCTCCCATCAGGCAGATCTGCGGTTTTTCTTCTTTGAACAGGTTGATCAGAACAGAGGAGTGAGGAAGGGAAGTGTACGGGAACAGGCCCGGGGCATCGAAAACATGCACCTTGTCCACACCATAAGGCATCACCTGCTTTTCAATTCCTTCCAGTCCGGAACCGGCTACGATGGCTTCGAGTTGGCAGTTCAACTGATTGGCTAACTTGCGACCTTTGGTCAGCAGTTCGAGGCTTACATCGGCAACCGTCGTACCTTCAAGCTCACAATATACAAATACGTTATTCATAATCTTATCCGATAGTGTGGTTAGCTAACAGTTCAACAATCAAATCTTCCACATCCTTGTCCGAGCCGGTCAGCGTCTTGCTTTCCTTTGCCTGGAACACGATGTTTTGAATGGCTTTCACCTTTGTCGGCGAACCGGACAAACCGCATTGTGCAAGATCTCCGTTCACATCGGCAACACTCCATTCAGGAATATTCAGGTACGGACGTTTTTCATACAGTTCAGGGTATGACAGCGCCGATACGCCTTCCGGATGGCAAGCGGGAGCGGGAGCTTTTTCCTGTGCGCCCAATGCCCGTTTGTATTTCATCACCAACTTGGCGTTACGCGGACGGCAGGGGGCGGCCGAACCATTGACCGTGATCACGATAGGCAGCGGGCCTTCTACTGTTTCGACACCGCCATCGATATGCCGTTTTACTGTGATGCTGCGATTCTTCTCGTCTACGTTCAGGATCTCTTCGGCATATGTGACCTGTGTCAATCCTAACTTTTCAGCAACTTGGGGGCCTACTTGTGCCGTATCGCCGTCGATAGCCTGGCGTCCTCCGATGATAATATCGTAGTCACCTATTTTCTTGATCGCTGTGGCAAGCGCATAAGACGTTGCCAACGTGTCGGCGCCGGCAAATGCACGGTCGGTCAGCAGATAACCACCGTCTGCTCCCCGGTATAAACCTTCACGAATAATTTCTGCAGCACGCCCCGGGCCCATTGTCAACAGGGTTACCGTAGTTCCCGGATAGGCGTCTTTCAAGCGGAGGGCTTGTTCTAATGCGTTCAGGTCTTCCGGGTTGAAGATTGCGGGAAGAGCGGCACGGTTGATAGTTCCGTCCTCTTTCATCGCATCCTTTCCCACATTGCGTGTGTCCGGGACCTGTTTCGCCAATACAATAATTTTTAAACTCATATTATAGGAATATTAGATTTCTATATTGGATATTTGTTTGAATTAACCTTCTGAATACTGACCTGCAAAAGTAATCAAACATTCTTTATATCAAAGAACTTTCGTTCGGAATCTGCACACTTTAGGTTTTTTTGAGCATATCCTTTCTTTTTACTTACCACCTTGCTAATCGCCATAATTTAGGCACAGATTACACGGAAAACACGGAAAGAAAATAAATTTATCCGTGTAAATCCGTGAAATCCGTGCCTGAAAGATTGTGATAAAAGTGCTTTGACTCCGTCTTGTCAAGTCGGAGTCAAGTAATTGGTTTGCACCGGTTTATATTAAATTTCACATGCGCAAAGTGTGGGGATCAGATTGCGGTCGCCATACGCATTGTCTACGCGGGCTACGTTGATCCAGAACTTGCTGTCGTGCAACCATTCCAGCGGGAAGGCGGCCTTGCTACGCGGATACTCGTGTTTCCATTCGTCGGCCGTTACTTCGTATTCGGGATGAGGAGCGTTCTTTAATACGTTGTCTTCCTTCGAAGCCTTGCCTTCTTCCACTTCCTTGATTTCGTTCCAGATACATTCCAGTACTTCGACGAAACGATCCAGTTCGGCTTTGCTTTCGCTTTCGGTCGGTTCGACCATCAGAGTGCCGTGAACCGGGAAGGAAAGGGTCGGCGCATGGTAGCCGAAATCCATCAGGCGCTTGGCGATATCGCCTTCATCGATGCCCGAACGTTCTTTTACCGTGCGGCATTCCAGGATCAGTTCGTGACCGACGCGCCCTGTGGCACCTGTGTAAACGATTCCGTACGTGTCTTTGAATTTAGCCGCCAGGTAGTTCGCATTCAGGATCGCGGTCTTGGTGGCCGTTTCCAATCCTTCTGTTCCCAACATACGGATATAAGCGTATGTGATCGGCAGAATGCCCGCGCTACCGTATGGTGCTGCGGAGACTGTGTTCAGACCGTTGCCCCATAATACCGGATGTTGCGGCAGGAACGGGACGAGGTGCTCGGCAACGCAAATCGGACCGACGCCGGGACCGCCTCCTCCGTGAGGTGAAGAGAAGGTCTTATGCAGGTTCAGGTGGCAGACGTCTGCACCGATAGTACCCGGATTGGTCAGGCCGACCTGTGCGTTCATGTTGGCGCCGTCCATATAGAGCTGACCGCCGCAAGCGTGGACAATGTCGCACATTTCCTTGATGTCCACTTCGAAGATACCGTGAGTGGACGGATAGGTGATCATGCTGGCCGCCAGGTTGTCCTTGTTGGCTTCGGCTTTTGCCCGGAAATCATCCAGGTCGATATTACCATTGTCGTCACATTTTACCGTAACGGTCGTGAACCCGCACTGGATCGCACTTGCCGGGTTTGTACCGTGGGCGGAAGCCGGGAGCAGGACGATGTTGCGATGTCCCTGCCCGATGCTTTCCAGATAAGCCCGGATTACGCGCAAACCGGTATATTCACCGGCTGCCCCGGAATTCGGTTGCAGCGTACAGCCTTTGAATCCGGTAATCTCGCACAGATAAGCCGATAAGTTTTCTATCAGTTCCTTATAGCCTTCCACCTGGTCTTCCGGCGCATACGGATGTATATTCATGAATTCCGGGCGGCTGAGCGGAAGCATGGTCGATGCCGGATTCAGTTTCATCGTACAAGAACCTAAGGAGATCATGGATTGGGCCAATGAAACATCCTTGCGTCCCAAACGGGTGATGTAACGCATCAGCTCCGTTTCGGTATGATATTTCTTGAATACGTCTTCTTGCAGGAATTCGGAAGTACGGGCGAACTTCGGATCGAAATAAGTCTTTTCGGGAACGGCTTCTTTCAGCATGTAATCCTTTCCGGCTGCCCCTGCGAAGATATACAGCAATACGCCGATATCGGTCGGTCCGGTCGTTTCGTCCAAGCTGATGCCGATCTGTCCGGCTTCGAAATAACGCAAGTTCACCTTGCATTCCAATGCGATCTCGCGGAGTGCATTGATGGATACATGTTCCGGCAATTGGACTTTCAGTGTGTCGAAATAGTCTTTGTTCAGTTGCTTGTAGCCCAGCTTCTCCAGTTCTCCAGCCAGGAAACCGGCCGAAGCATGGATACGGCCTGCGATGTTCTTCAAGCCTTCGGCACCGTGGTAAACAGCGTAGAAACCTGCCATCGTGGCCAGCAAGGCTTGAGCGGTACAGATATTGGAGGTAGCCTTTTCACGTTTGATATGCTGTTCGCGTGTTTGCAAAGCCAAGCGGTAAGCCGCGTGTCCATAGGCATCTTTGGAAATGCCGATGATACGTCCGGGGATGGAACGCTTGTATTCGTCTTTCGTAGCGAAGAATGCGGCGGACGGGCCCCCGTAGAACATCGGGATGCCGAAACGCTGGCTGCTCCCGAATACGACGTCTGCCCCCCATTCTCCCGGAGGTGTCAGCAAGACGAGGCTCATCAGGTCGGCGGCAACGGCGACACGTGCTCCGCCGGCATTGGCACGCACGATAAATTCTTTATAATCTTCAATCGAACCGTCGGCATTCGGATACTGGACGATCGCCCCGAATACGTCCGGAGTGAATTCGAATGTCTTGTAATCGCCCGTAACCACCTTGATGCCTTGCGGGATCATACGGGTGTTGATAACGGCCAGTGTAGAGGCGAATACGTTTTCGTCGACAAACAACGTATTGGCTCCGGCTTTCACCTGTGCCCGGCTCCGGCTTCCGTGGAACATGGTTGCCGCTTCGGCGGCAGCTGTCGCTTCATCCAGCAGGGAACAGTTAGCCAGCGGCAGGCCGGTCAGTTCGGCGATAACGGTCTGGAAATTCAACAATGCCTCCAGGCGTCCTTGTGAAACTTCTGCCTGGTACGGGGTGTAGGAAGTGTACCAAACCGGGTTTTCGAATACGTTACGCTGGATAGGCGCCGGACAAACCGTATCATACCAGCCCATTCCGATATAAGAAGTGAAGACTTCGTTCTTGGAAGCCAGTTCCGAGATGTGCTCTGCGAACTCGCGTTCCGTCATGGGTTCGGGAAGGTTGAGCGGCTCTTTCAAACGGATGTCGGACGGGATGGTCTGATCGATCAGTTCGTCAACCGACTTGACGCCGATGGCTTGCAGCATGGAAGGGATGTCTTCTGCCGAAATGCCGACGTGGCGGTTTACAAATTTATTAGTGTCCATAATATTATGAATTATGATTTATGAATTATGAATTGTCTTTTAATTCTTAATTGTCAATTATAAATAGGGGTTATTAAACTTTTCATCGATGACTCTTGTCTCCGGTCCGTGTCCCGGGTAGATTACCGTCTCGTCGGGAAGCGAAAGGAGCTTGTCGCGGATGGCGGCAACCAATACTTCCTGGTTTCCGCCCCAAAGGTCGGTACGGCCGATACTCCCGGCAAACAGTGCATCGCCGACGATCGCGAAGCCGTTCTTTTTGTTATAGAAAGCGACACTGCCGGGCGAGTGGCCGGGAACAGTCAGCACTTGCAGTTCGGATGTGCCGAACTTGATGATTTCGCCTCCTACGATATATTTTTCAACCGGGACGTTCTCGACATGCTGACGAAGTCCGAACAACTTGGCCTGTTCGTCGGGAGAGGGCAGTTTCTGGACATCCAGCTTGTTCGCTTCGGGTTTCAAACCGTATGTCTTATGTATAAAACCGTTTCCGAACACGTGATCCACGTGCAGGTGCGTGCAGAGCAAATGTTTTAATGTCAACTTGTTTTCGAGGATAAAGTCGGTTATCTCCTTTTCCTCTTCCTTGCGGCAGCAGCCACAATCGATCAGCACGGCTTCGCGTGTATCATCATACAGCAGGAATGTATTTTCCTGGAAATAATTGAACTCGAACGATTTTATTGTAATCATAACGGTACGTAAACAACTTTTTTAGTTTTGAAAAATTCTTCTTTAAAATGGTCACTCAGGTTGAGGCTGACAGCTTGCTTGCGGAATGGCAATATTTCTTGCTGCAACTCTCCTCCCTTCAAACAAATCAAACCATTGGGAAGTGCATTTTGTTGTTCCTTTTTTATATTCTTACGAGCAATTTTTACCAGATCGGCCAGCGGCATGACGGCGCGGCTCACGACAAAGTCGAACATTTGTTTTTCCTCTTCGGCGCGGCAATGGCGGAAAGTGACGTTTTTCAGGCCGATCGCTTCGGCGACAGCTTGTCCGACTTTGATCTTTTTCCCGATGCTGTCTACCAAATGAAACTGTACTTCCGGAAGCAGGATCGCAAGTGGTATGCCGGGAAAACCTCCTCCCGTACCGATATCCATAACTGTCGATCCTTCTTTGAATTTCATCATTTTCAAAATGCCGAGCGAATGAAGCACGTGGTGCAGGTACAGGTTCTCTATATCTTTGCGTGAAATTACATTGATCTTGGAATTCCAGTCTGAATATAAGTCAAACAAGGCATCTATCTGTACCTTTTGCGCATCGGTCAGCGTTGGAAAGTAAGACTTTAGAATTGTCAATTGACAATTGACAATTGACAATTGGGGGAGTGTTGTATTGTCGTTCATTTATGAATTATATTTATTTCCTTTGAATGGTTAATTGCCCATTGTCAATTGATATATCGGACTGTCTTTCTTCAATAGATATTGGATTTCCGTGTAGGGTAAGAACACGTTTGTTTCTCTTACCACGTAAGCGGCGATCTCATATTCGTTAAAGGTATATGTGATGCCGTCTCCGTCAACCAGGAAATTACCGTTCGGAAAGATCTCTTCGACACTGAAGAAGCCGATGTTTTCCAGGTCTTTCGCATTCTCCACCTTGTTCTGTTTGGCAATATGGTCGATCAATATCTGTGCGAGGCTGTCCTGGAAGTTCTCGATGAAAATATCTTCTTCCGTGATGGCGTTGCCTGTTTTCAGGTTGATTACATGGTTGTTGTAGGCATGCGAACCGTGTGCGCCGCCTGTATAATTTTCGAAACTTACGGTATAGCTCAGGATGTCATTCTGGTTGTAGACGATTTCATCCGACGACATTTCGAAATAAGAGAACCAGGCTCCGACCGGCAGATCGTCTTTCTTTTCCAAATCCGCCTTGAAATCGGCTTCCAGCTCTTTATAGTTGTTCAGATAATCTTCCGTGTATTTGGCGGCCGCCTCTTCCGGGGTCAGGCCTTCGTAATTCTCGCCGAAGTAGGAAAGGACGAAGTCATTTTGTATCTTTTTCAGAATTTCTTTATTGGAAAATTGGGCTGGATAGGTGAAGTTCAATTGCAGGTTGCAATTGGGATTATCGGGATTATCCAGCAGATGATAGGTCCTATCCACCCGGATAGAATCGAATTTGATATCATTATCGGCCGTCCGTTTTTTGTTGGTATTGCAACCGGTTATGATCATTGCTAAAAAGAAAAGCGCTATCAGGCTTTTACCAATTTGTGTACTCATCGGAATCATAGATTTTAGATAATACTTTTAGATGCAAATGTAAGCTATTATCTTGTAATAAACGAATGGCAGGTTTCTTTTTTCAACTTCGGCCACATCAAAATGATATGGGCAGGCCACTTTTTTGATACGTGATAAACCCTGTTTTTCCCGTAAAAAAATACAATATTCCCCTCTAAAAACCAATAAATGAGTATGTCGTTGATATTTAGTTGATTGCTGAATTATGTGTTTCTTAAAAAATATTACCCGCAAGGGAAATTTGAGATAAACGGGGTAGAAAAACAAAATATATGCCATGCTGTTTCGATTCGGACCAATGGGTTTGCATACGTTTATGACAATAAGGTCTGAAAAGACAATCAGTTCATATATGACTGTTGCAAGGAGATTTATGGGAAAAAGATGTATATTTGTGACGGATCAACAATTAAAGTTCAATGTTATGAAAAAAATCGGCTTCCTTTCTTTCCTTGTAGCGGTTTGCGCCGTTTTGTTTGCCTCTTGTTCCCAGCCGGCGCATGAAGTGGTGTATAAAGATGCAGCAGTTACAGTTGTTTATGATGACATCACCACGGATCTTCCTGGCGAAATATTTGTCTCGGACAACTATTTGATCTGGACGGATCCCTTCGGGGAAGAAGAACAAGCGCATATAATCGATAAAAAGAGTTATAAAGAGGTAGGCAAATGTGTCCGGCGCGGGCAAGGCCCCGGAGAGTTTTCGATGGCTACCTACTGTGTGGCTGACAACGACCTGCTTTTGGTCGGCGATATCAGCAAGAACCGGCTGCATACTTATTCGATGGATAACTTGAAATCGGGCCGTCCGGCTTTACTCAAGCAAGAAGAAAAAGAGACTGCGAGAAAAATGCCGCTGATCGCCGTCACGCCTGACGACTTGCTCGCTTTCGATCCGATGAAAGAACAGTCGTTTCTTTATAAAGGAAAATATTTCGGCAAACCGCTGTTTGAGGGAGAAATAGAGAATCTGTTCGATGTAGCGCAGGGGACTTTGGCTTATCATCCGGATAAAGGATTGTTGCTTTACGCTCCGTTCTACATTAATTATATGGCGGCTTATCAAAAGAAAGGGGACACCTTTGAACTTTTATGGGAAAAAAGGGGAGAACAAACTTACCGGCAAACCGGAAATCAGATCAAACCGGATGCGACAAAAATGAACATGGTTCAAGTCCTATGGACAAAAGATTATATCGTCACGCTGCAACGGGACTATAAAACGGACCCGATTGACGAGTCGACTGTCGGCCGTGACGAAACGAAGCTTCCGAAAACCATCTTCGTATATGATTACGAAGGAAATCTCCTGCAAATACAGGATTTAAAGATGCCTACGCTTCGAATCGGCGCAACGCCGGGCGCAAACGACGTCTATGCCATTGTCGTAAATCCGGAATTCTGCTTGGCGAAGATTGAGTTGTAAATGTTTTAAACGAAAATAAACGCTAATTAGGCAACCTTTTGAGAAAAAGGTTGCCTAATTCTATTTGTGAAACGAACAAATCCCCTATATTTGCAAAGTGTGTACGCACACCTCTTTTGTACCATGTAAAAAATAACAAATGGCTTATGTCTTATTCTAACTATTATGCGGCTTCCGGGCTTTTCCACGGATCCATGTCGTCGGTTATGGGAACGCAGTTCGACATCTTGATGGTCGGCAGCGATCCCCGTCTTCTTGGTACGGTTTGGGAAAAGATCGAATCGGAAGTGTGGCGGCTGGATAAGATGCTGAACCGGTTCGATCCGGAGAGCGAAGTCTCGTTTGTCAACCGGGAAGCCGGACATTATCCGGTGACGGTGGGGGAAGAACTTTGGGACATATTGCAGAACTGCAAGCGTTACAATGAGTTGACGGAAGGATATTTCGATATCACTTTGCAGGGGTTCGATCAGGTATTGCTGACGGAGGAAGATAAGAGCATTTTTTTCTTTTCCGAATCTTTGCACATTGATCTCGGCGGGTACGGGAAAGGATATGCGCTTGCTAAAATACGGGAACTGTTGGAAGAAAACGGGGTCGGCAAGGCGCTTGTCAATTTCGGGAATAGTTCGGTTCTGGCGGTCGGTACGCATCCATGCGGCGAATATTGGCCGGTGGGCCTTGACAATCCGTTTACGAAAGAGCGGATTGCCGATTTGAAGTTGTGTGACAGTTCGTTGTCGACATCGGGAAATATGCCTTCCCATCCGCGCCACATCGTGAACCCGCATACGGGAACATTTGTGGATGATAAGAAAATGGTGTCGGTGGTGGCGAAAGATCCGGTAGTGGCGGAGATTCTGACGACGGCCTTTATGATTGCCGACGATGAGCGTATTCCGCTAATCGCATCTCAATTTGATATTTATGAAAAACATGTATATAAGTTATGAAAAATGAAGAGAATTCAGTCAATTTAAGCCGGCGGGACTTCTTCAAGGAGATGGGGATGATCGGTGGAGGCGGTGCGCTGCTTTCCGCGTTTCCCTGGTTGCAGTCCTGTAGTGCTGACGATAAGGCGCAGATCGCCAAGGAGAAAGTGCGGATCGGATTTATCGGTACAGGTTCACGCGGACAGTACCATCTGAATAACCTGAAGACAATCCCGTGTGCCGATGTGGTTGCCTTGTGTGATAATTATCCTCCCCACCTGAAAGAGGCTTCGGCGCTCTATCCGAAAGCCAAGACGTATGACGATTACCGGAAACTTCTGGAAGATAAAGAGGTGCAGGCTGTCATGATCGCGACTCCGCTGTATGAACATGCACATATCACAATTGACGCTTTGCATGCGGGCAAGCATACGTTCTGCGAGAAATCGATGGCGATGACCTGTCCGGATTGCCTGGATATGTACAATGTATTCAAAGAATCCGGTAAAGTGATGTTTATCGGCCAGCAGCGCTTATATGACCCCAAATATATAAAGGCGATGGAAATGATCCATGCCGGCTTGTTGGGCGAGATCGGCTCGATACGGGCGTACTGGTTCCGTAATAACGACTGGCGCCGTCCCGTTCCTTCTCCCGATTTGGAGCGTAAGATCAACTGGCGTTTATATAAGGAATATTCATGCGGCTTGGTAACAGAGCTGGCTACCCATCAGCTGCAGGTCGGAAACTGGGCGTTGAAGATGCTTCCCGAAAAGGTGGCCGGGATGGGAGATATCGTCTATTGGAAAGATGGCCGTGATGTGTATGACAGTATAAACTTGGTCTATCATTATCCGAACGGCGTGAAGATGACCTACGAGTCCATGATTGCCAATAAGTTCTATGGCCTTGAAGAGGAAATTCTGGGAAGCAAGGGGACTATGGAGCCGGAAAAGGGAAAATATTATTTTGAGGATGTCGAACCCGCTCCCGGTATCATGCAGTTGATCAACCAGATCGAACATAATATTTTCGATAATGTTTCCTTCGCCGGCCCGAGCTGGGTGCCTGAAACGGCATCGGTAAACAAGGGACATCTGATCATGGATAAAGTGACAAGTATCAGCGGACAATCCTCGGTCGGGGCGGCCGGAGACGGCTCTGTCGAACTGGTCACAGCTTTCTGTGAAGCTGCTATTACCGGCAGACCGGTTCCCAATCTGGTAGAAGAGGCTTATTATTCTTCTGTCTTGGGCTTGTTAGGCTTGCAGGCGATTGAGGAGGAACGGGTGATTACTTTCCCGGATGAATATAAAATACCGTATCTAAATTTCGCATGATTATGAAAGACATCGTATTATCTGTAAAGAGACAAAAAACGGAAATTAAGATATTCTGTGTCTGTATCGCACTCGCCTATCTGATGAACATTATTTCTATCATCACATACGGAACAAGCTGGTCCGAACTTTGGACACAATCGCTGTGGATGCTGCTCATCACGTGTGGCTTTTACGGGTTGTCGGTCGTACTTCGCCTGCTGTATTACGGAGTACGGCAGTTAAGAAAATGATCTTGCTTTTCTTTTGGAAGAGAAGCAGCTGAAAGAGTAAGGTCGTTCTATCACTTTTCCATCGGGAGGAAGTGGTAGAACGATTTTTATATGTTTTTGATTGATCCCTTATCGTTTTTTCCTGCCTGAGTCCTTTCCTTTGCCCCAATAAATCTGATAAAAATGAAAAAGACGATTTTACTATTCTCAATTCTGTTGGCGTCGTGTGCTGGTAAGCAGACGCAAGAGATCAGGACGATGGAACGTTTGTCCACTGAATCTCGCAATGACTACTATGTAAGCAACCGGACCCCGTTGCAACCGGGGCAATTCATCAAACTGCCTGCCGGAAGCATAGAACCGGAAGGCTGGATCAGGCGGCAGATCGAATTGCAGAAGGACGGACTTTGCGGCCATTTGGGGGAGATCAGCGCTTGGTTGCAAAAGGGAAACAATGCTTGGCTGAAGAACGGAGGCGAATGGGGCTGGGAAGAAGTGCCCTACTGGCTGCGTGGTTATGGCAATATGGCGTACGCCTTGAAGGATGAGGCGTTGTTGAAGGAAACGAAATTCTGGATAGAGGCCATTCTGTCGAGCCAGCGGGCGGATGGTAATTTCGGCCCGATGCATCTGAATAACGGCAAGCAGGATTTCTGGCCGAACATGATCGTCCTCTGGATCATGCAATCCTATCATGAATTTACGAACGACAACCGGGTGATCGACTTCATGACCCGTTATTGCCATTATCTGCAAACGGTTCCCGACGATGCTTTCCTGTCGAGTTATTGGGAGAATAGCCGCGGGGGAGATAACCTTTGGAGCGTGGTCTGGCTGTATAACCGTACGGGCGACGAGTCTCTTCTTCCGTTGGCTGAAAAGATTCACCGCAATACGGCGGACTGGACAAAATCGACCCAGCTTCCGAACTGGCACAATGTGAATGTCGCCCAGTGCTTCCGCGAACCTGCCACCTATTATCTGTTTACGAAAGATTCGGCCATGCTGGCTGCCAGCTATAATGTCCAGAGTCTGATACGCCGTGCTTTCGGGCAGGTGCCCGGCGGAATGTTCGGGGCGGACGAGAATGCCCGTATCGGCTTCTTCGATCCCCGGCAGGGAACGGAGACTTGCGGTTTTGTGGAGCAGATGGCGTCTGACGAGATCATGCTACTGATCAGTGGCGATCCTTATTGGGCCGATCACCTCGAAGATGTCGCGTTCAACAGTTATCCGGCTTCTTTAATGCCTGACTATCGGGCACTTCGTTATCTGACTTGTCCGAATATGGCGATCAGCGATTCACGCAATCATCATCCGGGGTTGGATAATTCCGGTCCGTTCCTGGCGATGAACCCGTTCAGCAGCCGTTGTTGCCAGCATAATCATGGTTTCGGCTGGCCCTATTATGTCGAGCATTTGGTATTGGCGACGCCGGACAACGGGGTGGCTGCCGTTTTATATAATTCTTGTAAGGCAAATGTAAAGGTGGGCGACGGAACGGAAATCACCTTGCATGAACAGACGAATTATCCGTTTGAGGAGATGACACGTTTCACGGTCGGAACATCCGAGGCCGTATCTTTCCCCTTCTATCTCCGTATTCCGTCCTGGTGTAAAAACGCGTCCGTCCTGATTAACGGGAAACTGCAGCAAGCGACGCTCGTACCCGGAACATACGCTTGTATCGAACGAGAATGGAAAGACGGCGATGAGGTTGTCCTGAACCTTCCGATGGAATATGCCGTTCGCCGGTGGCAGGCAAATAAGAACAGTGTCAGTGTCGATTACGGCCCGCTCACGCTCTCTTTGAAGATCGATGAAGAATATAAGCAGATGCCGAGCACCGAAACGGCTGTCTGGGACTCCAAATGGCAGGAAGGGGCAGATGCTTCGGCCTGGCCGACATTCGAGATCCTACCGAAGGCCCCGTGGAATTATGCCTTGAAAGTCCAGTCGCCCGTCACGCTGCAGCGCAAAAGCTGGCCGTCGGACAACAATCCTTTCACGCTCTCTTCCGTCCCGATGGAGTTCAAGGCGCAGGGGCGTTTAGTCCCGGAATGGAAGATCGACGAATACGGCCTGTGCGGAGTTCTGCCCTATGAAAACGCCCGCAAGTCCGACCGCCTGGATGAAATCACGCTGGTCCCGATGGGGGCTGCCCGGCTCAGGATTACGGCTTTCCCGGTAGCGGAATAAACATAGGGTGAAATGATTTTGGACAAAGAAATAAAAAAACGTATCTTTGTCCGAAATCATAACTCATAAATCTCCCGATATGGCAACATTAGATATAGATGCACTTCGCATAGAACTCATGCGCGACATACTTGATACCGACGATCTGGAAGTATTGAGAACCGTTAAGCGTTCCCTGACCCATGCTCTTGCAAAAGTGAAGCAGCAACAGGTAGTCCGGGAAGAAGAGGTGGAATATATCAGCAAACAGGAAATATTGAATGGCATTCGTGAAGGGCTGACTGAATTCTATCAGGCAAAGAAAGCGGGAAAGGAACAGAAAACATTGGAGGAAATTCTCAATGATTTATAAGATAATTCCGGAGAATGCGTTTCTTCGCGAGATGAAACGTCTCGCAAAGAAGTATAAGTCATTGAAGCGGGATCTTGAAAAGTTAGCAGGAGAACTCCATGCCAACCCCCAAGCCGGCGTCAGCCTTGGCGGCGGTGTCCGCAAGGTACGTATGGCAATTGCCAGCAAGAACAAAGGCAAAAGCCACGGGGCCCGCGTAATTACCTTTACTTACTCCGTCGACGAAGAAACCGGAACCATCGTTTTGCTGTATATGTACGATAAAGAAGAGCGCGAAAACATATCGGCAGCCGAAATCACCCGTCTCCTTGAACAAGTGAAGACAGAAAACGGCCTTTGATCTTGTCGGTCTGACTACAATTTTTATCCCTGCAATATATTCAGTATTAAAGAGTCGTCTGTTTCAGATACTCCGACGGGCTTTTCCCATACTGTTTCTGGAAACAAGTCGAGAAATAGGCCGGGGAGGAGAAGCCTACCTGGAAAGCGATCTCGTTGATGCGGTTCTCTCCGTTCTGCATCAGCAGGATCGCTTTCTTCAAGCGGGCGATGCGGATGAAATCGTTCGGGGAAAGACCGGACAGGCCCTTGACCTTGCGGTAGAGGCTGGATGTACTCATTCCCATCGTGTCGGCAAGCATTTCGACGGAAAGGGCTTCGTTGCTGAGGTTCTCTTCCAGGTAATCGTTCAGTTTGCGGAGGAAAATATCATCCACCGGTGAAACGGCGAGGGAGGCAACCGGAGCAAGCGGTTTTTCCAGATACGTCTTGTTCAGTAGCTCGCGGTTTTTCAGAAGGTTGCCGACCTGTGCCGTCAGCAGTTCGATGGAGAAAGGCTTTTCCATATAAGCGTCGGCTCCCGTGTTCAGTCCTTTCAGGCGCGATTGCAGGTTGTGTTGCGCCGTGAGCAGGATAAACGGGATATGGCTGATATTGACATCGTTTTTAACTTCGTTGCAAAGTTCGAAACCATCCATAAGGGGCATCATGACATCGCTGATGATCAGGTTGACCGTGTTCTTACGGATCTGGTCGAGAGCTGCTTTTCCGTTTTCGGCTTCCAATACCTGATACGTTTCCGCCAGTTCACGGGCGATGAAACGGCGCATGTCGTCCTGGTCCTCGACAATCAGAACGACTGATTTGCCTGCTTCGGGCAAGGTCACCATTTCCGGCTTCTCTTTTTCATTTCCGGCAACAATCCGGAAACTGTCTTCCTGCTGTTCGGGCAGCATCAGGACGAATTGGTTCAACCCGTCGGGTGTTTGCCGGTAGAATAGTTTGCCACGGTGGAATTCCGTCAAAGAATGCGCAAGCGATAGGCCTATGCCGCTTCCTAACTGATTTTCTGTCTCTTTAAGGCGGTAAAACGGATTGAATATGTTTTCCGCTTCGTTGTCGGGAATCAGATGCCCGTCGTTGGTGACGAGCAGGGTGAACATCCGTTCTTCGCCTGCAGGAGGAAGCAGTTCGAGGGCGATCCGGCTGTCTGAATATTTCAGCGCGTTGCTGACCAGGTTGCTGACGATCTTGGAGAATGCTTCCCGGTCCAGGCAGGCCTCGAAAGGCAGTTCCGGCAGTTTGGCCGTGAAATCCTTGTTTTCCTGTTCGAAAGCCGGACGGAACGGATGCAGGATCGTTTCCAACCAGAGGACGACATCGGTTGTGACATAGTTCAGTTTGAACCCGCGGCTTTCCGTCTTGCGGAAGTCCAACAGCTGGTTGCTGAGGTCTAACAGCCGTCCGGTGTTTTTCTCGATGATCCGCAAGTTCTCCTGTGTGGCGGGCGTTCCGTCACCCGAACGAAGGATTTTTTCCAACGGGGCCTTTATCAGGGTGAGCGGTGTCCGTATTTCATGCGTGATAAAGGTAAAGAACTGTATCTTTGCGTCGTAAAGCTCTTTCTCCTTCTTGCTTTCGAATATTTCGCGGTTGATGCGGTGTTTCTCTTCCAGTTTGGCTTTTTTATAGTTATACCAGAGTACGATCAGCAGGCATACGATCAGGAAATAAATGAGTAATGCCCATCCGGTAGCCCAGAACGGCGGTGTCACCGTGATCCGGAGAGTCGTTTCGTTATCCTGCCAAACCCCGCTGCTGTTGGTCGATTTTACCCGGAAAACATAGTCGCCGGGCGACAGATTGGCAAAGGTCACGTCTTTATTCTGTTTCATATGAATCCAGTCCTTGTCGCTTCCTTCCAGGCGGTAGGCATACTGGATCGCATCCGGCGAGGTGTAGCTCAGGGCCACATACGAAAGGGTAAAGGTGGAACGGTTATGCGGAAGTTTCAATTCTCCGTTTTTCATAATCCGGTTGACATTATATTTAGGCGCACCGATGCGGTCGTCCTGCACATCTATGCGGGTGATGCACAGGGACGGAGTGTAAACATCTTCCTTGAAATCACGCGGATTAAAGGCGATCATTCCGTTGATCGTTCCCATATACATGGTTCCGTCCGGCATTTTGTAGGCGGAACAATAGTTGAATTGCGCTTCGGGCAGGCCATCCGTGTATGAGTAAGTCTTCATCACATATGTTTCCGGATTAAAGCGGACCAACCCGTTAGCCGTTGCAATCCAGAAAAGATGTTCGTCATCTTCCAGGATACGGTGTACGATATTGCTGGGCAGTCCGTTCTCAACCGTGATGCGGTTGAATGAGTCCGATATCTCGTTATAGAGGGAGAAGCCATAGGCGGTTGCCACCCAAATCCTGTTTTTCGAGTCTTCGAATATGGAGGTCACGTTGTTGTCTCCGATGGTCTGCGACCGTTCGCGGTTGGATGTGTAATGTGCGAATTTCTTGTCGGTTGTGGAATAACGGTAGGCACCGGAAGTGCTTGCAACCCAGATATCGCCTTTGCTGTCTTTGTAGATTTGACGTACCATCGACTTGATCTCTGTCCCCCAGGGAGTGAAACATTCTTCTTTTTTATGGAAGAGGACAAGCCCTTCGGAGGTCCCGATCAGGATTTCGTCTTCGGAGAGTTTGCAAAAGCAGAGTATGAAGTCTGCCGGAAGCAGGTTGCCGGTATTGTTCCGGGTATATCGTTTGATGATTTTCCCGGAAGGGATGTCCAGAAGGTCGATTCCGGTGTTGAATGTCCCTACCCACAACCGGCTGCCGTCGGCAAGCAGGCCGTGGATATTGGTTGCCGAAAGCGGGTGGAGGGGGTTGGTACGGGAGAAGTTCGTGATCTCGCCGGTAGTCGGGTTATAGCGGTTGATCCCGTTATCTTCCGTTCCTAACCAGAGGTTGCCGTATCGGTCCGGACAGATTTCACGTACGGCATTTCCCGGCATTCCCGGATGGGTTTTCCCTCCGATAAAATATTTAAACGGGACATATTCTTTGGGCAGGTAGTTGATTCCTCCGAAAAAGGTGGTAACCCATATCCCCCCTTCACGGTCTTTTGTGATCGAATAGGCTGCATTGTCGGAGATCGTATATTCGTTTGTCAACGATTTTTGCAGGTGCGTGATGCTCCGGTCTGCCATATTCAGGATGTAGACACCGGACTCGGATGCGATCCAGTACGTATTCTCACTGCACTGCTTGATGTCGCGAACCTGTATGTCCGGGATGACTGTTTCCGTTTTCCGGCTGTGCCGGTCGTAGAACTTGAGTCCTGCCCGGTCTGTCCCGACCAGTATTCCCCAGTCCGGCACGAGGCAAAGCTTGGTGAGGTTGATCGGATTTTCTTTTTCCTTTTCAGTCAGTACCGGGATACGGGCGAATTTGTCTGCCTCCGGTTTGTAGAAAAACAGGTCGCTGCGTCCGGCGAGGATCGGCTCGCTCTCTTCGTTCATCGTGATGTCTATCATGCTTATCTGCTCCCCTTCGGGGTAGAAATGCGGACTGCTTTCGCCTGAAAGGGCATAGCGGGCGATCCGGTTGTAGCTCATCAGCCACAAATTCCCTTTTTTATCTTCCCTGATTTGTTGGAAATATTCCGGGGCGTTGTTGCTGTCGGAAAAGGTCAGGGGATGGAAAGCATCTGTTTGATAGTCGTAATAGCAGGTGTGGGAATAGTTGCAGACCCATATCCTGCCGGTCGAATCTTCGAAAAGGCTGATGATCCTGTCGTTCGGCAGGCTTTCCGGGTCGTACGAGTTATAGCGGTAAATGCGGAACTGGTGGCCGTCGAACCGGTTCAGCCCGTCGTCCGTCCCGAACCACATGAATCCTTTTTTATCCTGAAGGGCGCAATAAACCGTGTTGTGCGATAATCCCTGTTTGTTGGTATAGTGGCGGAAATAAAGGTCGTGCGACCAGCCGGACCGGGGGAGGAGGAGCGAAAGCGTGCCCAGTAGAATGATAAGGAATGTTCTCATGCCCTGCGAGTGTTTTTTTGTAGAGTACAAATGTAAAGGAATTTTGCAAAACATTCAATATCGAGGTACAAATTCGGTTTATGGGTGGTAGTAACTTGGCGTCGTAAATTGTTCAATGCGGCAAACGTAGAGGGCTTCCGGTACGATCCGTCCCGCCCTGTCCGGACGGACGTGGGGCGGGATGGAGAGCCGGGTCATCTTACCGGAAATTCCGTAATCCGGAGGGTCGTGCATCCGTAAGGGATCAGTTCGATCGTCTCCTCGTCGCCGAAGTCTTTGCCTTGCTGCGTGTAGTAGGGTACCGGACCTGCCGAGCCTCTGACTTGCGTCCAGCCGTTTAGCCGCATTGCCTTCGTTTTGATGCGTATGGGGGCGTTCTCGACATTCCACGGATAGGGGGTGGTAATGTCTGATTTTTCCACCGTGAAAGCATCCTTGATCCTGTCGGGCGAGAAGGAACGGGCCGGCAGGGCATAGTTCCAGGGACTGTCAGACGTCACCTCGTAATACCATTTGCCGTACACGTCGGACTTATCGCTTTCGAACGCTTTCTTTTCCCATTTCTCGTTCATCTTCAGGGCATAGACCAGCGGTCCCCGTTCGACAACAGCGCTGTTTTCATACCAGCGGCTGACGGTCACCTCCATCGGCAGTTCGAGGGACAGGATATCGCCCTCTTTCCATTCCCGGTTGATACGTGTGACGGTTCCGGGATAGGCATCGACCGTCAGTGGTTGACCGTTGAGTTTGACGATCGGCTGCTTGCACCAGCCCGGTATGCGCAGGTGGAAGGGGAAGAAGGCCTTTTTCACTTTCTTGTCCGTAAACGAAACATGGTAGCGTATTGTCTCCTCGAAAGGATAGGCCGTTTCTTCTTTCAGGTTCACCTCGATTCCTCCTGCCACTCGTGCCGTTACTTGCGAGGGGGCGAAGAGCAGGGAGGCGAGTCCGTTGTCGGCAGTCGCGTACCAGAGGTTCTGGACGAATTTGGGCCAGCCTTGGTGAAGATTGGACGTGCAACAGGGATAGCCGGTCAGCTCGCCGAAAAGCAGGTCGGTGTCGTCGTGCGGGGTGGAGAACTCCCTCCACTCGCGGGTGACGGCGATCTGGTTGGTCTGCTGGTAATACTGGCGGGCGGAGTAGTCGTCGGTCACTTGAGTGGGCAAGGCGTTGTATGCCACGCGCTCCAGGTAGTCGGCCCATTGCATGTCTCCTGTGACCTCCAGTATCGTTTCCAGTGAGTACATCATCTCTACGGCGGTACAGAGCTCCGAGCCTGTCGTCGGTTTGCCGAAGCGCAGCAGTTCGTCTCCTCCCCAAAGGCCGGTGGGCAATCCGATGGTGTGACGGATGTCGTTGACCGCTTGGCGGGTGGCTTGGATTTGCTTGGAGTCTTTGCCTTGCTGGTAATAAACGATCGGTTCCTTGAAGCCTTGTGCGAGGTTCACACAGTGCAGGCTGTGTTGGCGTCTGAGATGATTTTGATTTAAAAAGATATCTGTCCAGTTGAACGTCTGTTTATGGATTAACTCGCCTAAATCCAACAGGAATTTGTCGCCGGTGATGTTGTACAGCCAATAGACGACCATCAGGTTATCCCCTCCGCGCTGTTCGCCCCAGAAGGTCCATTTGCCTAACGGGTTTTTGGGCAGTTCGTCCAGTTGGTATCGGAAATATCGGGTCATGAAGTCGATCACGCGCCGGTCCTGCGTAGCCGTGTAGTATTGCTGCATGACTTTCAGCATGACCATTTTGGGCCACCAGTCTTGCGCGTTGTCGCGTTGCAGACCGGGTTCGTAGTCGCGGTCGGTGTCGGGGCCGAAGTAGCCGTTGGGCTTTTGTGATGCCAAGGTCCATTCGATCCAGGGTTGTACCTTTTCGATCAGGGCTTGGTCGTTCAGGAGATAAGCCAACGGCAGAAGTCCGTCGATCCAGTACGGACCCCGTTCCCACACGTCACCGTCACCGCCGAGCCATCCGTTTCGGGGACCCATTACTTTCGTGTAGACCTTATCCAAGTGGCCGGTCATTCCGTCGCGCATACGAGTCAGTTGGTCGTGCATCCACCCTTCGGCGCGGATGGTTCCGAGAGGCAGTTGGATGTAGTCTTTTTGCAAGAGCGGGTGCCGGTTGTTCCGGTAACTTTCGGCTGCGGGTTCTTCGCCGGCGGCCGAGACAGTCGCTACCGTGAGGGTGGCGACTGCTGTCAGGAAAATTTTTTTCAATTTGTTCATGGTGATAGGATGATGTTATGTTATTCTTGATAATCGATCCATACTTTCATCTTGCCTGCTTCGCGGTTGTCCCAGGCATAGTAAGGAATGAAATGTAGTGTTTGTCCATTCGATGTAGCTTTGATTGAGCGGATGCCGCCCAGGTTGTCCGGTTCGTCTTTGACTTCGAATGAGGAGGTGGGCGTCAGTGCGAGGCCGGCAAAGTCTTTCGCGTTGTCCGTCTCTTCGAGGCAGTAGACCAGCGGTCCGCGTTGCAGGGCGCGCTTGCCCGTGTTTTGCCGCACGCGCGGGTCGGCTGATACTTTTTCGACCGGCATGTCCATGTTGAGCACGATCAAGTCGCCGGTCTTCCATTCCTTGATGACGGTATATCCCTTGTCGGTCGTACTGTCGGCCTTGTTCCCATTGACTGACAGGGTGTATGACTTGCACCATCCGGGGATACGGATGCGCAACTCCTTGCCGAGCGGTTGTTCGGAGGTGACGGTCAGCTTGACCAGCCCGTCCCAGGGGTAGTCCGTTTCTTGTTTCATGACGACCTTTTTCCCGTCGATCGTGACTTCGGTGGTGTTTCCGATGAAGAGGTTTACCCACAAGGCCTTGTCCGATGTTCCATAGATATAGTTCCCGATGGAAGGCAGGAAGCGCGAGATCTGGCTCGGACAGCAGGCGCACCCGTACCAGGCCTGGCGGTGATGGTCTCCGTTCGATTCCAGCGGATTGACGTAGAAGAAGCGGTCTCCAACCAGTGAGACGCCGGCCAGCGCACCGTTGTACATGGAACGTTCCAGTACGTCTATGTATTTCGAATCGCCTGTGAACTGGTTCATGCGTTGGTTCCAGTAGACCATCCCGACGGAAGCGCATGTCTCGCAGTAGGCATCGAGGTTCGGCAGGTCATAGTCTTCGGTGAAGCCTTCGTTGTGCCGTGAAGAGCCGATCCCGCCGGTCACGTACATGTTGCGTAGTACTACGTCGTCCCAGAGGCGGTTCAAAGCCTCGACATAAGCGGTATCTTTTTTCAAGGCTGCCACGTCTGCCATCCCGCAGTACAGGTACATGCAGCGGACGGCGTGGCCTGAAATGTCTGTCAATTCCCTTACCGGGATGAGATCCTGGTAGTAAGCGGGATCCCATTCTCCTTCATCGCCTTTGCTTCCGTGCCCATGTCCCCGTTCTTCGAGCAACCAGTTGGCGAAGTCGAGATATTTTTCCTGACCGGTTGTCCGGTATATTTTCACCAAAGCCAATTCGATCTCCTCATGTCCCGGCACCCAATGGCGCTTGTCGGGACCGAACAGCTCCATCATGTGGTCTGCCATACGGATGCTCACATCGAGCAGTTTCCGTTTTCCGGTTGCCTGGTAATAGGCGACGGCGGCTTCCATCATGTGGCCGGCACAATACATCTCGTGCTTGTCCATGTTGTTCCAACGTTTGTCTTGCCCGGTCAGTGTGTAGAAGGTATTGATATATCCGTCCGGTTGCTGGGCTGCCGCGATCTTGTCGATCCATTCGTCCGCTTTCTTTTCCAGTTCGGGGTCCGGGTTGTTGATCAGGCTGTAGGCGATACCTTCCAACGCTTTATATACGTCCGAATCGTCGAAGAAGATACCGGAGTGTTTCCCTGTCCCTCTGGCTGCATTTTCAAAATTTTGCATTCTTCCGGTCTGGTTCTCTATCTGGTCGATACAGACAGGGAGTGTAGCCGATGTGTGCTTGGCGAGGCGGGGCGACCAGAAGTTGTCCCGGATGTGCACGTGCGAGAAGTCTATCTGGTCAATTATTTTCAAAGGCGGGGTTTCTATTTGGTCTTGCCCGCCGCATCCCCATAGTGCCATACAGGCAAAGGGTAGTACAAAATACTGTTTCATGGTTTAAAATTTAATGTTATAATTTGCAACTTATTTTTGTCAAAGTAGGAGAGGTGGCTGTCTTTGTCCCGTTGATGAAAATCGACAGCCCGGCTCCTCGTTTATATTTATCACCTGTCTTATCATAAAGCACGCATATTGTTTTGCCACGATAAGTCAGATTGTCCAGGCAAAAGTAATCCCAATATCCTTCCGGTATCAACGGGTTGACATCGAGTTCCTCTTCTTCACTTGGCCGGATTCCGATTAACCCGTTGATGACGAGGTCGCAGAATAAAGAATGATTATAATCTTTTCCGCGTTCTTCGGGTTTTCGGTGACGTGTTGACAACATTGTCCTGGATATCCAATCGCCAGTAAAAGGATTCAGGTTTTCGTCAATCCATGGTGTTAGTATGCCATTCTCGTCCTTCTTATACAGGCTTCGTGCATAAATCGAGAATAAAGTTATGAAATCTCGTGAATCTACAAAAGATTGTGTTTGATTATTTAACAAATTAGCCAATCCGACCAATGTCATCGAGGTCGCGTATGGCC
The DNA here is from genome assembly GCF_902493135.1 of uncultured Parabacteroides sp. GTDB lineage: Bacteria > Bacteroidota > Bacteroidia > Bacteroidales > Tannerellaceae > Parabacteroides. The sequence goes on from NZ_CABUOD010000016.1 coordinate 74,232, forward strand.
ACGAAGGACCGTTCCATTGGCATTCATGTCCTTCGTATGCAATTTTGAATCGAGGATGGCATTGTTCGGCAGTTGTTGGCCCGTAAGGAGCGAGAAAATGTCGTGTGTTCATCAGGAATTTCCAAGCGACGGCATAGTCGGCGGAAGCCAGGTTGAATGCCCAAGGCGTATATCCATGTAGTTCGCGTACGTCTTTTAAAGAAGCGTTTTTTTCTACAGGCAGTACTTTTAGAAATTCCGCTTTGGGGTCCCATAAGTATTTGAACATGTTTTCTTTGATCTGCCAGGCTTCGGTTTCGAGTGCTTGTGCTTGGGTATCGTTTTTCCAATGTGCGACTTTGGATAAGATTGCGGCTTCGGCTGCCATATATGAGTTGATGGTTGCCCGAAAACCGTGTCCGCCGATTGAAACTTCCATGCCGTCTTCTCCGTCTTTTTGCCAGAACAATCCTTTTTCAGCTATGAATTTTTTTTTCTTCCACTCTGAATAGTTTTGTAAAAGTTCTGGATATAACTCTTTCAGCAATTGATAATTTCCTGTAATCTGACAATATTGGTAGATTGCATGGGCAACGGGAAAACTGTAGGAATGCGTGTCGCCTCCTCCTTTCAGCCAATAGTAAGCATAGTCTTTGAGGAAACCGGAATGCTTCATCCACCTACCTTCTCGAAAGTGGAACCAGGCAGAGCAACAGATGCCGTTGTGCTTTCCGGCCCACGGGACATCCGGAAGGAATTCGGTTACGATGAACCCGTCCGGTGTCTTTTTCAAATGTTTCCGGAAAGTCCACCAGCGGAAATAATAGATTTCCTCTATGTTTTTGTCCGGACATTCGAATAGCGGTATATTGCCGGATAAGAATTCTTTCGCCTGTCCGTTTGAAATATGTTGCACATACAATTCCTTGTCTTGCATGTTGAACCGGTCGATATACGAGTCTATCATGGCGGGATCAAGAACCTGTCCTGTGGTTGTATATGGAAAAGCCGTGACTGTGAGAAGAAAGTATAGGAGAAGGATTACAAGTTTGTTCATAAGGACATTTTTTATTTGCAGGGAAGCATGGAGGGAGGTTGCTTCCCTGCGAGGTTTGTAAGTTGATTACGTTTATTATTTATAATGGGGGTTTTGTTCCAAGTTGGGATTGGAGGTCAAAACTTTTTCGGGTATCGGGAAGACAGATCGGTAATCACCTTGGGGCTTATGCGAGAGCCAGCTTTTTTTCGTGTAAACACCGAACCGGATGGCGTCTCGTCTGCGGTGCATTTCCCATGCGAATTCCCAACCTAGTTCATCATACATTCTTCCGAACCGAATGAGGTCCGTGTTCCCTTTGTCTGTAACGGTGTAGTGTTCCACGTAGCCATATTGATATGAACTGTTTTCTTGTAGCTGAGCATCGGTTACTATCGCTAATTCAGGATTGTCTTTGAATGCCCGTTTGCGGACTTCCGTGACTAAGAGGCCGGCTCCCGGTTTTCCCGAACGCAATAAGCATTCCGCTTTCATCAGGAGTACTTCTGCGTATCGGAACAGAGGCACATCCGTTTCGGATGAGGATTGCTCGCCTTTTACGATTTCGAATTTGTTCATGCGGTAACCTTCCATCTCACTGGTGTAATTTCCGTCCGGAAGATCTTTCGTATAGACAAGAGGTTCTCCCATTTTGTCGTATGTCCCGTATAGAGGACTACCGTCCGCAGCCAATTGTTCACCTATCAGCCAACTGTCAGTCAAACGGGTATCTTGGGGAGCATACGTGTCGATGAATTGAGTGACACCCATGGCTGAACCGCATCCCCAAGGGGTCGCTTCGGTTTCGTATTTCTTTTTCAGTTCTCCGTGCCAGGAAAACATGTGGATCGAATTACCCCCGGCGATATTTGCATCGAACGGAATGGTGAAGATGACTTCTTTGGATGTTTCCACTCCCGTGGAGCGGAAGGGGTCTTTGTAGTTGTCGGACAATGCGAATCTGTTGCTGTTTATGATGTCGTCACACTGCCGGATACAGTCGTCCCAGTGTTCTTCGCCTGTATATACCGTCGCATTCAGATATATGTTTGCCAATAGCGTTTTTGCCGCCCATTTGTTCATCCGGCCGTATAAATTCCCTCCCTGTTCTTCACTTAAAGAAGGAATGGCTTCTTGCAATTCTTTTACGATGAAGTCGAAAATTTCTTTGCGGTTACTTTTGGAGGGTAGTTCCATCGTGGTTGTCGTGACTAATGGAGCGTCTCCGAAATTATCGCAGATTTGCCAATAATAATAGGCTCTCATGGCTCGTAGTTCAGCCAGTCCCATTGTCTTATCTGTTTCGGAAGGTGCCGGTAAAATACCGTTTTCTATTTGTTCTATCACTTTGTTGCATAATAAGGCACCTTGGTAGAAGACGGACCAGATATTAGAGACGTGTCCCTGTTCGGAGTTCCACGTCTGGTAGTGCATGCGTCGATAGACACCGCCGTCATCCCAGCCGGAAGCGTTGGGAGGCATGACAATGGCGTCGGCACTGACTTCTTGTGCCGTGAAGTATCCCCAATGGTCCGGGAAACTTCTGAGTTGGCTATATACGCTGGCAACAGACGGTGAAAAATCGTCGACCGTGTAATTGTAGGTCTGTTCGGTTATTTTGGAATATACTTTTTCATCCAAATCATTGCTACAGGAAACGATTGTTCCGGAACAACATAATGCTAAAAATAATTTTATATAAGTATTCATGATAATTACGTTACGATTAAAATTTGACAGATACTCCTAATGTGTAAGTCCGTGTAGACGGATAACGGTTCTTATTGTCAACGCCGGGTGCCAGGCCGCTAATACTTACTTCCGGGTCAATGCCGGAGTAGCCTGTGATAGTGGCGAGGTTGGAAATCGTGCCATAGATTCTCAGGCGTTTCATCCAAGTATTGAAATTGAACGTATATCCTAAGGTCACGTTGTCGATTTTCCAATAATTGCCTTTTTCGATGTAGTAACTGACATATTGCAATTCTTGGTCGGCTGCTAAAGGAACTTTCCCGTATTTGGTATCGAATGCCGCGCTTAGCACATTCCCTCTTGACAGCATGACTGGTGCTTCATATTGCAAGCGTGGCATGTTCAAGATGTCGAAACCGAAAGCACCACGCATGGTCACGTTGAAATCGAAGTTTTTCCAATTCAGCGTGTTGTTCCAGTTCAGGTAATGTTTGGATAGGCCGTTTCCAATAATCTGTTTGTCTGTTGGTTGCAGTTGGGATATAGGTTTCGGGTCGCCGTCTGCTCCTTCTATGATCCAATGTCCGTTTTCATCGATATCGATACTTTTGTATCCCCAGAAATTACCGATCGGTTGCCCTTCCTGGATGCGGTGAGTTGTCGTTTGCAAGGGTTCTCCCGTAGAACCTTGATCCGAGTAACCACTGGAGACGAACTGATCGTTGGAAAGTGACAAAAGTTCGTTTTTGTTTGTCGAGTAATTCATAGATGTTGTCCATTGGAAATCTTTTGTTTGGACAGGAACGACCGTGATACCGGCTTCTATCCCCTGGTTACGCATTGATCCGGCGTTTGCTACCATACGAGAGAACAGGTAAGGGGGAGAAGGCACGTCATAGTCCCATAACAAATCTTCTGTTTTGCGATTGTAGTAATCGATATTACCTGTGATGCGATCTTCCCAAAAACCGAAGTCGACACCGATGTTGATCTCTTTTTTCTTTTCCCATCTCAATTCGGGGTTCGCATTTGAATCCGGTCTGATGGTTTTGATCCATTGATTGTTATAATAAACATAAGTTCCGAAGTTCAGCGTGTTCAGTGACATATACGGATCACTTGGAACCGTTCCCGTAACACCATATCCGGCACGTAGTTTTAAGATGGACAAAACTTCGGCGTCTTCCAAGAAATGCTCTCCTTTGATGTTCCAGGCTGCAGAAACAGATGGAAAGTTTCCCCATTTGTGATCAGCCCCGAACTTGGTGGATCCTTCGTGACGGAGACTGGCTGCAAACATATATTTCCCTTTATAGCTGTAGTTCAGACGACCGAAGTAACCGATCAGTTTGCTTTCGTTTGCCGTTGAGTATTCCGTTCCGCGTCCGTCTTTCAGTGCCTGCCCTGTACCCATATTATTATAGGTATAGTCATTGGAGGGAAAATTGAAATTCTGCATGTAAAAATTCTGATAATGTGTCTTTTGCCAACTATATCCTCCTAAGAGTGTGAACGAGTGGTCTTCAAATATAGTTTTCCTCCATTGTACGGTCAGTTCCGACAAATCTTCATTGGAACGCGTGGAGCCACGGGAAGCATATCCGTTTCTGCCGTCTTTCCAAGTGGATTTGTGTTGCTGGGTCTCGTAATATCCTCTGATTTGGTTATAGGTATTGGAAGAAAACAGATATTTGATATCTAATCCTTCGATTGGTGTATAAGTGATATTGGCGAACATGCGCAGGTTGGTCGCTTGATTTTCTCCTTCCACTTCGTTCTGGAGGGATACTGGGTTGAAGTATTCGTTTTTCGTGCTTTCCGAATAATTGCCATCTTTGTCGTACACCGGCGTGGTCGGGTTGTATATCAAAGCGTTTCTGTACACTTCGCTGTTGTAGCTTCCGCCGTCTGAACCAGAGAAGTAGGTTTGCTTGTAACCGCTCAGGCTTGCGTTCAGTTTCAATTTGTTGTTGAACATGCGGTGAGTGATTTCTACACGCGGGTAGAACATCTGATTGTTCGTACGTTTGATCAGTCCGTTCAAACCACGGTATTCGAAGCTGGCCACATAATTAGTCGTACGGCTACCGCCGCGCAGGCTGATGTTGTAAATCTGTGTGAACGGTGTGCGGGTCACTTCGTCCAGCCAGTCGGTTGATGCACCGTCGTCTTGGGCCCCCGGCCATCCTTCTTGTACGCGTCGGCGGTATTCGTCTGCTTTCATGAACGGCAAGGTCTTTGTTATTTGCTGGGTGGAAAGATAAGCATTGACATCTACTTCCGTAGGCATTTCTCCATTGGCATTCTTGGTGGTAATTAATATGACGCCGTTTGTTCCTCTGGTTCCGTAGATCGCGGCGGCGGAACCGTCTTTCAGGACGTCGATCTGTTCGATGTCGTCGGGTGAGACGGAGTTCAGGTCGCCGGGGATCCCGTCGATGAGCACCAAAGGGCTGGAACTGGCTTTCAAAGTGGTGATTCCACGTAGGGCGATCTGCGAGGTGGAAGTCGGGTTGGCATCCGGCGTAATGATACTTAGGCCTGGAACTTTCCCTTTGATCAGTTGTGCGGCATCTGTAGTTGGTGTTTTTACGAAATTATCAGATTTGATTGTGGAAATGGAACTGGCCACTTCCCCTTTCTTTTGCGTACCGTATCCGACAACTACCACTTCATCGATGCTTTGAGTGTCTTCGATCAGCATGACGTTGGCCGTTTTGTTGTTATTGATAACGATTTCCTTTGTCAGATAGCCGATGTAAGAAATTTGCAAGACGGCTTTTGGTGGAACTTCCAAGGTGTATTTCCCATTGACATCCGTGACTGTTCCGATAGAAGTCCCTTTTATGATTACATTTGCACCAATGACGGGTTCCCCGTTGTTGTCGGTTACTGTACCTGTAATGGTCCGGCTTTGTTGGTCGATAAGAACTGTCCTGCCCGTACCGTTCTTTTTCAACAGGAGGATGTACCGGTTGTCGAATTCGTAGGTGATATCAGTACCTTTAAAAGCTTCTTCGAGATAGGATATCATTTTTCCGGATGTGTTTTGGACGGTAATGTAACGTTCTATGTCTACTTCACGACTTTTGAAAACGACCAGATAGTCGGTTTGATCTTCAATTTGAGTGATCAACTGGCCGACTGATATCACGCTCTGTTCCAGTTTTATGATTGTGTTTTGTGTTTCCGAATTAAGCGCTATCGTCTGGAAGGTACAGGCGAAAAGCATGAAGGACGGTAACAAAGTTTTAATTTTCATTTCTTTTTAAGTAATAAAGTGAATACTAAATGAATTTTGTAGATAAAGACTTGTCTGTTGATAACGGATGTTTCCGATATCAATAATTGTTTTTACAGATGTGTTTCCATAGGCATTCTTTTTTAGATATTAAACATTTGATTAACTAAGTGTAATGATATTGTTTTCTTCATCTTTTTGTATTTTGAATTTATGTATTCTTTGTAACATCCTGAGAATATCGTCGATACTGTCTCGTTGTCGGAATTTTCCGGTATATTTCTCTTGATTGATGGAGGAATTTTTTATGATTATCCGGACATCATAATAGAGTTGCAATTTGTTCAGTATATCAACAAGCAACTCGTCTTTAAAGCTGTAAATTCCTTCTTTCCATAAAAAATAGTCATGATGGGAAATCGTGTCGATTCTTATGGTTCCGTTTTTTATGCTTATTTGCTCGTTGGGTCTCAATATGATACTTTCATTTTCTTTCCCTGTAAAATAGATTTGGAGCGATCCTTCTATCAGGCAGGTTTTCACATCGTTGTTTTTTCGGTAGCTGCAAATGTTGAATTGTGTGCCCAATACTTTCGTTTCTATGCCTTGCGATGAGACGATGAACGGTTTGTGTTTGTCTTGAGCTACATTAAAAAACGCTTCTCCGTCTATGGAGACTCTTCGTTCCTTTTTGTCAAAGATGGCAGGATAGGTGAGAGTTGTTTGAGAGTTTAGCCATACAGTGGTTCCATCCTGAAGTGTAAGCTTGATGCGCTGTCCGGCAGGTACGTATAGTTTGTTTTCGATATTTTCCTGTAAAGCTTCGGAATGCTGATTCACTCCAGCCTGATAAGCGGATATAATGAGTAAAGTGATGATAGCTGCATATTTGAGTAGGTAGAATGAAATCTGTCGTATGTGTTTCGCTCTCATTTTACACAAGAACTGAGTGTAGCTATCTCGAGTAGTCTTTTTCTCGCAGGCGGCATCGGAAAATGATAATAGTGCGTATGTGTTTTTGAATTTGACGAATTCTTTTTTCAATTCGTTATCAGATTCAACCTGTTTTAAGAAATCCAGTCTTTCGTCTGCATTCAGTTCTTCTTGAAAATATTTTTCGATTTGTCTTTCCATGCGAATGAAATGTTACATACTGTAAACACTTACTCCGGAAAAATGTACCAAAAGAAAATCATTTTTTTACGTTGGATTTCGGATTTATCGTTTCGTTCTCAAGCTACCACTCGTAAGCTTCTCCGCGATTTTATGTGCAATAAAAAAGGAAAAGCCATAGAGGAAGATAGTCCTTTAGTTCGTTCCTAAGCTTTTTATAAGCGATGCCGATTTGATTTCTGACCGTGTTGGTTGATATGTTTAGTTCGATGGCGATCTGTTCTTTCTTTTTCCCTTCCAGTTTGTTCATGATAAAGATTTCCTTGCATTTGGTGGGCAAGCTGTCCAAGGCCCGGTTAATTAAATCTTCAATATCTTGGTCGGAGAAAATATGTTGCTCAAAGGCTTCCAAAGAATCTAAATTCATGCGAAGGGTCATGTTATATTCCTCTTGCATTTTGTTGGTGGTTTCCAGGGCAATCGTTTTATGTCGCAGGTGGTTGAGGCATTTGTTCTTGACGATGGTGAACAGATAGGCGATCCGGATTGTTTGACAAGTAAATATTTCTCGTTTTTCCCAAAGTTCCGTGAACATGTCTTGCACGATATTTTCCGCATCTTGTTCCGATATCACGTATTCTTGTGCAAAGCGTTTCATTTTTGGGAAGTAGGAAAGATAGATGTTTTCGAATAAACAATCTTCTTTTTGTTGAGCGAACATTATTATCGTATGTTTATTGTGGCCTTTCATACAGCCGGAAAAGGCATGATTATTAAAAAAGAAGTGGGCTGCTGTTCTTTTTCCTGTTAGGTGTCGCCAAACCCCTGTACACGCACGAACAAGCAACCCACTTGATATAGCAGGTCACCTGTGCCTTGCGTGTTGTTAAAAAATTGGCGACTTTAACAGAAAAAGGCACTTCTGAAATATTCCTTATACAGTCTCTCCAGACATTGCAAATGTAGGTAAATTTTTTGTTTTACGTAAAAAAAGATTAAATAAGCTTCGTATATTTGTACCCGAAATTGAAAATAAAAAAAGAACGTCGGAATCCGGATGAGTACGAATAGTGATGACATATTATTGCTGAAATTGATTAAACAAGGAGATCAGATCGCTTTTCGGCATTTGTTTTATCAGTATGCGGATTCTTTGGAACGTTTTATTACTTATTATATCCATGATCGAGAAAAATCACAAGACTTGGTTCTGGATATTTTTACCTATATATGGGAAAACCGGCAGAACTTTGAGATAAAACTGACCTTGAAAGCTTATTTGTTCCAGGCGGCACGCAATAAGTCCTTTACCTATATCCGGGACAAGAAGATTCCGGTTTATCTGGAAGAAATGAAGGGTATGGAGATTGTGCAAAACTATGATTCGGAATTGGAGTTGCAGGAACTTCATCTTCTGATAGAGGAAGCGGTGTCGCTCTTGCCGGACAAATGTCGCGAAATATTCCGAAAAAGCCGGGAGGAAAATTTGACCAATAAGGAAATAGCCGGACAGCTCCATATCTCGGAGAAGACGGTGGAGGGGCAAATCACGATTGCTTTAAAGAAAATCAGAATTCATTTGGGTGATTCTTATTCTTATTTGTGGTAAAAAAGGTGATTCTTTTAGGGGAGGAAGTGCTTTTTTGAGTCTATATATCCAAGGGTGGCACGGAAGATGGATTCTTGGCTACCGCATGATATATAATAGATAAGATGATGAAGGCTAAATCATTCTTTTTTTGGGGAACCGTATGCTGCTGTCTGTTCTGCTTTTTACAGATGTGGTATCCGTTTTATTTTTATTATGTCGAACAATTGCAGGTTTTTCCTCTCACTTGGGCCTGTTTTGAGGAAACATGCCGGCAACCTGGCGGGTTGGCTTGCTGGTTGGGTGGTTTCCTTTTGCAATTCTATCATCTTCCTTTGGGTGGTGCGTTGGTTTCGACCGGTTTGTTTTTGGGGATAGGTGTGCTGATGCAACGGATCTGCCGGCAAACAACATCGCCTGTCTTTTGTTATTTACCAGCTCTTTTGCCGATTCTGGCCTTGTTCCCTTTGCACATCGATGTGAATTACCGATTGCAGGGAACGGTTGCTTATTGTTGCATGCTTGGGGCTTTTGTACTCTATGTGCGTATTGTCGTACCGTGGAAACGGGTATTGGCGGGTTGGCTGTTGATGGCTGTTTTGTTTGTATTGGCAGGGCCGGTGGCAACCTTGTTCGTTGCCGGAGTCGTGCTCCGGGAGATGTTGTTGCGGGAGAAGGGATGGCAAGGATGTCTGGCACTTCCGTTCGGGATTGTCCTGATGCTTTGGTGGTCTTACCGTTTCTTTTGGCAGCCGGAATACCGGATGATCGTTTTGCCGGATTTTTATTATGATCCTTTGTTGAAGGCGAATAAGCTCTATTGGGCTTGGTTGGCTTTTCTTTCGGGGATTTTAATGGCTTGCTTTCCGATCGGAAAAGGCAGAGGCGTGTCGGATCGGACCGCTTGGTGGTGGACCACAGTCCAGCTGTTGCCTTTGATTGCCTTTTTGGGGTGGATGAAAAAAAAAGAGAATGGCATTTGGTTGAAAAACATGGAGTTGGATTGTTATGTGCGGGGAGAACAATGGGATAAGGTCGTTGCCGGATATGAGGCGGCGGTATCGGACATGCGGACTTTGAGCTTACTGAACTTGGCTTTGGCGTGCCAGGGCGAATTGGGAGATAAATTGTTCCATTATCCACAACAAGGCAAAGGCGGATTATTGCCCGAATGGAACAGTACGGTTCCGGGGGCAATCGTGTTGTCGGATATTTGCTACCAGATGGGGGATCTCTCTTCCGCTCAAAAGTTCGCATTTGAAGGATATGTCTCCTCTGTAGATGGAAACCCGCGCCTTTTGCAACGTTTGGTTCAGACGAATATCCTGACCGGTGCGTATGCGGTAGCGGAAAAATACATCCGGATATTGGAGCAGACCTTGTTTTACAAAGAATGGGCGGTTGAATGGCGGAAGTATTTGTATCGGGATGACCTTGTGGAAGCAGAACCGTTGTTGGGCGGGAAAAGGCGGGCGTGGGGAAAAGACGGACAGTATGCCGTGTCTTCGGATTTGTTGGAGGTGTGGGAACGCTTGGCTGTGAACAATCCGGACCGGCCGGTCGCTTTCCAATACTTGTTGAGTTTTCATTTATTGGGCAAGACTTTGAACCGTTTTGACGAGTTACATCGGAAGTATTACCGGACGAAGGTGTGGCCTTCCCTTTCCATCCACCAACAGGAAGCCGTGGTAGCGTTCTACCAGAAGACTCCCCGATTGTGGCCCGGAAAAGGGGTCGGAATGAAAGTCGAGCTGCGCTACGGTGCGTTTGATCAGGATATGAACACGAAGCATGGCTATGTCAATTTTCGGGATGTCATGGCCGGTTCGTATGGGGATACCTATTGGTTTTATTTGATGTTTAAGAAATAAAGGTACGCGATGAAACGATTTTATTGCTTTTTGGTGGCGGCAATTTTGTTTTGTGCTTGTTCGGAGGATTGGAAAAATGGGAAACGGTTAGGCGAGAAGCCTGTTCTATTTCCTGATTATGCGCAAACCACTATCCCGTACAATATAGCTCCGTTGAACTTCACGGTCCGCGCAGACGGATGTCGTGTGTCAGTCTTGTTGGAAGCAGGAGCGGCGAAGTTCAAGGTGGAAGCTTCCGATGGTGAAGTCCGGATTCCGGAAAAAAAATGGAAGAAGCTTTTGCAAGAGGCGAAAGGTGATTCTGTTTGCGTCACTGTAGCGCGCAAAAAAGACGGCCAATGGGAGGTCTGGCAGCCCGTATCGTTGCATGTGGTGTCAGATCCTATAGATCCTTATTTGGTATATCGCTTGATAGAACCCGGCTATGCGTTATGGAACAAAATGGGAATTTACCAGCGAGAATTGGAGTCTTTCGGTGAAACGGCTGTTTATGAGAACAAGATGACGGACTATAATTGCGTGAATTGCCATTCTTTCTGCGGTCATGATCCGGACAAGATGCTGTTCCATTTGCGTGCCAAGTTGGCCGGGACTGTATTGGTTGATGGAGACGAGGTCGAGTTATTGGATACGAAAACAGATAAGACGATATCAGCTTTTACCTATCCTTATTGGCATCCTTCGGGTCGTTACATCGCTTTTTCCATCAATAGGACGACCCAGCAGTTGCATTCCACTCAGCGGACGGAGGTTTATGACACGGCATCGGATGTGATCGTTTACGATGTGGAGCGCCATACGTTTTTGTCTGTGCCCGGACTCGCTTCGCTGTCAAGTTTTGAGACGTTTCCCTCTTTTTCTCCGGATGGTAAGAGTTTGTTTTATTGCACTGCTCCGGCTTGCTTGATGCCTGATTCCATTGGAAAATTGGCTTATAGCTTGTGCCGCATCTCGTTCGACCCTGAATCCGGAACGTTCGGTTCGCAGGCGGATACGCTGTTTGATGCTCGTGCGAATGGAAAAAGCGTTTCTTTTCCAAGAGTTTCTCCGGATGGTCGGTTCATGCTTTGTACTTTGTCTGGTTATGGCACTTTCCCGATCTGGCATAAGGATGCCGACCTGTATATGATCGACTTGAAGTCCGGAGTCGGTTCCTATCCGGAAACGCTCAACAGCAATGATACGGAAAGTTACCATTCGTGGTCGTCCAACGGAAGATGGGTTGTGTTCAGCAGCAGGCGTTTGGATGGATTGTACACGCGTCCTTTCATTGCGTATGTCGGGAAGGATGGCAAAACCGGTAAACCGTTTTTGCTCCCTCAAAAGGAGGCGGACTACTATGCCGGCTTGATGAAATCGTATAATATTCCCGAGTTTGTCACCGGTAAAGTGACTAATCGTTCTTATCAGATTCGCCGTTTGGCAGAACAGGGCGGAAGACCCGTTTCTTGTTCAACTTTTTGATTTTTTTACAATAAGCCATTCTTCCTGTTTGCAGGATATTGTCATGGCTTGGAATCGGGGAATTGGAAAAAAATCGATTTGTTTTTAGGGGATACCTTCATTTTTCGAGTCTCACGTTTCATAAATGGTACGAAGAGACAAAAATATACCGTGGGAAGTGATTATCCGGAAATTCAAGTGTGAGATTTCGGAGAAGGAACAGGCAGAATTGGATGTATGGCTTGCCAATGTGGAAAACCATGCCCGATTCCAAAGTTGGCAATCCCTTTGGTTGTCCATCATGGAAGAAAACATGCGGTATGTTTCCAATGTCGATGCCTTATGGAAAAGGATGGAGGAGCGCATGAGAAGGGCAGAACCGCGAGTGTTCAAGTTGTCTTTGCGTTCTTTCCGTTTGTATACTGCTGCGGTTGCAGTTTTATTTTTTATCTTGTTTTCTTTTGCCGGTTATATGACGACCGAGTGGTATAAGGCAAGCAATACCGTATTGGCTTATTCTTCCTTGAATGGAAAATCCCGGATATGTTTGCCGGACAGTACTTTCGTTTGGCTGAATGCCGGATCGACGTTAGAATATTTTGTTTCCCGTTGGACTAAAGAGCGTAACGTCCGTTTGGACGGAGAGGCTTATTTCGAGGTGGCGGAAGATCCGGACCGTCTTTTTGTAGTGGAAGGCGGCGGTGTGGTCGTAAAGGTGCACGGGACGGTTTTTAACATGAAGGCGCGGGAAAAACAAGAGCATGTGGATGTTAGTCTGTTGTCGGGATCGATTGTTGTTGAAAATGCCGGTGTGTCGAGAAATCTGTATCCGGGCGAAACAGCCGTGTGTAAAAAAAATGTTCCCGACATAGAAAAGAAAACCACGGATGTTTCTATCTCTTGCCTTTGGGCAAAAGAATCCTTGCGTTTCGAGAAAAAGACGATTTATGAACTGGCCGGATATCTGTCGGAATGGTATGGCATGGATATCCGTTTGGATCCGTCGTTGCCGACCGATCAAGCCTATACCTTTACGATCACACATGAATCGTTGGAGGAGGTGCTTTGCCTGATTGCGAAGATAACCCCGATAGAATATGTTTTTGATGAAGATAATACGGTGAGAATAACAAGAAAATAGTAACAATTAAATCAGGATGCCTATGAAACACACGTAAAAAAGTAATTCGAATTTGTAACAATTAAATCAGTAATTAGTAATTTATTAAATCTTAAAAAGGTTATGAAGAAACGAAAGTTCTTTGGTAACAGTGGCATTTTGAAATGGAAGATGCCATTATTGATAAGCATTTTATTTTGGATGAGTTTGCCCGGAACGGCCGAAGCGGAAGTTCAGCTTCGTTCCATCTCGCTCCGGTTGGAAAATGTTTCGTTGAGCGAGGCGCTTTCACGGATCGAAGAGGCAAGCGGTTATTCATTTTTCTATGATGAGAATAAGATCGATTTGTCTCGTCAAGTAAGCGTGAATGCTCAAAACAAGGCAGTTAAGGATATTTTGAAAAATATCCTGTCTTCGACGGGAATGACATTTGAAATATCGAACAACCAGATTGTCTTGGTTCCGGAAAAGAAAGCAGCCGCAAAGGAAGTTTCCGTGGCTGTCGTACAGCAACAAACACATATAGTAAAAGGGATCGTAGTCGACAATTTGGGTGAACCGGTACCGGGAGCCAATGTCGTTGAAAAAGGGACGACCAACGGTATCATTACAGATATGGATGGCGCTTTTTCCTTGACTGTGGCTCCTGATGCCGTGTTGGAAATTTCTTATATCGGTTATGTCACGCAGTCTGTTTCGGTCAAAGGAAAATCTACTTTGAATGTAACTTTGCGTGAAGATTCGCAGGCGCTGGAAGAAGTGGTGGTGACCGGTTTCGGTCTGTCGCAGAAAAAGGCGACGCTGACGGGTGCCGTCACGGCTGTCGGATCGGATGACATCAGCCGTTCGGTTGCCTCCACGGCTTCGGGTGCACTGGTCGGTAAGATCGCCGGTTTGAACACGCGCCAGACGGATGGCCGTCCGGGGGCTACGACCAGTATCCAGATCCGTAACATGGGTGATCCGTTGTATGTGATCGACGGTGTACAATCGGATGCAGGCCAATTCAATAATATCGACTTCAATGATATCGAGAGCATTTCTGTGTTGAAAGATGCTTCTGCCGCTATTTATGGTGTGCGTGCGGCAAATGGTGTTGTTGTTGTCAATACGAAAAAAGGTAAACGGAACACTAAGAATACGGTTTCTTTGAACGCATACTACGGTTGGCAGAATCCGTCTACTTTCCCGAAACCGGCGGATGCGGCGACCTATATCACCAATTATATCCAGTCTGAAACGGTTCAAGGAAAGACCGACTATACATATAGTAAGGAAGACTATCAGAAATGGTTGGCGGGAAAAGAAAAGGGATATGTGCCGTTTGACTGGTATGACTTCATCTGGGAAACCAATCCTCAGTATTATCTGAATGCCAATATCTCCGGTGGTTCGGATAAGACGAACTATTATGTTTCTGTCGGTCACATGAGCCAAGACGCGATGATTGTAAATTATGGTGGATTTAAACGTACCAATGTTCAGATGAACATAGACACGCAAATTACTTCTCGTTTGAAAGTGGGAGCTTCCATGAATGGCCGTATAGAAGAAAGGAAAAACCCGGGTGTTCCGGAGGCAGATGATTATTGGATGCCTCGTTTCGGGACATATCGAAATTTGCCGACAAAGCGTCCTTTTGCAAATGACAATCCTAAATATCCGACATTGACTTCTTCTAATGCCGCGACGAATTTCGGATGGTTGAATTATGAATTGTCCGGAGAATATAAAGAAACTTGGCGTGTGGCGCAATTACAGGCCACGGCGGAGTATGATATTTTCGATGGTTTGAAGGCAAAGGCTTTGGTCGGGTATTATCTGGCATATCAGCAGATGAATAACCAGGAATATACGTATAAATTGTATGGTTATGATGAAGCCACGGATACTTATCCGGTGATTTTCGAAAATAATAATCCTTGGAGAGAAAGACGCGTTGGACATAATGAAGAATTGATGTCGAATATTCAACTTTCCTATAATAAAAGATTCGGAGATCATAATGTGGCTGCTATTGTTGGTTTTGAATCGATTAAGCGAGATACGCCGACTTCTTGGCTTCATGCTATTCCGACGGCTAATGCTTTGCATCTGATTGATTACGAAACAATGGATACGTATAATGATGAGGGGAATGAGACGGAGGCTCGTTTGGGTTGGATGTTCCGTGGCAACTATGATTATGCCAATAAATATCTGGTTGAATTTTCGGCTCGTTATGACGGATCTTGGAAATTTCCGCCCAATCATCGTTGGGGATTCTTCCCATCCGCTTCTGTCGGTTGGCGTATTTCGGAAGAAAATTTCTGGAAGGAATCCAAGCTTTCGAATATTTTCAGCGATTTGAAAATCCGTGGATCATACGGTATGGTGGGTGACGATAACGTTTCCGGATATGCGGCATTTGATTATATGAGCGGTTATAACTATAAGAATGGTGGTTCTGTTATTGATGGGAAATATACGATAGGTTCGGTTCCGCGCGGACTTCCGGTGACGACATTGTCTTGGATCAAAGCTAAGATTCTGGATGTCGGTTTTGATGTCGCTTTCTTGGATAATCGTTTGACCGGACAGTTCGACTTCTTCCGCCGTCAGCGCGACGGGCTTCCCGCTTCTCGTTATGATGTCCTGTTGCCCTCGGAAGTCGGTTTCAGTTTGCCGAAAGAAAACTTGAATTCAGATGTGCACATGGGGTATGATGCGGCTGTTCGTTGGACGGATCGGGTAGAGGATTTCACGTATTCTATCGGTGGTAATATTACGTATTCCCGTTTCTATGATTGGGAACAGTATAAACCGCGTTTCTCTAATTCTTGGGATGTGTATCGCAATTCGTTGAACCATCGTTTCGGTTATCTGAACTGGGGATTGGAAGCAATCGGACAATTCAATAGTTGGGAAGAGATCGCCACTTATCCGATCGACAATGACCGTCAGGGTAATAAGACGCTTCGTCCGGGTGACATCAAATATAAGGATGTGAATGGTGACGGTGTGATTAATAGTTTGGATGAACGTCCGATTGGATATCGGGAAGATTCCACTCCGATTCTTAATTTCGGTTTGAATTTTTCATTCGGTTGGAAAGGATTTGATTTGGCGTTCGATTTTACCGGTGGCGCGATGGGATCCTGGTATCAGCAATGGGAACAACGTAACCCGTTCCATGATGGCGGTAACAACCCGCAATATTATATGGAAGATACATGGCGTTTGTCTGATATTTGGGATGCAGACAGTGAATTGATACCGGGAAAATATCCGATGTTGTTGATTGGAAATAGTTCGCACAGTAATTATTGGAACAGTACCTTCTGGAAAAAGAATGTCCGGTATGTCAAATTACGTAATTTGGAGTTGGGATACACGCTCCCGAAACATATTGTGGAAAAAGCGTTGATCTCGGATCTGCGCTTTTATGTGGCGGGAACCAACTTGTTGACATTTACCAATGCTCCGGGTATTGATCCTGAATCGACGGAAGGAAATGGTTTGGGATATCCGACAACACGTATTATAAATATTGGTGTAAACCTTAAATTTTAGGTAGAAATGAAGAAGATATATATAATGTCGGCCTTGGCAGTTTGTTTGTTCTCGGCAACGGCTTGTAGTGATTTTTTGGATCGTGAGCCAGATAAGATCATGACGGATGACCAGATTTTTGGTGATGCGGTGATGATTAAATCTGTTTTAGCGAATTATTATGGTCGCGTAACATGGGGGCAACACATAAATGATAGCTATTCCATGACTTATATTGATGATGCGGCAAAAATGGATGGAGGACCGGATCAACGCTCTACGTTCGAAGATGATCTTTGGCGAGTGTATGATTATACGTTCATCCGTAATGTGAATCAGTTTTTAAAAGGGTTGCGTGAAACGGAAGTCCTGAAAGATTCTGAGAAAGCTCCATTAGAAGGGGAGGCGCGTTTTTTACGTGCTTGGTGTTATTTCAATATGTGCCGTGGCTTGGGCGGTATGCCGATAATCGGAGATGAGGTGTTTGACTATCAATCCGGTATGGATATAACTACGATGCAGTTCCCGCGTTCGACGGAAGCAGAGATGTATGATTATATCATAAGTGAATGTCAGGCTGTTTATAATTTATTGCCGGCGGAGAAACAGATAAATTCTGCTCGTGCAAATAGGTGGACGGCTAAGATGTTGGAAGCGCGTGCCGCTGTCTATGCTGCTTCGATCGCTAATTATAATAATAAAATGTCAACTCCGATTAGAACAGATGGAGGGGAAGTTGGGATTCCGGCTGATAAGGCATCCGATTATTATAAGACGGCTTTGGCTGCCGCAGAAAATGTGATTAAAGACAGTCCTTATATTCTGCAGGATCGGCGTCCGGACAATAAGGGATTAAACTTTTATGAGGCGACATCCGTAAAAGACAATAATACAGAAGTTATTTGGGCACGGGATTATAAATATCCGGGGCAGACTGTTGAGTTTACGAAATATAATATTCCTAAGTCTCATGCGGAGGATATTGACAATAGTTATGGCGGTCCTGTTTTAAATCTGGTTGAAGCCTATGAATTGCTTGATACGGATACCCCTGGGGCGGATAGTAAGGTCGTGACTTCTGAAAATGGGACATTTAAGTTTTATGATTCGTCTGATGCTCCATTCAAAGACCGTGATCCTCGTTTATGGGGAACTATCCTTTATCCGGGTGCGGAATTGAAAAGTGTTCCGGTCGTATTGCAGGCAGGTCAGTTGGTAAAGAATAATGGAGAATGGGAGCTGATAGCTGGTGATTTGGACTCTAAAGACGCCAATGGAAATGCTTTGACTGCATTGAACGGCCCGAAAGAGTCTAATGAACAGTATGTTAATAAGACAGGTTTTTATTATCGTAAATTTATTGATGAAACTCCTGGGGCATCGACACGTGGTCGTAATTCCGAAATGTGGATGCCTCGTTTCCGTATGTCTGAAGCCTATATGATTGCGGCCGAAGCGTCTTTCGAACTGGAAAACGGACGTGCAGCCGAATTTATCAATGCCGTGCGTAATCGTGCAGGTGTGAAGCCGTTGGCTAATGTGACGTTTGATAATATTGTGCATGAATATCGCGTTGAGTTTGCTTTCGAAGACCATCGTTATTGGGATATGAAGCGTTGGCGTTTGGCTGATAAGGTCTGGAATGGAAACAACAATGATCCGCAGGCTCGTCACCGTCGCCTCTGGCCGTATCGTGTGGTTGCACCGGGTGACCCGAATGACGGCAAGTGGGTGTTTGTGGAAGACTTCTTGTTCATGTCTCCGAATGCACGTTATTTCCGGATGCAGAATTATTACAACTTCCTCGATTTGGGCTGGGTTAACAATAATCCTAAGTTGGTAAAGAACCCGTATCAATAATTAAAAATGCATGAGTATGAAGATTATATCTAATATTTTTTCGGTAATTTTACTGCTGGTATTGTTTTCCGGCTGTGGAAAAGATAATTTTGATGCGCCAGAATCCAAACTGGTTGGTAGAGTTACTTATCAGGGGCAGGCTTTGAACTTGCGTGGTACCGGCGAAGCAGTCCAGTTGCAGTTGTATCAGGATGGCTATGAGAAGAATGATCCGATTTCTGTTTTTGTAGGACAAGATGGTACTTTCTCCGCTCTTTTGTTTGATGGTGAATATCGTTTGACGACAAGAGACGGGAACGGACCGTGGGTGAATAATCATGAGTCCGTAACCGTGAATTTGAAAGGACATACGGAAGTGAATCTGGAAGTTACTCCGTATTTTACGATTTCGAACGAACAATTGTCTATTACGGGATCGGCAATGAACGCGTCGTTTACGATTAACAGGATTGTGCCGGATGCGAAGATCAGCCGGGTGATGTTGTTATTGAGCAAGACGCAGTTTGCGGATGATGTGAACAACTTGTTCCGTCAGGACTTCTCGGATGTCGCTCCCGGTAGCGTGAACTTGTCTGCCGATATTAGTGGTAACACTGAAATCGCAAAGGCAAAAGCCCTTTACGCTCGTGTCGGTGTTTTGGCTAACGGAGCGGATCAGGCTATCTATTCGCCAGTGGTTCGGTTGAAGTGATAAGGTTATTGCCGGATAGGATGCTTGAAAAACGGTTATTCTATCCGGTTTTGCGTATCAAGCTGATTTCATGTAGTTTTGATTGATATTTGAAAGTAAATGATTGATAATTGAAAATGTGGTAGAAGGCGAAAGAATACCTTTGCACATGATTTATTATCAAGTCAGTTTGTGTTTAATTATATATATATTTATTAGAAATGAAGAAGGCCTTTCTGATACTATTGATTTGTTGCCAAGGGATACTGCTGAACGTGTCCTGCGGTTCAGGGAGTTTGTTTGAGCCGGATAAAAGGAACGCATTGCGCGCTCCTTCTTATCCGCTTATTTCCGTAGATCCATATACCAGCGTTTGGTCGTTTGCAGATGAATTGAATGCTGATGTGACCCGCCATTGGACCGGCAAGGAACAGGCCTTGTTGGGGGTAGTGGATGTGGATGGTGTTTCTTATCGTTTCATGGGAAAGGAAACACCGGAAGAGGGAGCATCGGTTCGTTTTGCGACTGCTGCCCGGCAGTTGTCTGTGAATGTCCTTCCCACGCAAACTTATTATACATTTGAATGTGGTCCGGTTTTGCTCGATGTCGTTTTTACGGCTCCGTTATTGCTGGATGATTTGGATCGGATGTCCATGCCGGTCAATTATATTTCTTGGCAGGTTCGTTCGACAGATCAAAAGAAACATGAGGTACGGGTGAGTGTCGAGGCTTTTTCATCTTTGGCTGTCAACACGGAGGATCAGGCGGTCGTGGTTGAGAGGGAGGTGGAAAACGGTATCTCTTATTTGAAGACAGGAACGGCTGAGCAGGCTGTTTTGTTACGCAAAGGGGATGATGTCCGTATTGACTGGGGCTATTTCTATTTGGCGGCACAAGTGGAAAAGGAGACGGTGATGGAGGTTGGCGATCGGAAACAACTTGTCTACAGCCATATTTTGGAGGCAGTGTCTTCTTCTCCGAAGGCCGGGTTCCTGATGGTGGGCTATGACGACTTGTATGCCATCCAGTATTTCAAGGACAACCGGATGGCGTATTGGAAACATAACGGAAAGAAAAATATCCGGCAAGCGTTTGAAGAGTCGGCCAAAGAATATCGTTCCCTTATGAAGCGTTGTCGGGATTTTGACAATCGTCTGATGGTGGATGCAGAGCGCGCCGGTGGAAAAAAATATGCCGATTTGTGTGCTTTGGCTTACAGGCAGGCAGTGGCGGCGCATAAGTTGGTGGAAGACAAAGATGGAAACCTGTTGTTCCTTTCTAAGGAAAATTTCAGTAATGGTTCGATCGGTACGGTCGATGTGACGTATCCATCCGCTCCCTTGTTTTTGCTTTATAACCCGGATTTGTTGAAAGGAATGTTGAATCCGATTTTTTATTATAGCGAAAGCGGACAATGGAACAAGCCTTTTGCCGCCCATGACGTCGGAACTTACCCGCATGCCAACGGGCAAACGTATCCCTTTGATATGCCGGTTGAAGAATGTGGGAATATGTTGATTCTGACAACTGCCATCGCTCTGCGTGAAGGGAATGCGGATTATGCCCGTGAACATTGGAAGACATTGGGCGTTTGGGCTAATTATTTGTTGAAAGAAGGACTTGATCCGGAAAACCAGTTGTGCACGGATGATTTTGCCGGACATCTGGCCCATAATGCCAACCTTTCGATAAAGGCGATCATGGGTATTGCCGGATACGGAAAGCTGGCCGAGATGTTGGGAGATAAGGAACAGGCGGTCCGGTATGTTTCCGCCGCTCGCGGGATGGCGGAGAAATGGGAACGGATGGCTGACGATGGAGATCATTTCCGGTTGACATTCGACCGGGAAAACACTTGGAGCCAGAAGTACAATCTGGTTTGGGATAAAGTTTTGGGTTTGCATATCTTCCCGGACAGGATCGCCCGGAAAGAGGTCGCTTTTTATTTGAGCCGGCAACAGCCGTTCGGCCTTCCGCTTGACAGCCGCAAGACCTATACCAAGATCGATTGGATCCTATGGACGGCTTGCCTGGCTGATACACAGGATGATTTCTCCCGCTTGCTATCGCCCGCCTATAAATATGTGAACGAAACCGAACCCCGCGTGCCCCTGACCGATTGGTACGAGGCTACCGATGGCCGGTCCATCAACATGCGTGCCCGTTCCGTGGTAGGCGGCTTTTTTATGAAGATGCTGGAAAAGCAGATGTATAAACCCTCTTCCCGTCCCGAACCGACGGAAGAACCGGTTACGGAGGCCAAGAGCACTTACCGGAATCCGGTGATCGATTACAGCTTGCCTGATCCGACCGTCATCAAAGCGGATGATGGCTATTTTTACTTGTATGCAACCGAAGATATCCGCAACACGCCTATCCACCGTTCACGCAACTTGGTGGACTGGGAGGAGATAGGGACGGCTTTTACGGAAGAAACACGTCCGACTTTCGAGCCGAAAGGCGGCTTATGGGCTCCGGACATTAATTATATCGACGGACGGTATGTACTCTATTATTCCATGTCTGTCTGGGGAGGCGAATGGACCTGCGGGATCGGTGCCGCTACGTCAGACAAGCCGGAAGGGCCGTTCGTAGACAAGGGACCGCTGTTCCGAAGCAAGACAATTCAAGTTCAAAATTCAATAGACCAATTTTTCATGGAAGATAACGGGAAAAAATACCTGTTTTGGGGTAGTTTCCGCGGTATCTATGGGATAGAGCTGTCGGGAGACGGCCTATCTGTTCGGGACGGAGTCAAAAAGAAACAGGTTGCCGGAACCGCCTACGAAGGTACTTACATCCATAAAAGAGGCGATTATTATTATCTGTTTGCCTCGATAGGGAGTTGTTGTGAGGGATTGAAAAGTACCTATACTACAGTTGTAGGCCGTTCTGACAACCTGTTCGGTCCGTTCACGGACAAACAGGGACGACCGATGATGGAAAACCATCACGAAATCTTGATACATGGGAATGACGCTTTTGTCGGTACGGGGCATAACTCGGAAATCGTTACGGACGATCGTGGGAACGACTGGATTCTTTATCATGCCGTGAGTTGTGAGAATCCCACCGGGCGTGTCCTGATGTTGGACCGGATCCGTTGGAAAGACGGCTGGCCGGAAGTCGAAGGGGCAAGCCCTTCGCTGGAGGCGGAAGCTCCGGAGTTTGTTAATTGAAAATTATAATCATTCATAAATCATAAATTATAAATCATGAAAAAGACCTTATTTGTATGTTGTGCATTGGCACTGACCTTGGGCGCACAGGCTCAATGGAAACCGGTAGGAGATAAGATCAAGACACCGTGGTCGGAACAGGTAAACCCGGCGAATGTCCTTCCCGAATATCCCCGTCCTCAGTTGGAACGTGGCGATTGGCAAAATCTGAACGGGGAATGGGAATATGCCATCAAACCGGTTGGCGATGTAGAACCGGCAACATTTGATGGCAAGATTTTGGTCCCTTTTGCTGTCGAATCGTCTCTTTCAGGCGTACAGAAAGAAGTAGGCGAAAAGAACGAATTATGGTATAAGCGTACTTTCTCTGTTCCTTCAGCCTGGAAAAATAAAGATATCGTATTGAATTTCGGTGCGGTAGATTGGAAAGCGGATGTGTTTGTCAACGACATTCTGATCGGTTCCCATAAGGGTGGTTTCACCCCGTTCTCTTTCAACATCACTCCGTATCTGACAGGAAAGAGCAACCAGAAGCTGGTTGTCCGTGTTTGGGACCCGAGCGATAAGGGATATCAACCGCGCGGCAAACAGACTTCCCGTCCGGAAGGTATCTGGTACACGCCTGTAACCGGTATCTGGCAGACAGTATGGTTGGAACCGGTAGCTGCTGCCCATGTGACTTCCGTAAAGTCGATTCCCAATATCGACAATAATACATTGAATGTGACGGTAGGAACTTCCTGCGACTGCAATTCCGGTATCGTAACCGTGAAGTTGTTGGACAAAGGACAGGTCGTGGCTTCCGCAAAAGGCGTTCAGGGAAAGGAATTGCGTTTATCCGTGCAGAACCCGACACTCTGGAGTCCGTCCAATCCCTATCTGTATGATATGACGGTTTCTTTGTCGAAAGACGGGAAGGTGTTGGATGAAGTAAAATCATATACGGCTTTCCGCAAGATTTCTTCCAAACGCGATGCCGCCGGCATCATGCGCATGCAGTTGAATAACCAGGATTTATTCCAATACGGCCCGTTGGATCAGGGATGGTGGCCCGACGGACTTTACACGGCTCCGACGGATGAAGCATTGCTGTTCGACATCAAGAAAACGAAAGACTGGGGCTTCAATATGATCCGTAAGCACGTGAAAGTGGAGCCGGCACGCTGGTATTATCATTGCGATAAGGAAGGTATCCTGGTATGGCAGGACATGCCGAGCGGCGATCATGGCTCTTACATCTGGGATCACCACGTGTATAACGGTGGAAAAGACCATGAACGTACGCCAGAATCCAAGGCGAATTATTACCGTGAATGGAAAGAGATTATGGATCTTTGCGTATCTAATCCTTCCGTAGTCGTTTGGGTTCCTTTCAACGAAGCATGGGGACAGTTTGAAACGGAAAAAGCGGCCGAATGGACAAAAACTTACGATCCTTCCCGCTTGGTGAACCCGGCAAGCGGCGGTAACCATCGTCCTTGCGGTGATATCCTGGATTTGCATAACTATCCGGCTCCCGATATGTTCCTGTTCGACCCGAAACGGGTGAATGTGTTGGGTGAATACGGCGGAATCGGCCTTCCGGTGGAAAATCACCTGTGGTGGAACAAACGTAACTGGGGATATGTGCAATTTAAGAACAGCGACGAAGTGACGGCTGAATATGTCAAATATGCCAATATCCTGAAAGATTATGTGAAACGTGGCTTCTCTGCCGCCGTCTACACGCAGACAACTGATGTGGAAGGGGAAGTAAACGGTTTGATGACCTACGACCGCAAAGTGATCAAGATCGACGAAGCTGCCATAAAGAAAGCCAATCAATCGGTTATTAACGAATTAAAGTAAAAGCATGAAACGGATTAGCATCGCTTTTTTATCTCTTTTTCTGTGCGTGGCCGCTGTCTGGTCCATGCCGCGTCCCGAATATCCCCGTCCGCAGTTCGAGCGGGCGGGCTGGGTCAACCTGAATGGGGAATGGACCTGCTCGTTTGATTTCGGCGGTTCGGGAATGGAGCGCGAGTTCTATAAATCGAACGGCTTTGACAAGAAGATCACCGTTCCCTTCTGCCCGGAAAGTAAATTGTCCGGCATAGGATATACGGATTTTATCAATTATTTCTGGTACCAGCGTCCGATCACGATCCCGCAGGAATGGAACGGAAAGAACATCCTGCTTAATTTCGGTGCGGTCTACTATAAGTCGGAAGTCTATATCGACGGTGTTTTGGCGAACCGTCACTTCGGCGGGACTTCATCGTTTGCCGTGGATATCACTTCTCTGGTGAAACCCGGTCGGACACATAGCTTGGTCGTTTACGTGGAGAGTGATGTGCGCGGGGCGGCACAGCCGGCCGGAAAGCAGAACCTGCAATTTGAGTCGTATGCTTGTAATTATACCCGTACGACCGGTATTTGGCAGACGGTCTGGATGGAAGCGGTCCATCCGGAAGGATTGCAGTCGGTTCAGGTGTTGCCGGATATCGATCAGCAGCAATTGGTGGTCCGTCCCCGCTTTTACAGGGAAGCAGGAGGACAATTGCAGGTGACGCTGAAAGACAACGGCAAGATGGTTGCCAGCCGGACCGTTTCGGCAAGCGCCTTGTCTTCCGTGGTTCTTCCGGTCAAGAAGATGAAGACCTGGAGCCCGGAAAGCCCTTTCCTCTACGATCTGGAGTACAAGGTTTTGGATAAGAATGGCAATATTGTTGATGAGGTCAATGGTTATGCCGGTATGCGCAAGGTGCATATCGAAGGCAATAAGATTTATCTGAACAATAAGCCTTACTACCAGCGTCTGGTGCTCGACCAGGGTTTCTATCCTGACGGCATCTGGACGGCTCCGAGTGACGAGGCGTTGAAACGGGATATCGAACTCTCTATGGAGGCTGGTTTCAATGGTGCCCGCCTGCATCAGAAGGTTTTTGAGGAACGTTTCTATTATTGGGCGGATAAGATGGGTTATCTGACTTGGGGGGAAGCTTCCAGCTGGGGAATGGATTGTAACGACACGGAAACGGCTCGTAATTTCATTACCGAATGGAGTGAAATTGTACAGCGCGACCGTAACCATCCGTCGCTCTTGATCTGGACGCCGACCAACGAGGAGTTCTGGCCGGACCGCGTACAGTATCCGCGTCTGATGCACGACCTCTACAACTTGACGAAAATGATCGACCCGACGCGTCCTTTCCACGGGGCAAGCGGCGGAACACATATCGCAACTGATATCTGGACCGTTCATAACTATGAACAGGACCCTGTCAAGTTGAAGGAAAAACTGTATAACGGCGGCAAACTGATGGAAGCCCCGAAATGGGAAATTCATCTGATGCCGATGAATATCGGTTACAACGGCCTGAAATATACCGACCAGTATGCTTTCCCGGAATATAAGAAAGATATGCCTTATCTGGTGGATGAGTTCGGCGGTATCAAATGGAACCCGGCACAGCAGATGGAGAGTACCCAGAATACCTCTTGGGGCTATGGCGAACCTCCCCGCTCACTGGAAGAGTTTTATGCACGCCTGGCAGGTCAGGTAGACGCTGTCTTGTCTCTTTCCAATGATATTTGGGGCTATTGCTATACGCAACTGACGGATGTGGAACAGGAGCAAAACGGTATTTATTATTACGACCGTACCCCTAAGTTCGACATGAAACGTATCCACGCTATTTTCAGTAAGACACCGGAATCAAAATAATAACGGACTAAAAATCAAGAAAGGGGGCAGGGATTATCTTTGCCCCCTGATTTTTTTGTATCCTCCGGAAGGAATTACCTTTACCAATCCTTTATTGCTTATTGTAAAAAACAGGTTATTTAACAATTGTCGGACTTAATGATGAAAAGATCCGGGAGGCTCGTCCGGAAAGGTGAAAACGGGCCTTTTTTCATTTATTCGCCGGCTTTTTCTCACGATGACCGTCTTCATCGCCATGACAACGGCCTTTATCGCCAGGAAGACGGTCGTCATTACCCATAACATCGGCACCTCACGGTAACGAAGACGGTCGTCGTGGAAATTTTCTGCGCACCTCACGGGGGAAAACCGGAAAAAAGGTTTTGGCATAAACGGAAAGTGTCCCGGCTTTGTCTGCAAATATACGATTCACCGGGAGTTTAGCTTTATCATATTTTCTCGTTTTTCCCGGTCAGGCTGACGAAACAATGCTGATGACGGGATAAGTTGCCGATCACATATTCTCTGTTGTCAAATAAAAACCGCCCGATGAGATAAAATGTAAGATTGAAATGAACTGGAATTTCAGATGAAATAGAAAAAGGAGAAAAAAGGGGTTATTGTCATTTACTTGAAAACACATAAATCTTAATCAATAGATTTAGCTTAGCTTAAACTAAGCTCAAATAGTCCGATTTTCTTTAAGAATTTCGGACATTTTGTTGCCGCGTCAAGTGGAATATCATATCTTTGTACTATGAATCATATTGGTTATGAAGACAATACTAACGAAAGAGATACGAAGTATCATTGATAGAAACGGACCTAATAAGCTTTATATGGTAAGTGACTTTGCCCATCTGAATAACGACGGCCTGGTTACTCGTGCACTTTCCCGACTGGAGAAAGAGGGTGTGCTCATACGTCTTTCGCAAGGTCTATATTTATATCCGTTACGAAATAAGTTCGGTGTACTTCGTCCATCCATTGAAGATATAGCATATGCCATTGCGGAAAAGGATAAAGCTCGCATTATTCCTTGTGGACTGACGGCTTTGAACAAATTAGGACTTTCCACGCAAGTTACAATGAATGCGGTCTATTTGACAGATGCTACAGCACGGGTGCTTACTATCGGAAACCGTAAAATCATCTTCAAGCGTAGCGTGCCTCGTAATTTTGCTTATAAGACAGCTTTATTTCCACTGATAGTTGCAGCCATGAAAGAATTAGGGAAAGATAATGTGACTGATGAGCAGATTATTATTATAAAACAAGCCATTGAAAAATATGGCAGGCCTGATGAGATTAGATACGATTACAGCATTGCTCCACAATGGATTAAACAAAGGCTTGTATTATGAATAATTGGACTAAGCTTACAAAAGAAGAGCAACTTACCATTTTGGCTAATGTCGCCGAGGATAAAGGGATTGTGGACAATGCCGTAGAAAAGGACTATTGGGTCAGTATGGCATTGCGCGCTATATTTTGTTTGCCATATGCCAGAGCTTTTGTATTCAAGGGAGGAACAAGTCTTAGCAAAGGTTGGGGGTTGATAGAACGCTTTTCGGAAGATATTGACCTCGCAATAGCTCCTCGACATCTTGGTTTTACAGATGTTGCAACTAAAAGCCAACGGACTAAGTTGCGGAAAGACTCCAAGAAATTTATTGATGGTATTTTTGCTATTGATATTGAAACTAAGCTAAAGGAGTTTGGGTTATTAGAATGTTGTAAGATAATAGTCCCGGAAACATCAGTCAGCGACCTTGACCCTGTAGTTCTGTTTATTGAGTATAATTCGGTGTTGCAAACAAAGATGCAATATATACCAGAGCGAGTTAAGATTGAGATAAGTTGTCGTTCTCTTATGGAACCGTCTGAAAACGTTGAAATGCGTTCGATGATTGAAGACGCTTATCCGAGTGAAGAGTTTTCATTACCAATATTTACAGTCCCTACCGTAGTGCCGGGACGGACATTTTTGGAAAAGGTTTTTCTGTTACATGAGGAGTTTAACCGTCCGCAGGGCTGTACGCATATCGAACGTATTACACGGCACATGTATGACATTGTAAAGATGATGGACAAACCGTTTGCAATGGAAGCCATTCAGAATGTACAATTATACGAGGACATTGTTGCTCATCGCAAGAAGTTCACTGCATGGAGCGGGTTGGATTACACGACTCATCTTCCCTACACAATATCTTTTCTTCCTCCTGCAAGTATAGAAGATGTTTTACGGGAAGACTATAAGCAAATGCAAATCGGCTTTATTTATGCCGATGCACCCTCTTTCGATGAGATTATGGGTCGGTTACAGGATTTGCAAGACAGATTCAGAGCATTGGAGTGGAAAAAATAATCGTTAATAAGTATGATTCAATTTCAGCCCTGAAGTATTTTTGATACGCTTATTCATCGGCTTTTCAAAATAGTTGTAGGAAAGCAGGCTGAGCAGTACGACGATACCGAATAGAACCGGAACTGCGATATACCACGCTATATGGACACTGCTTCCTTTCTGCCATTCCGAATAGGTGAGCAGAACAAAAAGATGAATCAGATAAAAACTGTAACTGATCTCTCCTCCTATTACTAAAAAGCGGTTGGACAGGAGACGCGAGACATGGCCTTTTTGCAGGGAGAAACTGATCAGGATCATTGCGACCGGAAGCCAATAGTAACAGGAGTAGCGATATACCTTGGGTATCTCAATCGCATAGAAATAAAAGGCAAAGAATAAGGCTATGGAGGCTATTTCGATGATAGTCCCTTGATACAAAGAGATCTTCTTGTCTTTCAGCCGGTCGTATAGTTGGAATAGGAGCATACCGACAATGAAATCCGGAAGCCGGGTGATCGGATTCACGTACCAATATCCTTTAATGTCGTTTTCCGGTGTGAAATACATGCCGGTAATGACCAGGATGGCTGCAATTATAAAAACGCAGAGCAGGCGTTTGTAATTCCTGGTTAGCGGTATAAGGAAAGGAAAACAGAAGTAAAAAAGCTGTTCGCAACATAGGCTCCAGGAAGGGCTGTTGAATGAGAAAAAATAATCGGCTTTAGGTATGTAGCTGTTTGTCAATGTGAGTGAAGCCAAAAAGTGTTTGAGCCAATCCGTTGCCCCCGATGCGATTACATTGTTGCCCAATGCGACGGCGATCAGTAAGGTCAACCAGTGCAGCGGATAAATGCGAGCTATGCGTGCCACCCAAAACGTTCGCTTGGTTATCTTGTTTTCGCTGAGTCGCTTTTGATAATTATAAGCTATGATGAAACCGCTCAATACAAAAAAGAAGCTGACGCCGACAAATCCTTCTTTGAAAAAGTGGGTGCTGAAAAAACTGTCTATCACGTAACAGTGTGCACCAAAGACCATTATGGCAAATATAAACCGCAGTGATGTTAAAGAATCAATCATAACTTTGTATTTGTTTGTTATTCATCCAGAATCCGGCAATGCTGTTTGCCTGTCTTTCTTTTATAGGGCATAAATATAGGAATTTAATTTCGGTTTCAGAGATGATGGTTTGTTTACTTCGATTATATCCGTTTTCTTTCTCCTCGGTTTTATAGGCTTTTCTTAACACCACGGCTCTTTCATTTAACTGAAAAATAGAGATATAGTTCCCTTACCCGGTTCGGATAGAA
>NZ_CABUOD010000017.1 GCF_902493135.1 uncultured Parabacteroides sp.
GATAAAATAAGCCTTATTTTCAATATTCGTCTATTTTTTAAATGAAAGAGCCGTGAGGGAATGATACATTTTATTTCAGGACAATCGTTCATTATCTGTTAAATAATTATCTTTGTCTCTTCTATCGCAATCAATAAAAGTAAAATATACATGGAAAGTTTCGCAACATTAATAAAAAGCAGAAGAAGTACCCGTAAGTTCACGGACCAGTTACTGAATCCCGATCAGGTGGAAATGATATTGAAAGCCGCTCTTATGGCACCGGCGTCCAAACGGAAAAATCCCTGGCAGTTTGTAGTCGTGGAGGACAAGGAGATGCTGGCCAAGTTGTCGACATGCAAACCGGCGGGAGCCGCTTTCCTGAAAGATTGCGCCTTGGCCGTCGTCGTGCTGGCGAATGTGATGGAAAGCGATGTTTGGGTGGAAGATGCTTCGATTGCTTCCATCTATATGCAATTGCAGGCCGAGGACCTGGGATTGGGAAGCTGCTGGTGCCAGATTCGCAACCGGCAGACGGAAGACGATGCGGATGCCGCCCAGTATGTGCGTGGCCTGCTCGACGTGCCTTACCAGCTGGAAGTCCTGTCCATTATCGGCATCGGATATAAGGACCAGGAACGTAAGCCTTTTGACGAATCGCACCTCCAATGGGAAAAGGTTCATCTCGGAACTTTCCGCATGCCAATCCAAAACCAACAGGAAGAAGCATGAAAATCATCTTTTTAGGCTCCGGAAACCTGGCAACGCGCCTGTCACTCGAAATGCATCGCAAAGGGATGCGGATCGGGCAGGTGTATAGCCATACGCCGGAAAACGCGCAGCAGCTTGCCGTCCGGTTGGGCTGTCCCTGGACGACCGACCCCGAAGCTGTCGGGACGGATGCCGACCTGTATGTCTTTTCGCTCAAAGATACGGTTTTGGCGGATGTGATTGCCCGTATAAGGCCGAACGACGGTTTGTGGGTGCATACGGCAGGCAGCATGCCGATGGACGTTTTCAGCGGATATGCCGCCAACTACGGAGTCATGTACCCGATGCAGACATTCAGCAAAACACGAGAGGTGGACTTCAGCGCCATTCCTTTTTTCCTTGAAGCGAACACACCCGGAAATGCCGGCAAGTTGCAACAGCTGGCGGAGAAGCTTTCGGGAAATGTCCGTTTCCTGTCTTCCGAAAAACGCAAAAGTTTGCATCTGGCGGCTGTCTTTGCCTGCAATTTCACCAACCATATTTATGCGTTGGCTGTTAAATTATTGCAGGAACAGGATATACCGGCCGATGTCTTGCTGCCGCTTATCGACGAGACGGCAGCCAAGATACACACGATGCCGCCAAGGGAGGCGCAGACCGGTCCGGCTATCCGGTACGATGAGAATGTGATCAATAAACATCTGGCTATGCTGGGCGATCCCGATATGCGGTCGATCTACCGGCTGATCAGCCAAAGCATACATAAGGAGGCACAACATGAGTAGTATCAATTATGATCTGAGTAAGATAAAGGCGTTCGTTTTTGATGTAGACGGCGTTTTGTCCTGTGATGTAATCCCGTTGCACCCGAACGGCGATCCTATGCGTACCGTCAATATAAAAGACGGCTATGCCTTGCAGCTCGCCGTCAAGAAAGGCTATCACGTTGCCATCATCACCGGGGGCTATACGGAAGCGGTACAGATCCGTTTTTCGCGTCTCGGCATTACCCATATCTATATGAGAAGCGCCGTAAAAGTCCATGACTACCTGGATTTCTTGCAAAAGACCGGTTTGCAGCCCGAAGAGGTCATGTATGCCGGAGACGATATCCCCGACTACGAAGTGATGACAATGGTCGGCCTGCCTGTAGCACCCGCTGATGCGGCTCCTGAGATCAAGCGTATCGCCAAATATATCTCCCACAAAGACGGGGGAGCCGGCGTTGCCCGCGATGTAATCGAACAAACCATGAAAGCCCAAGGCCACTGGATGGGTGACGAGGCTTTCGGCTGGTAGAAACCGACTGATAAAATAAAACGATGAAAAACATACTCCCCAACCTGAGCCGATATAAGATCGTATTAGGCTCCAATTCTCCCCGGCGGCGCGAATTGCTGGCGGGGCTGGATATCGACTTTGAAGTACAGACGATCCCCGGTATAGACGAATCCTTTCCCGAAACGCTGCGGCCGGATGAGGTGCCGGTCTATATTGCCGGGAAAAAGGCGGAAGCCTACATCCCTTCCATGTCGGCAGACGAGCTGCTGATCACGGCCGATACGATCGTGTGGACCTTCAGTGAAATCTTAGGAAAACCGAAAGGTCGCGAGGATGCCATCGCGATGCTTCGGAAACTGTCCGGACGCGTACACGAGGTGATTACCGGCGTTTGCATAACGACAAAGGAGAAAACGGTTTCCTTCTCCGCTTCGTCGGCCGTTAGTTTTGCCGGCCTGGATGAGGAGGAGATCGTCTACTATGTCGATAAGTACCGCCCGTTCGACAAAGCCGGCAGCTACGGCATACAGGAATGGATCGGCTATGTGGCGGTCGAGGCTATCAACGGCAGTTTCTATAACGTGATGGGGTTGCCGGTCAGGCTGCTTTACCAGGAGTTGAAGAAGTTCTGAAGATTGGACAAAATTCTAAGTTTTAAGGTGATTTATTGAAGGTAAGGCCGATAGGAAGTCCCTATTTTTGTGGTATTAACTTTTAAGTATCATGAAAAAGATCTACTATTTGCTTGCATGCCTGTTTTTCCTGCAATCCGTATTTGCGGCAGGAGAGAAACAATCCTTCGATGTCCGTTTGCAGAACGGGCTGAACATGAATGTGGGAGTCTGTACGGATGGAATATTCCGGATTCGGGTCACCCCTCGTTCAACCTTTTCCGAGTCGTTGATGCAACGTTACGGGATTATTAAAACGGATTGGGAGCCGGTTCCTGTCTCCCGAAAAGACAACAAACAGCAGTTTGAAGTCTCGACCGGCGCCTATCGGCTGAAAATCGATAAAAAGACCGGCGCCATATCCGTCTCCGACCGGAAAGGCCGGGTGGTTATCGAGAAAGCAATCTTTCTCACCTCTGCCGATCCGCTGTGTGCCGATCTGGGGGAAGTGATCAATGCCAGATACAAGGACATGAAAGTCCCCAATAACGGTACGATCATCGGCGACGACAAAAATCCGGGAAGCATGAAAGACCAGGCTGAAACCGGCGATTACAAGAACACCAGTATCCTCTCGATCTCGCTGAAAGACGGCGAGCGTTTCTATGGCGGCGGCAGTACCAGCCGCGACCATATCCAACATCGGGGCGAACTGTTGCGCATGTGGACCACTTACCAGCACACCGAGATCCCGATGCCTTTTATGATCAGTTCCGAAAACTGGGGCATCTTCAATAACACGACGCGGAAGAACTTCTTCGATATCGGCAACTACCAGCCGGATGTTTTCTCTATCTATAATACGACGGACGAGGCGGATTTCTACCTGATGTTCGGCAATTCGATGCCCGATGTGATCAACGATTATACGGCTATTACCGGTCGGCCTTACCTCTTGCCGAAATATGCATACGGGTTGTGTTTCGGCCCGAATATGCTGGAAGACCAGTTCGACATCCTGAACGATGCCGTGCGTTTCCGTGAGATGGGTGTCCCTTGCGACCTTTTCTGGCTCGAACCGCAATGGATGGAGAAACGCTATGATTTCTCGACCAAGAAGAAATGGAACTACCAGAAGTTTTCGGCTGAGGCTTATTGGGATTCTACCCGCTATCCGAAGAAAGAAAACCATCGTTTGCTGATCGGCCGCCTGCATGGGATGGGCTATCACATGGGACTTTGGCTTTGCATCGAGTATGATCTGAGCGTTCCGGAGGAGGATGCGTTGGCAAAGGCGATGGGGAAGCCTCTTTCCGGGCAGGAGTATTGGATGGATCATCTGAAGAACTTCGTGGACAATGGCGTGGACGGTTTCAAGATGGACCCCGCACGTACGATAGACGAACATCCGAATTTCAAGTATTACAACGGACATACCGACAAGGAGATGCACAACCTGAACCAGGTCCTTCTGCCGAAGCAGATGTATAAGATGATGCGTGGACACACCGGACTCCGTTCCTGGCATCATTATACCGCCGGTTGGTCGGGGACGCAGCATTGGAGCGCGTCCACCAGCGGCGACAACGGAGGAGGGCGTACGGCATTGTTCGACCAGTTGAACCTCGGCATGAGCGGCTTCCTCAATACCTCCTGCGACGTGATGAATGTCAACAAGGACGAGGAGTTGCAAAGTCTGCATTTCGGCCTTTTCCTGCCGTGGGTACAGATCAATAGCTGGTATTCCCTGCACCAGCCGTTCTATTTTCCGGAAAAGGAGAAGAAGATGTACCGGGAGTATGTCAAGTTGCGTTATGCGCTGATGCCCTATATCTATTCGGCCGCACTGGAGGGAGCACAGACGGGTATGCCGATCGTGCGCTCCATGCCTTTGATGTTCCCTGATGACCGTAAGACGGATGATATGGTCTACCAGTATATGTTCGGCCAGAGTTTTCTGGTCGGTATCTTCAGTGATTCGATCTACTTGCCGAAAGGAAACTGGTTTGACTTTTGGACAGGCGAGAAGCTGGCCGGCGGAAAAGAAATCAGACATGCGATACCTGATAACCGTGCAGGGCTGCTGTTCGTTCGCGAAGGGGCGATCATACCGTTCCAGAAAGATATGCAATTCATCGGGGAGAAACCGTTGGACACCCTGATGGTGAAAGTATTCCCCAAAGATATCTCCTCCTATACGATGTATGAAGATGACGGTAAAACCTATTATTATGAAAACGGAGCGATTGCCGCCACCCGTTTCGAATGCAAGCAGAGCGGGCAGAAGGTCGAGTTCACTGTCTTCCCGGTGGAAGGAGCATATGACGGTATGTGCAAAGCGCGGACATACGAATTGGAGATCGACGCCCCGCAACGCCCGTCGGAAGTGCTGGTCAACGATATCCCGGTAACGGACTGGCTGTATGGCGACGATCACAAGGTACGCGTCAGTTTGCACCAGGAAAATAACGAGCTGGTGAAAGCCACGCTCCGTTAGTTCAGTTCGTTCCGCTCTTCATTTTGATAATATTCGATCAGGTATAAGGTTTTGGCTAAAGACGGGCAAATAGGAAGTACCACAGGACGATCCGGATTCCATTCCGGGTCGTCTGTTATCATTTCGGAAAGCGGACCGGCATGCATGAGTATGAGCCGTGTAGATGTGACGGCCGTTGCAAGAAATGATTTTTCGGCAGGCAGTAATACAAAATGCCCTTCGTCCACATCGGCAACCGGCATCTGGTCCCTGTTATAGATCACCAACTTTCCGGAAGAGACGAACAATAAGACATTGCCGGTGTCATCCGTATTACATAAAATCTCGCCTGCTTTTCCTATTTTACACTCAAACTGGTCCAGGACGTTTCTTATCATATTTAATCAATCAGGAATTATCCGAGCTTATCATTGTTTTCCGTTTAGGCAGATATTGGAGCATCCCTTTCGAGTATTCAATCTGGTGCTTCCCGTTCTCGTCGGCATATATCACATAGTATTCGATCTCTGGTAAGGAATCAGCCATTTGCCGGGCTTTTGTCAGTCCCATTGCCATAAATGCGGTGGCGTAGGCATCGGCTGTCATGCAGTCGTCTGCCACGATTGTGGCGCTCAAAACGCTCTGTTCGGCAGGATAACCGGTACGGGGATCGATCGTATGGGCATATTTCTTACCGTCTTTGATGTAAAAGTTGCGGTAATTGCCGGAAGTGGCGATCGCTCCCTTTTTGCATAGCTGGACGATTTCGTCATAATTGTTTTTGGTGCCGTCCGGATCTTCTTCGGGGAGGTTGATGCCGGTACGCCAGCATACGCCGTTCTGGTTGACGCCTTTTACCACCACTTCGCCGCCTATCAAAATCATATAGTTCTCCACCCCTTCCTTTTCAAGCAGGCGGGCAATCACGTCGCAAGAGTATCCTTTGGCTATGGCGGAGCAGTTCAGCAACAGGCGGGGATCGTCTTTCACGACTTTCTTGCCTTCCAGATGGACTTTCCGGTAGCCTACAAAAGTTTTGAGGCTGTCGATCATGGCAGGTGTCACACTGTCTTTCTTGCTGAAACCGAATCCCCAGAGATTGACTAAAGGGGCGCAAGTGATATCGAAAACACCATCCGAATTGCGGGAGACTTCCATCGCCTTGTCGAATACTTCCGTAAACCATTCGTCCGCTTCCACCGGTTCGTTATTATTCACTTTCGCGATGATCGAATTGGGGTTGAAAGGATTCAGGGACAGGTTGAACTTTTGCAGTTCGGCGTCGATTTTATCCGTTAAAATATGGGGCGCCTCATATTTGATCGTGTATAGGGTATGAAACACGGTGCCGCTTTCTTCGTAATATTGTTTTTTGTCTTTGCAGGAAACGAAGGCCAGAATCCCCAGTATAGCCAGTAAGTAAACTTTTTTATGCATCTTTTTGTCGTTTAGGCCACAAAGATAATGCAAATCGAATGCAGAGACAAATTTATTTGGTTCTGTCCTTTAGTGCGCACCCCGGACATCCGTGGCAAGGATCGTTCGCTTTGGGGGGATGTGCCAGGAATTTATATATTTTTCTTCCGATGTAGAAAATGACGATAAGGCCGATGATGGAAACTGCTATTTCTTGCCACATGATTAAAATAGATTTATGAAGAAATGACCTGTTTGGTAGACCACGCATGAGACGACCCACGCAAGTACACAGGTATAAATAATGACGAATATCCCCCATTTCCAGGAACCGGATTCGTGGACAATGGCCGATATCGTAGCGATACAAGGGAAATAGATCAGGACAAAGAGCATGAAACTCAGTGCGATCAAAGGGGTAAAGACCGGTTCCCCTTCGGCGTTCTTATCCTGCTTCAACCGTTCGGTCAGGACCTGGCTGTCATCCGACTCTCCCGTGTATAAGACGCTCAGCGTGCTGACGACGACTTCTTTGGCCGCCATGCCCGTCAACAGGCTGACACTCATCTTCCAGTCGAAACCCAGTGGATGGAGTGCCGGTTGTATGGCCTGGCCGATGCGGCCGATATAGGATGCCTGCTGATGATCCATCGATTTCAGGCGTTCCAGCTCGGCGATAGTTTCCGCTTTGTCTTCCGGGGTTGTATCGGACTGTTCCACTTCGGCGATCTGTTTGTCGAAAGCATCGCCGTTTTCCGAGTGGCGGGGGAAATATCCCAAGAACCAGATGATGATGGAAGCAACCAGGATGACTCCCCCCATCTTGTGCAGGTATTGCTTGGCTTTTTCCCACATGTGAATCATGATCGACTTTCCTGTCGGCATGCGGTAGGGGGGAAGTTCCATCACGAAAGGCACATCTTCGTCATTGAAGAGGAAGCGCTTGAACAGGCGTGCCATCAGGACGGCAAGCAGGATGCCCGAAGCATAGAGGATCAGCATGACCGTTCCGGCCGTCTGCGGGAAGAATGCGCCTGTCAGCAGGACATACACCGGAAGCCGGGCGCTGCAACTCATCAACGGGTTTACCAGCATGGTGATCATCCGGCTGTTGCGGCTTTCGATCGTGCGGGATGCCATGATGGCCGGCACGTTGCAACCGAAGCCCATCACAAGCGGGATAAACGATTTGCCGTGCAGCCCCATCTTATGCATGATCTTGTCCATGATGAAAGCGGCGCGCGCCATGTAGCCGGAATCTTCCATAAAAGAAATGAAGGCATACAGTATCAATATGTTGGGCAGGAATACGATAACGCCTCCCACGCCTCCTATAATGCCATCGACCAGCAAATCCTTCAACGGGCCTTCGCTCATGTTTCCACGTACGAACTCTCCGATCCAGCCTACAAACGATTCGATCCATTCCATCGGGTATTCTCCCAGGCGGAAAGTGGTTTCGAACATGATCCACATGAAAAGGATGAAGATCGGGAACCCCAACACTTTATGGGTTACGAACAGATCGATGATCTGGGTGCTCGTCGCTTCTTTTATTTTGTTTTGCTCGTAGGTCTCACGCAGTGCGCCGGAAATAAAACCGTAACGGGCATTGGTGAAGGCTGTCTCACAATCTTCTTTCAGAAGGGTTTCTATTTGAGCGACATTGCGGTCGCGTTCCTGAAGGACAGCTTGGGAACCGGGCATTGACTTTACGAACGATTCCACTTCCGGATCCCCTTCGAGCAAC
The DNA here is from genome assembly GCF_902493135.1 of uncultured Parabacteroides sp. GTDB lineage: Bacteria > Bacteroidota > Bacteroidia > Bacteroidales > Tannerellaceae > Parabacteroides. The sequence goes on from NZ_CABUOD010000017.1 coordinate 8,225, forward strand.
TTGATGGCAAGGTAGCGCTTGGAAAGGCTTTTGGGGACGTTCCCGTTCAGTTTCAAAGCATGCCTTACCGGATAAATGGCCTTTTCCAGTACATCGCCATAGTTGATATGGATATGACGGAGCACGGGATCTTCTTCTTCGTAGACCTTTATGACGCGGTTGAAAAGTTCTTCGATACCGAATCCGGTCTTACTGATGGTTGGGACGATCGGCGTACCGATCATCCTTGATAGCGAGTTATGGTCGAACTTATTTCCGTGCCGTTCCAGTTCGTCGTACATGTTGAGGGCGATTACCATGCGCACGTCCATGTCGATCAGCTGGCAGGTCAGGTACAGGTTGCGTTCCAGGTTGGAAGCGTCGACAACATTGATCACGACATCCGGCTGTTCTTCATTCAGATGCTTGCGGACGTAGAGCTCTTCAGGCGTGTAGGCCGATAGGGAATAGGTCCCCGGCAGGTCTACGATCTTGAAGGTGTATCCGTTCTGATGGAATGTCCCGGCTTTGGCGTCGACGGTCACGCCACTGTAGTTGCCGACATGCTCGTGTGCGCCGGAGGCGAAATTGAATAAAGATGTCTTACCGCAATTGGGGTTTCCGACCAATGCGACATTGATGGTCTTGCCTTTGTGCATCGCCATGGCCTGCAAGCTCTTGCCGGATGTTTGGATGTAGGAGTCGACCGGGCGGTTTTCCGGTTGCCCGGTTCCGGCTTCTGCGAATTCGGCCGCACTGACGACTTCTATCATTTGCGCGTCGTTTCGTCTCAGCGAAACGTCATACCCCATTACACGATAGTGTATAGGGTCTTTAAGCGGTGCGTTCTGGATGACGTCGACCTCTTTCCCTCTGATAAATCCCATTTCGATAATGCGCTTGCGGAAGGCTCCGCGTCCCATTACCTTTACTATAACCCCTTTTTCTCCTGTGCGAAGTTCTGATAGTCTCATCTTTTTTTAATCTTGTGCAAAGGTAGCATGAAATGGCAATATGGTCAATACCGTATTGTAGGTATTTTTTGTTAGTTTTGCTGCCGTAAAAGCTTTAATATACGACTATGCGGAACAAGGTTATATTATGTTTGGGGTCTAATACGGATTGCGAGGCGAATCTGAAGTCGGCGGATGAGCTGTTGCTCGCCTATTTCGGCTCGGTCCGGTTCTCCGAAGCGGCTTACACGAAGCCGGTAGGTTTGCCCGGTTCCGGCTTGTTCCTCAACCAGGTGGCCATCGCCGGTACGGATGTTCCGCTGGAAGGGGTGAGGCAGGCTTTGAAAGGAATGGAAAAACAATTGGGACGTATGCCGGACAGCAAACGAAAAGGGGAAATTCCGATCGATATAGACCTGCTTCTTTGGAATGGAACGATCCTGAAACCTGCCGATTGGGAAAAGGAGTATGTGCAACTACTCTTCCGTTCTGTTGCGGATGGATGCCATGATGATGAAAGGAGCGATGCGTATTCCCCAAGTGTCGGTGTGTATGATCAGTTTATTCATGATTCTGGCACACAGTCTCTTTAGCTTGTTTTTCCCGAAAGGGTTGTAGAACCCCAATTGTATAAGGAACAATCCGTCTTTCTTATCTGACAGATGGAGACAATATTCCTTTAGAGGGAGGATGCGTTCCATATAATTGCCGGTTTCCGGGTCGCAGGTATTGTGCTCGTCCTGATAGCCGGTTAACGTTGCAGCAGCTGTCCCGCTGTAGTTGTCCGATTTGATAAAATACCGGATATCCTCGTAGTTCATTCCGCGGGTGATGGCTGCATATTCATGGGCTTTGCTTTCCTCCATTTCCGGATGGGTCCGTTTGATGAACTCCAGTCTTTTGGTATAATAGTTCGGAGTGACGGCATTCCCTTTTTCATAGGCATCCATCTCTTTCCTGAGTTTTCTGCATTTCCAGAAATTCATCGGGTTGGAGCCGGTCATGAAGACCAAACCTAAATTTTCATTGAGCGAGGAGATGTCGGCGAAGAAATGTCGGAGGTTGTAAATATGTTCGATCACATCAAGCCCGACGACAAAGTGCGGCTTTACATGATTCTCTCGGCACCATGCGATCAGTTCGGGCGAATCGCCGCAAATGATCACGTCCGGCCCGGTTCCGAATGCTTTACTTACCTCTTCTACTGTCTTTACGGAGTCGGGATTCCGGTCGATGTAAATGACCTTGCGGACTCCGAACATTTTCATCAAAATGCTGAAAAAACCGCAGCCGCCTCCATAATCTACCATGATAAGCTCTTCTTCTTTCAATGGCGAGATCGATTTCACGGCGACCCGAACAAGAGCGTATATGTTTATGTAGTAGCAATTAGCTGATTTTAGGCCGGCTATATATTTTTTGTTATAGTCGCTGATCGGCAGTTGATCGAAATCGGTCTCTATTATTTTCCGTTCAAAATCCGTTAGGATTTTCAATGTATTATCTGTCTCCATAAATAAGATTGTTTAGGTGTTCGCCTTGATATTGATTGGAATAAGTCGGATAAAGAAAGTCGCGGCGCTGTTCGATCAGCTCCGGGGTCGTATCGGTATGCATCAATTCCCGACAAATGCGGATCATTTCGTCCGGAGTGTCGGCGATATGGCAGAGCTGCTCCAGTCCGCTGCCTGCTGTCATCAGCCGGTTGACCACTGTATGACGTCCGGCAAACAGGCTGTTCAGCAGTTTAAGTTTCAATCCGGTCGCCTGGAAAGTGATCAGGAGATGTATTTGTGCATCGCGTATCAACTTGTTCATCAGTTCTTCCGGCGGATTGGCTTCGATATGCACATTCGGATAGGGAGCTGCCGCTTTCAACAAAGAAGCTGGCGGGTTCATGCCGGCAATGATGCAACGGCAATTTAGTTTGCTGAACACGTTCCGGATGAGGAAGAGGGCCGCTTGCGTATTCTCGATCACGGATAGTTTGCCATGATAGAGGATGAAATCGGAAGAACCCGGCTTCACCGTGATCTGGTCGTTGGTGTGGAAGCAAGGTATGAACTCGACCGGCTTGTCGGGAAATTGTCGTCGGAGGTAATCGGCATCGGTTGCCGACACGGCGATAATCAAGTCCGCATGTTTCAGTATTTTCTGATAATGCTTGAATCGCCAGGCCTCTATCCGGAAGAAATTTTTCCTGATCGGATGGCTTTCCGCCTGGGCCAGGTGACAATAATAGTCATGTTCGATATTCGCTTCCCGGTAGATTTTTTTCCGGTTTTGCAGTCGCCGATCGTTTATGTAATAGCAGCAATGGAGCCCTTCGAACAGGATCGGGTAATCGTTCTTCAGCAGATTGGCAATCAGTTCAGGATGCTTGCGGCTGTAAACGTTATAAGGCAGCAGGGTCATATTGCTACGCAGCCCCGTGTGCCGTTTGTAATAAAATACCTTTTCGCAGACGGCTTCCAGTTCGGGCGAATGCGCACGCTCGTATTCGAAACAGTGTAAAATGATCTTTACACCGCAGTGGTGCAGAGCCTTCATCTTATAATATACATCGATGATCCCCCCGTAGTTGGCAGGCCAGGGAATATTGAAAGCTATGATGTTCAGGTGCCTTTCCATATCTGTCATTTGCTGTTTAGCCGTGTAAAGATACACATAAATTGTTCAGCTTGTTTTTTACGGGAGAAACGTTCCACGGCTTTTTTGTCCGTATCTACGTGCGTATATCCGTTAGCCTGCCAGAACTGGTAATGGTGCAGGATAAAACGATAGGCCTCTTCGGCCGTCCGGGCTGCCAGCCCTGAACGGGTTTCCCGGATGGTGGCTTCGAGGCAACTTTCGTCACTCCTTACGCAGAGCAACGGTTTTTCGACAGCCATCGATTCGAAAAGCTTCGTCGTCATAAATCCTTTGGGCCCGTCGGAGGCAAAGGTATTGGCGAGTTGCAGCAGGATGGAACTGCGGTTCAGCACGCCGGGGATCTCGGAGGCGGGAACATACCCGAAAAAATCCATATATCGGGCGACCGGGTAAGCGGCGGCGGCCTGCATGATGATCGCTTTTGATCCGGCGTCGACATACCATTGGATGCGGAACCTGTCCGGATCGATGAGCTTTTCACGATCCAACCGGCCGACGGCCTCGAATAGCAACCGGGGGTCACGTGTCGCCAGGCTGATCAAACGTCCGGTATAGGTGATGACGAATTGGGAGGTCCGGTGCTGTTCCGGATAGAAGAGTTCCGGATCGTAGCCGTTGTAAACCAACTCCGTGTCGGGATTGTATGTTTTGAGTTTTTCCACGTGCCAGGGGGAAATGGTCGTGACCCGGTCTGCCTTTCTCAGCGCGTCGTTTCTGTCCTGTAACAGCTTACGACGGAATGCCGCCGTGATCTTCCTGTCCAGCCAGGGAAAGGTGCGGAAGCTGTGGGCGATATATTCGTTGGAGGCATATTGCTCGACTATATCCCGCAAGTCGATCACTAACGGCAGATGATGTTTCTCCGCTACGTACCGGGCGGCCGGCAGGGGGAACGCCCGGTATGAACTGCACAGGATTCCGTCGTAACTTCCTTCTTCCAGCAGGCCAGAGGCGGCTTTTGCCATCTTCTTGTCTTTATAATGGAAAAAGTAGTCGAGTATGAATACGCATATCCACTCTAACTTCTGTCTGATTTTCCCTTTGCCACGAAAGAAGTTCACATACGTGACAGGCGTTTCTCCCTTCAGGAAAGAAAAAGTGTCGTCATCGATTTGCTCGGTGACAACGATAGGTTCCCATCCGGCCCGCTTCATATATTTGCATAAATAGCCCATTCGCGGTCCGAATGCAGGAGGAAACATATCACATAATATCAGTATCTTCATGATTTTATCAGTTCTTCAATGAGGGCGGCGAATAGTTTTCGTTGCCAGTCGACAGAGACATTCGGTTTGATCCGGGTGGTGACGGAGTCGTTATGCCAGAGCAACACCAGTTCGCCGTTGGCACGTGCCACCTGTTTGGCAAGTTGCATCGAGCAGGCAAGCGCATCCGCATAGCCGAGATTCATATAAACCGGTTCGTTCAGGCTGCATTCCATAATAGCCAGCGGGTGGAGGAGAAGTGGCGAGATGCGTTTGTTCTCCGGATTAATCCAATGGACCGGACGGGAAGTGCCGAGGCGAAAACCGGCAACGTCCGGATAGCCCATCGTGAAATCGTCCGTAATTCCTGCTTTTTCCAGCCATGCCATATCTTCCGGTTCGCGTGAGGCCAGATAATGATGCCGGTTGTAAATGACGGATTTTCCGGTCTGTCTCTCCAGCAATTCTTTTTCCGTTGAGATGAGTGCCGGAGTCTTGCCGGCATCGTAACTGGCATGCAGCCCGATCCCTGCATTTTCGGTTTTAAAAAGGAGCAATAGCTCTTGTAAATCTTTCGAATACAGTTTATAGTGAGGCTTGTCGTAAACGGATGAACCGCCTGACTTGATAAAGAACAGGGATTCGCAACGGTCTTTTCCGATAGCCGCCTTTAATTCGTTTTGTTGTTTTAGGAGCCAGGGGAATGTGTAGAACGGATCTTCCTGTAACGGACCGTGAAACATCTTCCAGGCTTGTTTCAGTCCTGTGCCTTTCACCGTTTCCCGTATCAGGTTGCGGAAAGTCCGGCAAAAGAAAGGTGCATCCACATCGTGCGTCAGCCATACTTTTTGTATGCGTGGGGCCGGTTCGACGGCCGACTGTACACGTGCCTGGCGTAACCAACGGCGCAACAACCTGCCGTATTCGTCGACTACCGGACGATGGATGAATCCGGCTTTAAAGGGCAGGGACTCTTTTCCGGGGAAGCGGCCGTGGATGTCCCGTATGTTCCGTTTCCGTATTTCTTCATATCGCGTGAGCAGGAAATAGGCGCTGGCGATGATGTCGGAATGCACCACCCAAATATCGCCTTTCCATTCTGTTTTGGAAGAACCGAAAAGCAGTGGTACGCCTTCTATCTCTTCCAGTGGCAGTTTGGGCATGGACTCGGCTGTCCCGTAAACTTCATCCCGAAAGAAAGGGGAGGGGATGATGACTACGCGATAGCGGGAGAATTCGTTCGGGTCCGATGTGTAACCGACAAGGCTGCTCAGCGCACCGGCTTTTTCTCCTCCTATCAGGAATTTGATGATATAAGAAATAACGGCTTTCATACTGTCTTACAGCTTTACAGGAACAGGCGGACCACCTCGAATGCTTCTGCATAAGGACAGCCGGCTTGTACGCCGCGTGTTTTTGCCAGCGAAAAGATGAACTCTTCGGATAGGTAGTCGCGTGCTCCTTGTGATTCGTATGCTTTTAATGCTTCGACTTTGGCCTGGATGTGCTCCCTGTTTAGTTCGACGAAGCATTGCGTGTTAAATGTCAGATTGTTCCAAATCAACTCGTAGCCCAGCAATGTCGTGTTCTTGAAAGCGCGTAGGCCTTCTTGGGCGATCGTCGTATGGTCCTGGTGAATGTCGTGCAGGCTTGGAATGAAGACGAGGTCAAAGCTGTTTGCTTTTTTTAGGCGGATCAGTTCTTCCAATATCTCCTGCCGGACATATCCGAGTTTGCGGACTTCGTAATTGTAGATGATGAGGTTTTCAGGCGATATCCCCAATTGGGCGGTTGCTTTTCTGACTTCCGTCTTCAAAACATCTTTCGGAAAACCTTCGGGCACGGACTGCTGGGCGGTCGAAAAAGCGACATAGGTCACCTTCTTTCCCAATTCGATCAGTTTGCTTATGGTCCCCCCCAGTCCCAATTCCCCGTCGTCCGTATGGGGAGCCAAAACCAGTATATCATTATAGCTGTTCAGTATCATAAATTATCTATCTGTTTATTATCCTTCCTATTTTTAAACAGGCCCTATTTAATAAACTTAATTTTCCTTTGGTTATTGTGAAGAAGGGGGTTTGAATTGCACCGAATTCACGGAAAAAACGTTCGACTCCCGGAATCATAGAACCTTCGAAGTCGAATACGTTTGTGAATAGTGAAACGTAACGGATACATTCCCACAATATTAGGCTATGTGCTCCCGACTCCCGAAGAGCCGGATCTCCTCCACCGGCCAGATACCAGGCGGAACTTTCTTGCCAGACGACAAAAGCGGCAGCATGCAAACGTCCTTGTTCGTCATAACCGCCCCATAAATCTCCCTGCTCCCGTTTGCGGCAGGTGTCGATCAGCCGGGTCAGTATTTCCGTATCTTCTTTATTTATGACCTGCTGACGCTCGAACGTTTGTGCCTGTACCTGTAAGAATTCTTCGATGGAAATGCCTTTTTTTACCGTGATACGGTATTTGTCTCTGGCTTTTATGATATTCCGGCGAGTGTTGGAACTCATATTTTCCAGCATTGCTTCCGTGTTCCGGATATCCTTCAGCAGATAGGTGTAGCGTGTTGTCTGCCGGTAACCTTCCCAGTAAAAAGGAAGCCAGTCTGTGATTCCGTAATGGAAATTTTGCAGGAAATGCGGATAGGGTTCGAGCGCGTTGAGCAGTTGCTTGCATAAAGTTTGCCGGCGACCTAATGCTTTGGTGTATTTGGTATCTTCGGATTCCGGTGCGAACCACGGTCCCATCGTCTGTGTGTAAGGGGGCATCGAGACGATTCCCTGCCGGGGGATATAAAGAGGCATTGCAGCCCTGATCCTCTCTTTCTCTTCAACCAGCAAGACTTCCCATTTGTCTTTGCCACAAACCGTATCGAGCCACCAGTCACGTGAGAAGATGGGAATACTGGTTTCTGTCTTACAAAGCAAATGGTATTTGTCTTTCATGTCGATGGATGATTGATTTAAGTTTTGCCGGCAAATGTCGATCGATCGTCATTTACCGGCAAAAGGATAACTTCCCGCTTTTGTGTTCCGGCTGCGGTTTACTCTTTAGACGAACTTTTCTTTGCCGGGAGATTGCCGTCTTTTAGAGATTCGAATATAAGAGTGGATAGCTCGTCCGCCAATTCGGGATTGTCGGCAACACATTGTTTGGCGGCATCGCGTCCTTGCCCTAACTTCGTATCGTTGTAGCTATACCATGATCCGCTTTTTTTGATGATGTTCAGGTCGGTCGCCAGATCGATGATTTCACCGGCTTTGGAGATGCCTTCACCGAACATGATGTCGAACTCTGCTTTGCGGAAAGGAGGAGCGACCTTGTTCTTGACTACTTTAACGCGCACCTGGTTGCCCTTGATATCGTCGCCGTCTTTCAGTTTGCCGATGCTGCGGATATCCAGGCGGACAGAAGCGTAGAACTTCAACGCATTACCGCCGGTGGTCGTTTCGGGATTGCCGAACATCACACCGATCTTGTCACGCAATTGGTTGATGAATATGCAAGTCGTGTTGGTCTTATTGATCGCAGCCGTCAACTTACGAAGCGCCTGAGACATTAACCGTGCCTGCAATCCCATCTTGCTTTCACCCATGTCGCCTTCGATTTCCGCTTTCGGGGTCAGGGCGGCAACCGAGTCGATTACGATGATATCCACAGCAGACGAACGGATCAGCTGTTCGGCGATTTCCAGCGCCTGTTCGCCGTTATCCGGTTGGGAAATCCACAGGTTTTCGACGTCTACTCCCAACTTCTCTGCATAGAAACGGTCGAAAGCATGTTCCGCATCGATAAATGCCGCAATGCCACCGTTTTTTTGTGCCTCGGCAATCGCGTGGATCGCAAGGGTTGTCTTACCGGATGATTCCGGCCCGTAGATTTCGATCACACGGCCTTTGGGATAACCTCCCACGCCTAACGCAGCGTTGAGGGCGATGGAGCCTGTCGGGATCACTTCGATATTTTCGACACTTTCGTCGCCCAATTTCATGATCGAACCTTTTCCGTAGTTCTTCTCGATCTTGTCCATTGCTGCGCGAAGCGCTTTCAATTTGTCTGCGTTTACAGCCGGTTTCTCGGCTGCAGGCTGCTTGCCTTCTTCGAATAAATCTTCTTTTGCCATTTCCTTTTATAGATTAAGGATTTGATTTGCATGGTCTTTAGTCTTCACCTCTTTCGGACCGATGATGTTGGCAACGATGCCGTTTTCATCTATGATAAAGGTGGTACGGAGAGTCCCCATGTATGAACGTCCGTACAATTTCTTTTCTGCCCAAACCCCGAACTGCTGTTGCAGGGTCGTATCCGTATCAGCGATGAGGCTGAAGGGGAGTTCCTGTTTTGCGATAAATCCCTGATGAGACTTGGCACTGTCTTTGCTGACACCCACTACTTCGTAGCCGGCAGCTTGCAATTCCTTGTAGCCATCCCGCAGGCTGCACGCTTCCGCCGTACAACCGCTGGTATTGTCTTTCGGATAGAAATAGAGCGCCAGCTTTTTCCCTTTGAAATCGCTCAGCTTTATCTCTTTCCCGTTCTGGTCGAGGCCCAGAACTTCGGGTGCTTTATCTCCTATTTGTATTGCCATATGTTTATTTTACTTGATGTTATAATTCATTTTACGTGTCACGTCTGCTTTCTTACTGTTTTTCGGTCCGAATACCTTGCCTAACAGTTTCATGCCCATGTGATGGGCGGCGGCATACGATTCGAATGTCTCTGTCCGGTAGTCGAAATCATCCTGCCAGCATTCCTGGGGAGAGACATAACAATATGTGACCTTCTCGATACTGTTGTCATCCGCCCCGTTTTCCTTTAGTACGATGATGTTCTGCTTGTCGGGAGCCAGGCAGGTGATATGCCTGCGGCGGCATTCTTCGATCAGCGGGACCAGCACGTCGTCATACCTCGCATGGATATTGGTCAGATCGAAATCCCGGTATTCGCTCTCTCCGATCTTCTGTATCGGGCGGAGTTGCAGGATATCCAGTTCGTCTCCGACGACTTCCCATATCCGGTTTAGTTCTTCGAGGTTGTCGTTGTTGATCGTATAATTGATGCGTAACTTGAACTGCGGATGCTGTTTCTTTATTTCTGCGACGTTGGAGAGCAGCTTGCGGAACAAGTCGAATTTGCCGTTCGTCATCAGATGTTCGTATGTCTCGCGTGTAAAACCATGTGCCGAGAGTGTCAACTCGTCCAACCCGTTTTCTACGGCAGCGGCTAACTGCTCTTTCGTCAGCAGGTTCCCGTTTGTCGTGAGCGAAACGTAAGGGACGCCGTATCGTTTGCCCAGTGCAATGATCTGTACCAGGTCCTTATGCAAAGTCGGTTCCGCTCCGCAACCGACCTGAAGTTTCAAGGCGCGGTGGAACAGGCTTCCGGCAATGGCTTCTATCTCTTCATATCTCAAGGTACCCCGCAGGCTTTTCCTTTTTTCCTCATCGCTGAAATAACACATCTTGCAGCGGAAGTTACAGGCCAGTACCGGATCTATAAAAATACCGATATACCGTTTGCCTAACACATGAAACAGCCAGAGGCCCAATAATTTGAGCCTTCTGCTTCTGATTTGCGTGCCAAGACGTAGTATGTTGTAGATATTACGAGTCATTTAGTTAATTGATAATTGTCAGTTGTCAATTCTCAATTGTCCATTGTTTACAGTTCCAGATCTATATTGAACAGTTCGTGCCAGGGCAGGCCTTGTTCGTTCAGCTCCTTCATGAACGGATCGGGATCGAACTCTTCCACGTTCCAAACCCCCGGCTTTTTCCAAACGCCCTGCATGAACAGTTTGGCTCCGATCATGGCCGGAACGCCGGTCGTGTAGCTTACGCCTTGTGCTCCCGTTTCCAGGTAAGCGGCATGGTGGCTACAGTTATTATAAACATAGTAGGTCATTTCTTTGCCATCCTTGATGCCGCGGATACGGCAACCGATGGAGGTTTCGCCTGTATAGTTTTCACCCAGATCGCCCGGATTAGGCAGCACGGCTTTCAAGAACTGGATCGGAACGATTTCCTGTCCGTTATACATGATCGGATCGATGCGGGACATACCGATGTTCTGGATCACGCGCAGGTGAGTCAGATATTCCTGTCCGAAAGTCATCCAGAAACGGGCGCGTTTGATGGTCGGGAAGTTTTTGGTCAGGCTTTCCAACTCTTCGTGGTACATCAGGTAAGATTCTCTCGGGCCGACATTCGGATAGTTCAGCGGTTTGTGTACGGACAGAGGGTCTGTCTCCTTCCATTCCCCGTCTTCGAAATATTTGCCCCGTTGGGTAATCTCGCGGATATTGATTTCCGGGTTGAAGTTAGTGGCAAATGCTTTGTGATGGTCTCCGGCGTTGCAGTCTACGATATCCAGATATTGTATTTCATCGAAATGATGTTTGGCTGCGTATGCCGTATATACACCCGTTACGCCCGGATCGAACCCGCACCCTAAGATAGCGGTCAGGCCGGCCTCCTCGAAACGTTTTTTGTATGCCCATTGCCAGCTGTATTGGTATTTAGCTTCGTCCAGCGGTTCGTAATTGGCCGTGTCGAGATAGCTGACACCGTATGCCAGGCAGGCATCCATGATATGGAGGTCCTGATAGGGCAAAGCCAGGTTTACTACTAAGTCCGGTTTGAAGGAGTTGAACAAGCGGATGAGCTCTTCCACGTTGTCTGCATCGACCTGTGCTGTTTGTACCTTTACATTCTTGATATCGGCGGCGATCCGGTCGCACTTGCTTTTCGTGCGGCTGGCAACCATGATATCGGTAAAGACATCGGCGTTCATCGCGATCTTCTTAACAGCGACGCAACTAACGCCCCCTGCACCAATCACTAATACTCTTCCCATTTACTAATCGAATTAATCTTGTTTATATATACAGTTTACAAGGTTTTAAACCTAACGACAAATATACAATGAATCTTTGGATAATCGGGCAACACCGGGGTAAAACCTTTCTTCCTTTTTTTTCAGAGGCAATAGCGCGTTGAGCAAACAGATGGCTAAATCGGGATGCTCGCCGAAGATCCGTTTGAATGGCAGGCCGGCACATGGATGGAGGTTAACGCATTCTTTTCCGGCAGACAGACGCTTATCCATAAAATCCGAAGGCGACCGCACCAAAATATTCCATTGTACAAATGAAGTAGAAAATTAATGTACTATCTTTGTATGCACGCATAAAATGATATGAAATATGGAAACAACACCTTTGAGAAAACTTCCGGTAGGAATCCAGGATTTTGCCAAATTGCGGGAAGAAGGTTTCTTGTATGTGGACAAGACTGCCCTGATTTACTGGTTAGCAATGAGCGGGACACAAATTTTTCTGAGCCGTCCGCGCCGTTTCGGTAAGAGTTTGTTGCTTTCGACGTTCAAAGCCTTTTTCGAAGGGAAAAAGGCTTTGTTTGAAGGACTGGCTATCGGAAAAATTGAAAAAGAGTGGATTTCCTATCCGGTGCTCCATTTGAGCCTGAATGCGCAATATTATGAAAATAAACGAAGCCTGGAACAAGTCTTTGAAGCGCATTTTATGGAATGGGAACGGTTGTATGGCGCGACACCCGAAGGACTGGGATATGCCCGCCGTTTCATGCAAATCATCCGTCAGGCATACGAAAAGACCGGAAATAAGGTGGTTGTCCTTGTCGATGAATACGACAAACCGTTGTTTCGGACGCTGGCTGATGATCCTTTACATCATCTGTATCGTGAAATGTTGACCGGCTTCTACACGGTATTGAAGGATGCCGACCCGTATCTGCGCTTCGTGTTTATCACGGGAGTGACTAAATTTGCCCAGTTGGGGATCTTCAGTAACCTGAACCAGCTGATGGACATCAGTATGAGCCCGGATTATGCCACTATATGCGGTATGACCCGCACGGAGATAGAACACACCTTCCTGCCGGAACTAAATGAACTTGCCCGGATGAATCGGCTTTCGTATGGCCGGACTGTGGATGAACTCACGCGCCGTTACGACGGCTATCATTTTTCCGAGTTTGCTACCGAAGGACTTTATAATCCGTTCAGCCTGCTGAATGCACTGGCAATGAAGCGATTTGCCAACTATTGGTTTTCGACCGGCACGCCTACAGCCTTGGTGGATATGTTGAAAAAGACAGACTTTGACTTGCGTCGCCTCGACGGGATGGAAGTTCCGGCTGCCGCTTTGACTGACTACAGGGCGGACTTCAGAAACCCTGTGCCGATCATTTACCAAAGTGGCTACCTGACGATCAAGGGGTATGATTCAGAGTTCGACAATTATATCTTGGGCTATCCGAATGCCGAAGTGGAATATGGTTGGCTGAATTTTATAACACCTTATTATACACCTCTTTCCGAAGCTACAGCCCCTTTTTATATCGGAAAATTCGTGAACGAATTGCGTGCAGGCGAGGTAGATGCTTTTATGGAACGTTTACGAGCTTTTTTCGCCGATTTCCCATACGAGTTGAACGACAAGACAGAGCGTCATTATCAGGTGGTTTTCTATATTGTGTTCAAACTATTGGGGCAGTATGTTGACGCGGAAATCCGCAGTGCGCGAGGCCGTGCTGATGCTGTGGTGAAAACAGCTGACATTATTTATGTGTTTGAATTTAAACTTGATGGTAGCGTGGATGATGCGCTTCGCCAGATTGAAGAAAAAGGATATTTGATCCCTTATTCAGCCGACGGACGCCGCTTAGTCAAAGTCGGAGCTTCGTTCGATAAGAAAGAACGGAACATCGGCTCCTGGAAAGCGGCACACTCTCTATAAAGAACGGTTTCTCGGTTCGTATCCCTGTCCTGCTTCCGGTCGGTGTACAAATGGCGTTATGCTTTTTCCGGTTCATAACTATGAGGCGGCGAAACCATAAGGAAGTCGTCTTTGTTCCTTATCTTTATTTTTTTATAATATGATATGGCAGCAAAGACGGTAACATTGTTTTCTAATTTCGAGTGTCGCATAAAAGGATTGCGCAGTAACGGGAAAGGGGTTACGGCATTGAATTATCTGAGTGCGTGGCGCATGGTGAGTAAATATTTAGGTGAGGAAGCAGAGAGGTTCCGCCTGTCGGCAATCACGGAAGAGTGGGTGCGGGAATATGCGGAATGGCTCTTGAACCGGGGGAATCTGCAAGCGGGCAGCGTGAATTTCTATTTGCGCAATTTGCGTGCGCTCTATGGATATGCCCGGAGGGAAAAGTCCATAGTTCTCGGTGATAGGGACCCGTTCAAGGATCTTATCCCTGCCGTCCCGCCAACTCCCAAACGGTCGCTTTCGGATGAAGACCTGTATCGGTTGGTCGGCTATGGGGAACGTTCCGGTGTCAAGGCAAACCTGTTGCAGGCGTGTGACGTTTTCCTGTTTCTTTTTTATGCACGCGGCATGTGCTTCGTGGATGTCTATAACCTGAAGAAGTCGGATCTCTATGGCGATTACATCTATTATAGACGCAGTAAAACAGGGGCGTCGTTGCAGGTGAAAATTGTTTCTGAAGTAAAGTCCTTGATCGGAAAATATGCTGACTCCGAAAGTGAATATGTCTTTCCTTTCCTCCGGGAGAACAAGCGGGGAGGAGAGGAACTTAGCGAGAAAAGCGCTCTCAGACGGTTGAACCGGCATTTGAAGCAGGTAGGCGAAGAGTTGGGTTTCACCCGGCCATTGACGACTTACGTGGCCCGCCATTCCTGGGCATCGATGGTGGAGGCATGCGGCACGAACACCTCGGTCATCAGCCAGGGGCTCGGACACAGTTCGGAACGTGTCACCCTTATTTATATGAAGGGAATGCCTTCACGCGTTATTGATGAGGCGAATGAGGAAATGTTGGAACAGAAAATCCGTAAGAAAAGAGGGAAGAAGAAAAAGAAAAATAAAAAATGTCCCTTTCTTGGTAAGAAAGAGATATTATATGGATTCTTGTTAAATAAGCATTGATGATCAACGATTATGTTTCTGCAAATGTACGGGTTATTATGATATAAACAAAAAAATCACAATAAAATAAAGCAAACTCTATTTGAGATTGATGGAAAAATAGCTTTCCAAGTACTCTAATTTTTTCAAAATACTCTTCTTAAGTTCTTGTAATTCAGTGATAATTGTATTATCTCCATCTTTTGTCTCTTTCTTACCAAGAAAGAGACAAAAGTATAGGGGAAATAATATGAATAAAAAAGAAATCGGGAAGAATATCTTGAAAAAATTCGCATGGTTTTGTTTGTTATTCTGCACATTGTCTGTTGCATATGGGCAAGAGGTTGCGGTCCGGACGAATGCGCTCTATTGGCTGACGACGACGCCCAACTTCGGAGTGGAGATGGCACTTGGACGTAAATGGTCGTTCGAGGCATCGGGCAACTACAATGCTTGGACATTTTTCCCCGATGGCATGAGCCTGCGCCATTATCTGGTGCAGCCCGAAATACGTTTCTGGCCTTGTAAAAGTTTCGAAGGCCATTTCTTTGGCATGCATGTCCATTATGGTCAGTATAATATCGGGCAGGTCCCTTTTATCTCCGGCCTGGACACCTACACCTATCGCGGCGAACTGTACGGCGGGGGCGTTTCTTACGGCTATCATTTTGCAATCGGTCGGCGCTGGGGATTGGAACTGATGTTGGGAGTAGGATACAGCTATCTGGAATATAATAAATATGTATGTACCGAATGTGCGGAGTTGATGGGGCGTTACAGGCGCCATTTCGTCGGGCCGACGCGGTTGGGAGTTTCTTTTATCTATATAATACATTGATAAACTTAACGATAGATTGATAATTATGGAACAAGAATATAACACACCGTGGATTTGCCGGCCTGCCCTTTATACGGCCGCTTTTGATGTCTCCTCGTGCCAAGTGCGGGAATGGGTTTGGACGGGTATCTTACGCCCGATTTTCATCCTCCTGTTCATGATGGGCAACAGGTCTTTCGTCTTGTCGCAGGACACGATCCGTCTCGTCCCGCACAGCCTGACGGTGAGCGACGACAGCGTGTGCATCGACCTGACGATCCATGCCCTGGGCCTGTCGATGCCTTCCGGCGAATCTTTGATACTAACCCCTTCGCTCGAATGCGGAAAGAAGCGTGTCGTGCTGCCTCCTGTCGTGTTTTCCGGTAGCCGGCGCGCCCGTTTCGACCGGCGCGAGGAGGCGGTCGATCCGGACCACAGCCGCCCCGTCCCTTACCACGTATGGGTTTGCCGGAAGAAAAGGAGCGATTATACATTGCGCTACCGGGTCAGCCTCTCCTACGCCTTGTGGATGGAGCACGCTTCGCTCATCCTTAGGCAGACGAGGCGCGACTGCTGTGCGGAGTGGCTGCTGGCGGACGAGGTCCTGACGGAGGATATCGGCCTGCCGTCTCCCTGCGAATTGGTGGAGGAGGCGCAACCGGAAAAGGCGGAAACACCGACCGTAAAGGGCGATACCCTCCGGTACGGGCCTTACGGTCATGCCGCCCCGGACATGCGGATCAAGGAGATACCGATATTGTATAACAAACGAATGAAAAAATGATGGAACGGAAGCTCCCGCATATCTTTTGCGGCTCGTACGCATCCCTGTTGTTGTGGCTTCTTTGTGCGTTCGTTTCGTGTGACATCGACGACGACCTGGCCGAATGCCCCTATAACGCACGGTTGGAGTATTGGTATACGGGGCTGGACCGGGCGAATGTCTTGCCCAACTATGTGTACCGGATGGATGAGTTCGTGTTCGACTCCCTCGGCGTGCTTCGCCACAGGCGCGAGCTTGCCGCGATAAAAGGGGGGGCGGCGGAGTTACAGCTCCCGCCCGGCCGCTACACGCTGGTGGCATGGGGCAACGTGGACAGTTGCAGCCGGGTGGGCGAGGCAAAGATAGGCGAGACGCGCCTCGAAGACATCAGCCTCTATGCCGGCGGGAAGGCGTTGGAATCGACGGAGAGGCTCTATTACGGCTATACCGGTTTCCGCATCGCTGGGCGGGGGATGAGTCGCGGACGTGTCGATATGGTCCATGCGCACCTTAAGCTGGATGTCACTGTCAGGTGGAAAGGGCGTGCGCCTGCCGATACGGGCGACTTCTATATGACGCTTTCGGGTATCTATCCGAAATACCGTTTCGATCCAAGGTTTGAGGTGGAAGGCTTCCCCTATCCGGATGTGCGGTACTATATACCCGGCCGGCCTGCGGGGTGTGAGCCTGCAACCTGTAAGGTGGTGGCAAAGATGGACATCACCCGCACGGTCAACGCGCGGTTCGTGACCTATCGGCTTGCCTCGGACGACCACCCGGTGTTGCAACTTTTCGGCGGGGGAAGGCCGTTGATCCGCGAGATTGACCTCGAAAAGTATTTCCGCACGATGCAGGTCGACCTTGACCGCAACCTCCGCCAGGAGTTCAGCTTAGTGGTGGAGGTGGATGCCGGTGGCGGGATTGTCGTCTTGTCGGCTAGGGTGAGCGACTGGGTGGAAGGGGGTACGATCGGGTTTGGGAATTGAAAGATAGAAATAACAGGCAGCAATATAGCACATATAAACAACTTAATTTTATAGTTTATGAAAAAGAAGTATTATTTGATGGCACTTGCAGGATTGATGATAGCCTCTTGCAGCGAAGACAATGACCCTTTCTCCGACGGCGGGGAGAGCCACACCAAGCCCCGACAGTTAACATTCGTCTTTCCGGGGACGGCACAGGGCGTAGTTCCTTATTCGGCAATCGCCTCGGCCGCCGAAAACGAACTGAAGACGCTCGACATCTACGTGTTCGGCGAGGACACGATGAGCAGCGCGACACCCAAGCCGATGGTGCTGGAAGAAATCTTCCGCAGCGGTGAAGGGTATGAACTGGTTACGGCCTCTGATACTCGGACGGCTTCCGTCTCCGTCCCTGCGGGTAACAACAAGGCGTTCTTTTTCGTCGCCAACGGCCGCGGGCACCTCTCGCTCGACAGCCTCGTGCTGCATGAAACGGATACGGCCGTTTTCAAGGCCAAGATGTCCAGCCCCTTGAAAGGGCATATCACCTGCCCGATGTTGATGAGTGCACAGAAGGATCTACCGGACATGGCGATGACCCTGAATGATGGGGAGAGTGTCGAAGTGACGTTGGTGCGACGTATGGCCCGTTTCGACATCCTGAACAAAAGCGAGACGTCGGGGTTCGTGATCCGGACGGTCGTGCTGGACAACGTCCCTGCCGATGTGCCCTTGTTCCCAATCGCCGGTTATGAAGCCCCCTTGCTCGCGGGCAAGATGCCTGTGATAGACTTCACGGCACTTGCCAACTCGAACGCTGGCGAGACCAACAGTGTCTTTTACCTCTATCCGACAACGAAGACGGACGGCTCAGGTCTCTCCTTGTCGCTTGTCGGGAATGACCTGGTGACGAATGCCGTACAGGTGTTACCCGTAACGTTCAAGAACTTCAAAGCTGCTGGAGAGGCCGATCCTTGTATCCCGATCGAAGCGAACAACCGCTACTTGGTGATGGTCGAAGACCTGGGCTTAGGCGAGTTGTCGGCAACGCTGACGGTGAAGGAATGGGTGTCGGGCGACACGGTCGCTGTCGATACGGGCGATGGCACGATCAAGCTGAGCGCGGACGGAAGCATCGCTTTTGCCGGCAACACCTTGTCGGTCGCTGCCGAGCCGACCTTGAAGGACTCGGTGACCATCGGCGTGGTAGCCGACGGCGAGTGGAAACTGGTGGTCGACGAGTCTGCCAAAGACTGGATCGGCGTGAGCGAAATCCCGTTAGGCGAAGTACGGAAGGAGTTCCGGGTGACGACTTTGCTTCCCAACCCGAGCAGCAAGGAAGTACGCTGGGGAACGGTGATGGTTCAGAACGTGCGCCGTCCGTCCATCCGCCAGCCGCTTATCGTCAAACAGGTTGCCCAGGATTCGAATACCGGCCGCTACATTGACCTTTCGGGCAGTGCCGTTTCGGGCAACCTGCTGAGCTTCTCCGGTGAAAAGACCGATTCGATGAACGTTAGCATAGCCGTTCCTGAAGGGACTTCATGGACCGTCACGAAGACCTTCACTGCCGGCTGGTTTACTTTTGGTAACGAAGCTACAGGCTTGAAAGCGGCAGCCGAAGACGGTTCTACGTTTAATGGTGTGGGCACAGTAACCTTCTCGATCGTCCCGAAGGCAAACACCTCGGAAACCGGACGTGTCGACACCGTGACGGTCACGATCGGAAAAGCCGGCGATTTCCAAACCGATCTCGTGCAAAAACTGGTTGTCCGCCAAGCGGCTAGCAACCTCGGTTCGATCCAGGTGGCTTGTATTGGTTTGAACGAAGGCAGGGTCAATATCCCGGTTGCCGGTTTCCCGGATGAAAACGGGCTGCGCAAGGTAAAGGTAAGGGCGAGGACCGGGTGGAAAGTCGAGATCCCCGAAGCGGCGGCATGGCTGACGCTGGAAGAGGTCGACGATCGGGAGTACACCTATGACGACGAAGGCGTTTTCAACGGCTATTTCATGCTGAAGGCCACGGCGCAGGGAACCGGCGCGGCTGTGCGTGAGGCGGCGGTCAAGATCGTAAATACGGTGGACAGTTCCATCTCTCAGACAATCACTTTCTCCCAGGAAGCCGGCGCGGCTGCCGAATAAAAATGAATCGGAATAAAACAACAAAAAAACGTATAAATCATGAACTCTAAAATAGCATTACTCTCTTTGTTGGCGGTAGGCATGCTTGCCTCCTGCAACAGTGACGAGGAGATGATCCGGACGAACCCGGATTATGTAGAAACGGGTTACGGCGCATTGACCGTCACGCTGGCGAATCCCGGTAAAAGCCTCACCAAAGCCGGTGAAGAACTTGCCGGTGTGGCTACCGCCGAGGAAAAGACGATCAAAAGCGTCGCCTTCTTTGTGAAGACTGGCGATGAAGAAACGGACGGAGGGGGAACGAAGGCTGGCCGATTCGGCGCTTATTTCAGCACCGAGAAGCCTTTGAGCACAAACGGTTTGCAGGAAGAACTATCCGAAGCGGCGTCTGGCAGCTATACAGCTAAAATCCGCCATAAGAGTGACGGCTGGGCGAGCCCGAAGGTGATCGTGATCGCCAACTATGCCGAGAACGGCCTGACAGAGACATTGAAGGCGGTTGGAAATTGGGACGATTTGGCAAATGTCCAGACACTTACCCTTGCCGCCAACCCGCAGACACCGCTTTTGATGTATGCGTCGCAGGATATAGATGCTTGGAAGAATGGCGGAGGATCCGCCTCGGCTACCTTCGAACTGCAACGCCTGGTCTCGCGTATCGACATCCATAACAATGCTTATGTCGAAAGTGATGAAAGCAAAGGCTTCGTCCTGACATCCGCCCGCCTGGTGCGTTCGAAGGTGAAGTCTTACCTGTTGCCGGAAAACACTTCTGTCGGTTCGATCGGAGTTGCCGCCCAGCCGTTCCCGGCAAGCGGCACGATCGTGCTTGAGGACGGCATCCAGAAGCTCGACACGTTGTATGCCTATGAGAATGCCAACGATACGGAAGCGGCAGCCACCGCCGTGCAGATCGACGGTACGTACCGGGGTGGCAAGATCTCGAAAGTCATCGTGCTCAAGAAAACAGACGCGGGCGGCCCGATCGCGTTGGCGCGTAACACGCGGTATGTGATCAATATCAACCCGGCTCCCGATTCGACGGACATTACATGGAAGATCGAGGTGAAGGGCTGGAGCGAGTCCGACACGATCAAGGTGAAACCGATCTTTCCGGTTCCGGCATTAACCAGTGTTGATGCTACCGGCCTTACCGGCTCCTTGTCGTGGGACGAAGATACCAAAACGATCCATACGGATGGTTCGACGACAGGTAAATTGACATTCAAAACCGTGGGGACGACCGCTTCCTTATATGACGTGGCTTACGAGTATGATGCGGACGGTTCTTCCATCGAAACCGATTTGAAAACGACTCCGATTATCGTGGCTGACGCTCCGGTCATCACATATGCCGCACAGGTGGAAACTTCGTTTACGGTCAATGTCCCGAAACAGAAGGAAGATGAAAGGGTTCCGATGAATATCTACGTGATTATCCGGAACGGTGGCAACATGGATGCTTGTGACACGGTCACAATCGAAAGTCGGCCGGGTTATAATAAGACGACGTTGCAACCTGTCCTGATGAAGAACAGCACGACGGGTAAGAATTTCTTCTGGGCTCCTGTCAATGTGGGTGCAACGTCCATGCCTACGTTAGTGGCTTCAACCGGTGATATTACTTCGACTTGCGGTAAGATTTTCCAATGGGGGCGTAAATATGGTTTCTCGGCATCGACCGATGCTGTCGATACGACCGGTATCGGCGGTAATTTGGGGCGTCCGACTCAGAATGATTTGTCGGATATGAGCAAATGGGATAGCAAATTTATTTATCAGAGTAAAGAAAATCTTAACACCCAGTATAACTGGTTGCTTATCAACGGTGTCGGAAAGGATAATCCTGCCGCTTCAGAGATGGTAGATGGTGCGTGGTATCAGAAGTTGTGGAATGCCGGAACGGAAGACCAACCGGTTAAAACGGCCTATGATCCTTGTCCTGCCGGTTGGCGTGTTCCGACTTTGTCCGAGTGGAAAGCGATTGGTGCGGGTAATACTTCTATAAAAGTGGAATGGGATGGTACAGCTAAATTGATGAAAATCATCGGTGTGGACGGTACACTCGTCTTGCCTGCAGCTGGTTATATCGACGATAGCGGTGCTTTCAGTAATCAGAGCAGCAATGGTGACTACTGGTCGTCGTCGGTTCCGTCGGGCAGTACCGATGCAAACAACGTGTACTTTTTTGAAGCAACGTTGAATATGGGTACTCACCACCGCGCACATGGCTTTTCCGTGCGTTGTGTCCAAGAATAAGGAAGTTAAATAGTCGACCGCATTCGGTTGATTCGATTCTTCCCGAGGGGTTGTGCCATCATCCCGCTTTGCCATGACGGACTTGATCCGGGATGACAGGATAGTGAGTTTTGGCACAACCTCTGTAAGAAAAATGAGATCTTTGACATATTGGGGAGGGAAATA
Source organism: uncultured Parabacteroides sp. (assembly GCF_902493135.1). Classification (GTDB taxonomy): domain Bacteria; phylum Bacteroidota; class Bacteroidia; order Bacteroidales; family Tannerellaceae; genus Parabacteroides. The sequence goes on from NZ_CABUOD010000017.1 coordinate 30,047, forward strand.
ATAGGAAAGTAAAGAAAAATGTATATCTTTGTCGCACAACATATAAATGGAATTAACTATTAAATAGAATTAACTATGAAATATCTGAATCCAAAGGCAGACCTGCCGTTCAAACGTATCTTTGGCGAACATCCGGATCTGGTCATCAGTTTGCTCAACGCCTTATTGCCTCTGAGCGAAGAGGAGGAAATCAAAGAAATCGAGTATTTGCCATCCGATATGGTTCCGGACAACCCGTTGCGCAAATACAGTATTGTCGATGTCCGTTGCCGTGACAAGCAGGGTCGCCAGTTTCTGGTCGAGATGCAGATGCTCTGGTCTCCCGAATTTCGCCAGCGCGTCTTGTTCAATGCTTCCAAGGCCTACGTCCGTCAGTTGGATGCGGGTTGCGAGTATGAACTGTTGCAACCGGTCTATTCGTTGAACTTAGTGAACGAAGTGTTCGAACCTGAGCTTCCGGGCTATTACCATTATTATTCTTTGGTCCATCAGGAACATTCGGACCGTGTCATCGAAGGGCTCAAGCTGATCTTCGTCGAACTGCCCAAATTCACGGCGCATACCTATGCCGAGAAACGCATGCAGGTCTTGTGGCTCCGCTTCCTGACGGAGATAGACGAAAAGACGCGCGAAGTACCGGAAGAATTGCGCTCCGAACCGGATATAAAGAAAGCCCTGACCGTACTGGAAGAGTCGGCCTTCAGCGATGCGGAACTCTACCAGTATGAAAAATTCTGGGACATCATCCGTGTCGAAAAAGCCATCTACCGCAAAGGCATGCGCAAAGGCGAAGCTGTCGGCATGGAGAGAGGCCTGAAGAGAGGTTTGAAGAAAGGCATGGAGAAAGGTATAGAGCAAGGCATAGAAAAAGGTATCGAGCAAGGCATAGAAAAAGGCATCGAGCAAGGTATCGAAAAAGGCATAGAAAAAGGTATCGAGCAAGGTCTGGAAAAAGGCATACGACAAACGGCTGCCAATATGAAGCGCATGGGCCTGGAGATAGAGTTTATTGTGAAATGTACCGGCCTGACCGAAGAAGAAATCCTTTCTTTATAGAAAAGAAAACCGTACAAGGATAAAATTTTTATCTTATTTTTTATAGCCTCGAATATCTTCATTGATTTTTGGGGCTTTTTTTGTCTCCTTCCCTAATGATGATTCAAAACAACCAATATTATATTAGATGATGAATGATGGAATGAACAAACAAATCTGTTTGCTATTCTTTTTCTTGCTGGCGGCTGTCTCGTGCAGCAGCGAGGCGGAACCGGTCGATTCGGTGGTGGCCAGCCGGACCGTGTTGATCTACCTGGCGGGTGACAACAGCCTGTCGGACGAGGTCGGGCCGAAGACGGACGCATTGGTAGCCGGTTGGCACAATACGCGGGATAACTTGCTGATATACCGGGATAGCCGTGATGAGGACGGTACGCCTTCACTCTTGAAAGTGGAGGGAGACGCGTTGCATCCGTATGTGAAAGTGGTGAAAGAATACCCTGAGTCTGACAGCGCTTCGCCTGAAATTTTTGCGGAGGTGTTGCGCGATGTCACGACCGGCTATCCGGCTCCTTCATACGGCTTGCTTGTTTTCAGTCACGGCACGGGATGGTTGCCGGAGGGCAGTTATACGCATCCGCGTTCCGGCGCCTCTTCTTTGCGCAGCATCATGGAGGATAACGGCCGCGAAATGGCAATAGCCGGTTTCGCAGCCGCCATTCCCGACGGGCAGTTCGATTTTATCGTGCTGGAAGCCTGTTTGATGGCGGGCGTGGAGGTGGCTTGCGAGTTGCGAGGCAAGGCGGATTATCTGCTGGCTTCTCCGGCCGAGATCTTGAGTCCGGGCTTCACGCCCGTCTACCCGGCCGTGCTCGAAGCTTTGTTCAAACAGCCTGAAGCGGATCTGCTGGCGGTGGCGGATAGTTATTACAGCCATTGTAACGACCTTGAGGCTCCTTACCGGAGCGCGACGGTGAGCGTGGTGCGGTTGGACAGGATGGATGAGTTGGCGGAGGCCATGTGCAGGGTGTATGCCTGTATGGCGGATATACCGGAAGAATGGGTGCATGAGATACAGTGTTTCGACCGGTCGGAAAACCGGTTGTTTTTCGATATGGGTAGCCTGCTCGACCGTATGGAGGCTGAGGGCGGGACCGAAGTGAGGAGAGCTGCAACGGCTGCTCAAAGCGTCTTGTCCGGGACAGTCGCCAGCAAGGCGGCCACGCCTTTCTTTGTCGACATCCCGGTCCGTGCCTACAGCGGCCTGACGACCTATATCGAACAGCCAGCCTACCCTGCGCTGAACGCTGCCTGGCGGCAGACGTCGTGGAGTAAAAAAATGGGTAAAAGCTTTGCTATATGATTTCACTCCATGATCCGGCCTTTTTTAAGACCGGCTGTGAAGGGTATCGGGCGGCGGACCTATCCGCCCGGTACCTGTTTCATGAAAAAATTATTGAAAGAGATGCGCTCGCTGTTTGGCGATGCTCCTACTTGCGACTCGTTCGACGAGAAGTTGTTAACCCTCGATGCCGCCATGCGCGAAAAATGCCGCCTTGACCTCTGCCGCCTCGCTTTCGGCTATTACGACAAGCTGCCGCCCGCCTACCGCCGTTTTACGGACAAGTACCTGAAACATGACCGCTACCTGTATACGGACTATCTGGCCTGTCATACGGCCATGTCCCGTCTGCGTTATCCGCTTCATCACCCGGATATGTGGATCGCCGTCCTTCATGTCCTTGAAAATGCCGATCGGCGGGGACGTGTCTTTTATCATCATCTGGCATCCTGCCTGCTGATTGCCTTCGGGTATCCGTGTAAACTGAACACCCTTGGGGAAAAGATCGCCCGTGCCGTTCCCGATGCCGAAACTGTCCGCGATTTCCTGGAACTGGTGGCAATCGTCCGGCTTGACGGGAAAGATTAAGAAAAGATAAAGAATGACGTTTTCGGGTATCCGTATATTCCGGATGGAATGAACGTTTTTTTGTTTAATGGGTTTGTATTCATTTATTTACGATTCGATCTACGGATGTTTCGGCTCTTGGGGCGGCTCTACCTTTGCATTGTGTTCGATAACGGACATATAATCTTTTAAATATTCAAATGTTATGGCACAAGGATTTAAGTTAGTGCTGCGACCCAGCCAGCCGGGCGTCAAAGATTCGGAAAAAAAGTATTACGCAGTATCCAAAAACACAGGATTCTCGGATCTGAAGCATCTCTGCAAGATGATCGCAGCAAGAAGCACTGTCTCCAGCGCGGATGTGAAAGCCGTATTGGACAACCTGAATTTTGTATTGGACATGGAATTGCAGGCAGGGCGTATCGTCCAGTTGGGTGAATTCGGGAATTTCCGCATTTCGGTCAGCAGCGAAGGAGTGGCGGATGAAAAGGACTTTGACAACAGCATGCTTCGTGCTCCTAAAGTCATCTTTACACCTGGCAGCGAACTGCGCGAAACAAAGAAGACGTTGGATTTTACAAAGATCACACCGGAGACGGTAGCCGGCGGTTCCGGGGGCGAGGAGGAGAGACCGGGGGAACTCTAAAGAATTAAAAATTAAAAATTAAAAATTAAAAAATAGAGGATGAAGGGGGTGACGGTTCAGTTGGTGATGGCAATTCTGCTTGTTGTGGGCGGGATTGTCCTGATCTTCTCCGGGTTCTGGGTGGCGCCGGAAGGAGAGATACATAACAGTGTGTTGGTCGCTTTCGGGGAGGTGAGCACTTTTGCGGGAGCCTTGTTCGGAGTGGACTATTCGTATAAATTGAAAATTAGAAATTGAACATTGAAAATAAATAACAAGAATGGAAAGATCGTTGACAGCAAAGGAGCGTGCCTGGCGTGCCAAACATCCGGATTGGATAAGCGACCATTTTTATATGGGGGAATTTGAATATAGCGCGGTTGCCGTGGCGAACGGCTTGGACAATAAACCTGTGCCCGATGCACAAAAGGCAATCCGCCATATGGTGAAGAATCTGCTGGAACCGTTGCGCAAGAAATCGGGACTGCCGATCTTCATATCGAGCGGCTATCGATGCCCCGAACTGAACCTGCTTGTCGGGGGTGTACTCGACTCGCAGCATCTGACGGGAGAGGCCGTCGATATTTTTACGGGAGGGAGCGCCCGCTTACTGGAAATACTGGAAGAAGAGCATCTGAACTTTGACCAGGCTATCTTTTACAGACGTAAGAAGTTTATGCATCTGTCACTGAAATTGAAAGGAAAAAATCGTCGTCAAACAATCATTATATGAAACATCCGGTATATCAGAAAATAAAGAATGTGTGGGCTTTTATCCATGTTGCCGTCCGTGCATTGTACTACATTTTTCATGGGAAATAACCCTGTATGGCGTACGTCGGTCCGGCCGGGTAAGGTCAGCTCAACGTACGCCTGTAGTTCATCGGGGAGATACCGGTGTGCTTCTTGAAATACCGGCCGAAAAACGACTGGTCCGGGAATTGCAACCGGTTCGCTATTTCCTGTATGCTCAGCTCCGTCGATTGGAGCAAGGCTTTGATTTCGAGGATAACATGGCGGTCGATGATGTTCTTGGCTGTGGTGCCGGATACGTTCTGCACGACGGAAGACAGGTAGCGCGGGGTTATGAACAGTTTGGCGGCATAGAAAGAGACTTCCCGTTGGGTCATGCAATGGGCGTGTATCAACCGGATGAAGTGTTTGAAGAGTTCTTCCTGGCGGTTCGGGCCGTCGGGCTTCTTCTGTAAAAAGAGGTGCTGGGTTTTGTCGTAAAAATCCAGCAGGAAGTTTTGTACATAGTTTTTGAATATTTGCAAGCGGAAGCTGTTTTCACGGTCCTTGTACAGGTCTTCCATCGCAAGTGTCAGGCCGACGAGTGGTTTGACGCGCTCTTCCGGAACGATGATACAGGGATGTTCTTTCAGGAAATGGAAGAACGATGGGTCGAGCCGGGAGGTGATTTCCTCGAATAGCGTCTTGGAGAAATCGACGTAGGAAGCAGTGAAATCAGGGCTGATATGCGTGCTGTTGACAATAGAACCGGGAAGGAGTACGAGCTGGGTGTTCTCCACGATCTCGTATGCTTGCAGGTCGATCTCGAGGCGTGCCGTTCCGTGATGGCAGAAGAAGATCGTGGCTCCTTCCAGTTTGGCAATCTGATTGACGGGGATGTTTATCCGTTCATTCGTGCCGGCAATGAACGGATCCTGTTCAGGTAAGCGTACTATTTTCATGTTTATTTCTGTTTTGGAACAAAAGTAATGAACTTTCTCCGGTGTATGCGAAAAATGTTCCGGTTTTGAACAATATGGGCTAACTCTTGAACTCTGCTGCTGGGCAAATCACCTTTACCTTTGCCGCGAATTAAAGATTGGAAAATGATAATGATGAACAAAAGATGGATGCAACTTTTAGGTATTATCAGTTGCGCAGTGTTAGCGGTGTCTTGCAAGCAAGCGCCATCGGTACAAATGGAAGCGGAGTATGCGGTATTGCAGGTACAGCCTTCCGACAAGGTAATCTCCACTACTTATTCGGCGACAATCCGCGGGCGGCAGGATATCGACATCTATCCGCAAGTATCGGGCTTTATAACTAAACTATGTGTAGAGGAAGGGCAGGCGGTCCGTCGAGGGCAAGTGCTGTTCGTGATCGATCAGGTGCCCTACCGGGCAGCTTTGCAGACTGCGGAGGCAAATGTGGAGGCCGCTACGGCTTCGCTGGCGACAGCCAAGCTGACTTACGACAGCAAAAAGGAACTTCGTGCCCGTAACGTGGTTTCCGATTTCGACCTGAAAACCGCCGAGAATAGTTGGTTAAGCGCCAAAGCGCAATTGGCCCAGATGAAGGCCCAGGAACTGAGTGCCCGCAACAACCTCTCTTATACGGAGGTGAAGAGCCCGTGCGACGGAGTGGTCGGGACTTTGCCTTATCGCGTCGGAGCGTTGGTGAGTGCCGGCTTGCCGCAGCCGCTGACTACGGTTTCGGACAACTCGGATATGTATGTGTATTTTTCGATGACAGAGAACCAGTTGCTTGCCCTGACGCGGCAATATGGTTCGAAAAACGAAGCCTTGAAAGAGATGCCGGAGGTGGAATTGAAGTTGAACGACCAATCGGTGTATGAAGAAAAAGGAAAGATCGAGACCATCAGCGGCGTAGTCGACCGGAATACCGGAACAGCCAGCCTCCGGGCCGTGTTCCCGAACGAAAAAGGGTTGTTGTATAGCGGAACCTCGGGGAATGTCGTCTTGCCAGTTTCCAAGAAGGGAAGCCTGGTCATTCCGCAGTCTGTCACATTCGAAATACAGGATCAGGTGTATGTCTATAAGGTAGTGGACGGCAAGGCGCAGTCTGTTCCCGTCAGTGTGACTCGCGTGAACGGTGGCCGGGAGTATATCGTAGACAACGGATTGCAAGCCGGCGACGTGATTGTAGCGGAAGGCGTCGGCCTGCTGCGTGAAGGAACTCCTGTTAAAGTGAAACAAAACTAAGAGAAGAAAATGAATTTAAGAACCTTTATAGAACGCCCCATCCTGTCGGCTGTCATCTCTATTTCGATAGTCGTTGTGGGCATTATCGGGCTTTTTACATTGCCCGTAGAACAATATCCCGACATTGCCCCGCCTACGATACAGGTGAGTACGACTTATTTCGGGGCGAGTGCGGAAACCTTGCTGAAGAGTGTCGTCGCCCCGTTGGAAGAGGCGATAAACGGTGTGGAAGATATGACATATATGACTTCGTCGGCCTCTAACGCGGGTACGGTCAGCATTACCGTTTACTTCAAGCAGGGGACGGACCCGGATATGGCAGCCGTCAACGTGCAGAACCGTGTGTCGAAGGCTACCGGCCAGTTGCCGGCCGAGGTGACGCAGGTCGGTATCACGACTTCAAAGCGGCAGACCAGTATCTTGCAGATGTTTTCGCTGCACAGCCCGGACGACTCGTACGACGAGAAGTTCCTGTCCAATTATATCAGCATCAACCTGAAACCGTCCATCCTCCGTATACAGGGGGTCGGCGACATGATGATCATGGGAGGCGACTACAGCATGCGTATCTGGATGAAGCCGGATGTGATGGCCCAGTACAAACTGATTCCTTCGGACGTGACGCAGGTGCTCGCCGAGCAGAACATCGAGTCGGCAACCGGATCGTTTGGCGAGAATTCGGACGAAACTTACCAGTACACCATGAAGTATAAGGGACGTCTGATCACACCCGAAGAGTTCGGCGAGATCGTGATCCGTTCGACCGAGGACGGTGAAGTCTTGAAACTGAAAACGATCGCCGATATAGAGATGGGTGAAGAATCTTACGCTTACCACGGCGGCATGGACGGCCATCCCGGTATTTCCTGTATGATCTTCCAGACGGCCGGTTCGAACGCAACGGAGGTAAACCAGAATATCGACGCTTTCCTGGACGAAGCGCGGAAAGATTTGCCTAAGGGCATGGAACTGACTCAGGTGATGAGTTCCAACGACTTCCTGTTCGCCTCTATCCACGAGGTGGTGAAGACCTTGTTCGAAGCCATCCTGTTGGTAATCCTGGTGGTGTATGTGTTCTTGCAGGATATCCGTTCGACGGTGATCCCGTTGGTGGGAATCGTGGTTTCGCTGATCGGTACGTTTGCGTTCATGTCGATCGCCGGGTTCAGCATCAACCTGATTACCTTGTTTGCGTTGGTATTGGTGATCGGAACCGTGGTGGACGATGCGATTGTCGTCGTCGAGGCGGTGCAGGCACGCTTCGATGTCGGATACCGCTCTTCCTATATGGCCAGTATCGACGCGATGAAGGGGATCAGCAATGCCGTTATCACCTCTTCGCTGGTGTTTATGGCGGTGTTTATCCCGGTTTCGTTCATGAGCGGGACTTCGGGAACGTTTTATACTCAGTTCGGACTGACGATGGCGGTGGCTGTCGGTATATCGGCCGTCAACGCGCTGACGTTAAGTCCGGCACTCTGCGCCCTTTTACTCAAACCCTATATCAACGAAGACGGTACGCAGAACAATAACTTTGCCGCCCGTTTCCGAAAAGCCTTTAATGCTGCATTCGACTCGATGGTCGAGAAGTATAAGAAGGGAGTCCTGTTCTTTATCAAACGGAAGTGGATGGTCTGGTCGCTGCTTGCCTGCTCGGTCGTGCTGTTGGCATTCCTGATGAACACGACGAAAACGAGTTTGGTGCCCGATGAAGACCAGGGTGTCGTCTTTGTAAATGTCAGTACGGCTGCCGGTAGCTCGTTAAAGACGACAGACGATGTGATGAAACGTATCGAACAGCGTTTGGAGGGCATCCCGCAGGTATTGCACGTCCAGAAAGTCTCCGGTTACGGTCTGCTGGCCGGACAGGGAAACTCTTTCGGCATGTTGATCCTGAAACTGAAACCGTGGGACGAACGCACGGGCAAGGGGGAAGATGTGCAAGCTGTTATCGGACAAGTCTACGGCATGACGGCGGACATAAAGGACGCCAGTGTCTTCGCGATCTCTCCGGGAATGATCCCCGGTTATGGTATGGGTAACGCGTTGGAATTGCACATGCAGGATAAGCAAGGCGGCGATATCGGTACGTTCTTCACGACGACACAGCAATATTTGGGGGCACTGAACCGGCGTCCTGAAATCTCGATGGCTTACTCCACTTTTGATGTCCGTTATCCGCAATGGACCGTGGAAATCGATGCCTCGAAGTGCAAGCGTGCCGGGATAACGCCGGATGCGGTGCTCAGCACGTTGTCGGGTTACTATGGAGGACAATATGTCTCTAACTTCAACCGTTTCTCCAAAGTGTACAAAGTGATGATACAAGCCGATCCGAAATACCGTGTCGACGAGGCTTCCCTGGATAACATCTTCGTGCGCATGGCCAATGGGGAAATGTCACCGCTCAGTCAGTTCGTGACACTGACACGCAGTTACGGTGCGGAATCGCTGAGCCGTTTCAATATGTACAACTCCATAGCCGTGAATGCGATGCCGGCGGAAGGCTACAGTACCGGCGATGCCATCCGTGCCGTACAGGAGACAGCCGGGCAGGCCCTTCCGAAAGGCTACGGTTATGATTTCGGAGGAATCACGCGTGAAGAGAACACGCAGAGCAATACGACCATCGTCATCTTCGGTATTTGCTTCCTCATGATCTATCTGATCCTGAGCGCGCTTTACGAAAGTTTCCTGATCCCGTTCGCGGTATTGCTGGCTGTCCCGTTCGGCCTGACCGGATCTTTCCTTTTTGCCAAGATGATGGGCTTGGAGAATAATATATACTTGCAGACAGGTCTGATCATGCTGATCGGCTTGCTCGCCAAGACCGCCATTCTGCTGACGGAATATGCTACCGAGCGCCGTAAAGCCGGCATGAGCCTGACCTCTGCCGCTCTTTCAGCTGCTAAAGCCCGTTTGCGCCCGATCCTGATGACAGCCGGAACGATGATATTCGGGTTGTTGCCTCTGATGATGGCTACGGGGGTAGGAGCCAACGGCAACAGTTCCTTGGGAACGGGGACCGTAGGAGGTATGCTGATCGGAACGCTGGCGTTGCTGTTTGTCGTACCTTCTTTGTTCATCGTGTTCCAATATTTGCAGGAGAAGGTCCGTCCCATCCAGTTTCAGCCGGCTACCGATTGGCAGATCCAGGAAGAGTATGTGGAAGCAAAGGAGGAGAGAAAACGCCACATAGAGGGTAAAAACCTTTTGCTCATGATCCTCGCAGCATTCACATTGAATAGTTGCGGCATCTATACGAAATATAAGCCGGCGGCCGAAGTTCCGGAAGACCTTTATGGGGAAGAGGTGGCAACAGGAGACAGTACGGACAATCTTGGCAATCTTGGCTGGCGGGAAGTCTTCACCGATCCGCATCTATGTGAATTGATCGAGCAGGGCTTGCAGAGCAATACCGACCTCCGGTCCGCACAGTGGCGTGTCAAGGAGGCCGAGGCCACGCTAATGTCAGCCAAGCTGGCTTTCCTGCCCTCGTTTGCGCTCGCCCCACAGGGAACGGTGAGCAGTTTCGATGGAGGCAAGGCGGCACAGACCTATTCCGTGCCCGTCACGGCCAGTTGGGAACTGGATATTTTCGGTCGTATGCGGAATGCCAGGCACCAGGCGAAGGCGTTGCTCGAACAAAGCCATGACTACAGGCAAGCGGTTCAGACGCAGCTTATATCCGGTATTGCCAATGTTTACTACACCTTGCTGATGCTGGATGAACAGCTTGCGATCTCGGAACGTACGCAGCAATCGTGGAAGGAAACTGTCGATGCCACACGCGCCTTGATGGATGCGGGTTTGGCAAACGAAGCTGCCGTCTCGCAGATGGAGGCTACCTATTATAGCATCTCCACTTCGATACTCGACCTGAAAGAGCAGATCAACCAGACGGAAAACAGCCTGTCGCTTCTGTTGGCGGAAAGCCCTCGCAGTTTCGGACGCGGCACGTTGAAGGGACAAGCATTGCCGGACCATCTTGCCGTAGGCATCCCGATGCAGATGCTTTCAAACCGTCCCGATGTGCGCAGTGCGGAACATTCGCTCGAAAGAGCTTTCTATGCCACCAACCAGGCACGCTCTGCGTTCTATCCTTCTATTGTCTTGACCGGTAGTGCCGGTTGGACAAATTCGGCCGGAAGCATGATCGTCAATCCGGGGAAATTTCTTGCAACGGCTATCGGGTCGCTCACCCAGCCTTTGTTCAATCGAGGTGCGAATATCGCTCAGCTGAAGATTGCCAAGGCACAGCAGGAGGAAGCCAAGTTAAGTTTCCGACAGGCCCTTCTCAATGCCGGATCAGAAGTAAACGATGCGTTGGTGAAGTACCAGACTGCCCGCGATAAAGCCGGACTTTTCGAGAAGCAGGTTGCTTCACTTGAAAAAGCATACGAAAGCACTTCTTTGACGATGTTGTACGGAAATACGACATATTTAGAGGTTCTGACGGCCCAACAGAGTTTGCTAAGCGCACAATTGACGCAAGTGGCAAACCGCTTTGCGGAAATACAAGGTGTGATTAATCTGTATCAGGCATTAGGAGGCGGAAGAGAGTAGCGGTTCTTTGTGTCAAGCCTGATTTTTTTATCGTCCCCCAACGAAAATTCACCTTGTTCGTCGGGGGACGACTGTTTTAAGAGGTTGGTTTGTCTGTCCTTTTCATTCCCGGAGGGCTGTCTTCAACTTATCGACGGCGACAGCGATCGGTTCACTTTTCAATAATTGCATGAATTTGCTGCCGATGATAACTCCTGATGAGTTGCTGGCTGCTGCATCGAAGGTAGCTTTGTTCGATATGCCGAAACCGACTAAGCGTGGATTCTGGAGTCCCATCCCGTTGATGCGGTGGAAATAAGCCTGCTTCTGCTCGTTGAAGTTCTGTTGTGCCCCGGTAGTGGAGGCGCTCGATACCATATAGATGAAACCGCTTGTATGTTCGTCGATCAGGCGGATGCGTTCTTCGGATGTTTCGGGTGTGATGAGCATGATCATTTTGAGGTCATATCGGTCGGCGATGGCCTTATAATCCGCCATATAATCGGCAAAAGGCAGATCCGGGATGATCATGCCGTCTACTCCTGTCTGCACACATTTCCGGCAGAACGCTTCGAAACCATATTGCATGATCGGATTCAGATAGCCCATCAGGATAATCGGGATATGCACATCCTGACGGATGTCTTCCAGCTGGTCGAACAGGACGTGCAGCGACATCCCGTTTCGTAACGCGGCAGTGGAGGCTTTCTGGATCACGGGGCCGTCTGCCATCGGGTCGGAGAAGGGAATGCCGATCTCGACCATGTCTATTCCTTTGTTTTCTAACTCTTTTAATATCTTCGTCGTGTCATCCAGGTTCGGATATCCGGCGGTAAAGAAGACGGAAAGGATTCCGTTCTTTTTTGTGTTGAATAAGTTTGTGATACGGTTCATCTTTTGATTTGTGATTTCAGATTTATGAATTATGATTTTGAATTGCTTTTAAAAACTCCTTCAGCTTTCCTATGTCTTTCAGCCCCGGTTCAATCTCGAATCCGCTGTTCAGGTCGATCCCGGCGAGGCGGGGATGCCGGAAAGAACGTATTGCCCCGGCACTTTCCGGACGGATGCCTCCGCTTAACAGAAAAGGAGTCTTTCCCCGGTAGGCTTCGAGCACGGACCAATCGAATTGTTTGCCGGAACCTCCATAACTGTTGCATTTGGTATCGAAGAGGAAGTAATCGACGCGCCCTTCATAACCGACGGTCTGTTCAAGATCGCAGGCTGTCGCAATCTGAAATGCCTTGATCAGCGAGAAACCGCGCTTTTGCAGGGCATGGCAATCATCCGGTGTCTCGTTTCCGTGCAGTTGCAGGTAATCGAGGCGGAAAGTATTTGCCATTTCCATCATTTCCTCTTGGGAAGCATTGACAAAAACACCGACCCTTTTTAATTGACAATTGATAATAGGCAATAGACAATTTGGAATACGGCTTGCCGCCATTGTCGATTGGCTATTATCCATTGTCGATTGTCCATTGTCGATTATTCTTCGCGAAGAACCCGCGAAGAATATCAGTCCTATCCAGTCGATTCCTAAGACTGCAACCTCCCGTATATTTTCGGGATCACGCATTCCGCATACTTTGATGATCATGATAATCCTCCTATGAATTGTGCGAGCGTATCGCCCGGTACATCGGTTTTCATGAACGTCTCGCCGATCAAGAATCCGCGAAAGCCGGCTTTCCTGAGATCCGATACGGTAGTTGTTGCCGAAATGCCGCTTTCCGATACCAAGAGGGGGGAAAGATTTCTTTCATGAGTGACCGTTTGCATCGCTTTTGCCAGACGGAAGGAGTTCTCCACATCAGTATGGAACGTACCGAGGTTGCGGTTGTTCACCCCCAACATATCGACAAATGTGTTGAGGTGGCCAAGCTCTCCTTCGGAATGGATTTCCAACAGCACTTCCATATTGAGAGTATGGGCTAACTCCGCAAACATAAGACATTGTTCCGGAGTAAGGCAGGCGGCAATCAGCAGGACGGCATCGGCACCCATTACACGTGCCTGATAGAGTTGATATTCATCGATGATGAAGTCTTTCCTCAACAGGGGCAGGTCTACTGCGCTGCGTGCTTTGCAAAGGTCGCCTAAGGAACCTCCGAAAAAGTTCGAATCGGTCAGGACGGAGCAGGCGGAAGCGCCTCCCTTTTCATAGGCGGGCAACACATCGGCTACGGCTGCATCGGGATGCAACCAGCCTTTTGAAGGGCTTTTCCGCTTAAACTCAGCGATAATACCCGATGAAGATACAGCGAGAGCCGCCCGCATGGAACGGGTAGGACGTTCGAGCCGTTCACCGCCCAACCCCAACAAGGTCTGTAACCGGACCGCTTGTTTTTGCCGCTCCACTTCGATGCGCTTGTTCGCCATAATATCTTGTAATATATCTTTCATTTGTTGTTCCATTCTATAATTTATCTGTTATTCAAGTTGATAAACTTATTGAATGTTTGCAACGCCCTGCCGTTTTCCAAGGCTTCGCGGGCTTCGTCCAGGCAATCTGCGATTCTCTTTTCGGGGCAGATGACTTGGATGGCGAAGGCGGAGTTGGCGATTACGCAATTCTTTTGTGCCGGAGTCGCCCGGTTGTTCAGGACATCGTCAAAGATGCGGGCTGCATCGGCGACTGTCTCGCCGCCATTCAGTTCCGTTTCCGTTGCACGGGGGAAACCTAACATTTCAGGCGTGTAGAGCTTCTCTTTTTCCGGCATTGCTACCTTGAATTCCGCTGTCAGCGAGATTTCGTCATACCCGTCGAGGCTGTGAACGACGGCAAAACGCGTTCCGCTCTCCTGATAGGTATAGCTGTAAAGCCTGAGCAACGGCAGGTTGTAGACACCTAACAATTGGTAGGCCGGCATCACCGGATTGACCAGCGGACCGAGCATATTGAAGAAGCTGCGCACTCCCAAACTCTTCCGTACCGGAGCTACGGCTTTCAAGGCCGGATTGAACAACGGCGCATGCAGATAGGCGATATGGCAGGATTCCATCGAACGGCGCAAACGGTCGATATCGGCCGTAAACTTCACACCGTGCTGCTCCATTACGTTGCTCGCGCCACTGACCGAGGTCGCCCCATAGTTCCCATGTTTCACAACGTTATATCCGGCACCGGCTACGACAAAGCAGGAAGCCGTGCTGATATTGAACGTATTCTTTCCGTCGCCTCCCGTCCCCACAATATCGATCGGCTTAAACTCCGACAAATCTACCGGGACGCGCATTTCGAGCAATGCCTCCCGAAAACCCGCCAATTCCTCTACGGAGATATTACGCATCAGATATACCGTTATCAAGCTGGCAATCTGTGAATCATTATACTTGCCTTCCGCAATATTCTGAAGAATCGTCCGCGCCTCGTCACGTCCCAAATACTGATGTTCGAATAACCTATATAATATATCTTTCATCCTTGATTTTTAATTTTTAATTCTTAATTTTTAATTCTCAATTTATCCCCATCCAGTTCCGTATGATTACCTTTCCCTTGGGGGTCAGTACGGATTCCGGGTGAAACTGGATGCCGCGAACATCATATTCGCGATGGCGGAGCGCCATGATCTGTCCTTCTTCCATATCCTCTGCCGTGATCTCCAGGCAGTCGGGGAAATTCTCTTTCGATACGACCCACGAATGGTAGCGGCCGGCACGGAAACCGGGTTCCAAGCCCGTAAACAACACATCCGGCACCGTCACCCGTATATCCGAACAGACTCCGTGATGTACATCCGCCAGGTTGATAAGCGTTGCACCGAATGCTTGCCCGATGGCTTGCTCTCCGAGGCAGACGCCTAAGATGCTCTTGGTCGGCGCATAGCGGCGGATTAACGGCAGCAAGATGCCTGCCTCCTCCGGAATGCCCGGACCGGGTGACAAAAGGATCTTGTCAAAACGTTCCACTTCGTCTAATGAAATCTTGTCATTGCGATGTACTTCAACTTCCGCACCCAATTCCTTCAGTATATGCAACAAGTTGTAGGTAAAGGAATCATAATTATCGAACAGTAATACTTTCATAAAAACTTTCAACTTTTAATTTTCAACTTTCAATTTATAAGTGTTGTTGCCAGATCGATCGCTTTCTTCAAAGCGCCTAATTTGTTATTGACTTCCTGCAATTCCCGTTCATCATTGCTTTTGGCGACAATGCCGGCTCCTGCCTGATAGTACAGGACGTTTCCGCGGCTGACGAATGTACGGATCGTGATCGCCTGGTTCAAGTCGCCGTCAAAGCCGATGAACCCGATGCAACCGCCATAAGCACCCCGATTATGCTTTTCTATATCCGTAATCAACTGCATGGCACGTACCTTCGGCGCTCCGCTCAATGTTCCGGCTGGGAATGTATCTATATAGGTCTTGACCGGATTGCTGTCGGCATCGATCTCACCGCTGACGCGCGATACCAGATGAATGACATGGCTGTAGTACTGCACTTCCTTGTAGAAATCGACCTGTACGTCATGCGCATTGCGCGAGAGGTCGTTACGGGCAAGGTCAACCAGCATGACATGCTCGGCATTCTCTTTCGGATCGGCAAGCAAAGCTTCGGTGCGCTGTCTGTCCAATGCAACGTCTCCCGTGCGGAAAGCCGTGCCTGCAATCGGGTCGATGCTTGCATGTCCGTTGGCTACCTTGCAGTGCGTTTCAGGTGAAGAGCCGAAGATACGGAATCCTCCGAAGTCGAAGTAAAACAGATAGGGAGAGGGATTGATGCTCCGGAGAGCCCTGTAAACCTTGAAGTCGTCTCCTTTGAACGGTTGTTCGAACCGGCGGCTCAGCACGATCTGGAAAACGTCTCCACGGAGGCAATGACGGATGCCTTCGCGCACCATTGCTTTATATTCTTCCCCGCTGACAGGCGATGTCTCAGGGCCGGTAGCCTGGAAGTTATAAGAAGCATAGTTCCGGTTTTCTATCAAGGTCTCTATCTCTTGCAAACCGGAGTTTTCGCCGGATTGCATCAGCTCGACGAGCGTCAGTTCATTTTTGAAGTGGTTGAAGACAAGTACATACTTATATAATATGTAGAGCATGTCGGGAGCATCGTTTTCTTCATGGTGCGCTTCCATCACCGGGATGTTCTCAAAGTAACGCACGGCATCGAAAGCCGTATATCCGAACAGTCCGCAGACCTTTCTGTCAGGCCCTTCGATCGAGAAACGCTTCAAAAACGCATTCATGGCTTCTGCCACATTGAATGTTCCGGTCAATGCAGTAACCTCGCTTTTTCCATCAGGAAAAACAGCGGTGCATTCCCCGTTATTAATTCCAATACTTGCCAGCGGACAAAGCGCGATGTAAGAAAGACTGTTTTCATTCCCATGAAAATCGGAACTTTCCAACAACGCCGATTCCGGATAAACGTCCCGTACCTTCAAGTAGATACTGACAGGTGTATGAAGGTCACCGAGAACCTTCCTGCTTATTGTTTTAAATGTATAGTCCATTATGATCGACAATTGATGATTATAAAACTGATTATAGGAAGAACTTCCTGACTCTCACTATTCACTTCTCGTTTTTCAATTTATACTTAATATAAGTCTCCATATCCTTATCTCCCCGGCCCGATACCGTCAGGACAACGACATCTTCCGGTTTGAATTTTATCTTAGGCAACGCCCCTAATGCATGCGCACTTTCAAGTGCCGGGATAATCCCCTCGATACGCGTCAGGCAAAAGGCCGCTTCTAACGCTTCGTCATCATTGACGGCCAGAATCGTAGCCCGGTGTGTTTCCGACAGGTTGGCATGGATCGGCCCGATACCCGGATAGTCCAGTCCGGCAGAGATGGAATAAGGCTCTTCGATCTGCCCGTCCTCGTTTTGCATCACTAACGTACGCGCCCCGTGTATGATCCCTTTCTTGCCCAGCTGGATGGTTGCCGCGCTTTGTCCGGTCGTAATCCCCAGGCCGCCTGCTTCGGCAAGAACGATTTTTACCCGTTCATCATCTATAAAATGGTAGATCGTCCCGGCAGCATTGCTTCCGCCTCCTACACAGGCGATCAGATAATCAGGATAGTCACGCCCTTCCTGTTCCGACAACTGCTTTTTGATCTCTTCGCTGATGACGGATTGCAAACGTGCCACCATATCCGGATAAGGATGCGGGCCGACTGTCGATCCGATAATATAGTACGTGTCGGAAGGATGACAGCACCAGTCGCGGATCGCCTCGTTGGTCGCATCTTTCAGCGTCATATTGCCGGAAGTAACGGGGACGACCGTCGCGCCCAACATCTCCATCTTCTGCACGTTTGCATGCTGGCGTTCCACATCCGTCTTACCCATATAGACGATACATTCCATATTCATCAACGCACAGACGGTAGCGGTCGCCACGCCATGCTGCCCGGCTCCCGTCTCGGCGATGATACGGGTTTTCCCCATCCGGCGTGCCAGCAAGATCTGCCCGATCGTGTTATTGATCTTATGAGCGCCGGTATGGTTCAGGTCTTCACGTTTCAGATAAATCTTGCAGCCATACATCTCACTCAACCTTTTGGCCAGGTAGAGAGGAGAGGGACGGCCGACATAGTCCCGAAGCAACCCGTTAAATTCTTCCTTGAAGCTGTCGCTTTCCAATACTTCCAGATACTTCTTCTGTAAGTTCTCCACACATTGGTGAAGTATTTCTGGCACGTATGCCCCTCCAAACTCACCATAATACCCGTTTTCATCGACTTGATACGTTTTCATCTTTCCTTCTGTTTTTATTTATTGTTTTTGTCTTTTCGGATCTTTATAATTGCCTTAAACGAAAAAAGGTCTGCCGCAAGTGCGACAGACCTTTTATTGTATCACGATAGTATATACATGAGGACTGGTTCCTTACGACCTTGTGAGTTGTAAAGAGCGCCACCACCAATATGTATTTACTATAATTGTTCTCATGACTTTTGTTGTTATTACGGCAGCAAATATATGCATTCTCTGACAAACTGCAAATAATTCGGCTGTTTTTTTATTTTTAGTTTACCTTATTTTAGCAACCATTTCCAAACAGGGACTACTTCGATGCTGTTTTCATCCTCTTGGATAGTAGTCTCTTGATCCATTGTGATGATCATGAGTTTCTTCAGCGGGAATACCGAAGCCATTTTGAGCAGAGCTTTTGTTTCGCGTTCCCGTGTATCGAGATCGTTGATATTGTAGGATACTTGAATTGCCAATTCCTGAGAAGGCACATAAAAGTCGACTTCTACTCCCTTGTTATAGTAATACAAATTGTCTTCTTCATATCCTCCATACTTCTTGAGCAAGGTTACGGCCACCAGATTTTCCAATAGTTTGGTGGTAGGATCGAACAGATAGTTGTTGAGCAATCCGTTATCGCTGAAATATCGTTTTCGGTTGGAGATACGCTCTGCCAAACTATCGGTATAGTTTGTAATGCTAAACGTAAGATAAGCATCATCCATGTACGAAAGATACTCACTGATCGTATTTCGTCCTAATTTGATGCCGGTCGATTGCAATATGTTTAAAAGCCGGGTCTGTGTAGTGGGTTGCATCACGCTTTCGGCAAGTTTTTTTACTAATAGGCGAATTAGCGGAGCATTTCTGATATCATTTCTTGCAATGATATCTCCCAATAGGATTTTCTGGCATAAACTGTTTATCCATTCCCTTTTATCTGCCCGATTGAATATCTCTGCAAATCCGCCGTAATGGAAATATTCATCAAACAGTCCCCTTACTTTTGTCGCGATAGGAGCGTATTCCCAGTTGGCATCCAGCCGGATGCCTTTGTAGATCAGATATTCTTCAAACGAAAACGGGTATATCTCTCTGGCTATGAATCTTCCTCCCAAAGTGGTCGCTATCTCCCGGCTCAACATGTTGGCATTGCTGCCTGTAATGAACACGCGGTATTGAGTATCGGCCAAGCGTCTTGCGAATTTTTCCCATCCGTTGATGATTTGGATTTCATCTAAATAAACGATAGGCTTGCGTTCGGTGTATATTTCGTGATAGGCTGTTATCAGCGTGTCCAAATCTTCCAGGCCTCCTATTTGAAGCCGGTCGTCTTCAAAATTGATGTATAGAATATCTTCACGTTGAGATTTACCGGTTCGGATCCTTTCCTGTATATTTTGGTAAAGCATGAAAGACTTTCCGGCACGGCGAAGCCCTACCAGTACATAATTCCCTTTTTCATCGAAGTCTATCTTCCGCTTTTGCAAGGGAATCGTTTCTATTCGTTCCTGGTTCTGAAGGATGATTGATTTGATAATTGATTTATCCATGTTCGTCTGACTTTGAATGCAAATATACAACTTTTGCTTTGTATGGAAAGCATAAATACTCAGAATATGCTCTCCATAGAGTGCAAAGATTATCATGTGATGATATTTTTTAACAAACTTGCATTTACTTTTAGATAAAACACATAGTGAGTTTCTTTTTCCCGCCTGTCTTTATCTCTGAAATCAAGTAGAAGAGAAAAGCATGGAACCTTCGCACGATCATATAGAAAAGACACTGGACAAGCTCGTCGCCTCCACGCGTTCACCCCGCGGGCGCTATTCCGCTCCCGAAAGTTGGAAGTTGTTGCAGAGACGGATCGTTTCTCCCCGGACAAAGCGGCTGAGGCTGTTCCGTCTGACGGGAGCCGTCGCCGCATCCGTCCTTCTATGCCTTGCAAGCTGGTTTGTCTATGATTACCGGAAGCCGGCAACGATGCAAACCGTTTCAGCAGGTGCAACCATCTCGGTAATCACTTTGCCGGACCAGACAAAAGTGACGCTGAACCGCTATTCCTCTTTGACCTATCCGGATTGTTTCAAAGAGGGCAGGAGGGAAGTGCAATTACAGGGAGAGGCCTATTTCGAAGTCGAGAAAGACGTCCGGCATCCCTTTGTCGTGAAAGCGGACCCGGTCGAGGTCGAAGTGCTCGGTACACACTTTAATGTTGAAGCCTATCCCGGCGATGCGGAAGTAAAGACGACTCTCTTGGAAGGCTCCGTTGCCGTCAGTGCGCCGGCTGGAAGCAGCCGGATTATGCTTTCTCCCGGAGAAAGCGCCGTTTATAACCGGGCCGGTAAAACGCTGCAGGAAGAAAAAACAGGGGAAAACGATACGGCTACCGGCTGGCGCGACGGCCATTTCCATTTTGACTATCTGCCGTTGCAGGAGATTGCACGGGAGCTGTCAAATGCTTTTCATGTAAAAATCAGGATTACAGATGAAGATATAAAGGATTTCCATATCAGGGCGCATTTCACCGAAGGCGAGAGTTTGGAACAGATGCTTGATCTGCTTCAGTCTGCCGGTAATTTCAGTTATGCAAGGGTGAATGATACGATCTTGATCCATTCTAAACTTAATTGAGTCATGAATTATTACCTATATTGTCTCCGCCGGCTCACCCGGCTTATTCTTCTGTTATGGATAGTTTTCAGAATTGCGCCGCTCGCCGCACAGGACCGGGCGGCGCGTCTGGACTTCCAGGTCCGGCAGGCCGCACTGGACGCTTTCGTCCGCCAGTTGGAGGATTCTACCGGCTTTTCGTTTATCTACGGCGAGAAGGTACGGCTCCGGCAGCCGGTCACCCTCGATGTCCGCCGAAAGACCATCGAGGAAATCTTGCAATATGCTTTCGGGCAGGAAGCGATCGCGTTTAAAATCTCCGGTACGCACGTCTTGTTGAGTGAGCGGCCTGTCTCCCGCAGCTATACGGTTAGCGGATATATTGCCGATTCCTTGTCGTCGGAAACGCTGATCGGGGCCAATATCTTGGAAACCGGCCGGCATACCGGGACTTCGACAAACCCTTTCGGGTTCTACAGCCTTACCTTGCCGGAAGGAGAGACCGGACTTTCCTTTTCTTATTTAGGATATGAAACCAAGCATTGCCGTTTCCTCTTAAGCCGGGACACCGTGATGAACATCCGCCTGCAGACCCATAACCGGTTGGCGGAAGTCATCGTCCTTTCCGATAAAAAAGAGACGGGCATCCGGGCAACGGGCATGAGCACGTTGGACATCCCGATGACGCAGATCAGGAATACTCCGGCTATCTTGGGAGAGGCCGACATCCTCAAGACGATCCAGCTGATGCCCGGCGTACAGGCCGGAACGGAAGGATTCAGCGGTCTGTATGTGCGGGGTGGCGGACCGGACCAGAACCTGATCCTTCTCGATGGCATTCCCATCTATAATGCCGACCATATGTTAGGCGTGTTCTCCATCTTCACCCCGGAAGCGATGAAAAAGGTCACGCTTTTCAAAGGTTCCTTTCCCGCCCGCTACGGCGGACGCCTGTCTTCGATCGTGGATATCCGGACGAACGACGGCGATATGCGGCATTATCACGGCACGGTCAGCATCGGCCTGTTGACAAGCAAGCTGCATCTCGAAGGCCCGATCCTGAAAGACAGAACCTCTTTTTGTCTGACCGGCCGCCGCACCTATCTCGACCTGATGGCGAGGCCGTTCTTACCGGAGGACAAGAAATACGATTACTATTTCTATGATATCAACGCCAAGGTGAATCATAAGTTTTCCGACCGCAGCCGCCTGTTCCTCAGCTTCTACAAGGGGAAAGATCATTATGACTACAAGCAGGACAAGGAATATGACGGCTATTCGAATCATTATGGGCCGAGCATGTATTTCTACAACAGTCGGATCGATTTCAACTGGGGGAACACGATTGCCGCCGGACGGTGGAATTATGTCTTCAACAGCCGGTTGTTCAGCAATACGACCGTTGCATACAACCATTATCAGGTGGGCATGGCAGACAGTTACCGGAAAGACATCATCGAAACGGATAAAGACGGCAATCTGATAACCGATAAAAACGAATCGTATGTCTATAATTCCGATTACCGTTCCGGAATACATGACTATAGTTTCCATACGGACTTCGATTATATGCCTGTCCCGGACCATCATGTCAAGTTCGGACTTTCCTATCTGTATCATACTTTCCGGCCGGAGGTGACGACCTCGCGTGTGAAAGAAGCGGCAGACGGGCAGACGGCACAGGACACCGTCTACAACGATTCCTCGAACAGCTATCTGCACGGGCACGAGTTCTCGCTTTATGCCGAAGACAATGCCGATATCGGCGACCGTCTGAGCCTGAATGCCGGCATCCACCTTTCCTTGTTTTCCATACAAGGGAGAGGTTACTGGTCGGCCCAGCCTCGTCTCTCCGCCCGTTATCGCTTTCATGACGATTTTGCGGCAAAAGCCTCCTTCACGCAGATGGAACAGTATGTGCACCTGCTGTCATCCTCGCCGATTTCGCTGCCGACCGACTTATGGGTCCCGGTTACTAAAAACATCCGCCCGATGCGCTCCTTCCAGTATGCCGCAGGCGGCTATTATACCGGTGTGAAAGGGTGGGAGTTCTCTCTGGAAGGCTATTATAAGGATATGCATAATGTATTGGAATACCAGGATGGCGCCACCTTTTTCGGATCATCCGGCGGATGGCAGGAAAAGGTGGAGATGGGCCGGGGACGCTCGTTCGGCTTGGAGATTTTAGCCCAGAAGACCATCGGGAAAACAACGGGATGGCTGGGTTATACGATCGCCAAGAGCGACCGACGGTTCAAGGACGGGACGGTCAACAACGGCGAGCGTTTCCCTTATAAATACGACCGCCGCCACAACATCAACCTCTGTGTGAACCATGCTTTCAGCAAGAAAACGGATATAGGGATCACCTGGATCTTCAATACGGGAGGAACGGCTACGGTTGCCGAACAGCGTACCGGAACGGCATCGGGCAACTTGATCGACTATATTTCCCATCGCAACAATTACCGTCTCCCTGTCAGCCACCGGTTGAATCTGAGCATCAATTTCCATAAGAAACTGCGCCGCGGGATGCAGACCTGGAATATTTCGATCTATAACGCCTACAATGCCATGACTCCGAATCTTGTCTATAAGGAAGAAGAATATATCGGTGTGGAGCATACGACGCCGGATGGCGGCAATGAGACAATCTGGAAGCGGAAAACGAGGCTGATAAAGCAAACGCTTCTGCCTTGTATCCCTTCGATTACTTATACGTACCGGTTCTAATAAAAAAGGAATAGAAAATGAAAAAGAATTTGTCCATATTATTCATGATGGCTTCCGTGCTGTTCCCGGCTTGTGAGAATGAACTTCCATACATGGACAAGCCGCAGGTACCGCAACTCCTGATGAACGCTTTCCTCGAAGCCGGAAAAGGAGAAAACGGAGTGTCCTTGCGCTTGATCGATGCCGACGAGCAACAGGCGGATTGTGTTTCCAATGGTTCCATCACCGTATATGTCAACGGCGAAAAGACCGAAACGGCGCAGGTGGAGAAGGTCTATGATTCTTTCAATGATTCCAATTGCACATTGAAAACTCCTTTCCGTCCCGGTGACCGTATCCGTTTTGAGGCGACAGCCGAAGACGGGCGATACGAGGCAGGCTGCGAGGTGGAAATCCCGTTGCCGATTGAGGAGCCTATCCATGTGGATACGCTTCGTACGCAACTGAGAGGGAGCTATAGCATGATGGATTGTATGCAATACAAAATAACGGTCCGCGACCGCCCGAACGAGAAAAACTATTACCGTCTTATTATCGAAGAAAATACATACAGGATCGCTTCGGAAACGGGTATCCAATACGGTCCCTTTTCCTCTTATCCCGAAATTATCAACCAGGAGGATATCGTGTTGACCGACGGGCATCTTACGACTGCCGACGATGACAAGTTCGGTATCCTGGACTTGACTGTCCGTAATCTCAGCAATGTCTTCACGGACGGCCGGTTTGAAAATGGTTCATATACCCTTAAAGTCTACACCTCTATCCCGTATATTAGCGAATTAAACAGAAAAGATCATTTTTACTTGGATGTCACGGTCCGGCTGCTGAGCATATCACAATCTTATTATCGTTATTTGCGTGCGATGAACTGCCTGAATTCGGAAGATTATAACGAAACCTTTATGGAGCCGGTCATCGTCCCTCAAAACATATCGGGTGGCTTAGGCTTTGTCGGAACCTCCTCCGAACAGCGGGTTACCTTGCGTATAGTCGACCGGCCGCCGTTGTCGTATCCGAAGTGAACTGCCGGAAGGACTGTGCTAAGTGTAAGGCCGTATTTATTAAGCGGAAGATGGCCGGCGAATGATCATAAAGCTACAGCGAGAAAAGATTTTCGTCTTATGAGGGGCTTTTTCCCATAAGGATGAGAATCTTTTCTCGTCGTAATGAGAAACTTTTCTCATGCGGATGAGAATATATTCTCTCCCCGGTGAGAAAGTTTTCTCATGGATTGGAAACTGCTGAGAAAAGCATACGATTTATTCGTTGTATTCTTTGTTCCGTTTGTGCAAGCTCTTCAGTTCGAAGGAAAGCATAACCCGGAAGATGCCGATGATCAGCAAAGTGTATGCGATCATATAGACAAGGGATAACGCTCCGAGGCCCGGTTGCCAGATAATGCCGATGCTGCAAAGGATTGCCAGTATGCCGAAAGCCATATACCAGCCCCAGTTGCGTGTCCCGTAGCGTTTCAGGTCCATAGCGTAGCCGGTTGAAGCGAAACCGCGGAACATCAGCCAGAAGGCGACGATGAAAGGCAGCACTGCCATGCTCAGGCCGATATTGGCCATCAGGTAGATACCTAAGATCAGGTCGATGATACCGCTTGCCAGATACCAACCCCAACTGGAAATATTCTTTCTATTGGTGACGGCAAAAAGAATTTCCAACGTGCCGCTGACAAACATGGATACACTAAACAAAACACTCAGTGCGACATAACTTGCCAGCGGTGTGAACATCAGGCAGATTGCGATGAGGATATAAAGCAGGCCCAACAGCAGGGAAACCCACCAGTTTTTTACTCCGAAGTTGATTGTGTCAATAAAAGTCTTCATAATAAATTCGTTTTTTAATTATTTTGAAATCTACTTTGTAACAAACCTTTGGAAAGAAAAGTTTCATCGGGCCGGTAAAGTGAATTATTTTTAATACATTTGCCCCCCGGTATATTTATTAAGGATTTATGATTTTAGATTTATGATTTATTATTGATACATGATTCCAGTATCATAAATCATAAATCATAAATCATAAATCATAAATCATAGAAGATTATGAAAGGTATTGTTTTAGCAGGAGGGTCCGGTACGCGCTTGTATCCGATAACCAAAGGGGTTTCAAAACAGTTATTGCCTATTTATGATAAACCGATGATCTATTATCCGGTGTCAGTCTTGATGCTGGCGGGAATACGTGAGATATTGGTGATTTCCACACCGCAGGATCTTCCCGGTTTCAGGCGTCTGTTAGGAGACGGTTCCGATTATGGTGTCCGCTTCGAGTATGCCGAACAACCTTCGCCTGACGGATTGGCACAAGCTTTTTTGATCGGCGAGGAGTTCATCGGGAAGGATTCCGTTTGCCTGGTCTTAGGTGATAATATCTTTTACGGACAGAGCTTCACGGCTATGTTAAAAGGCGCCGTTGCCAATGCGGAAAACGAACAAAAAGCAACCGTCTTCGGTTACTACGTCAATGATCCGGAACGCTACGGCGTGGCCGAATTCGACGAGGCGGGTAATGTGTTGAGCATTGAAGAAAAGCCGGCATGCCCCAAATCGAATTATGCGGTTGTCGGTCTCTATTTCTACCCGAATAAGGTGGTGGAAGTCGCCAAACGGATCCGACCTTCCGCCCGCGGGGAACTGGAGATTACGACTGTCAACCAGGAATTCCTAAAGGAGGAGGAATTGAAAGTCCGGCTCTTGGGGCGTGGTTTTGCATGGCTTGACACCGGCACGCACGATTCTCTTTCCGAAGCCTCTACCTTCGTCGAGGTGATAGAGAAGCGGCAAGGACTGAAAATAGCCTGCCTGGAAGAAGTGGCTTACCGGAACGGCTGGATCGATGCGGAACGGTTGAGGCGGGTTGCCACTCCGATGCTGAAGAACCAATATGGACAATATCTGCTGAATTTGATAAAAGGAGAGAATGAATAAGGAGAGTAAAATATTTGTAGCAGGTCATCGGGGACTGGTCGGTTCCGCCATTCTGAAGAATCTGAAGGCGAAAGGTTACACGAACTTCGTCCTGCGTACGCATGCGGAACTGGATTTGACCGACCAGCAGGCCGTTCATGATTTCTTTGCTGCCGAAAAGCCGGAATATGTGTTCCTCTCGGCCGCCCATGTCGGAGGGATTATGGCGAACAGCCGCTACCGGGCTGACTTCATCTACGAGAATCTGATGATTCAGAACAATGTGATTCATGCTTCTTATCTGAATGAGGTAAAGAAACTCCTGTTCTTGGGCAGTACTTGTATCTATCCGGGAAATGCTCCGCAACCGATGCCGGAGGATTGCTTGCTCACTTCGCCACTCGAATATACGAATGAACCCTACGCGATAGCCAAGATAGCCGGGATCAAGATGTGCGAGAGTTACAACTTGCAATACGGGACTAACTATATCGCAGTGATGCCGACCAACCTGTATGGCCCGAATGATAATTTTAATCTGGAGACTTCGCATGTGCTGCCGGCCATGATTCGTAAAGTGCATTTAGGCAAGTGTCTTTTCGAAGGGGATTGGGGTTCGCTCCGGAAGGACCTGAATACGCGTCCGGTTGAAAACGTATCCGGCGATGCTTCCGAATCCGAGATATTGGATGTGCTTGCCAAGTACGGCATCTATCCGGGTAAAGTGGAGTTGTGGGGGACTGGCAAACCGCTTCGTGAGTTCCTTTGGAGCGAGGAGATGGCGGATGCTTCCGTCTATGTGATGGAGAAGGTCGATTTTGCCGATGTCCGTCCTGCTACCGGCGATATCCGGAATACGCATATCAATATAGGTACTGGCAAGGAACTTTCTATCCGTGAAGTGGCTTCCCTGATCCGGGAAAAGGTAGGGTTTACAGGTGAGATCGTGTTTGATTCGTCCAAACCGGACGGGACGATGCGCAAACTGACGGACGTCACGAAGTTGCATACTTTGGGCTGGCATCATACGATTGAGATAGACGAAGGGGTTGAGCGCCTTTATGGCTGGTACTTGGAGAATTAAGAATTAAAAATTAAAAATAGGGAGGTTGTTGCGTCTTCCGTTTAACAACGATGAGTAAAGTTGCTTTAATAACAGGAATAACAGGACAGGACGGGGCTTACCTGGCCGAGTACCTGATCAAGAAAGGATATGTAGTGCATGGTATCAAACGCCGGTCGTCCATGTTCAACACGGATCGTATCGACCATCTTTATCAGGACCCGCATGTGGAAAATCGTAACCTGATCCTACATTATGGTGACCTGACCGACAGTTTGAACCTGACTCGCATCATCGGTGAGATCCAGCCGGATGAAATTTATAATCTGGCGGCCATGAGTCATGTGAAAGTGAGTTTCGATACTCCCGAATATACGGCTAATGCCGATGGTCTGGGTGTTTTGCGTATTCTTGAAGCGGTTCGTTTGCTGAACCTGATCCCCAAGACACGCATTTATCAGGCTTCCACATCCGAACTTTATGGCCTGGTGCAGGAAGTGCCGCAGAAAGAGACGACTCCTTTTTATCCGAGAAGTCCGTATGCCGTGGCCAAACTTTATGGCTACTGGATAACGGTGAACTATCGTGAAGCTTATAAAATGCATGCATCGAACGGTATTTTGTTCAACCATGAATCTCCCTTGAGAGGGGAAACATTCGTGACCCGTAAGGTGACGCGGGCCGTCTCCCGGATTGCCTTGGGCATGCAGAAAAAGGTTTACATGGGGAATCTTTCTTCCAAACGTGACTGGGGACATGCAAAGGACTATGTCCGTGCGATGTATGCTATCCTCCAGCAGGACGAACCGTCCGATTATGTCATTGCGACGGGGATCACGACCACCATCCGCGACTTCTTGAAAATGGCGTTCGCCGAGATAGGCGTGGAAATTATTTTTAAAGGAGATAATGTTAATGAGGTGGCTGTCTTAAACTATATTGACGAAAATGTGTTTATTGAAAGAGTCGGCGAGGCTTATCTCGATAATATAAGGAAACGGATTGGGGATGAGGTCGTTGGTGTAGATCCACAGTATTTCCGTCCGACCGAAGTCGATTTGCTGATCGGCGATGCGACAAAGGCGCGTACTCGTTTGGGATGGGAACCTAAGTACGACTTGGCAGCTTTGATTGAGGATATGATGTCGAACGATATAAAGTTGATGAAGAAGGAATCGTATCTTAGAAAAGGCGGCTATGAAATCTTGAATTATTTCGAGTAGAGTCGAACTTTTATTGTTTTTATTTGTTATAATTAGAAAAAGAGTTAATTTTGCACTATGTTTGAGCAAATATTATAGGTAATTGATTGTTTAATTAAAATGTTGATGAATATGAAGACTAAAGTATTACTTTTAGCTTTGTTATCAGGTTTCGTTTTCTCTGTGTCTGCACAGGAATTTAAACCTCAGGTTGGATTTAGCAATGAGGCAGGCTATAAAACAAACTTTAAAAAGAACAAAGCTGGCGACAACTGGTTTATCTCTATTGCAGGTGGTGCAAGTGTTTTGTTTGGCGATCAGAACAATGAAGCCGATTTTAAGAATCGTTTGAATTTCGCTCCACAGTTCTCCGTCGGTAAGTGGTTTAATCCGTATTTGGCTCTGCGTCTCCAGTTGAATGGCGGCGTATTGCATGGTTTTGAAAATACCGGTGCTACATTCATGCAGCACAATAAATACGCAGCTGCTCATGCCGATTTGTTGTGGGACGTAACTAATTTCTGGGCTCCTTATAACGAAAAGAAGGTGTTCCGTTTGATTCCGTGGATCGGTCTTGGTTATGCACAGCGTTTCAAGAACTCTGATGATAACGGAGGTATTGCAAGAACAGAATCTCCGACGGTTAACTTCGGTATCTTGACTGCATTCCGTTTGAGCAAACGCGTAGATCTGAACGTTGAAGTTCAGGGTTCATTGCTGAACGAACAGTTTAACCGCGTTTCTATGTATCACCTGACTGACGGTATCGGACAGTTGAGCGCAGGTTTGACTTTCAAACTGGGTAAGACTGATTTCGAAGTATTGGAACCGATGGACTATGCTTTGCTGAACGACCTGAACGGTCAGATCAACGCCTTGCGTGCTGAAAACGACGAGTTGAGCAAACGTCCGGTTTCTTGTCCTGAATGTGAAGAAGTTGTAACTAATGTTGTTAACAACTATGTAGACAATGTAGTGTACTTCCGTATCAATAGCGCTAAGATCGACAAGAACCAGCAGGTTAGCATCTTTAATACTGCACAGTTCATGAAAGATAACAATGTGCCTATCAAAGTCATCGGTTATGCTGATAAGAAAACAGGTACAGGTTCTTACAATATGCAGCTTTCAGAAAAGCGTGCAAGAGCCGTTGCCAAAGAGTTGATCGACAAATACGGTATCTCTTCTAACCAGATCACGATCGAGTGGAAGGGCTCTGACGTTCAACCATACAGCGAAAACAATTGGAACCGCGTGGTTATCATGTCTGCAAATAATTAATTAATTATTGATTATATCCCGAAAGGCTGCACATAATCGTGTGCAGCCTTTTTTTTGCTCGGAAATAATGCTTATTTTTGCATGATTTTAGCGCGTTATTATGGAGTTAAATAAAAAACATGGATATCTTATTCAATGGCTGATAGGCGTTGGGGATTTGATCGTTTTGAATCTTCTTTTCTTTATTGTCTACTATGGATTGAATAATTTATATACATCTGCCATCACCGGAAGTCTGCGTGAGGTAGTGCTTCTGTTGAATTTCTGCTATTTCTTCTCCCTTTATTTCGTCCCTTTGCAATTGCACATGTCCATTGTCTTTATTGACAAGATTGTGCAGAGAGCGTTCCTTTTGGTTACGATTATGACTTTCCTGTTTGCCACCTGCCTGATTTTCTTGAATGTCGGGGATGTGCTGGCGACTTTCCTGCTGATTTATTATATCGTTACGGTCGTTATCTTTTCGTTGTGGCGTGTTATTGTGCGCGTGACTTTGAAGATGTACCGCCGGAAAGGATATAACTTTAAGAAGATCGTGATTGTCGGAGCCGGAAAGAACGGGATGGAGTTGTATAAGGTAATGAAAGACGATTTGTCGTATGGTTTCAATATCTTGGGATTCTTTGATGATAATCTGTCCTTGAAATCTGTCTTGCCGAATTATTTGGGAATGACTAATGAGGTGGAAAGTTTTGTGCTGGCAAATGATGTGGATGAAATCTACTGTACTTTGCCGGGTACGAATGATGAGAAGATCGTGCGTTTGCTGAATTTTGCGGAGAAACACATGATTCGTTTTTATATCGTGCCGGAATTCTATCGTAACCTGAAGAAGAGCCTGGTGATGGAGGTCCTGGAGTCTATCCCTTTGATGACTGTCCGTCGCGAGCCCTTGCAGGCAGCTTACAACCGGGCGTTGAAACGTACATTCGATATTCTTTTTTCGACAATAATCTTGGTGACCATATTCCCGATACTGTATGTCGTGGTCGGTATCATGATCAAGCTAAGCTCTCCGGGACCGATCCTGTTCAAGCAAAAAAGAACGGGATTGTACGGACAGGATTTCAGGTGCTATAAGTTTCGTACGATGAAGGTCAATGCACAGGCGGATTCCTTGCAGGCTGTGAAGAATGACCCGCGTAAGACGAAGGTCGGAGATTTTCTTCGCCGGACGAACTTGGACGAGTTTCCCCAGTTTATTAATGTGTTGAGAGGAGAAATGTCGGTCGTGGGGCCGCGTCCCCACATGCTGAAACATACCGAGCAATACTCTGCGCTGATCGACAAGTATATGGTTCGTCACTTGGTTAAACCGGGTGTGACAGGTTGGGCGCAGGTGACAGGCTACAGGGGAGAAACGAAAACGTTGGAACAAATGGAAGGCCGTGTGAAACGGGATGTCTGGTATATCGAGAACTGGTCTTTCTTCCTGGATCTTAAGATTATAGTCGTAACGGTTCTCAATATGTTCAAGGGAGAAAAGAACGCGTATTAAGCGTTAAATTGCACACTTTTTGTGTATATGTGTAATTGGAAACTGATTTTGTGTTATCTTTGTACCCGATGGGAAGGATTATAGCAATTGATTATGGCCGGAAACGTACCGGGCTGGCGGTTACGGATACCTTGCAGATGATTGCAAACGGACTGACAACCGTGCCGAGCGGTGAACTGACAAAGTTTCTGGCTGATTATGTCTCACATGAACCTGTTGAACGGTTTGTCGTCGGGCTTCCGAAGCAGATGAACAACGAACCTTCAGAAAACATGAAATACGTAGAGGCTTTTGTGACACATCTGAAGCGGACCATTCCGAACATTCCGGTAGAGTATTACGACGAACGGTTTACTTCCGTTTTGGCGCATAAGGCAATGCTGGACGGAGGATTGAAGAAAAAGAAAAGGCAGGATAAAGGATTGGTGGACGAGATCAGTGCCGTTATTATCTTGCAATCATATTTGGAAAATAAGAAATATCAGTTATAAAAGTTATGATTTTACCCGTATATTTATATGGACAGCCTGTGCTGAGGAAAGAGGCTGAAGAAGTTCCGATGGACTATCCGGGGCTGAAACAATTGGTAGCCAATATGTTTGAAACGATGTACAATGCCGATGGCGTAGGGCTGGCCGCTCCGCAGGTCGGTTTGTCATTGCGTCTTTTGGTAATCGACGCCGACGTGATGGGAGATGATTTTCCCGAATGCAAAGGTTTCAAGCGTGCAATGATCAATCCTGTTTTCCTTGAGAAAAGCGAAGAAGAGGTTTCGATGGAAGAAGGTTGCCTGAGTCTGCCGGGTGTGCATGAGAAAGTAGCCCGTTCGACAAAAGTACGTGTGAAATACTTGGATGAAGACCTGAAAGAACAGGAAGAAACGGTGGAGGGCTTTGCTGCCCGTGTCGTGCAGCATGAGTGTGAGCATTTGGAAGGTCATGTATTCATCGACAATATTTCAGGAATCCGCCGCCAGTTGAATAAAAGCAAACTAAATAGTATTATTAAAGGTACAGCCCGTTGCTCGTATAAGGCAAAAGCGGTTGGTAAGTAATAAGAACTCTATTAACTAATCAGTATGACAGATTTAAGTAAAAACATTCAGGCCCTCAGGGAAAAGAAAGCCGTCGTTGAGATGGGTGGAGGCGAAGCTGCTATCGAAAAGCAGATCGCGATGGGTAAATTGACTGCCCGTGATCGTATTCTATCCTTGTTGGACAAGAATTCTTTCCACGAATATGACTTGTTCGTGAAGCACGACGGTCGTGATTTCGGTATGGATAAGAAGGATTTACCAGGTGATGGTGTTGTTACAGGTACAGGTACGATCTTCGGTGCTCCGGTTTGTATCTATGCACAGGACTTTACGGTTGCCGGTGGTTCGCTGGGCTTGCAGCATGCACGTAAGATCACGAAGATCATGGATCATGCTCTGAAAATGAAATGTCCGATTATAGGCATCAACGACTCGGGCGGTGCGCGTATCCAGGAAGGTGTAGGTGCATTGGCGGGTTATGGTGAAATATTCTATCGCAATACAATCGCCTCCGGTGTTATTCCTCAGATTTCTCTGATTCTGGGACCTTGTGCCGGTGGCGCAGTATATTCTCCGGCTTTGACGGACTTCGTGTTTGTAGTGGAAAACATCTCCAAGATGTTCATTACAGGTCCGAATGTGATCAAGACCGTGTTGGGCGAAGATATCTCTATGGAAGACTTGGGCGGTGCCCGTGTTCATGCGGAAACAACCGGCAACGCTCATTTCTATGCACAGAGCGAGCAGGAATGTTTCGAGCAGGTTAAACGTCTGGTAAGCTTTATCCCGTGGAATAACCAGGAACGTGCGAAAGTGGCGGAATCGAAGGAGCCTGCTGCGGTAATGAACATCGAAGATGTGGTTCCGGCAGATCCGAAACAGCCGTACGACGTACGTAACGTGATCAAATGTATCGTGGACGATTCCGACTTCCTGGAAGTACAGGAATTATGGGCTGCCAACATCGTGATCGGTTTCGGCCGTATGGGAGGCGAAACTGTCGGTTTCGTGGCCAACCAGCCGATGGTATTGGCTGGCGTGCTGGATTGCGACAGTGCCGATAAAGCTGCACGTTTTATCCGTTTCTGCGATTCTTTCAATATTCCTATTATCACATTGGAAGATATGCCGGGTTATTTGCCGGGTGTCGACCAGGAACATGCCGGTGTGATCCGTCACGGCGCGAAAGTATTGTATGCTTATTCCGAAGCGACAGTTCCCAAGATCACGGTTATCTTGCGTAAGGCTTATGGCGGCGGTTATATCGCCATGAACTCACGCCATTTGGGTGCGGATTTCATGTTTGCTTGGCCGAGTGCGGAAATTGCGGTGATGGGACCGGAAGGAGCAGCCAACATTATCTTCCGTAAGGAGATCATGGAAGCCGAAGACCAGAACGCAATGCGCCAGGAAAAGGTGAAAGAATATATCGAGAAATTCGCAAATCCTTACGTGGCCGCCTCCAAAGGGTTCATCGATTCTGTTATCGAACCGAAAGAAACACGTTCATTGTTGCTTCACGCACTTAAACTTTCTGTATTGAAAGAGGAATACAGACCGGCTAAGAAGCACGGATTGCCTCCGTTCTAATTAACGCTGTAAAAACTTTTAAATATGGAAAAGAAAGAGAAAGATAACGAATATGTGGATTTTGTAGTAACGGCCCGCAAATACAAGACGACGCTGACTGCAAAATATAAGAACCGTAAAATGTGGCATAAGCCCTTTGTCGGTGATGTGATTTCTCATCTTCCCGGAACGATCGTTAAAGTGGAAGTACGGCAAGGGCAGGAAGTTGAAGCCGGCCAGCTGCTTCTGATCCATCAGGCGATGAAGATGTACAACCGGGTGGTAGCTCCCGTTGCCGGCACGATTGTCGAGCTGGGTGTAACGGAAGGTGATAAGATCCCCAAGGACCATTTGATGGTTAAGATTCAGCCGAAGTAAATAACCGAGGCAAGTAAATAGAGAAAGCTTCCACACTGTTTTGCAGTCTGTGAAAGCTTTTTTTATAGATTGGTTTTAACGGCTAAGATTATTTACTTACTTTTGCGACCGATCAATGTTGAATATTTTTATAATCGATGAAGAAAGCGATTCTTTTATTTATATTCCAGCTGTGTTCGTTAGCCATGTTTGCACAAATCAATACCGACCGTGTGTTGACTATCGGACGTAACGCTTTGTATTTTGAGGACTATGTCCTTTCGATACAATATTTCAATCAGGTTATCAAATCGAAACCCTGGTTGGCCGAACCGTATTTCTACCGTGCCGTGGCAAAAATCAATCTGGACGATTATAAAGGAGCCGAAGAAGACTGTACGCTTTGCCTTGAGCGGAATCCTTTCTTGGTACAGGCATATTACGCACGCGGCATTGCCCGCCAAAGCCAGGAGAAGTTTGCCGAAGCAATAGAAGATTACAGGAAAGGGCTGGAGTTTAAGGCGGAGGACCGCCAGATGCTGGTGAACATGGCGGTTGCCAATATCCAGAAGAAAGATTTTAAAGAGGCTGAAAAGGTGTTTGACGAACTGATGGCGGCCCATCCCAAATATTCCATGAACTATCTGACGCGTGGTGCGATGTACACCGAGAAAGGCGATACGGTCAAAGCGCTTGCCGACTATGATAAGGCGATCAGCATGGATCCTTATTATGCCCCTGCTTATGGCAACCGGGCGATTCTGCATTACCAGATGAACAATATGAAAGACGCGCTTGCCGATCTGAACGAGGCTATCCGTCTGAATACCCGTGAGAGCGGTTATTATATCAACAGGGGGCTGGTCCGTTACCAGTTGAAGGACTTGCGTGGCGCTATGGCAGATTACGACCAGGTGGTCAGCATGGACAGCCATAACCTGATTGCCCGGTTCAACCGGGGATTGCTTCGTGCACAGATCGGGGATAATAACCGGGCTATCGAAGACTTCGACGTTGTGATCGAGATCGAGCCGGACAACTATATGGCTTATTACAACCGTGCGTTGTTGCGTTACGAGACGGGAGATTACCAAGGTTCCGTACATGATTTCGATGTCGTATTGCAGCAGTATCCGAACTTTGTGGCCGGTTATTACAGCCGTGCGGAAGTGAAGCGGAAAATGCATGATGAGGTGGGTGCCGACCGCGATTACTGGACTGCCTATAATATGGAGCAGAAAAAGAAGAATGGAAACGCTTCAGGAACAGCGGTCGCTTCCAAAAATGACAACGATGGAGAGAATCAACCGGCCGGTCCGGCATCAAAAGATGAAAATACGCGTGAGCAATCGGATAAGAACATCGATAAGTTCAATCGTCTTGTCGTGTATGATGAAGAAGAGGTGCGTAAGACGAAGTATAATAGCGAAATACGCGGGCGGGTACAAGACCGCAACGTGCGTGTGGATCTGGAACCGATGTTTGTCCTGACCTATTACGAAAAAGTCGATCCGGTAAAGAAATTGGTTTATTATGATAAGATGGTGGAAGCCTATAATGCCCGTCTGGTATTGGAACGTAAGTTGCGTATCACAAACGAGGAAGCCGCCCTTACGGAAGACCAGGTTGCCGTGCATTTCGCCTCTATCGATAATTTCTCGGCCCGCATAGTGAAGAATCCGAACGATGTGGATGCCTATTTCGGACGCGCTTTGGATTTTATGCTTGTACAGGACTTTACCGAAGCGATTAAGGACTATACGAAGGTGATCGAACAGGATCCCAATTTTGCGATGGCTTATTTCAACCGGGCTGTCGTTCGGTATAAGCAGCTTGACTATAATATGTCTCAAGCAGCCAGTGCCCAGGATGATTTTTCTGCCATGAGCATGAATCTAAAGATGGGCAAGAATCCGACGGCTGTCCGTACACCGTCGACATCCGATCCGGTTTCCGCATCCCTGAAAGACAATAAGCGGGCTTACGAACATGAAATGATTACGCGTGATTACGACATGGTAATCAAATTGAATCCGGGTTTCGTATATGCTTATTTCAATCGTGGAAACCTGCGTTGTGCGCAACGCGATTTCCGCGCTGCCATCCAGGATTACAGCGAGGCGATCCAGCGTGATCCGGAATTTGCCGAGGCTTATTTCAACCGTGGATTGGCACGCCTTTCTCAGGGGGATGCCAACCGGGGAATCGCCGATCTGAGCAAAGCCGGGGAATTGGGGATCATCAATGCTTACAGTATTATCAAGCGTATGACAAGCAATTGACCCTCCCCCTTATTGTAAAAAACATCTTGAAAATGACTTGAAACCCATCCGTCAAATGTTCTTCGGACAGTTGTTTACGGATCGAAAATAAGGCCTTTGGGAGGCCATTCCCGTGAAATGCGCGGTTTTTCCTCCCGACGACCGTCTTCATCGCCACGAAGTCCGACTTCGTATAGAGTGAATCCGGCAGCCCGGAGCGATGAAGACGGTCGTCAGGGCAATGAAGACGGTCGTCGTGGAAATAAGGGTCCGATTCCCTTGAAAAGACCCTCCGGATCCGGGCAATATCCCTTTCCCCTCTCCTTCGTTTCCCCAAATATTCTACTCATCGGCAGTTCCGTCTTTTCGAAGTGTAAGGGATATGGAGAATAAGATATCCAAATGCCATGCAATTTCTGCCAGTCCGGCGGCCCGTTTGCCGGTATGTTAGTGAAAGCGCTGTTTCGGTGGAAAAAAGACAGGCTGAGATTGTACTTGTTTTTCCTTGAAATAGAAAAAACAAGGGTTATTGTAAAAAATCTTGATAAGTAAAACAGCTTGTTGTTCCTTATCTTTTCCCGGTTAAGGTGCGTCACTGTTCAAATATTTCTTGGATGGATCTCGTCGAGTATATAAAGTTGATGATATTAAGTATGACAAAAAAGTATTCCCGATAGTAAGCGGACAAATATCTGTAGCATCTTTATGTTGGATATTAAGAGATTGATGGTGAAAAACTAATATTGTTAAAAAATATCGGCGAAATAATTAGTGAATATGAACGGATATTGGTAATATTGCATTTGTAACCTGATAAATGCAGTACGATGAAAAAAAACATATCCGGCTACCTTATATATAGAGGCATTGGATCCGGGACAGACATATCGGTTGGTTCTGACCAACCAGTTCGGAGATCGATTGGAAGGAACGATCGACTGATCCGGATGGGAGAACGACATTTCGTTGGTTTCGAATATCGAGGGTTGAATAACCTGGGAGATTATTTCCAGTCCGTAGCGGTAGAACGGTTATTGCCAGTAATAGAGCAGCGGTTCGATAGGGTATCTTTATACCTCTTCTGTTTACTTATGCTTGTTTTCTCCTGCTGTCAAGAAAATAAAGTCAAAGAAAATGGTCTTATTACGGTTGACGTAACAAAGAAATTTCCAAATAAAGATTTATCTCTACAGGATTTTTTGGATATAGAGTATATTCCATTGGAAACTAATAACGAATTTCTGTGTGGAGGATTAATTATGGCTTGCGGAAGTAAATATTTGATTGCCAAGAATCGAAATAGCGATGGAAATATTTATGTGTTTGATCGAAAAGGAAAAGGTATTAGTACATTTAATCGAAAAGGGAATAGCGGAGAAGAGTATTTATACTTAGGAAATGTTTTATTGGATGAAGAAAAAGAGGAAATTTTTATTAGTAGTGTAAAAAAAATACTTGTATATGATCTGTATGGCAATTTCAGAAGGAGTTTTCCATATAAAAAAGGTGTGGAATATTATTATCAACTAACGAATTATGATAAAGAGCATATCATTTGTTGGGATGGTTCCGGAGAATCAAATCCTAAAGCAGTAGAATCACCCTCTTTTTACATCCTATCAAAATCTGATGGAAGCATCATAAAAGAAATAAATGTACCGCTTAATAAGCGGACATCGACTTTGATTATTTTATCAAGGGATGAAAAAACACATATGACATATTCTCTCGCAAATACCCCTAACCCCATACATAAGTTCCGTGATCGAGTACTTTTAAACGAACCATCCTCTGATACAATTTATAGATACAGTGATGAAAAAGGTCTGATTCCTTATATGTACAGAATACCTTCTATACACTCCATGAACCCTGAAATATTTCTTTATACTGATATTATTACTGACAAATATGATTTTATGCGGACGTATGAAAAAGCACGCAATGGAGAAGAAAAAGATTTGGTTTACGACAAGCAACAGAAAATCGTATATCATTGTACACTTCATAATAAAGATTACAAATATCAGAAATATTTAAGATTGAAGGGGAAGAACATCAACGATGAAATCGCTTCGGTGGAGTCACTCGATGCCTTTGACTTGGTTAATGCCTACAAGAAAGGTTATCTACAAGGAGAATTAAAAGAAATTGCTTCTAAAATGACAGAAGAGGAAAATGCGGTAATCATGTTAATGAAGCATAAAAAATAAAGGATGCTTTAAACATGATGGTTTTTGGAAGTGAATTCAAAACAAATAATTCATAATTTGTTGAATTTGAAGCAACTTGTGTTTGAGGTTACAGATTCTTGTAATTTGAACTGTAAGTATTGTGGTTATTCGGATTTTTATGTTGGATATTAAGAGATTGATGGTGAAAAACTAATATTGTTAAAAAATATCGGCGAAATAATTAGTGAATATGAACGGATATTGGTAATATTGCATTTGTAACCTGATAAATGCAGTACGATGAAAAAAAACATATCCGGCTACCTTATATATAGAGGCATTGGATCCGGGACAGACATATCGGTTGGTTCTGACCAACCAGTTCGGAGATCGATTGGAAGGAACGATCGACTGATCCGGATGGGAGAACGACATTTCGTCGGTTTCGAATATCGAGGGTTGAATAACCTGGGAGATTATATCCAGTCCGTAGCGCTAGAACGGTTATTGCCGACAATAGAGCAGCGGTTCGATAGGGATACATTTTGATTTTTGACACGTAGTAAAACGGAGTGTAAGAACTGTGTTTTTGTTGATATGTATCCTCCTATAGGTAATTATGAGAAAGTTTTTGATACTTATGGTTTATCTTTGTAAAGATTAAATAGATAAAAGTTGAAAACACCTTAATCGGCATACTATAACAAACAGCTGATAGGTTATTTTTATGTTTAAGTACTGATGGTGATGAAAGCCATTTGAAATCTTTAAATTAACGAAAGAGTATGTTGTATAACCTTTTATTTTTTATTGGAACTGTTAGTTTGCCACTTCAACAACCAGCTACAATGTTAAAGTGGCAAACTTAATCATGTATCAGGAATATACTGATAATTATCAAAGGATTAATCGTTATTTTTGATAATTATAGGCTCGTATAAAAATACTTGTCCAATCTGTTCCATATAGCTGGCTATGGGGAATTATGTGATTAAGATAAGGAGATACTGAAATAAAAACAATTAAACAGTTGAATATATGAAAAAGTTAAAAAAGATAACGCTCAACAAATTAGAAGGAGAAAAGATGTCTGATCAAGAGCTTAAGCTTATTGTAGGAGGTTATAATCATACGAATTGTTCCGGAAGCGGTTTTTGTGTGTATGGTTAATGATTTCGAATGAGTGGGAGGAATTTTTCTCTCACTGTTTTTAGGGCTAAATATTAATGTCGTGAAAATAAATTATAGCTTATATATATATTTACGAGATAGTGCAAGAGCTTATCTAATACACGATAAATCTATTGATGAATGTAAATATATTAAATATTTTACTGAATCAGTAGGTTTTATTCCTCGAAAAATAACAAACGAATATGTACTGACATGGTATGAACATGGTGAATTGGAGAATTACATTACCGAAGACATGTTAGATGAAAACAACCGAAAAAAATTTCGTGAATTATTAAAAACAAAGGAAGAAATGAATCCTATAATTGTTAAATATTATTTCAAATAGTATGTTTAGAGAAATACAATCGGCCTGTTTTTGAAAACGCAATGAATAAAATATACGATATATGAAAGTATTTAAAGTAGCAACAACAATAGTAATAGTCGGCCTACTCTTCTTTTCTTGCGAAATGAAGAAGACGAAAGAGGAGAAGACTTATCCCTCAGACTTGCCGGTTATTGATTTGCGGGGTCTTCTCTCGGAAAAAGGAAGTGATGAAATTCAAATGTTTTCTCCGACTGATCGGATTGAATATATTCCGTTGGATACATTTCCTGAACTATCAGGATGCGGTGATATTTTACTGACAGAAAATCATATATTTCTTAGTAAGCCTAAAGATATTGTTATGTATGATTGTAACGGCAGATATCAGAAACATATTGAAGGGGCGGATTATATTAGTAGCTTATTCTATAATGAATATACCCATGAGGTTTATGTAATGGGAAAGGGGAATGTATGGATACTGGACGAAAAGAATGGTGAACCGGTTGGAGATACCCAAACACTTTATAAAACAGCGCCTTTTACTCAACTTTACCCGTTGGCATCCGATCGTTTTTTAGCCCTGTCAGGTAAGGATAATTTTTATGTAACAAAAACACGTGCTGCTATTTGTGATAATAAGGGACAATTATTGACCGATTCTGTCGTACTTACTCCTGATGAAATAGAAAAACATGTTTGCTGGTGGGATGGAGGGACGTATGTGATGAATGATGCCGATAAGAATTACCTATTCTTTACTTATTTCCCCGGAAATCCTTATCAGACAATTTTTAAAGCAAGTCAAGATCGAATTGATCCGATTTATTACTTAGATATAGAAAGTGATGCGTGTATACTGGAAGCGTGGGAATTCAAAGGATGTCTTTATTTTATATTTTCTTACTGGCTTAGAGGATACGGTGATGTTTATAGAAATCTGACGCTGGCCACGTTCGATATGGATACCCATGAATTAAAGTCTAAACGTCTATATAAAGAGTTGCAAGACTGGTCTGCAAAATATGGAGTTGAAAATAATATAGATTGTGGATTACCTATTCAGTGTATGAAACACTCATATGCTCGAAAAACAGTACTCGATTTGATAGGTAGTTGGCATGTTCTGGGATATGTAAAACAAAATAAGATAAAAGATAATGCTCCGGAATTCTTAAAGCGAATGAATAAAGAGAGTTCTCCTGTCATATCTGTTATATATTATCACTAATTATTAATAATTTAATCTTTATCAGTATGAAGAAGCTAAAGGTTATTAAGCTCTCGAAGGAGGCTCAGAAAAGGCTTTTGAGTGGGTGAAGTCGTATCTTGATTCAGATCTTCCTTACGGAATCGTGCTGTTTTTAAGCCTGAAATAAGGAAAGCAAGCAAAGCGTACGTTAGGAAAATGGCTCTAAGTTTGTATCAAAAATAGACAATATCCCTTCCTGAAATAGAGCTATTTTGTAAATCTGTGATTAGTAGGTATATATGGAATATGCTGTTTGTTAAAAAATATTACCCTTGCGTGTAATTTGAATTATATGGGGTATAAAATCAAATTAGATGCGGTAGTAGTTTCGATTTGAACCAATGGCTTTTTCGGGAATTTTGACAATAAGGAGGCATGAAGGTTGTATCTGTTGTCATGCCGGTTTATAACATGGAAAAGTATGTGGCGGAATCCGTAGATAGCATTCTGAATCAGACATTTTCCGGTTGGGAGCTGATTATTGTGGATGATGGCTCGACTGACGGGACAGCGGAGATCCTCCGTTCGTTCACCGATTCACGTATTCGGGTTTTGGCCAATTTCCGTAATAAACTTATTTTAGATGACTGCCTATTTTGTATTTACTATGTGGACAGGCTGTCTCTTTTTTTGTATTATTGAGTTTTTAATATTGTGATTTATTGCGACGAATATGAAATATATAGGTGTATTAATGAGTATCCTTTTGTCTTTGTCTTTACAGGCTAAAGATAAAGTACTAGTGATAGATATGACGAAAGCAAAAGTTGGTGATATTCCATTGAGTAGACTTGCTTCCCATTTGGAATATATTCCGTTGGAATTGACAAAAGAATCTTTGTTGAATAAACCTTCTGTTTTTTTGACAGATCGATATATTATAACCACCGAATTTGCGGGTAAAATATGTCTATTTGATAGGAAAAACGGAAAGTATATCCGTCGTCTCAGTCAAGAAGGAGGTGGACCGGATGATTATGCACATCTTATGACAAATTGTACATTGGATAAGGAAAGAAATGTTTTTTATGTGGATATATGGAGGAAGTGGAGAGGAATAGATATTGAAACTAACAAATGTGTAAATGAGGTGGTAAAACCTGAATATCGATATATCAAGGAAATGAGATTTCAGCAAAAAATAAATAACCTTTGCCTCTATAAGGATAGTCTATATTTAGGTTTTGCCAATGATGAACAGGTTAATGATCATTGTGCGCTTTATGTTTTTAATAAAAACGGCGAGGTTCTGAAGGTGATAGACAATGGCCTTCAGGCTCCAACATTTAAATCCTCCCGGTCTTCTTGCTATAATGCAGGATGGTTTCAGGAGGTAGGAGGTAATTTGTATTTTTCTGGAGCATCGGACAATGATACTATTTATTTGGTGGGCGAAGAGCGGCTGATCCCCTCTATTGCATTCCATTTTAACGAGACTCTTGGAAAAAAATACGAAACTGGGAAATTCGATTTTGGAGCGGATGATGTAGAAATGGTTAGACGATATAAAAAAGGCTTTTTGAGCTATTGGCGTATTTTTCAGATGGATCGGTATATCTTTTTTGCTTGCTCAGAATGGGAAGGGCTAAGTTCTAATATTAGCTTTTCAAATTATTATGATAAGAGGAGCAAGCAATTGTATAGTTGTAAGCGTGAAGGGGAAAGATGTGGTTTTGTGAATGACATAGATGGATTGGGTACTTTTTTCATGGAACAATTAGATGGAAATAAGCTGGTTGGTTTGCTGATGCCGGAAGAGCTTTTAGATTATATGGAGACCCATAAAGATGTGAAGTTAAGTCCGACTGGAAAGAAAGTATTGGAAAACCTCCAATTTGATGATAATCCGATCGTGGTGATTGCCACCTTGAAAGAGTAAGATTGATTTATTGTTGATTCTGATACGATATGAAATTATGAATGCATATTTGTTATTGTCACGATATTTGACTGTTTTTTAGGCTTAAAATGAATGGAATATG
The DNA here is from genome assembly GCF_902493135.1 of uncultured Parabacteroides sp. Lineage (GTDB taxonomy): Bacteria > Bacteroidota > Bacteroidia > Bacteroidales > Tannerellaceae > Parabacteroides. Next base: position 73,242 of record NZ_CABUOD010000017.1, read on the forward strand.
AGCTTTTATAGATCTTTGTTGTTGCTTGTTTTTATTTTTGTATTTAATCTTTCTTTCGCGAAAGATTTACCTGTAATTCATATATCAAAAAATCGTCCGGAAATAAAGGCAAAAGTAAGTATGTTTTTTGATTCAGTTCATTATGTACCATTAGAAACGACTGATGCATGTTTGCTGGGATTAGGAACCATGAGAGTAAATATGATTGGGGATAGTTTATTAGTGTGGGATGCGGACAATTGTTTTCTATTTGATTCAAAAACTGGGCATTTTATAAGGAAAATAGGGCATAAAGGTGATGATCCAGAGGCATTTTATAAGACGTATGATAATTTTTATAACCCGTATGATGGTTTAAATTACTTTTTTGATTATTACAACTCTTTGATTAAATATGATCTGAAAGGGAATTTTGTGGGTAAAATTAAAATGCCAATGAGTTCAAACTGGTCTTCTACAAAATGTGTAATTCCATTAGATTCAACAAATTTTTGTGCTTTTTTTCCGAATAGTAATGGTTCGGTCTCTAAACGAATCGTATTGTTTAATCAATATGGTGAAACTGTAAAAGAATATCCGAATTATCATTTTGTGAAAACTGATCAATTTGTATATGATGCTAATGATGGACTTTTTTATCGATATAAAAATCAAGTTTATTTTAGAGAAAAGTTTATAGATACAGTGTATCAAGTTAATAATGAGCAATTAATCCCGAAATATCGATTAGATTTTTCGCCTTATGTTTTCCCCTATAAAGATCGTTATCGTGTAGATGTAAACTCGGTCTCTTCTCCGTATTATATTTTTGAAAATGACAATGTTATAATATTTGATTATTTCAGGGAAATATTTCGTGAATTAGGAGTTTATGATAAAAAAATATCGAAAGCTTCTTTTTTTTCTTATGAGAATGGATTTGAAGATGACTTGAATAATTTTATGCCATTTGAGATTTTAGTGATGTTGGAAAGTGGAGTTTGTTTGGGTATATTGTCTGCATCAGATGTTTGTGAATATATTAATAAAACAAATATAGAATTAAAAGGAAGTATGAAATTTTTAGAATCTATTTCTAAAGAAGATAATCCTATTATAGTAATTGCTACATTGAAAAATTGATCTAAATACATTATTAATTTTGAAGCGACCTATACCCATGAATTCATATCATATATTATCATTTTTCTTGACTTTATTGAAAGTGAAATATACTTCAGTATTGAAAAAAACTGTTGGAAATTACCTTTCATGGATACTTTATATGGGTTTTCAAGTTTGTTGAAGAGATATAAAGTTGATAATTTAGTAATTGATATGGCTGAACAAAAGACTGATTTGGTGTCATGTCAACTCCCTGCTATTGTCCCGTTTGGAGGAGGTTTTGTTATTGTATATCAGATATCTGAATCAGTTGTTTCTTACTGGGAAGAGGGCAAGCGACGTTCTTCTTCTTTTTCTGTTTATTCATACTCGCCTTGCCTTACTCATTTTGGAGTATATGGTGCCAAAAGGTCAAATTGAAGCGGTGGTGTGTGTTGTGCTTGGTAGTTCAGGCTTTATTATGGGTGATTTTTCTTCATAATCTGTTTTTCCATGATAAATTAGTTTTTCCGACTGATGTAAGGAGGGAGAATCAGGATTTTTATATGGTTTAGACTGTTGGTTTAAGAATGATAAAACAAAAATAGATAATGAGATAGAGAGCATATCTAATAATCTTGAGTATGATTTGGAAGATGAATATATGAAACGTAAATCTTTTATAGATAAACATGATATTCATAGTACCCCGACTATATTGATCAATGGTTGCGTTTTGCACTGGAACCAGAACCATTTCGTCGTATTATATAAGGTAAAGAACGGAAAATATTATATCGCCGATCCGGCTACCCAAAAATTGGTCTATGAAGAATCCGAATTAGTGCGTTGCTGGTGCAGCACCGTTGTGGAAGGAAAAGATACGGGAGCAGCATTGCTCTTCGAGCCGGGACCTGACTTTTACGATCGCGAGGAGGAGGATACACGGACAGAGAAAGGCTTGTCTTTTTTCTTCCGCTATCCGGACGTGATCGAGGCGGAGATGAGGCTAACGAGCCGTAAGCCGGTGACGGAGGTCGTGGCACGCACTTCGGGCAGGGTGAGCAGCTTGTATGTCCGGAATCGTAACAGAAGAGCTTCGTCTGATAGAGCGTCTCTTCCAGCCGCTGAAAAAGATCTTGTTGGTTCAGAAAAGGAACTTAGGCGAGGATCAGGAAGAAAATCCAGAAAAGGTGTATGTTTATTTTGCTTCTGATCGTATCGGTAAGCTCGTTCGTTGAAACTTTTTACCTAAAAGTTCTGTTTAACAAAAAAAGAATGCTAAATTTGCATCCTGATTAATTTTTAGGAATTTATAGTGAACAGATTATGATAAAGATTACATTTCCGGATAATTCCGTAAAAGAATATGCCGAAGGAACGACCGCCATGCAGATTGCGGAAAGCATCAGTTCCCGTCTGGCACAGGAAGTTCTGGCAGCAAGCGTGAATGGTGAGATTTGGGACTTGACCCGTCCGATCAACCAGGATGCCGACATCAAACTTTTCAAGTGGGAAGACGAGGAAGGTAAACATGCATTCTGGCACTCGAGTGCTCACTTGATGGCTGAAGCTTTGCAGGAATTATATCCCGGCATTAAGTTCGGTATCGGACCGGCTATTGAAAACGGGTTCTACTATGATGTGGATCCGGGTGACGCCGTTATCAAAGAAGGCGATTTCCCTGCCATCGAAGCAAAGATGCTCGAACTGGTAGCGAAGAAAGAGGAAATCAGACGCCAGGACATTTCGAAGGCAGATGCCATGAAAATGTTCGGTGACAGAGGCGAAGAGTATAAAACGGAGCTTATCAGCGAGTTGGAAGACGGTAAGATCACGACTTATACGCAGGGTTCGTTTACCGACCTGTGCCGTGGTCCGCACTTGCCGAATACTTCTTATTTGAAGGCTGTTAAAATAATGAGTGTCGCCGGCGCTTATTGGCGTGGTGATGAAAAGCGCAAACAGTTGGTCCGTCTGTATGGTATCACTTTCCCGAAGAAAAAGATGCTGGACGAATATCTGGCATTGATGGAAGAAGCCAAGAAACGCGACCATCGTAAGATCGGTAAAGAACTGGAGCTGTTTACATTCTCTACGGCAGTGGGTGCGGGGCTTCCGTTGTGGTTGCCGCGTGGCACGCAGTTGCGCCTGAAGCTGGAAGATTTCTTGAAACGCATCCAGAAGAAATACGGTTACCAGCAGGTAATGACTCCGCATATCGGTGGCAAGCAGTTGTATGTGACTTCCGGGCACTACGCTAAATACGGTAAGGACTCGTTCCAGCCGATCCATACTCCGCAGGAGGGTGAAGAGTTCTTGCTGAAGCCTATGAACTGCCCTCACCACTGTGAAATATTCAAATCGTTCCCGCGTTCATACAAGGACCTGCCTTTGCGTTTCGCGGAGTTCGGGACCGTGTATCGTTATGAACAAAGCGGCGAGTTGCACGGTTTGACAAGGGTACGTGGCTTTACGCAGGATGATGCCCACCTGTTCTGTCGTCCCGACCAGCTGAAAGACGAGTTCCTGAAGGTGATGGATATTATCTTCATCATCTTTAAGGCTTTGGATTTTGAAAACTTTGAAGCACAGATTTCTCTGCGTGACAAGGTAAACCGGGATAAATACATCGGTTCGGAAGAAAACTGGGAGAAAGCCGAAAGCGCAATTATCGAAGCTTGCCAGGAAAAAGGCCTGAAAGCCAAGATCGAATATGGCGAAGCAGCTTTCTACGGTCCTAAACTGGACTTTATGGTGAAAGATGCCATCGGCCGCCGTTGGCAGTTGGGTACGATCCAGGTTGACTACAACCTGCCGGAACGTTTCGAACTGGAATATACGGGCGAAGACAATAAGAAGCACCGTCCTGTTATGATCCACCGTGCACCGTTCGGTTCTATGGAACGTTTCGTTGCCGTGCTGATCGAACATACGGGCGGCAAGTTCCCGTTGTGGCTGACTCCGGATCAGGTGTCGATCCTGCCGATCAGCGAAAAGTTCAACGATTATGCCTATGAGGTGAAACGTCAGCTCGAAGCTGAAGATCTGAGCGTTTTGGTGGATGACCGTAATGAGAAAATCGGACGTAAGATCCGCGATACAGAGTTGAAACGTATCCCTTACATGCTCATTGTCGGAGAGAAGGAAGCAGAAAATAATGAAGTTTCTGTAAGAAAACAGGGCGAAGGTGATAAAGGTTCGATGAAAATTACTACCTTTGCAGCGCTTTTGAAAGGTGAGATAGAGGAACAAATGAATCACTGGAAGAAAGATAATAATTAATTAACTAATAACGAGGAGAATAAATCTTTTTGAATGAAGAATGACAGTCTGAAAGAACAGTATAGAATCAACGAACGTATTCGTGTTCGTGAAGTTCGTTTAGTAGGTGATAACGTAGAACAGGGAGTTTATCCTACTTCTCAGGCATTGAAGATGGCTGAAGATCAGGGGCTCGATCTGGTTGAAATTTCACCGAATGCTGCGCCCCCCGTTTGTAGAATTACTGATTATCAGAAATTCCTTTATCAACAGAAGAAGCGCCAGAAGGAACAGAAGGCGAAATCAGTAAAAGTGATTGTGAAGGAGATCCGTTTCGGACCTCAGACGGATGATCATGATTACAACTTCAAGTTGAAACATGCCAAGGGATTTTTGGAAGAAGGTGCAAAAGTAAAGGCCTATGTGTTCTTTAAAGGACGTTCCATTCTTTTCAAAGAGCAAGGAGAGGTATTGTTGCTTCGTTTTGCCAATGACTTGGAGGAATACGGAAAGGTAGAACAATTACCGGTACTGGAAGGTAAACGTATGATCATCATGCTGACGCCGAAGAAAGCCGGAGCTGCCCCCGCTCCCAAACCTGCCGTTTCAAAACCGGTAGTGAAGAAGGTGGTCGTGACTCCCAAGCCTAAGACTGAAGAGTCTGAATAATAAAGAAAGAAACCACCCGATAGAGGGTGTAAAGTTTAATAATTAAAATATATTGGAAAATGCCTAAGATGAAGACTAATTCCGGTGCCAAAAAAAGATTCGCTCTTACCGGAACAGGTAAAATCAAAAGAAAACACGCTTTTAAAAGTCACATTCTGACAAAGAAGACTACAAAGCAGAAGAGAAACCTTACTCACACAGGTCTGGTTGCCGGTGTAGACGTAAGCAACGTTAAGCAGTTGCTTGGTTTGAAGTAATCTTTTTTAATTAAGCGAGTTTTACAAGATTTTTATTAACCGAATGTATTTAGCAAATAAGATCATCCGAGAGTGATGACGCTAACATTCAAAACAGATTAGTATTATGCCTAGATCAGTAAATCATGTTGCTTCAAGAGCAAAAAGAAAACGGATTTTAAAACTTACCCGTGGTTACTATGGTGCACGTAAGAACGTGTGGACCGTTGCTAAGAATACCTGGGAAAAAGGTTTGACTTATGCATTCCGTGACCGTCGTAACAAGAAACGTAACTTCCGCGCATTGTGGATTCAGCGTATCAACGCTGCTGCCCGTTTGGAAGGTATGTCTTATTCTCGCCTGATGGGAGCTTTGCATGCAGCAGGTATCGAAATCAACCGTAAAGTTCTTGCCGACCTGGCTATGAACCATCCGGAAGCTTTCAAAGCAATCGTTGCTAAAGTTAAGTAATTGACATTATATAGCAATTGGAAAAAGAGCTCTTGAATGGAGCTCTTTTTTTTATGTCAAAAGTTTGGTGGTTTCATTCCTATTGCATATCTTTGTGATAAGAAAAATGAGTTAGCCGCACATGTTCGATTGGGAAACTCATCAGTTTATTTTAATTCCGAGACACAGCTCTTGTCGTCAATGGCGGGCCGCACCCTTCGGGGCATGCTTAGCACGGCGGATTACAAAGATGGCAAAGCACTCAAATCCTGTCATACGGAGTTTGTTCATATCTACGGTGCGGCTTTCTTCACATAGGAGGATATGTCATAATCGGCATATCCTCTTTTTTGCGACCCGTAAAGCATAGCTTTAGACGGCGTAACGCTATGGGTTAGGGTAGCTAAAGCATAGCTTTTTGTTTGAAATAGGAACTTGTCCGTTTTTTCTTCGTATATTTACCCTCCAAGAATTAAACACACTAAACTAAATATTTATGTTATTGCCAAAACAATCTCGCAATTATGTAACCGGGCTGGCTGTCGTCTGCTCGTTGCTATTGGTCGCCTGCTCTTCGAAGGAAGTCCGGCAGGTCAATCTTATTCCCCAACCGCAACAGATGATAATGACCGGAGGAACCTTCAGGATCGATAGTCTCGCTTTGTTTGGCGGGCAATCTTCCCGAAATGTCAAAACAGTGATCGACGATGCCTGGTCCGGTAGCCCGGAAGGTTATCAGTTGGATGTGACGCCGAAAGGAATCGACCTGCGTGCCGGTTCGTCGGACGGTCTGTTCTATGGGATGCAGACGTTACGCCAACTCTTTGCCGGAGGAGAGGTGCCATGTGTTTCGATCCTGGATAATCCTCGTTTCGGATATCGGGGATTGCATCTGGATGTTTCCCGTCATTTCTTTTCCAAAGAGGAAGTAATGAAATTGCTGGATGTGATGTCTTTTTACAAATTGAATACGTTGCACATGCATCTGACAGATGCCGGAGGATGGCGTGTCGAGATGGAAAAATATCCGAAACTCACTTCCGAAACGGCATTCCGTACCGAATCCGATTGGCGGAAGTGGTGGGACGGCCGCGATCGTAAGTATTTGCCGGAAGGAACACCGGGGGCTTACGGCGGTTATTATACGAAAGAAGATATCCGGGAGATTGTGGAGCATGCCGCTTCCAATCATATAAATATAATACCGGAAATAGAATTTCCGGGGCATTCGGAAGAGGTACTGATGGCCTATCCCGAACTGAGTTGTTCAGGCAAGCCTTACCGGAACGGCGATTTTTGTATCGGCAATGAGAAGTCGTTTACATTCATGGAAGATGTATTGGCTGAGGTGATCGATCTTTTCCCGTCCGAATATATCCATATCGGCGGCGATGAAGCCGGAAAGTCCGCCTGGAAGAAATGCCCGAAGTGCCAGGCTTTGATGAAGGAAAAAGGAATGAAAAGCGTGGACGAACTTCAGAGTTATATGATTCATCGGGCTGAAGAATTTCTGAATTCGAAAGATCGCAAGTTGATCGGTTGGGACGAGATACTGGAAGGCGGTCTGGCTCCCGAAGCGACTGTTATGTCGTGGCGTGGAGAAGACGGAGGCATTAAAGCTGCCCGGATGGGACACGATGTGGTGATGACGCCCGGCAATTATATGTATTTGGACTTCTATCAGGCCGATCCGAAGACACAGCCGTATGCCATCGGTGGCTATACGCCGATAAAGAAAGTGTACAGCTATGATCCCGTCCCGGCAGATTCGTTGACGGCGGAGGAATGCCGGCATATTTTGGGTGTGCAGGCCAATACCTGGACTGAATATATCCAGACACCCGAACATCTGGAATATATGATGTTCCCGCGTGCCCTTGCCGTGGCCGAGATCGGATGGACGCCGCAGGAGTTGCGAACATGGGAAGATTTCAAGCCCCGGATGAATAATCATATTTCCAAATTGCATCGAATGGGTATCGACGCTTTTACCCTTTCGGACGAACTTGAGGTGACCATGCTGGTCGATACGGTGGAGAAACAGATAGAAGTCGTTTTGGATGCCGAGAAATATCCGGCGGAAATCCGCTACACGACAGACGGTTCCGTTCCGGTTGCATCTTCCTCCCTTTATGCCGGACCGATAGTCGTGAAAGATTCCGCTCATATCAAAGCGGCTATTTTCCGGGACGGGGTGCTTCAGGGAACGCCGACGGAAAAGAAGGTGGATTATCATCGCGCCATCAATAAGCCTATACATTATAATAATAAGCTTTATAAAGGTTATATGGCGGGAGGAATGAATGCCCTGCTGGACGGTTATCGCGGTGGCCTGACTTATCTGGACGGACGTTGGCAAGGCTATTTGGATGACCTGGACTGTGTGATCGATATGGAAGAGGAAACGGATATCCGTAAAGTGTCCGTTCGTTTCATGCAACTGACCGGTCCGGGTGTGTTCCAGCCCGGACAAGTGGAGTTATTGACTTCGGAAGAGGGTGAAAACTTTATTTCCCGTGGAATTGTTCCAACAACGATTCCGGCAGACGATCCGAATCTCTTGTTCCAGGAATATACGTTCGACGGTAACTGGAAAGCCCGTTATGTACGGTTGAAAGCGCCAAGGGCGAATCCGGGTTTTATTTTTGCGGATGAGATAGTTGTTTGGTGAATTAAGAATTAAGAATTAAAAATTAAGAAATAAGAGTTGGTGTTATGAAGATGGTGTTGTTTTCTTTTCTATTGGGTTGTTGTTCTGCGCTGGTTTCCGCGCAACAGCCAGTGGATTATGTGAACCCTTTTATCGGGACAAGCAACTACGGGACGACCAATCCCGGTGCGATTTGTCCGCAGGGAATGATGAGTGTTACCCCCTTCAATGTGATGGGATCGAAAACTAATAAGTTTGACAAGGACAGCCAGTGGTGGTCCACGCCTTATTCGGCGGATAATAGTTTCTTTACCGGCTATGCGCATGTCAACCTGAGCGGTGTCGGTTGTCCGGAGATGGGAAGCCTGTTGCTGATGCCTACCTCCGGGGAACTGAATGTGGATTATCACGAATACGGCAGCGAATATAAGAACGAGGTGGCTCACCCCGGCTATTACAGCAATATCCTGACGAAGTATAACATCAAGACGGAAGCTACCGCCTCCATGCGTACCGGCCTGACACGCTTTACTTTCCCGAAAGGGCAGGGGAATATCCTCCTGAACTTGGGTGAGGGGCTGACGAATGAAACCGGTGCGACCGTCCGTATGGTGAGCGATACGGAAATAGAAGGGAGCAAGCTGCTCGGTACGTTCTGTTATAACCCGCAAGCCGTTTTCCCGATCTATTTCGTGATGAAGCTCAGCAAAGCCCCCAAGCAGGCCGGCTACTGGAAGAAGCAGCGCGAGATGAAGGGAGTGGAGGCCGAATGGGATGCCTACTCCGGCAAATATAAATTGTACACGAAGTACGACCGTGAGATGAGCGGTGACGACATCGGCGTCTGGTTCAAGTATGACACCGAAGAAGACGAAATGATCGAAGTGAAAATGGGCGTCTCGTTTGTCAGCATCGAGAATGCCCGCCTGAATATGAACACCGAACAGCCGGATTTCAATTTCGACAAGGTGCGTGCGGCTGCCGGCAAGATGTGGAACGACGATCTGTCGCGCGTGATGGTGGAAGGCGGGACGGACGACGATAAGACGATTTTCTATACCGCCATGTACCACCTGCTGATCCATCCGAATATCATCCAGGACGTGAATGGCGAATATCCGATGATGGAAAGCCTGAAAGTCGGCCATACTACCGGAAACCGCTATACGGTCTTCTCGCTCTGGGATACTTATCGCAATGTAAGCACATTGATGACATTGCTCTATCCGGAAAAGCAGCTCGACATCATCCGTACCATGATCGACATGTATAAGGAAAGCGGCTGGCTTCCGAAGTGGGAACTGTACGGACGCGAGACGCTGACGATGGAAGGCGATCCGTCTATCCCTTATATCGTGGATGCTTATATGCGTGGCCTGCGCGATTATGATATCGAAACGGCCTACGAAGGAATGCGCAAAGGCGCTACGACTCCCGGCGAGTTCAACCTGCTCCGCCCGGACAATAACGACTATATGGGCAAAGGCTATGTTCCCTTGCGCGAACAGTATGATAACTCGGTTTCCCATGCTTTGGAATATTATATTGCCGACTGGAACCTGTCCTTGTTGGCGGATGCGTTGGGCAAGAAGGAGGATGCCAAACTGTTCCGTGAACGGGCTATGGGATATAAGCATTATTATAGCAAAGAGTTCGGCACGCTTCGTCCGATCCTGCCCGACGGCACGTTCTATTCTCCTTTCGATCCGAAGCAAGGGGAAAACTTCGAACCGAGCCCCGGTTTCCATGAAGGGAATGCCTGGAATTATACGTTCTATGTCCCTCACGATATTATGGGGCTTGCCAAGCTGATGGGCGGGCAGAAAAAATTTGTCGATAAGTTGCAGATGGTCTTCGACAAAGGGTACTATGATATGGCAAACGAACCGGATATCGCCTATCCGTACCTGTTCAGCTATTTCAAGGGAGAGGCTTGGCGTACGCAGAAGCTGGTCCGCGAACTGTTGGGCAAATATTATCACAATGCCCCGAACGGACTTCCCGGCAACGATGATACGGGAACGATGTCGACCTGGGCGATCTTCTCGATGATGGGGTTCTATCCGGCCTGTCCCGGTGATCTGGATTATGTCCTGACCTCGCCGACCTTCAACAAGGTGACGATCCGCCTGGACGAGAAGTTCTACCCGAAAGGCAGCCTGGTGATCGAGTCCGCCCACAAAACCCCGGAAGATATTTATATCAAAGAGGTGACGGCCGGCGGAAAGAGGCTGAAAGGATATACGATTTCGCAAGACGAACTGGTGAATGCCGGGACATTGCGCTTCACGCTGGAAAACAAGCATTGATTTCCCCTCTCAATTTTAGTTGAAATGGCATTTAAACGTTTAAAAACGGTTTCAAATTTTCTTGAAGCCGTTTTTCACTATTGAATCCCCGTTTCAATATTTCTTGAAGTGCCTTTTTAATGGTGAAAAACCGTTTCAAGAAAAATGGAGATGGGTTTCACCATTGAAAAATGGCTTCAAGAAAATTAGAAACGACTTTTCAACGTTTAAATGCCATTTCAAATATTCTTGAGACCTATAAATTATTATCTTTGCACACGTAAAATAGAAAAACAGTTTAATCCATATTATATAATGTATAGAACAAGAACATGTGGCGACCTGCGCCTTGCCGATGAAGGCTTGGTGATTACGCTGGCCGGCTGGGTACAGAAAACCCGTAAGATGGGTGGCATGACGTTCGTGGATATCCGCGACCGTTACGGTATTACGCAATTGGTGTTTAACCAGGAAGTGGATGCCGCTCTTTGTGAAAAAGCAAATAAACTGGGACGCGAATATGTTATCCAGGTAACGGGAACCGTTCGCGAACGTTCCAGCAAAAATCCGAATATCCCTACCGGTGAGATCGAGATCATCGTTTCGGAGCTGAATGTCCTGAATGCTGCCGTAACTCCTCCTTTCACGATTGAAGACGATACGGACGGAGGTGACGACCTGCGTATGAAATACCGTTATCTGGATTTGCGCCGCAACGCCGTCCGCAAGAACCTGGAACTGCGTCATCGTATGGCTTTCGAGGTTCGTAACTATCTGGACAAGCAGGGGTTCCTGGAAGTGGAAACTCCCGTGCTGGTAAACTCTACGCCTGAGGGGGCACGTGACTTTGTCGTTCCTTCCCGTATGAATCCGGGGCAGTTCTATGCATTGCCTCAGTCGCCGCAGACGTTGAAGCAGTTGCTGATGGTTTCCGGTTTCGACCGTTATTTCCAGATCGTGAAATGTTTCCGTGACGAAGACCTGCGTGCGGACCGCCAGCCTGAATTTACACAGATCGATTGCGAAATGAGTTTTGTGGAACAGGAAGACGTGCTGAACATTTTCGAAGGAATGGCCAAGCACCTGTTCAAGGTGATTCGCGGTATCGATATAAAAGAGGCTTTCCCGCGTATGACCTGGCACGATGCCATGAAGTATTACGGTAGCGACAAGCCGGACCTGCGTTTCGATATGAAGTTCGTCGAATTGATGGACATCATGAAGGGACATGGTTTCTCCGTATTCGATAATGCTGCTTATGTCGGCGGTATCTGTGTGGAAGGGGCGGCCTCTTATACGCGCAAGCAACTGGATGCGCTGACCGAGTTTGTGAAACGTCCGCAGATCGGTGCAAAGGGCATGGTATATGCCCGTGTGGAAGCCGACGGCAATGTGAAGTCGAGCGTGGACAAATTCTATACACAGGAAGTATTGCAGGAGATGAAAGAAGCCTTCGGCGCAAAACCGGGCGACCTGATCCTGATCCTTTCCGGCGACGATTCGATGAAGACGCGCAAACAGCTTTGCGAATTGCGTCTGGAAGTGGCCGGCCAGTTAGGCTTGCGTGACAAGAACAAGTTCGCTTGCCTCTGGGTGATCGACTTCCCGCTGTTCGAGTGGAGCGAAGAAGACCAGCGTTTCTATGCAATGCACCATCCGTTTACTTCTCCCAAACCCGAAGATATTCCTTTGTTGGATAGCGATACGGGAGCTGTTCGTGCGAATGCATACGACATGGTGATCAATGGTGTCGAAGTGGGTGGCGGTTCCATCCGTATCCATGACAGCAAGTTGCAGGATAAGATGTTCCAGTTGCTGGGCTTCACCGAAGAAAAGGCACAGGAACGTTTCGGCTTCCTGATGAATGCCTTCAAGTATGGTGCGCCTCCTCACGGTGGTCTGGCTTACGGTCTGGACCGTTGGGTATCTCTGTTTGCCGGCCTCGATTCTATCCGTGACTGTATCGCGTTCCCGAAAAACAATTCCGGCCGCGATGTCATGCTGGATGCGCCCGGACAGTTGGATGATTCGCAATTGGAAGAGCTGCAATTGGAAATTAAGAATTAAGAATTAAGAATTAAAAGAGAAAAAATTCAAAGAGAAAAGTATCGCGAGGCCTAATTGTCAATTAAAAAAACGAAGTCTTTATGCGTATAAGGGATATACTGAAAGAAATCGAACAATACGCTCCGTTGCCATTGCAGGAAAGTTTTGACAATGCAGGTGTGCAGGTTGGCGATGTGAATCAGCCTGCTACCGGTGCGCTTCTTTGCCTCGACGTCACCGAAGAGGTCGTGGATGAGGCGATAGAGATGGGGTGCAACCTGATTATCTCTCATCATCCTTTGGCCTTTAAAGCGTTCAAATCCCTGACCGGTTCGACCTATATCGAGCGGTGCATGATGAAAGCCTGCAAGTATGACTTGGTGATCTATGCCGCCCATACCAATCTCGACAATGCGGCGGGAGGCGTGAACTTCCGTCTGGCGGAACTGATCGGGCTGGAAAATGTCCGTGTCCTGAGCCCGCAGAAAGGTGCTTTGCTGAAGCTGGTCACTTTCGTGCCGGAGGCCTATGCCGATTTGGTGAGGATGACCTTGTTCAATGCGGGAGCCGGAACGATAGGCGACTATGATTCCTGTAGCTTCAACCTGCCGGGCAACGGAACTTTCCGTGCCGGTGAAGGGACGAATCCTTTCTGTGGTGAAATAGGTGAGTTGCATGTGGAGCCGGAAATCCGTATCGAAACGATATTGCCTGCTTTCCGTAAATCGACGGTAACCCGCGCATTGCTTTCCGTCCATCCTTATGAGGAACCGGTATTCGATTTCTATCCCTTGGATAATGCCTGGGACCAGGTCGGTTCGGGGGTAGTGGGAGAGTTGCCCGAAGAAGAGGGGGAATTAGTTTTCCTGCAAAGGATCAAGGAACTGTTTCAGGTGGGATGCGTGAAGCATTCCGCCTTGACCGGCAAGCCGATACGGGAAGTCGCTTTATGCGGGGGGAGCGGTGCTTTCCTGATCAAAGACGCGATCAATTACGGTGCGGACGTTTTCATTACGGGAGAGGCTAAATATAATGACTTTTACGATGTGGAAGACCGGATTCTGCTGGCGGTTATTGGTCATTATGAAAGTGAAGTCTGTACAAAAGACATCTTTTATAACATAATATCGAAAAAATTCCCTACCTTTGCCGTACATTTTTCGAATGTTAATTCAAACCCGGTAAAATATTTATAGAATGGCTACAGATAAACAATCAGCTGAAAAAGAGATTACAGTTGAAGAAAAGCTTTCTACGCTGTATCAGCTTCAGACGATGATGACTGAAATTGATAAGATCAAGACACTTCGCGGCGAACTTCCTTTGGAAGTACAGGATCTGGAAGATGAGATCGCAGGTCTGGAAACACGTCTTCAGAACTATCAGTCAGAAATTAAAGACTTTGAGAATGCTGTTGTAGAACAGAAACATAGGATTACGGAGTCTACCGGTCTGATTGAAAAATATAAAACGCAGTTGGATAACGTGCGTAACAACCGTGAGTTCGACAACTTGTCAAAAGAAATAGAATTCCAGGGACTTGAAATCGAATTCTCAGAAAAGAAGATTCGTGAGTTCGGTGAAGCGATCAACCAGAAGAAGGAAGAAATAGCCGAACTGTCAGAAAGACTGGAAGGCCGTAAGGCTGATTTGGTTCAGAAGCAGAGCGAACTGGAACAGATCATTTCCGAAACCAAACAGGACGAAGAAAGACTGCGCGAAAAAGCAAAGAAACTGGAAGCGAATATCGAACCGCGCCTCTTGACTGCTTTCAAACGTATCCGCAAGGGAGCCCGCAACGGTCTGGCTGTCGTCTATGTACAGCGTGGCGCCTGTGGCGGTTGTTTCAACAAGATTCCGCCTCAGAAACAGTTGGACATCAAGTTGCGTAAGAAAGTGATCGTTTGCGAATACTGTGGCCGTATCATGATCGACCCGGAATTGGCAGGTGTAGAAGAATAATCAGATGCGCGATGTTGTCCGTGCATATATAGAGAAATATCGGTTGCTTACGGAAAACCGTCCGGTTCTGGTCGGTGTAAGTGGCGGAGCGGATTCAATAGCCCTACTCACCATTTTGGTGGAGTCGGGCTATTCCTGTATTGCAGCGCATTGTAATTTTCACTTGCGGGGAGACGAATCCCTGCGTGACGAACAGTTTGTAAGGGAGTATGCCCGAAAACTGGATGTCCCTTTTCTGAAGACGGACTTCGATACCCGGAAATACGCGGCCGGCCGTCATCTCTCCATCGAAATGGCTGCCCGCGAGTTGCGCTATGGCTGGTTCGAAGAACAACGGGTTGCAACCGGGGCACAGGCTGTCGCTGTGGCTCATCATCGTGATGATAGTGTGGAAACGCTTTTGATGAATCTGGTACGCGGCACCGGTATCCGGGGAATGAGCGGGATTCGTCCGAAGAACGGTTTCGTGGTGCGCCCTTTGCTTGCCGTGAGCCGTGAGGATATCTTGGAATGGCTTGCCGGACGCGGTTTGACGTATGTGACCGACAGCACCAACCTTTCCGATGCCTATACGCGCAATTTTATTCGCCTGCGTGTCCTTCCGCTTCTGAAGGAGATCAATCCTTCCGTGAAAAATGCGATTGCCCGTACGGCCGAACATCTGTCGGCGGCTGAAGCCGTTTATCTGCATGTGGTGGAAGAGGCGAGGAATACCGTGGTCGAGCAGGGAGATCGCCTTTCGATTGCCACCTTGATGCGTTACCCGTCGCCCGATGCGATTTTATATGAATTGCTCAAAACCTACGGCTTTACTCGTCCGGTGGCAGAGGATGTTTATTTGTCCCTGACGAGAGAATCGGGCAAAACCTTTTTCTCTTCTACATACCGGTTGATAAAAGATCGGGACTATTTAATGTTGTCTCCCCTTGTAAAAGAAGAGGTTTATGAATATACACTGACCGGCGACGAGAAAGTCTGGTCCGGTCCTGTTGAACTTTCTTTCGAGAAGATTGTTATTAAAGAAGATTTCCATATCCGGAAAGACAAAAATATCGCCTATTTTGATTACGACAAACTGACTTTTCCGCTTACCCTGCGTACATGGAAAGAGGGAGATTGGTTTATTCCTTTCGGCATGAAAGGGCGGAAGAAATTAAGCGATTATTTCTCGGATCATAAGTTCAGCCGTTTTGATAAAGAACGAACTTGGCTTTTATGCAGCGGAGACGCTGTTATCTGGATTGTAGGAGAACGTTCCGATAATCGTTTTTGCCTGGATAAAACAACTAAAAGTGTGTTAGTTGTGAATTTTTTTTCGACAAAAAGCGAGAGTAAGTAAAAATATTATTACATTTGCAAAGATTTACTCCGCAGATGTGTTACTAATGATTCAAGTTAGCTCAACAATCCGGTTTTCACATGAAATTATTAATTATCAAATTATAAAAGATACAATGATTGCGTTGTACGCGTGCCATATCAGGTCGTGTAGTACGTCGTTTTTATTATTCACTTCGCATTATGCAAAAATATAACATTCTAGAACTAAATGAAAAACTCCTTCCTGAGTTGCAAAGTATAGCGGAAGAGTTAGGTATTAAAAAAGTAAGTTCTCTTAAGAAAGAGGAACTTGTATACAGAATTCTTGATGAACAGGCCATCTCGTATGCCGGCATTCAGGCTGAAAAGGAGAAAGAAAAGGAAGCAAAGAAAGCAGAAAGGCAGACTAAGGCTAAGAAAACAAAAGCGGCGGCTCCGAAAGGTGCAAAAGCTGATGCCAAGACAAAGGTTGCTGCTCCTGCCACACCCGTTGAAGTTTCGGTAGAAGAAGTAACATCAGAGGCTCCGGAACAACCCGAACGTAAAAGACGGACTCGTATTGACAAGAAAGAAAAAGTGGCTGCGGCTGCTGTTCCTGTCCAGAAAAACGAAGAAGCAGTCGTTTCTAAAAGCACGGTTTCAGCCAATGCTCCTGTATCCGAAACTCTTGTTCCAGTGGCTGACACCACTACCGATGCCCCTGTCGAAACAGGAAAACCGGTAGCGAAGAAAGTGGTAAAGAAAGCTGCCAAACCTGTAGAGAAGCCGTTGCTCCCTCCCGTTGTCGTGGAATCTGATAACGGAGAACTTCCGGCCGAGGTTGTTCCTGAGATAACGGAAGAGCCGGTTGTTGTAGAGACACCTGCTGCTTCGACTTCAACTCCGGCAGACGAACCTAAACGCGTGGTATTCCGCCATCCGGACACCAAATCGGTTCTCGACCAGCTTTTCCCATTCTCTTCTACACCTGCCAAACCGGAACCGAAAGTGCAGGCAGAACAACCTGTTGCCGCCCAGCAGAATAATCCTCGTCAGAATAATAACAGACAGAACAATCAGAATAATCATAACAACCCGCGCAACAATAATAATGCTGTACAGGAAAAACAGTATGAGTTTGATGGCATACTGACAGGTGTAGGCGTATTGGAAATGATGCCTGACGGATATGGCTTCCTGCGTTCTTCCGATTATAACTATTTGACTTCCCCGGATGATATTTATGTATCGCAATCACAAATCAAGTTGTTCGGTTTGAAGACCGGCGATGTGGTGGAGGGTGCTATCCGTCCTCCGAAGGAAGGTGAAAAATATTTCCCGCTTGTCAAAGTGGACAAGATCAACGGCCGTACGCCGGAAGAGGTTCGCGACCGTGTTCCTTTCGATCATCTGACTCCGCTTTTCCCAGACGAAAAATTCATGTTGACAGCCCGCAAGTCTCCGAAAGTGTACGACAATATCGCCGTACGTGTAGTAGATTTGTTCTCACCGATCGGCAAGGGACAGCGTGGTCTGATCGTGGCTCAGCCGAAGACCGGTAAGACCATGTTGTTGAAAGATATCGCCAATGCGATCGCTGCCAACCATCCGGAAGTGTATATGATTATCCTGCTGATCGACGAACGTCCTGAAGAGGTAACGGATATGGCTCGTAGCGTAGATGCGGAAGTAATCGCTTCGACTTTCGACGAACCGGCTGAACGTCATGTGAAGATTGCTGAAATCGTCTTGAACAAGGCTAAACGTATGGTGGAATGTGGCCATGATGTCGTGATCCTGTTGGACTCCATCACGCGTCTGGCTCGTGCTTACAATACGGTTCAACCGGCTTCCGGCAAGGTTCTTTCCGGTGGTGTGGATGCGAACGCTTTGCAGAAACCGAAACGTTTCTTCGGAGCAGCCCGTAACATCGAAAACGGCGGTAGCTTGACGATTCTGGCAACGGCATTGACAGAAACCGGTTCGAAGATGGATGATGTGATCTTTGAAGAATTCAAAGGTACAGGTAATATGGAATTACAGTTGGATCGCAAGTTGGCAAACAAACGTGTTTATCCGGCTGTCGATATCACGGCTTCCAGTACGCGTCGTGACGACCTGTTGCAGGATGATAACACCGTGAACCGTATGTGGATCCTGCGTAAGTACCTGGCCGATATGAACTCTATGGAGGCTATGGAATTTGTCAAGAAACGAATGGAACAGACATTCGATAATATGGAGTTCCTGGCTTCGATGAACGGATAAATAGCAGAGCATCAATATTTGTAAAAACGCAGATCGGGTTGAGGCCTGGCCTGCGTTTTTTATTTTATTTTTGTTACATTCAAAAGATTGGAGTATATTTGTCATACTTCGTGTGGAAGAATTAAAAGTAAGCATAACATGGAAAATGTAAAGAGGATCCCGTATGGTGTTTCGAACTTCGTAGAAGTGGTGGAACAAAATCAGTATTATGTGGACAAGACGATGTACCTGCCCTTGTTGGAAAGGCAGCCGGACAGCCTGTTCTTCATCCGTCCGCGCCGTTTCGGGAAAAGTATTTTCCTGGGTATGCTGTGGGCGTATTACGATGTGGCCCAAAAAGACAAATTCCAAAAACGTTTCGGTAATTTGTGGATAGGCAGCCACCCGACCCCCAATCAGGGGAAATATCAGGTGCTTTTCTTCGATTTCTCACGGGCGAGTGTCGGTATGGGCACACTGGAAGAAAATTTTAATAGCTATTGCTGCATTGTCTTGAATAATTTTATGAGCACCTATTCTGATTATTATTCCGAAAAACTGCAAAGCAATTTTTATGAAAGCAAATCGGCAGCCAATAAATTGAATCTCATTAATAGCGAGGCGAAGCAAAAGGGTTATTTGCTTTATCTGATCATCGATGAATACGATAACTTCACCAATGTCGTCTTGAACGAGCAAGGAGAAAAGATCTATCATGATTTGACTCATGCGAGCGGCTTTTACCGTGACTACTTCAAGCTCTACAAAGGCATGTTCGAACGCATCTTCATGACCGGTGTGAGTCCCGTGACACTGGACGACCTGACCAGCGGCTTCAATATCGGCTGGAACATCAGCACCCACTATCAGTTCAACATGATGCTGGGATTCAGCGAGGACGATGTGCGTACGATGCTGCAATATTATAAGGATGCCGGTCAACTTCCGGGCAATGCGGATATCGAGGCGATGATTGCGGAGATGAAGCCCTGGTATGACAATTATTGCTTTGCTAAAGAAAGCCTGGACCGTGACCCGAAGATGTTCAACTGCGACATGGTGCTTTATTATCTGCGTAACTATATGGACTTAGGCAGATCTCCCGAACATATGATCGACCCGAACACCCGCACGGATTACAACAAGATGAAGAAGCTCATCCAACTGGACCGGTTGGACGGCGATCGGAAAGGCGTCTTGCGGCGGATCACGGATGAGGGACAGCTTGTCACGACCCTTGTCACGACCTTTCCGGCCTCGGAGATCGCCAATCCTGAGATTTTCCCCAGCCTGCTGTTCTATTACGGCATGTTGACGATCAGTGCCACACGCGGAACACGAATCGTGCTAAGCATCCCGAACAATAATGTGCGCAAGCAGTACTATGAATTCATGTTGGAAGAATACCAAAATAAACGATACATTAATTTAAACAACTTGGCAGACCTGTTCGACAATATGGCTTACGACGGCCATTGGCGTGAAACATTCGAATTTATCGCCCATGCCTACAAGGAAAACTCCTCCGTGCGCAGCGCCATCGAGGGAGAACGCAACCTGCAAGGCTTCTTCACCGCTTACCTGAGTGTGAACGCCTACTACCTGATCGCTCCGGAAGTAGAACTGAATCACGGTTTTTGCGATCTTTTCCTGATGCCGGACTTGTTGCGTTATGAGGTGGCGCACAGTTATATCGTTGAATTGAAATATCTTTCGTCCAAAGATCCCGAATCCAAAGCCGAATCGCAATGGCAGGAGGCGGTGGAGCAGATAAAGCAATACGCCGTCGGTCCGAAGGTGCGGCAGATGATACAACATACCCGGCTCCACCTCATCGTGATGCAGTTCAGGGGATGCGAGTTGGAAAGAATGGAAGAAATATAAGAAATAAATAAAGCAAGCATAACATGGAACATGTAAAGAGGATCCCGTATGGTGTTTCGAACTTCGTAGAAGTGGTGGAACAAAATCAGTATTATGTGGACAAGACGATGTACCTGCCCTTGTTGGAAAGGCAGCCGGACAGCCTGTTCTTCATCCGTCCGCGCCGTTTCGGGAAAAGTATTTTCCTGGGTATGCTGTGGGCGTATTACGATGTGGCCCAAAAAGACAAATTCCAAAAACGTTTCGGTAATTTGTGGATAGGCAGCCACCCGACCCCCAATCAGGGGAAATATCAGGTGCTTTTCTTCGATTTCTCACGGGCGAGTGTCGGTATGGGCACACTGGAAGAAAATTTTAATAGCTATTGCTGCATTGTCTTGAATAATTTTATGAGCACCTATTCTGATTATTATTCCGAAAAACTGCAAAGCAATTTTTATGAAAGCAAATCGGCAGCCAATAAATTGAATCTCATTAATAGCGAGGCGAAGCAAAAGGGTTATTTGCTTTATCTGATCATCGATGAATACGATAACTTCACCAATGTCGTCTTGAACGAGCAAGGAGAAAAGATCTATCATGATTTGACTCATGCGAGCGGCTTTTACCGTGACTACTTCAAGCTCTACAAAGGCATGTTCGAACGCATCTTCATGACCGGTGTGAGTCCCGTGACACTGGACGACCTGACCAGCGGCTTCAATATCGGCTGGAACATCAGCACCCACTATCAGTTCAACATGATGCTGGGATTCAGCGAGGACGATGTGCGTACGATGCTGCAATATTATAAGGATGCCGGTCAACTTCCGGGCAATGCGGATATCGAGGCGATGATTGCGGAGATGAAGCCCTGGTATGACAATTATTGCTTTGCTAAAGAAAGCCTGGACCGTGACCCGAAGATGTTCAACTGCGACATGGTGCTTTATTATCTGCGTAACTATATGGACTTAGGCAGATCTCCCGAACATATGATCGACCCGAACACCCGCACGGATTACAACAAGATGAAGAAGCTCATCCAACTGGACCGGTTGGACGGCGATCGGAAAGGCGTCTTGCGGCGGATCACGGATGAGGGACAGCTTGTCACGACCCTTGTCACGACCTTTCCGGCCTCGGAGATCGCCAATCCTGAGATTTTCCCCAGCCTGCTGTTCTATTACGGCATGTTGACGATCAGTGCCACACGCGGAACACGAATCGTGCTAAGCATCCCGAACAATAATGTGCGCAAGCAGTACTATGAATTCATGTTGGAAGAATACCAAAATAAACGATACATTAATTTAAACAACTTGGCAGACCTGTTCGACAATATGGCTTACGACGGCCATTGGCGTGAAACATTCGAATTTATCGCCCATGCCTACAAGGAAAACTCCTCCGTGCGCAGCGCCATCGAGGGAGAACGCAACCTGCAAGGCTTCTTCACCGCTTACCTGAGTGTGAACGCCTACTACCTGATCGCTCCGGAAGTAGAACTGAATCACGGTTTTTGCGATCTTTTCCTGATGCCGGACTTGTTGCGTTATGAGGTGGCGCACAGTTATATCGTTGAATTGAAATATCTTTCGTCCAAAGATCCCGAATCCAAAGCCGAATCGCAATGGCAGGAGGCGGTGGAGCAGATAAAGCAATACGCCGTCGGTCCGAAGGTGCGGCAGATGATACAACATACCCGGCTCCACCTCATCGTGATGCAGTTCAGGGGATGCGAGTTGGAAAGAATGGAAGA